>NZ_JQKV01000002.1:0-600000 GCF_000746205.1 Halorubrum sp. BV1
ACAGGAGGAGAGAAGAGAGTGACAGGAGGAGAGAAGAGAGTGACAGGAGGAGAGAAGAGAGTGACAGGAGGAGAGAAGAGAGTGACAGGAGGAGACGTGTTTTATCGGATGCAGAGCCGAATTCATCGGACGCAGAGCCGAATTCATCGGAAACGAGGTGTCATTTCAAAGCCGTTGGATACGGATTCGGACATTCGATACGGATTCAGACCGGATCACACCTGTGTTCCGTTCACTACCTCGTTATCGGATATCAAGTGTGGAGTCAACGTAGACGATCGATGTCAACACAATACAAGATCGGTAGGGTGACATCGTTTCCGGTGAAAACTCACGTCGCTACTCACGACTAGTCACGTCGCGTGAGCTAATGGACTTTACGTGAAAACAGTATATAATAGATTTGATCGCGGAATAAAACGATCACAGTTCAGTGTGAGATAAACGGAGTAGATCCACAGCCGGCCCCAATATCCGACCCACACCCTCCCCCAACACCCACCGATTTCACCGGAAACACGGTGTGTCACTCCACTCAACCCACGACGATCTGACGATAGTACCGATACGGCGGAGATCACTGACACTGAACAGGAATCAGCGATCCTCAATGAGGAGATCTCGGTCAATGAGAAGATCGCCCAACTGAGAAGATCGCCCAACTGAGAAAATCACGCAACCGAGACAGCTCAACCGAGACAGCTCAACCGAGACAGCTCAACCGAGGATTATTCTGAGCGAATATTTGAGGTAGTTCACGACGAGATGACCGTACACGCGACCGTACTGCACCAACACACAGGCGTTTACTCCATTGAGAGCGATGTCGACGTATGAAAGTCCGAGGTGAACGAGAGTGTCGCGAGTGCGGTACATCCTGGTCGTACTACGAGACGGGATCGATCGAGTGTCCCGCGTGCGGGAGCGTACGCAGCGTCGGCTTGGACGAACGAACGGCACACACCGACACGCCCGTCGAGCTCGACTTGAGTGACCACCGTTCTCGCTTCGGTGAGGCACGGGAGACGCTACCAGACGATAGGGTGGAGAAACTAAAAAACGACCTCCGCGAGTACACGCGCAAGCGGGGATTCATTCGAGCCGGCGAGTTGCTCCCGCTTGATCCCGTATATCTCGCCGCGCGCGAACTGCTTGAAGCAGTGGACGTTTACGATCGGTTGCGCGATCCAACTGACATCGAGCATGAATATTTTCTCCGTCTCTTAGGCGGTGTAACAGACGGTGTTCGTCCGCCGGCAGCCGACGTGCCCGAGTCCGTCCGCGAAGCGCGTGGGATGGCGGCGGTACACTCAGTTGAGGCGTATCGGGGCGATCTCATGGTGTTTCTCGACGAACGGGAGGCCGACGAGATGTCCAGCGACAGCCCACATGCCAGTAGCGAGACGGAAAACGACGAACTCAAACAGGTCACGGAGGGTGACAGCGGTACCGACGCGCCCCGACCGGAACTCGCCAGGAACGCGATCGAGCAGCTCCGGGACCGTACAAAGCTCGTCGAAGCACTCGGAGGCGACGTGTCTCCGGCAGAGGCCGATGCCCTCGTCGAAGCGGCAGACGCCATCGGTGAATTCGCCAGAGACGGCGAGCACGCGGCCCTCACTCGGGCACGCGATGAACTCACAAAAGTGTCTAACTGAGCGACATAGAATCCAACACACAGAATTCAATATTGATACCTGTAGCGATATATTGAGTGTCTGCCGAACGGACACTGATCTATGACACAGTTCGACGTTCACGATCACCGCCACGCGCTCAAACAACTGAAGGACACTGGCTCAACGAGTCTGTGGGAAAACCGAAACCAGATACCTTGCCCAGTGTGTGACGCGCCATTCAACCGTTTGTTTTCCACGAGCGAGGCCGAGACGAGATTTCCCGAGAACGACGGAGCGCGGTTTTGTCTGCTCCGTGATGACGACGCTATCCACCTCTTTCGACACTAATCTCGCACTCTGTCTCGTCCTTGGACCCTGTCCCGCTTTTGCACTCTGTCTCGCTCCCGCATCCTGTCTCGCTCTCGTACCCTGTCCCGCTCCCGCATCCTGTCCCGCTCAGCCGTCGCCGAACGGAGCGTCGCGGGTGGGTTCATCAATATACCGTTCGGTCCACGTCCCACGCGCGAACCACGCGACACCGACAACAGCACCGAGAACATTTCCGATCGCCATACCGACCCAGACACCGGTTTCGCCCCATCCAGCGACGAAGACGAGATAGGCGACACTCGCGACTCGACCGACCCAGAGCGTGAGAATCGAGATGACCATCGCGATCTTAGTGTTTCCGGCACCGCGAAACGCACCGAGAATGACCTGTGAGACACCGATAAACGCGAACTCGACCGATCGAATTCGAACGTATTCGACGGCGTACGCGATCGTCGCCGCCGCGTCGGGAACCTCGCCGAGGAACGCGCCGACGATCGGTTCGGTGAACACGACCGCGACGACCGCGACGAGAAACATTACGCCCGCCCCGGTTCCGGCAGCGAGCGTGACGGCCCGTCCTGCCCGGTCGGCTCGCCCGGCACCGAGGTTCTGGCCGACCATCGTATCGATCGCCCGCCCCAGTCCCATCGCGGGAAGGAACACGAGGGAGATGAGCCGGTTTCCGAGCCCGTATGCGGCGACCACCGGCGGCGAGAACGTCACGATCATCGCAGTGAGAGTGATCATCGCCAGCGCGCTCGTCGTCTGTTCGACGCTCGAAGGGAGGCCGAGACGGAAGATGTCTCCGATGAAGCTTAGATTTGGCCGAAGGTGTGTGAGATCGACCGCCGGTCCAACGTCGGTCGCGAACAGCAGCCAAATGCCGATTGCGGTGGCGACGCCACGGGAGAAGATCGTCGCTATCGCGGCACCCTCGATACCGTACCCGGTGAATCCGGTCGCGGCGAGCCCCGACGATTGCACCACCATCGGATCGAGAACTGACACGACCGGGACGTCGGCGAGCCACTGAAACAGGGGATTACCGGCGAATCCGAATATCAAAAACGGATCGAGAAGCACGTTCAGGAAGACGGAGAGGACCATCACGGCCATCGGTGTCCGGGCGTCACCGTAGCCGCGCATCAGTGCAGAGAAGACGAAGAACCCGAACATCAGTGGGATTCCCGCGAAGATGACTTCCATGTAGTCTGCCGCGAGTGGAATGACCGCTGCCGCGGTTTCGGGATCGCTCGGAAGGATCTCCAGTGCTGGGCGGGTGTAGAGGAACCCGCCGATCCCGATGAACACCGACAGAACTGCCACGGTAACGATCGTCTGTCCGGCGACGAGTCCTGCGGACCGGTCACCGTCTGCACCGGTATACTGCGCAACAAGAATCGCTCCCGCGGTCGTGAATCCGCCGGCGACTGCGATAAGCAAGAATATCAGCGGGAATGCGAGACTGACGGCACCAACCGCGTCGGCCGATAACCGGCCCAAGTACAGGGTGTCGGCGACGTTGTACATCACCTGTAACAGCTGGATCATCACGATCGGCCATGCGAGGTGGAACAGCGGCCCGACGAGACCCCCTTCCGTGATCGACTCCGTCGGAATTCGCTGGTCTCTCGTCCCGTCATCTGCCGTGTCGCTACGTGCCGACTCGTCACCGGTTTGTGCCGTCTCGTCATCGGTTCGTGCCGACTCGTCACCGGTTTGTGCCGACTCGTCACCGGTTTGTGCCGTCTCGTCATCGGTTCGTGCCGACTCGTCATCGGTTCGTACCGATTCGTCACCGGCTGTCATCGTATCGCTGTCCGCGCTCTCTGTACCGGGAGGCGTCTCGGATGGATGCGAGTCTGACGACTCCGTGGAGGGCTCGTCGCTCACTGATACGCACTCGGGTATCTCGGTCCATCACCCTTCCGATCCACGCGCCTCATGGTGTCGAGCTACCGGCGGGCAGTGTGGCCTCGACGCGACAGTGACACGCGAATCTCTCCAGGTGGCGTCGATCCGGTGACACCGAATCCCCCGGGCAATGTAGAGCCAGTCACACTCGAATTCTCCCCGAGTGATGTCGGGTCGGGTGCTCCTGTTCTCGGAGTCAACTGCCGTCGCCAGTCGTGCTGTCGTTCCGATCGCGGTCACCTCGATCGCGGTCGCCTCGATCGCGGTCGCTCCGACCATCGTCGGTCGTCGCAGATCTGTCAGCGGTGCCTCCGTCGGCAGTATCAACCGCCGTCTCGGACTCGACGGACGCGTCGCCGCTGACCGATTCAGGCGGACCGCCGACGCGGGCCACGCCGGACGTGTCGTCGAAGATCAGATGGCGGTGTGGGTACGCCATCTCCACATCGGCGTCCGCGAGTCGCTCGCGGATCAGCGTGTTCACATCCGATTGCACTTTCGCGAGCTTGTACGGCTTTTTCACCCAGTAGCGAAGTCGAAGCAGCACGCCGTCGTCGCCGAATTCGTGCAGACGGCAGTCGGGACTGGCAGTGTATCGAGCGACGCCGACTCGAATGTCCGGCCCGCCGTCGATCACCGCGTCGCAGTCGCGCGCGCCCAGTTCGATGAGCCGACGCGCTTCGGCGATGTCGCTCTCGTAGGTGACGAGCACGTCGATCGTCCGGCGTGTCCGTTCGTCCTCGGCCGAGTAGTTCGTCACGTCACGTTCGCGCATTGTCCCGTTCGGGACGACGATGAACGTGTTATCGAGGGTGAATATTTTCGTGTATCGGATGGTGATGTCCTCGACGAATCCGGTAGTCCCGTTTTCCAGTTGGATCATGTCGCCGATCTCGAACGGCTGGTCCGCAAGGACGAAGATCCCGTTGATGAAGTTTCCGACGATTGGCGCGAGGATGATCCCGATCACGGCGGAGAAGACCGCGGTTCCGAGGAGCAGGTCGGCGAACTGAAACCCGGCAGTCCCCAATCCGATAAGCGTCGCAAGCAGTACCGTCCCAACCCTGACGCCCCGAACGATGGTCTGTGCGACGCTCTGCCGAGACACGCGGCGCGCGACGGGTCGTCCAATGAGTCGAACGAGGAACTTCGATGCGAGTACGCCGATCGCGACAGATACGAGAACGATTACCAGCCCTGATCCCGGGATCGACGTCAGCGCTGCTCTCGGGATTGACGGCAGCCCCGCGGCCCAGTCCGCGAGCGGAAGCGAACCGACGTTCGCGACGAGACCGACCGGGTCGGGGCGTGCCATGGCAAACCCGCCGTCGGCCATCGGAAAAAGCGTTTCTGCCTCGTGATACGCCGGACGGCGTTTTCGTGAGTGACGTACCGGCTTGATAATAAGATGTCAGTCTGGATGCGAGGTGTCACTCCAAGACGCAAATGCCCTCCGGAAAACGAACGCTCCGCTCGGGAAACGAGTGACATCTCGACCGTCGAATTTCGGGCACGTCGCACCCACCGCTCTCCGCTCGATCACGCACTTTGAGGTGTGAAGAATCGCGCTCTGAAAACGCGTGCAACTCGACTCATAGTAAAAACCTATACCAGAGGGGAACGTCCGTGCGCCTATGACAGACGATCTCCGCGGCACGCTCGATCACGTTGGAGACCGATTCAACCTCGGCGAGTACGAGATCGACGCGTACCTCGCAGTGTTAGAACACGGGGAACTGACCGCCAGTGACATCGCGGACAGGACCGACATTCCGCAGCCGCGAGTGTACGATACCGTCAGGAGCCTCTCCGACCGCGGGCTCGTCGAACTTCGTGAGTCACGCCCGATGAAGATCGTCGCCGTCGATCCTGAAGACGCCTTCGGCGACCTGCGGTCGTCGTTCACGGAGATGGTCGACGAGCTCGAGGCGCGGTACACCGCACCGACGCGCGAGACCGAGGCGGTATCGCTCGTGAAGTCTCGATCGACGATCCTTCGATACGTCGAAGAGGTGATCGAGAGCGCCGAATTTGAGCTAGCCGTGTCGCTCACGCCCGGGCTCCTCCGCCGGTTCCGCGACGATCTTGCGGCCAAGGTGGCCGACGGGGTCAGCGTCGAACTGCTCGTCACCCCGGCGTCGAGAGCACCCGATCCGGACGAGTTCGACTACCTTGAGGTCGCAACGATCGCCCGCGCGAGACGCGGGATCACCACGCCGATCCTCGCCGTCGCCGACGGTGAGTACTCCGTATACGCGACACAGGACGCCCTCCGTGACGACCGCGAGCGATACGGGGTCATCTTCAACCGCTCCGCGCTCGGGTTCCTCGTCTCCGGCTTCTTCGGTACCGTCCTCTGGACGACCGCCGAGACGCTCGCTGCGGACGGCATGGAGCGTCCGTTCCCGCGGCGGTACGCCTCGATTCGGCGGGCGGTCAAAGACATCCGCGAGTTCAGCGATGCGGCCGCCGACGATGGCGATTCAGTGACTGCGGACGATGGCGATTCAGCGGCCGCCGAGTTTTACGCGAGCGTCGAGGGGCGCGACATCGAGACGGGCGAGTCCGTAACGGTCAGCGGTCGGGTCGTCGACCTCGCGTTCGAAGACACGGAAGAGGTGGCCTCTCTCGTCGTCGAAACCGAGGCGGGTCGCGTCGAGATCGGCGGACGCGTGGCCGCGCTCGAAGACGTCGAAGGGCAGGAGATCGTGATCGGTCGCCACGGACCGCCGGCGCTGTAGTCCGAGCCGAGCGGAGGTTGTATCCAGCCCTCACAAAACGCGGTTCGTCAGCGTCTCGCCGTCGTGAGCCCGTCGGACGTTCTCCCGGACGATCGCGCCCACATTCTCCCCGTATCGATGCGTGAACGCCGCACAGTGGGGCGTCACGATGACTTCGTCCATCTCCCACAGCGGCGACGACTCCGGAAGCGGCTCGTCCTCGAAGACGTCCAGCGCCGCGCCGGCGATTGCGTCCCGTTCCAGCGCGTCGACGAGCGCGGACTGGTCGACGACGCCGCCGCGGGCCACATTTATCAGATAGGCGTCGTCTCGCATCGCGTCCAACACGCCTCGATCGATCATGCCCTCGGTCTCTTCGGTCAGCGGGACGGTCAACACGACGAACCGCGCGTCGGACACGGCGCTCTCTAGTTCGGCGGGCGTGTGGACGCAGTCGACGCCCGGCTCTGGAACCGGTGTCCGCCGGACGCCGTCGACGGCGAGGCCGAGCGCAGAAAGTCGGTCGACGACACCCCTGCCGAGACTGCCGAGACCGACCACGCACGCGCTCTCACCGGCTATCGTCCACGCCTCGTCCCACTCCGGCTGACCCCACTCGCGCCGCTCCTGATTTCCGATGTGCGTGTGGAGCCGTCGCGAGAACGCGAGAAGGTAGCCGGCGACGGTCTCGCCGATCGCGTCGCCGTGGATTCCGGTGCTGTTGGTCAGTGCGACGCCGGCGTCTTTGAGCGTGTCTTCGGGGAACCGGTCGATGCCCGCTTGAATCGAGTGGATCCAGTCGAGATCGAGGAACGCTTCCCGGTGTTCGAAGGTGACGATCGCGTCGCACGCCGTGAGCGCTTCCTGCGGGCTGTCGGCGTCGGCAGCGATGCCCTCAGGTTCGTCGACGATCACGATGTCGACCGGGCTGGCTGACAGTTGCTCCGCGAGGAATTCCGGCGGAAACAACACCGATACCGAGGCGTCGATCCCGAGTGTGTCGAGTCGCATACCCGAACCTCGACGAGGACGCTCTTAGTCGTTTGTCCGTTCGTGCTGAGTCGGTCGGTGCCGGCCGGTGGATGTGGTTCGTGAGTGTTTCGGTCGACCAGTGCCGGCCGGCGAACGCTGGCGGCGAGTGTTGCGACCGACCGCGGGCGGCTCAGAGACCCAATCTGAGAACGGAACTACAGCCGGCGGGGTTTATTTGGCGGGCGGTCTCTGTAACGGATATGACTGAGCAGGAGACGATCCACGTCGCGGACGTCAGCGAGGGGATCGGTGGCGACGCGACAACCGAGCCGGGATCGCCGGTAGCGCTTCCGGTCGTCGACGTGCTCACCGGCCGCTCGTTTATCACCGGCAAGTCCGGCTCCGGCAAGAGCAACACGGCCTCTGTCGTGATCGAGAATCTCCTCGACAACGGGTTCCCCGTCATGATCGTCGACACGGACGGCGAATACTATGGCTTAAAAGAGGAGTACGAGATTCTCCACGCCGGCGCGGACGACGAGTGCGACATCGTCGTCTCGCCGGAACACGCCGAAAAGCTCGCCAACCTCGCCTTAGAGGAGAACGTCCCGATCATCTTAGATGTCTCCGGCTATCTCGAAGAGGACACCGCGAACGAACTGCTCTTGGAGGTCGTCAAACAGCTGTTCGCGAAGGAGAAACGGCTGAAAAAACCGTTCCTGCTCGTCGTCGAGGAGTGCCACGAGTACATCCCTGAGGGCGGCGGGATGGACGAGACGGGGAAGATGCTGATCAAAGTCGGTAAGCGCGGCCGGAAACACGGCCTCGGAATCGTGGGGATCAGCCAGCGTCCCGCCGACGTCAAAAAGGACTTTATCACCCAGTGTGACTGGCTTTGCTGGCACCGCCTCACCTGGGACAACGACACGAAGGTCGTCGGCCGAATCTTGGGCTCGAAGTACGCGAGCGCCGTGGAAGATCTGGGCGACGGCGAGGCCTTCTTGATGACCGACTGGGACGAGTCGATCCGGCGGATCCAGTTCCACCGCAAGCAGACGTTCGACGCCGGCGCGACCCCGGGGCTCGACGATTTCGAGCGCCCGGAACTCAAGTCCGTCTCCAGCGATCTGGTCGGCGAACTCCAGTCTATCTCGGACGAGCAGGCGCGCCGCGAGTCCGAGCTTGCGGACCTCCGGCAGGAGCTCGACAAGAAGCGCCAGCGGATCCACGAACTCGAACGCGAGTTGGAGGAGGCTCGCGACCTGAGCAACATGGCCGACCAGTTCGCGCAGGCGCTGCTCGGCAAGGCACAAGCCCCGTACCGCGGCGGCGACGGACGCTCTGTCGCCTCCGCGGCAGCCGCCGACCGCTCGCAGACCGATCTCGACGGCTACGACGCGGCGGACACGGAATCGGACTCCGCCACCGGCGACGAGCAGGAAGCGGAAGACGCCCCCACCGCCCCAGACGTTCCCACCGCCCCAGACGCCCCCACCGTCCCAGACGTCCCCACCGCCCCAGACGCCCCCACCGTCCCAGACGTTCCCACCGCCCCAGACGTTCCCGATACCACTGACGGCGACGCGTCTCCCACTCCCGAGGACGTCAGTGGGGATCCGCAGTCGGCAGAGGCGTCTTCGTCTCCCTCGTCCGCGGACGGCGGTGAGGGGAATAGTCGCGCTGACGTCGATCCGGTCACCCGCGGCGACGTGGCCGAGAGCGCGCTCCGGTTCGACGACGCCGTCGAACTCGGCACGCGCGAGGCGGTCATCGAGGAGCTTCGCGGCCGCATCGACGATCTCACGGACATCTCTCGGGGGATGCTCCGACACTACCGGCGGGAAGGCGTAAGCGACCCCGTCGCGGCGCATATCGACGCCGGCGGCGACGGCGATACCGAACACGCCTACAGCCGACACCGACCCATTCGCCGAGCGGGTCTGATCCGCCACGCCGGCCAGGGACACTACGCGTACGCCGTTCCCGACCTGATCCGGGAGGCGTACGCGAACCGGCTCGACGACGAGAGCGTCAACGAGATCGTGCGGGCCGTCGAGACCGCGTTCGTTCCGCCCGCCGAGCGAAGCTATCCACCGGACGCCGAGCCGACCGACATCACCGGGGATGACGCACGATCCGACGACACTCGAACCGACGACACTCGAACCTGCGACACTCGAACCGGCGACCGCGCTCACGTCTCGAACGGAGGAGAAGCGGGGCGAGCCGACGAGACGGAACCCGAGACAGCAGGAACGGCAGAGGCGGCCGACGATCAGTCGCCGTCGAAGTCGGGGCTCAGTGCCGCCGCGCGCGAGTTCATCGATCGCGACCGGTCGACCGACGAGTGACTCCGGTCGTGAACGAGGTCGTCTCGGCCGCTCTCAGCGACGCCTTCCCCGACCGGACCGTCGCCGAGGTGTCCGAAGCCGGTCCGTCGTGGAACGGGGCAAACGAGACGTTCGGTGTCGAGTTCAGAGACGGTGGCCGAGCGTTCTGTAAGGTGGCCACCGATGGGAACGGGACCCGAATAGCCCGGGAACAGGCGGTGTTGCGGTACGTCTCGGCCGAGCGGCAGATTCGGGTTCCGACGGTGCTCGCGGCCGACCGGAACGGATCGCCGCCGTACCTCGTGACTGAACCCGTTTCCGGCCGCGAACTCTCGGTCGTGTGGAACGACACGGAGAGCCGATCGGGGCGAACGGGTGCGGACGGCGACGTCGGGATCGGGAACGCCGGAGACGGGAACGCCGGAGACGGGAACGCCGGAGACGGGAACGCCGGAGACGGGAACGCCGGTGGCGACGCCGCCCCCGCCGATGTCCGGGCCTCGTGCGTGAGGGAAGATCCGGTCCGCGAATCGCTCCTCCGCCGCGTCGGACGGATGCTCGCGGCTCTCCACGCGGAGCGGTTCGACGGTCACGGCGAGATCGTGGGAGCCGCCGGCGGCGGCGGAGCGGAGAGCCCCGACGACTCGACGCTCCCACCCGACACCGCGGGCCACGCCCTCGCGATCGAGCCGGCTCCATGGCCCGACGTGCTCCGGTCGACGGTCGAGCGCACCCGCGGGATCGGGACGACGGAGCGGCTCGCCGGCCACTACGAGGCCGTCATCGACTGCGTCGAGTCGAACCGTGACCGCTTGACCGACGCACCGGCGGCGTTACTCCACGGAGACGTCGCGATGCAGAACCTGTTCGTCGTCGACGGGATCGCCGCGATCGATTGGGAGCTTGCTCATGTGGGCGATCCGGCGCGCGACCTCGTGCGAGCAGAAGACCAACTGCTCAACGGGTTCGACAGCACCGGTCCAGAGCGGTACGCAGCCGCTCTCCACGGCGGATATCGCGAGCGCGCCGGCGGGCTCCCCGAGGGATTCGCGGAGCGTCGCCCGATATACGAGGTCGTTCGGATGCTCGGACGCTCCGGATTCCTCGACCAGTGGGCCACCCATCTCAACGAGCCGATAGACGCGCTCGCAGATCGAGCGGAGGCGGAACTACGAACCCGACTGGCGGTCGTGTGAGTGGCTACCGGAACGCACTGCCTGAACGAGACAAAATGCCGCGGCGGGAGAGTCCGAAGGTGTCGAGTCCCAGCGGAAGACGGAGTGGCGGCATACGCGCGTATTCCCGCCGAGCCGCAAACGGCTGTGCGACCGATCGGGCTGCAGATCACAGAACGGCGCGACCGGTTCCGACTGCGGACTACGGATCACGGACGTGTATCGACGATCCGAGGTACTTGTGAACGACTTCGTCGACGTCGGCGGCGTTGAATCGGCTGAGGTCGGCCAGGATCGCGGCTCGCAGTGCCTCCCGATACGCCTCGTCGACGCGTAGCTCTCGGAACTCAACGGCGACGACTTCGATCCTCTCGCTGTCTGCGATCCCGAGCCGGTCGGCCGCGACTTCTCGGAACGACGACTCGTCGCCGACCTCGCCGCGCCAGAGCCGGTCGCGGAAGAACAGCCAGCCGTCGTCGCCCGGTGCGTGTGCTGGGAACTCCATCGTCGTCTCGAACCGATCGGGATCGATCGCGGCGTCGCACGGCTCGATCCGAAACGCGACGCGGAACACGTAGGCGGCGTCCATCGAGCGGTACGTCTCCCCGCAAAGCAAAAAAGTACATACCGTTCCGTCGTGTCGGTCGAGACGTATGTTGGATCGGCTTCGCGGCGTCGTCAAGCGCGCGTATCGGCGACACCTCCGTCGCGAGATCGAAGACGTGCCGGCGCACGTCGCGATCATTCAAGACGGAAACCGTCGGTACGCACGCGAGCGCGGCGCTGACGCGCCCGACGGTCACCGAGCCGGGGCCGACACCACAGAGCGGGTGCTCGACTGGTGTGCTGATCTGGGCGTCGCGGAGCTGACCCTGTACGCCTTTTCGACCGAGAACTTCGAGCGCCCGGACGAGGAGCTGGAACCGCTCTTCGATCTGCTCGAAGCCAAACTGCGCGAGTTCGCCGACGCCGACCGCGTCCACGACCAAGGCGTTCGCGTCCGCGCGATCGGCGACGTGGCCCGGCTCCCCGAGCGCGTGCGCGAGGCGGTCGAGTACGCCGAGCGACGCACCGCGGGCAACGACCGCTTCACGCTGAACGTGGCGCTCGCGTACGGCGGCCGGACGGAACTGCTCGACGCCGCCCGTGCCATCTCGAAAGACGTCGCCGACGGCGATCTCGACCCCGAAGACGTCGACGCGCAGGTCGTCGAAGACCGCCTCTACGACCGGCCGGTCCGCGACGTGGACCTCATCGTGCGCACCGGCGGGGACGAGCGCACCTCGAACTTCCTGCCGTGGCACGCCAACGGAAACGAGGCCGCGGTCTACTTCTGTGCGCCGTACTGGCCGGAATTCTCACAGGTCGAGTTCCTGCGAGCCATCCGAACGTATCAATCGAGAGAAGAGTCGTGGCAGCGCGCCCGCGCCGAACGGGCGGCCGCGCTCGTCACGGCGGTCGCCGAGGCCGAACTCGCGGAGGTACACGCCGTCTCGCAGCGTCTCAGAGACCGAATCCCGCGACTCGACGCGGACACGCTCACCGGATCGCTCGCAGGCGGCGACGACGGCGGTGGTGCGGGGACCGACTCCACAGCCGAGACGGCCGAATCCGAGGATGAGACGATCGGTCCCGACGAGACGACGGATCACTCTCGCGGCGAGGCCGTGACCGCCGACGCTATCGAGACAGACCCGGAAGTAGCAGACTGACGGCCTGAGTTTCTCTCCGGGGTGGATTTCTCTTCGGGCCGGGTTCTCCTCTGCGGAGTATCAGGCCGGATTTTTTCGCGTCAGGTCGCTGCCGCAGATCGGACACCGCTCTCTGTTCTCGTCGAACGTGCGGTTACAGCCGACACACTGGAACCGCCACTCGCGCTCCTCCGTGATCCCGTCGCGGGCGATCGCCTCGATCGAGATGTCGAGCCGCTCCGCGACGTTCTGCATCGCGTAGTCGTCGGTGACGAGCGTCGCGCTCAGTTCGAGCGCGGTCGCGATCAGTCGTGTGTCGGTCTCCGAGAGTTCGGCGGCGTCACCGGAGCCCTTCGCCGCGCGGCGCACGTTGTCCATCACTTCCGGTGCCGGGACGTGGATCGTCATCCCGGAGCCCTCCATCGCGTCGAAGCGGAGCGCGCCCTCGCCGGTGAGCTCGTCATGGACTTCGGGCACCGAGACGACGTCGTCGTCGGTGGTGTACTCGTGGATGAACGCCGAGGTGTCGAGGACTTCCATCAGCGGGCGACGACGATGTAGTCTTTCACCGCCTGCACGTTCGCAACCGGTACTCTGAGACGCCCCATCTCGTCGACGTCGAAGCTCAGGCGATCCGTGCTGAGCTGTTCGTGCGGGCTCACCAGCAGGTCGTTGAGTTCGCCCGACTTGAGGTCCATCGTGATGTTGTACAGGTCGCCGAGTTCCGTTCCGTCCGAACTCATCACCGCCTTCCCGGAGAGGTTCTCCGCGAGGATGTCTACCATGTGCGCTACGTCCCGGCCGACGGTCTTAAACGCCACGGGGGCGTCCGACGAGCGACGGACGCGTTTTGAAAGGCTTAACTGACGCCCGGGCGGAACGACTGGTAACCGACCTTTTCGGGGCGATCACTGATGACCGACCACACAAACGCGGACACCCTTCGGACGCCGATCGTCGCCGTGCTGGGCCACGTCGATCACGGCAAGACGAGCTTGCTCGACACGATCCGCGGCTCCGCCGTCAGCGAGGGCGAAGCCGGCGCGATCACCCAACACATCGGGGCGACGGATATCCCGCTCGACACCATCTCGGGGATGGCGGGCGAACTCATCGACCCGTCCGACTTCGACCTCCCGGGCCTGCTTTTCATCGACACACCCGGCCACCACTCCTTCTCGACGCTGCGCGCCCGCGGCGGCGCGCTCGCCGACATCGCGGTGCTCGTCGTCGACGTCAACGACGGCTTCCAGCCGCAGACCGAGGAGGCGATAGACATCCTCCGCCGCACCGGGACTCCCTTCGTCGTCGCCGCCAACAAGGCCGACACGACGCCGGGGTGGAATCCGCAGGACGGAGAGCCGATCCAACGGAGTTTGGAGGCGCAGTCAGAGCGTGCCGAGTCGATGCTCAACGAGAACCTCTATGAGATCATCGGGCAGCTCTCAGACGCCGGCTTCTCCGCCGATCTCTACTGGCGC
The DNA here is from genome assembly GCF_000746205.1 of Halorubrum sp. BV1. Lineage (NCBI taxonomy): Archaea > Methanobacteriati > Methanobacteriota > Halobacteria > Halobacteriales > Haloferacaceae > Halorubrum > Halorubrum sp. BV1. The sequence goes on from NZ_JQKV01000002.1 coordinate 14,236, forward strand.
GTGCAGGACTTCCAGAAGAACATCGGCGTCGTCCCGCTGTCGGCGCTCACAGGGGAGGGCGTCCCGGATCTGCTCACCGTCCTCATGGGCCTTTCACAGCGGTTCATGAAAGAGGAGATGGCGATAGACGTGCAGGGGCCCGGCGAGGGGACCGTCCTGGAAGTCAAAGACGAGCGAGGGTTCGGCGCTACCATCGACACGGTCGTGTACGACGGGGTGATACGCAACGGCGACACGATCGTCGTCGGCGGGCAAAACGAGCCGATCGTCACCGAGATCCGAGCGCTGTTGCGTCCGCGTCCCCTCGAAGAGATCCGGACGGAGAAGAAATTCGAGAAAGTCGCGGAGGTCGGGGCCGCGGCCGGCGTGAAGATCGCCGCGCCCGACCTCGATCAGGCGATGGCTGGCGCGCCAGTCCGCGTCGTCCGCGACCGTCCGCTCGAAGACGTGGTCGAGGAGGTGAAAGCCGAACTCGCCGAGATCGAAGTCGAGACCGCGGAAGACGGCGTCGTCGTCAAGGCGGACACCCTCGGATCGCTCGAGGCGATGGCGAACGCCCTCCGCGAGGCGGAAGTCCCGATCTTGCGCGCCGAGGTCGGCGACATCGCGCCGCGCGACATCGCCGTCGCCGAAACGGCGAATCAGGAGGAGCATAAGGCGATCTTGGGCTTTAACGTCGACCTGCTCGCGAACGCGGAGACGGAGCTCGAAAACGCCGACATGAAGCTGTTCACCGACGAGGTCATCTACCAGCTCATCGAGGACTACGAGACGTACGTCGAAGAGCGCGAGCGCGCCCAACAGGAAACCGTGCTCGACAAGGTCGTTCGCCCCTCGCGATTCCGTATCCTCCCGGACCACACCTTCCGACAGAACGACCCCGCGGTCGTCGGCGTCGAGATCATTTCCGGCACCCTCCAGAACAACCGCAACGTCGGGCTGTTCGAGGGTAACGAGTTCGAGCGCGTCGGACAGCTTTCGGGGATTCAAAAACAGGGCGACGACGTGGACGAGGCACGCGCCGGCGAGCGCGTCAGCATCGCCATCGACGGACCCACGGTGGGCCGCGGTATCGAGGAGGGCGACACGCTCTGGACCGAGGTCCCGGAGAAACACGCGAAGATCTTAGAACAGGAGCTGAAAGAGGAGATCACGGCCGACGAGCGCGAGGCGCTGGCGGCGTACCTCGAAACCAAGCGGAAACGGGACCCCTTCTGGGGGAAGTAGCAGGCCGCGTCCGGATCCAGTTTCGCCAGTCTCGTCCGATCCGCGCGAACCGGTGTGGGAGTCACACCAGCAGCGTTCACCCTCTCGCCCATCGCAACGACTAATCCCCCGCCGGACGCTTCCCGAGGTATGACAGAGAAGGCCACCGCGCGAGCCCACCCGATCCAGGGGCTCGTCAAGTACCACGGGATGCGCGACGCCGAGCTTCGACTTCCGTACCACGACAGCATCAGCCTCTGTACCGCGCCGACCGCGACCACGACGACCGTCGAGTGGCAGCCCGACGCGGGCGAGGACGTCTACGTCATCGGCGGCGAGGAAGTGACGGGACGGGCCGCGGAACGCATCGACATGGTCGTCGAGCACGTCCGCGAGCTGGCCGGCGTCGACGCCGCGGTCAGACTGGAAAGTGAGAACTCCTTCCCGTCGAACATCGGCTTCGGCTCCTCGTCGTCGGGCTTCGCGGCTGCGGCGCTCGCGCTCGTCGAAGCCGCCGGGCTCGACCTCACGTTACCGGAGGTCTCCACCGTCGCGCGCCGGGGGTCCTCCTCTGCGGCGCGCGCGGTCACGGGCGCGTACTCGCGGCTCGACGCCGGACTCAACGACGCCGACTGCCGGTCACACCGGCTCGACGTTGGCGTGAGCGAGGACGGTTTCGACCCCGAAGAAGACCTCCGGATCGTCGCCGCGCACGTTCCGGCGTACAAAGAGACGGAGGAGGCGCACCGCGAGGCGGCCGAGAGCCACATGATGCAGGCCCGGACCGCGCATGTGCAAGACCAGCTCGTCGAGATGACGGACGCGCTCCGCGCGGGCGAGTTCGACCGGATCTTCAAGACGGCCGAACACGACTCGCTCTCTCTCACGGCCACCACGATGACCGGTCCCGCGGGGTGGGTGTACTGGCAGCCCGAGACGATCGCCGTGTTCAACGCGGTCCGCGAGCTTCGCGAGGAGGGCGTTCCCGTCTACTTCTCGACGGACACCGGAGCCTCGGTGTACGTGAACACGCTGGCCGATCACGTCGACGAGGTCGAAAGCCGGATCGCGGAGATCGGGATCGACACCGACGTCTGGGAGGTCGGCGGTCCGGCTCACCTACTCGACGAGAGCGAGGCGCTGTTTTAAATAGAAACCGCGGTGCGGTCGGCGCGTGCCGGTGAGCGGCCGCTAGGCCGCGAACCGCACGCGCGAGGTTGCCGACGCTACGCGCCGGCTGCCAGAGAATCTTTGATTCTCGCTGGACGCGGCGACCGAAGAGAGCCGCGAGGTTGGGGAGGCGTGAGGTGCGGTGCTGTGCGGGGCGGGGCGGGACTCAAAGGGGCAGTCGCGAGGGCGAAGCACGCCGCAGCACGCACCGTAGCGAAGGAGCGACAGGACTGAGCGAGGCGCGCAGCAAGGCGCGAGAGCCGTCGCGGCTGGGGCTTTGGAGGTAGTCACAGTCGAAGAGATGAGTTCACCAACACCGTCCAATTATTCTTCCGGGTCTTCGCCCCGCGCCCGCTTGTACATCGCCAGCGCCTTCTCTCGGCGTTCGGAGTGGTCGATGATCGGCTTCGGGTACTCGGGCGCGGCGTTCGCGCGCTGGGTGGGCGACAGCTCGTGCCACCCGTGGATCAGGTCGGCGTCGAGTCCCCGCAACTCGGGCACGTACTTTTTGACATACTCCGCGTCGGGATCGTAGCGCTCGCCCTGCGTCATCGGATTGAAGATGCGGAAGTACGGCTGCGCATCAGTGCCCGTAGAGGCCGCCCACTGCCAGCCGCCGTTGTCGTTTGCGGTGTCGTGGTCGGCGAGCCGCTCGCGGAAGTGGTCGTAACCGTGCCGCCAGTCCGCGAGCAGGTCCTTCGTGAGGAAGGAGGCGACGATCATCCGCACGCGGTTGTGCATGAACGCCTCCGCGCGCAGTTGGCGCATCCCGGCGTCGACGATGGGATACCCCGTCTCGCCGCGCTTCCACGCCGCAATCTCCTCGGGGTCGTCGCGCCAGTCGATCCCCTCTTCGTACGTCTTGTAGTTTGTCGTCACCACCTCGGGATTGTGAAAGAGCACCTGCGTATAGAACTCCCGCCACGCGAGCTGCTGCTGGTACTCTTCGACCGCGGTGACCGGACCCTCGCCGCCGTCGGCGTCTCCCCCACTCGCTGTACCGTCTCCATCACCCTCGTCCCCCGCGCCGTCTCTGACCCGCTCTTCGGCCCTGCCCATCGCCGCCTCCGTCGCCGCGTACACCTCTCGTACTCCGATCTCGCCGTACTTGAGGAACGTCGACAGCCGCGAGGTCGCCTCCCGAGCGGGATAGTCGCGCTCCGCGTCGTAGGCGAACACCGCCTCATCAAGGAAGTCGTCGAGACGGTCGCGCGCGGCCGCGGTCCCGGCAGGACCGATGTCGGCGTCGGGCGCAGAGAAACCGAGGGCCGTGAGAGACGGCAGGTCGCCGACGGCGACGTGGTCGGCCCCGACGCCTCCGTCCGTTACCGCCTCCTCCTCCTCGACCCGCTCGACGGCCGCCCGCAACGGCTCCGGATCGGTGAGAGCCGCCCCGCCCGGGGTCGACGCCGGGTCGTCGACCTCGCGGTCGGTCCACTTCTTCCAGTAGTAGGTGTACACGGAGTACGGGTCGCCGGCGTTGGTCCGGATCGAGTCCGGCGTGTGCAACACCGCGTCGTGGTGCGCTTCGCGGTCGATATCGGCGTCGGCGAGGGACCTGCGGACCGCAGTGTCTCGCCTCCGCGCGAGTCCGGAGTAGTCGCGGTTCCAGACGACGCGCTCGGCGTCGAGGGCGTCGGCGACCGCCGGTAAGACGGCGGTCGGGTCGCCGTGAGCGACGAGGAGGTCGCTGCCGCGGTCGCGGTAGTCTGCCCGCAACGCCGCGAGTCCGTCTAGGAGCCGCCGCACGCGGACGTCGCTCGCGTGGGCGAGCACGTCGTCGTCGAAGACGAACATCCCCGCGACCGCGTCGGTCTCGGTGACATCGCCGTCCGTGCCGGTCTCGATCACATCATCGTTCGCGTCTCCCCCGGCTCCACACCGGTCGGCCGCGGCCGCGAGTCCGACGTTGTCGGCGAGCCGCAGATCCCGTCGGTGCCAAAACAGCTCCATGCGATCTACAGCGGCGCGTCCACCGTGAAACCACCGGGACCGCAGCGCGGAGCCGACGGGCCGGCGGCGCGGTCGCCGACGACGATCGCGACCCGACCGACAGAGAGCCGGCCGACTGCGATCCGACTGTTCGTGTCCGTCCCGGGGATCAGAGTTCGACCCGGCCAGGAACGTTCACCCGATCGAGCAGGAAGTAACCGATCGAGAGAGCGAGGACGAGCACCGCGATGGCTGCCGCCGCGAGAAGCGCGTCTTGGCCGGTGCCGTAGTCCTCCAGCCGGAAGCTGATCACGCGCCGCGAGATGGCGATGATCGCCGCGCTGACGACGATCCGGAGGACGGGCTGCCCGCGGGCATACGCCACGAGCGTCCGGTGGACCTCAACGATGATGAGAAGCAGAAGGACGCTGTCGAGAAGCGCCACGACCTCCGCCGGGTCCGTGAACGTCCCCGCGACGAGCAGTCGGTAGAGCGAGACGAACAGGTCGAACACGCCGATGAGAAACAGGGTGAGCAGGAAGTACGCCGCGCCGAGTACCAGCCACTCCATCGCTCGGGCGGCCGGGTCCGCGGCGTCGTCGAGTTCGAGTCCCATCACCGGGTGCTACACGGCGGAGACTGGTGGCTCTTGGGTGTCACTACCCGCGAACTGACTGCGCCGCCGGCGACGTCGGAACTACGCCGGGCCATCGGTCCCCGTCAGCGACTCCAGCAGGCGCACGGCGGGCCTCTTCGATAGTGGTTCGTTGGCGTTTCCGCAGTGCGGTGACTGCACGCAGGCGGGACAGCCGCCCTCGCAGTCACAGCCGGCGATGAGTCGTGCGGTCCGTTCCATCAGTTCCTCGATCCGCTCGTGTCCCCGGCGCGTGAGCCCGACGCCGCCGGGATACCCGTCGTAGACGAACACCGCTGGTCCGTCAGTGTGGGTGTGGTACGGCGTCGAGATCCCGCCCACGTCGGCGCGGTCACACAGCAGGTGGAACGGAAAAAGCGAGATGAGCCCGTGTTCGGCGGCGTGGATCCCCCCGTTGAAGGCGTGTTCACCGCCCGACGCGGCGTCGCGATCCGTCGAGGAGGCGTCGCGATCCGTCGAGGAGGCGTCGCAGTCCGTCGAGGCGTCCACCTCGTTCCCGCCGCCGGCCGCCGCGGTTCGCCCGCCCATCGCACGCATTCCGGCCTCGACGTCTTCGGGAATCGGGAAGTAGAGGGCCTTCGTCCGGAGCGTCGTCTCCGGGAGGTCGAGCACCGATTCGCCGAGCGAGTCACCGGTCGCGGCGTCTTTCCGAACGAACCCCGTGATCTGCTCCGTGACGGTGACGTCCGCGAACCGGACTGGAACGTCGGGGCGGGCAGAGAGGTCTCTTTCCGTGAGATCCGCGTTCACGACGACGTCCTTCTCCGAGAGCACTCGCGTGTAGTAGTCCGCCCACGACTGCTGTAGCTCGGCGACGTCGCGGTTCAGATCGAGGTCGACCACCTCGTAGGTGCGCCCCTGCTGATGATATATCGCGCCGGGGTGTGCGTCCCGCAGGGCGTCGGCGAACCCGAGCGTCGCGATCGTCTCGCCGCTCGACTTGTCGAGAAGCGATATCTCTCGCTCCGTTGCGGTCCGCAGACTGACCGACTGCTGCGGGCTCGACGAGCCGGCGTGGACCCAGCGGAGCCCCTGTGCCGTCTCCCGTCGATCGAGCGTCCCGTCGTCGGTCAGCGCGCCGACCACGCCGGGGAACGACCCGCCGAACAGGCGTTCGTCGGCCGGCGAGAGCCAGTGTTCGTCGGCCGCACAGGCGACGTGTCTCGGGAGCAGTTGGTCGTTCTCCGGGTCGCAGATCGCGTCTTCCGGCGGGGCCTCAAAGAAGTCGGCCGGGTGGGTCATGAGGTACTGGTCGAGCTGGTCTTCGCCGCCAATCATCACAACGAGGGCGGGATCGTCACCGCGACCTGCCCGCCCCGCGCGCTGGTGTGCCGACATCCGCGTCCCGGGGTAGCCGTCCATGAGCACGGCGTCGAGCCCGCCCACGTCGACGCCGAGCTCCAGCGCGCTCGTCGACCAGACGCCACGGAGGTCGCCAGCGTGGAGGTCCGATTCGATCTCGCGGCGGCGGTCGTCCGGCAGGGCGGCCTGATACGCCCCCACGCGATCGGCGAGGTCGCGTTCGCCTCGCTCGCGGAGGTCGCTCGCGCTGTCGGTCGCGTACTGCTCCGCCGTCTGTCGCGCCCGGGTGAACGCCAGCGTCTGTGCGCCCGCGGTCACGAGGTCACAGAAGAGGCGCTTGGTCTCGGTGTGACTCGACTTCCGCCGACCGCTCCCCCGCTCCGTCCAGTCGTCGTCGTACTCCGGCGGGTTCCACAAGACCCAGTCGCGCGGTCCCCGCCCCGAGGCGTCCTCGTCGATGAGCGTGATCCCGTCGGGGTCACGGCCCGTCACTGTCGCGACGTGTTCGACGGGGTTGTTGATCGTCGCCGAACAGCAGACGAACTGCGGGGCGGATCCGAACCGATCGCAGGTCCGCGCCAGTCGGCGCAGCGTCAGTGCTACCTGCGACCCGAACACACCCCGGTAGCCGTGGACCTCGTCGATCACGACGTACTCAAGCGAGCGGAAAAACCACTCCCAGAGCCGCCCCGCGTGCGGCAACAGCGCGTAGTGGAGCATGTCGGGATTCGACAGCAGCACGGTCGGCTCGCGGTCGCGCACCCCGCGCTTCTCCGCCCGCGAGAGCCGTCCGGTGTAGGAGTCGACCGACACCCGGCTGCCGAAGCCGAGCCCCCGAGCCAGTTCAGAGAGCGACTCCGCTTGGTCCGCGATAAGCGCGTTCTGCGGGCCGAGGTAGAGGGTGCGACCGCCGTGATCCATCGCGGCCTCGAAGGCGGGGACGGTGTACGCGAGCGACTTCCCGCTCGCCGTCTCGGTCGCGAGTACCACGTCGTCGCCGTCGCGGACGGCCTCGATCGCGTCGGCCTGATGGCGGTAGAGTCGGTCGATCCCGTCTTTCGCGAGCGCGTCGGCCATCCGCGGCGCGAGGTCGACGTCGCGGTAAGCGGGCTCGCGCGCTGGCAGCCTGCGGTGCTCGGCGATCTGTCCCTCGTAGAACGGGCGGTCGCGCAGCCACTCGACGGCGTCGTCCACGGTTACGTGAGCCACGCGGCGGTCGCGCCTAACGGTTGCGGTCAGCGAGGGGGTCGTGCCCAGCGGTTGCGGTCAGCGAGACGGCTCGGAAGGTCCCTGGCGCGCGAGCGGCGGCAGTCGGACCCGCGTCGCCACCGGGTCACAGAGCGAGAGTTCCATCCGCAGATCGCCGCGCCGCTCGGCGATCTGAAACCCGACGGACCGGTAGACGCTGCGGGCGATCCGGTTTCCGGCCTCGACGTGGAGTTCGAGTGCCTCGCGGTCGGCCGCCGCGGCGTTCGCGATCACATGCCGACACAGCTCCGTTCCGATCCCGCGGTCTTGGGTGGTGGGGTGGACGAAGACGGCGAGTTCGGGCACATCCGCGTCGGTCGGCGTGTACATCGCGTGGCCGAGCACTTCGCCGCCGCGCTCGGCGACGACGTTGTTCCCCTCCGCGAGCATCGACTCGATCCACTCCGCGCGACGGCGGCGGACGACCGGCGGCAGCCCCTGCGCGCGGTCCTCGCGGCCGAACCCCTCGTACATTTCGGCGAGCGGTGCGAGGTCATCGGGCACGGCCGGGCGGATCGTCCAGCGCGCGCCGCGTTTGTCCACGAACCGCGGACAGCGCGGCGGACAGTGGACCGTCCCCTCGCACTCGCTCCCGTCCCAGCCCGCACAGACGGCATCGGTGGATTCGGCGGTCATGGCTGTGTGTTCACGCCGCAGGGGGGTATAGGGCCGAACCGACTTTCACGTCGTGAGAATACACGCGGGCAGGGGTGAGATGCGGTGCGGGCGGTGCGACGGGACGCGAATCGGCAGCCGCAAGAGCGAAGCTCGACAGCGCCGCGTATATGTCGCTCCCGGCACACCTCCAGACATGGGCAAACAGGCCGTCCGCGAGGCCGTCTGGGACGCGTTCGACGAGGGCGATCAGGCCCGATTTCCGTTTCCGCCCCACGATCGGATTCCGAACTTCGCGGGCGCGGATGCGGCGTGCGAGCGGCTGACTGCGACGCCGGAGTGGGCGGCCGCTCGCACGTTGAAGTGCAACCCCGACGCGCCGCAACTCCCGGTTCGGCGGGCCGCGCTCCGGGCCGGAAAGACGCTCTACGTCGCACAGCCGCGGCTGCGTGACCCGGATCCGTTCCTCCGGATCGACCCCGACGACCTCGCCGTCGCGGACGCCGCCAGCGACGGGGGCGGCGGCGAGTCGGCCGCCGAGAGCGACGACGCCGTCGACGCCCCCACCGTCGACGACGCCACGACCGTCTCCGGGATCTCGACGCACGGGACGCCGGTCGCCCCCAAGGCGGTCCCCCACGTCGACCTCGTGGTCTCGGGGTCGGTCGGGGTCACGACTGCGGGCGCACGGATCGGAAAGGGCGAGGGGTACAGCGACCTCGAGTGGGGCCTCCTCCGCGAACTGGATGCGGTCGACGACGACACGACGGTCGCGACGACGGTTCACGAGCTGTCGGTTCTCGACGGACCCGAGTCGGCGGTCGCTGCGGGTGGCGGTGCAGGAGACGGCGGTACGAGGATTGTCGACGACACGGGCCCAGACGCCGAGGCGCTCCCGGAGCCGGACGCACACGACGTACCGCTCGACTTGATCGCGACGCCGAAGCGAACGATCCGGACGGAGACGCCGTACGCGCGACCGCTCGGGATCGACTGGGAGGCACTGGACGACGAGCGGCTCGACGCGATACCGGCGCTCGCGGCGCGTTCACCGGCGAACGATTGAAAACCGATTGCGGGCGTGGCGTCCGGTTCAGTCCGCGCACTGCGACGCCGGCGCGGACGGCTCGGGCCGGTGGTCGGCGACGTGACCGCACTCCGGACAGACGACCGTCCGCTCGTCGCCGTCGCTGACGACGAGCCACCCCTCGCTCAGGGCGCTCTCGAAGCTGCACTCCGCACAGAAGAGGACCGACTTCCGGCGGGCCGACCGGTGACCGCTAGCGACTGCATTCATGGTTAAACCAAGTATCCCGACGTATAAGGGTCTTGTCCGACCCGATCGATCCGTATATATCGGTATATATAGATCACATACGATTCGAACGCGAATATCGTTGATCATCTATGAAACGACACGGCGGCCTGACGGCGTGGACGGGTCCGCCCGGTTCGGGGGCGTCCTGTGGGCGTCTCAGCGCGCAAGTGGCATGTTGTATGCGGTCTCCTCGTCCATCACCAGCTCCCACGTCGTCTCGCACTCACAGGAGACCTGTCCGAAGACGCTCGGGTCCTGCCGGCGGTCGAAGTCCTTGATCGCGGTCTGGACGCGGTCGTCGCACTCACCGCAGTTGTGTGCCCCGCGGTCGGAGCCGTGGCCGACGGGGTCTGAGACGACGATAGCGTCGACGTCGGCGGTCGCTTTGAGGATGTGCGCGACCGACCAGAGCCACGGCGGGCGGTAGCCCCCCTCGAAGAACAGCTCGTCGACCATCGTGTACCGCTGGACGTTGGTCGGGTTCATCGAGACGGTGTGACACCCCTCGACGGCCGCACACCGGCGGATCGAGTCGATCATGTCCGCGGCGGCCTCGGGCTCCGCGAGGAACGGCGGCTTCAACAGGAGGTACGCCTTGACCCCCACGTCGGCGGAAAAGTCCGCGTCGGCCGCGGCCGCCTCGCCGCAGGCGTCCTCGAAATCGGCGAAGTCGAAGTACTTGTTCACGCAGTCGCGGCGCACGCGGTCGGTCGCGGTCTCCAGTCCGATCGCCACGTCGGTGGCGATGCCGCGGTCGGCGAAGTCACCGATCTTCTCCCGGCTCACGAAGTCCGGCAGCGACTCGACGACGATACGGTCGCGGTCGGCGAACGTCTCCGCGATCGCTCGCCGGGTCTCCGCCGGCACCTCCCGCTCGTCGAGGAAGGAGCCGGAGGTGTAGATCTTGATCAGATCAGCGGGATCGTCCGCCTCGGCGGCCTCGTGATCGAGACAGGTCTCGATCTGGCTCATGAGGTCCTCGTGGGCGACGCTGCCTCCCTCGACCGACTCCGCGACGTAGCCGCACATCGTGCAGCCGCCGGCGCGGGCCCACCGGCAGCCGCCGGTGTTCAAGATGATCGTCAGGGAGTTCACGACCCCGTCGGGCGTGTTGTCCTCGTCGATCCACACGCGGGTGGGATCCGTCGGGTCGTACGTCTCCGAGCGCTCGGCGCGGATGTCGCGCATCACGGCGTTGTGCGCGTCCATCCCGCGCCCCTGCTCGTACGCGTCGGGGCTCGGCTTGCTCATTATCGGGGAAAGCGGCCGAGCGCGTAAAGCCGTGTCGTCATCGAGGTTCGACAGCCGCTGCCAGGTCTCGACCAGTCGTCCCAAGCGCAGGCAGACATACATAAGTGGTATTTACTCGCAGGATCCGCTACGAAAACGGTAGTTTCTCCGATAGTATATTATGATTGTTTATATTACCCAACTCTTTTGTTGGTTGTCGGCATTTGTCACGGCAGACGATGGCGACAGAGCAGTCGAACGCGACAGGGCGTACTGATGAGGAGCTCGACGACGGACTCGTCGCGAACGCACAGGGTGCAGTCGGGGTCGTACACGCCACCTCGGAGTCGGTCGACCACCGGCTGTCAGCGATCGGCGAAGCCGCGGGGGCGCAGGTCGACGACATGGAGACGGTCGCCTCGGACGTCACGGATCTGAGCGCCACGATCCAAGAGGTCGCCGCGAGCGCTGACGAGGTGAGTCGAACGACCGACCGGGCGGCGAAAGCGGCCGCAGACGGTCGGGAGGCGACCGAGGAGGCGGCAACCGCGATGACCGACGCCTCCGCGGCGACGGCAGACGTCGCAGAACAGGTCGAGACGCTCGAATCGCACGTCTCACGGATCGACGAGATAGTCGATGTCATCGATCAAATCGCCGACGAGACAAACCTCCTTGCGCTCAACGCGAGCATCGAGGCCGCCCGTGCCGGCGACGACGGAGCCGGATTTGGCGTCGTCGCCGACGAGATCAAGGGGCTCGCAGCCGAGTCGCGGTCGCGGACGGAAGAGATCGAGACGGCGGTGGACGAGATCCGGTCCGTCACCGACGCCGTGTCCGACTCGCTCGATACCGCGGTCGACGCGGTCGACACCGGTGCGACGGAGGTGCGGACGGCTGAAGCGGAGCTAGACACCGTCGACGAGGCGGTGCAGTCGGCCGCGAGCGGCGTGGGAGAGGTTTCGGACGCCGTCTCGGAGGGAGCGTCGGCGAGCGCGCGGGTCGCAGATCTCACGCGGAACACGGCGGACGCCGCCCGAGACATCGAGCGATCGGTCGAGGAGATAGGCTCCGAGCGCGCACAGACGACCGATCTGCTCGAAGAGATAGACGACGCGCTCGCGGCGGCGCGGCGCGGACGGGACCGGCGGCTCGCCGGAGCCGCGAACGTGCCGACCGGGATCGATGCGTTCGACGCCGACGGCGGACTGCCAGCGGGATCGAGAAGCGTTCTTACGGTCGATCCCGACGCAGCGGCGGAGACCGTCGACGACGCCGTGTCCGGGCTGTGTGCGGCGGCGATCGACGCCGGGCGTGCCGTGTCGCTCTCGCCGACACCAACACTCGACAAAACGGCGCTGGATCGGGCGCTGCGACGCGACGCCGGCGTCGCGCTGTCGGACGCGTTGGCGACCGACCGGCTGTTCGTTCTCGATCTGTTCGGCACCTGGGCGGACGACGAGAACGTCATCGACGTGACGACCACGGGGCTCGGCCGCGCGAACGACCGGGTCGATGCATCACGCGACCGGCCGTGCGTCGTGATCGGTAACATCGCGGGCGAACTGGATCTGATGGGCGAACAGGCGGTCCGCGAGAACACCTACGCGAACGACGGCGAGACGCTCGACGGCTCGGACCTCGTCGTCAACGTCGTCGACGCGGCGGCCGTCCCGGAGCAGTTGCAGTCGTTCTACCGTGGCGCGGCAGACACGGTCCACCGGATCGCGTAGCCGCCCGCACCGGTGACCGCACCGACGACGTTGACGCCGACGTCGATCCACGCAAAGGACCGCCACGGTATTGTCGTCTGAGCGAGTTCCACGCCGAACCCGACCGCAGCGGCGAAGAAAACGCCGGCCACGGCGGCGACGGTGATCGATGTCGCCTCCGCGGTCGTTCTCTCTGCGGTGCCATCGACTAGTTCGGTCGCGTCGTCGACTGGCTCGGTCGCTCCACGGCCCATCTCGTCGTCGTTACGGTATTCCCAACGTTGCTTCTGATCGACCAACGACGCGCATGCCGCTCGCGTCGCGAGCGCTCCGATGACCACGTACCCCGCGACGTGGAACGGCGTGGTGAGACTCACCCACGGCGGAAGCGAACCGATCGCGGTGACTTCGCCCGGCACACCGACACCGCCGGCCGCGAGGTCCGGAACCGGGACAAGGGACGCGACGAGGACGCCGGCCGCGGCCGCGGCGGCGCAGGTCCACGGAGCGCGACGGTGATGTCGGCGACTGAGGCCGTGTCTCGACACGGTCTCCTGTTCGGTCCGGATCGGGTTAACTTCCGGTGTCACCCGGGAGGCGGATGTCTCCGCGTCGAAATCGCTGGACGCAGTTGCCCAGCGGGCAGGATTCCCGGCTCGCCGGTCGACCGGGTCGCGTAATAGGTTCCGGTTACTTTTGCGAATCAACACCTAACACGCTACGGCCCCAATATAATGGTAGAACATTACATGACCGAAATGGGCGGCTACCGAGACCGGGTGGCACAGGTCGACCTCAGTGCGGACGAGGTCAATTACCAAGAGATAGACGACGAAGACGCGCAAAAGTACATCGGCGCGCGCGGGCTCGGCGTGAAGTACGTCTTCGACGCGGGCCCGGACGTCGACCCGCTGGGTCCCGACAACCGTCTCGCGTTCATGACGGGTCCGCTGACGGGGACCCAGACCGTGATGAGCGGCCGCATCGCCTTGGTGACGAAGTCACCGCTGACGGGGACCGTCACCGACTCCCATCACGGCGGCTGGTCGGGGGCGCGGCTCAAGTGGGCCGGCCTCGACGGGATCCTGCTGGACGGCGCGAGCGACGATCCCGTCTACCTTCTCGTCGAGGACGGTGAGGTCGAGGTACGCGACGCCTCCCACATCTGGGGACAGGGCGTCCACGACACGATCGACGCGCTCGGTGAGGAAGTCGACGGCTCCGTCGGCAAGAACCTCTCCGTGATGGCGATCGGACAGGGCGGCGAGAACGGCGTTCGGTACGCCTGCGTGCTCAACGAGGACGACCGTGCCTCGGGCCGGGGCGGCACGGGTGCGGTCATGGGTTCGAAGAACGTGAAGGCGGTCGTCGTGAAAGGCGGTACCGACATGCCGAAGCCCGCCGATCCGGAGACGTTCCAAGAGGGCTACCAGCAGGCGATGGAGGTCATCCGCGAGTCGGACGTGACCGCGCCCAATGAGGGCGGCCTCTCGATGTACGGGACGAACGTCCTGATGAACGCGACCGACGAGATGGACGGTCTCCCGACGAAGAACGCGCGGTACACCTCGACCGGCGAGTACCACGACGCCGAGGGGGCCGACATCGACGCCGAGCGCGTCTCCGGCGAGAACGTCCGCGAGAACATCCTCGTCGACGAGCCGACGTGTCACTCCTGTCCGGTCGCGTGTAAGAAGGAAGTCGAAGTCGACGTCACGCACAAAGGCGAGGACATGAACGTCCGCACGGAGTCGTACGAGTACGAGTCCGCGTGGGCGCTCGGTCCGAACTCCGGACACTCCGACCGCGACGAGATCGCACTGATGCTCCAGCGCTGTAACGACCTGGGTATCGACACGATCGAGTCGGGTAACATGATGGCGATGGCGATGGAGATGAGCGAGGAGGGCAAACTCGACGGCGTCGGTCACATCGACTGGGGCGACTCCGAGGCGATGATCGACCTACTCGACGAGATCGGTAACCGCTCGTCGGATCTGGGCGACCTCCTCGCGGAGGGCCCAGAGCGCGTCGCCGACGCGAAAGACGCACACGGGAACAAGCTCTCGGTCAAGGGACAGACGATCGCCGCCTACGACCCGCGCTGCATGAAAGGAATGGGGATCGCGTACGCAACCTCCAACCGCGGCGCGTGTCACCTGCGCGGCTACACGCCGGCGGCCGAGATCCTCGGCATTCCGGAGAAGGTCGATCCGTACGAGTGGGAGGGCAAAGGCGAACTCACCGCCACCTTCCAGAATCTGCACGCCGTCTCCGACTCCTTCGACATCTGCAAGTTCAGCGCGTTCGCGGAGGGGATCGAAGAGTACGTGCTCCAGTACAACGGCATGACCGGCCGTGACATCAGCGAGGACGAACTGTTCGAGGCCGGAGAACGCGTCTACAACCTCGAACGGTACTTCAACAACCTCGCCGGCTTCGACGGCGACGACGACACGCTGCCGAACCGCTTCATCGAGGGACACCCGGACGCCATCCCCGGCACGGGTGCGAGCGAAGGCGAACTCGTCGAACTCGACCAGATGAAGGCGGAATACTACGAGACCCGCGGCTGGGTCGACGGCGTCGTCCCCGACGAGAAGCTTGCGGACCTCGACATCGACGTCGGGCCGGGTACGGGCGTCTCCGCCGGCGACTCCGCGGCCCCCGCCGACGACTGATCCGTCCCGTCGCGCCGGACCATCCGTCCACCATTTTTAGGTACGTTCCGTCGATAGCGCCGCGTATGCCACACGACCCGCTGTCTCCCTCCGAAGCCCTCTCCACGCCTGTCGGCGCGACGCTTGGCGCGGTGAGCCTGCTTGCGCTCGCGTACTCGGTCGTGATCGCCGCACAGATCCTGCTCGGACTCATCGCGGTGACACTGCTGTCGGTCGGCCCGTACCTCGGCTATCGGCTCCTCGCTGCGCTCGACTCGGTCGCCGACGCCGCCCAACGGATCGCCGCAGCTCGGGAGCGCGAGGCCGACGAAGCGTCCCGGTTCGACCGCCACGCTGATCCGCAGGCTCCCCGATCATCGGAGCGGTCGTCGAACCGCACGACCGAATCGGACCAGTAGCGGGTACGGCCGTCAACCGACACAGGCCCCGCGTCGTCGCCGATCCGGTTCGGTTGTTAAGTCGCTGCTCGACGACGGGTCGCACATGAACGCTCGCCCCGTCGCCGCGATCGGAACCGGACTGACGACGACTCTCCTCGTGAGCGCCGTCCTCACGAGCGCGCTCGCGTCACGAATCGAGTTCTCCGTACTCGTCGGCCTCCCCGCCGGCGTCGCCGTCGGCGTCGCTGCCGGCGTCATCGCGTGGGTCGTTCTCTGGAACACGCCGTCAGTTCGACCTGCGCTGCTCGGATACTCGACCGTCGGCTACGCGGTCCTCGGTGTGGCCGCGGTGTCGTACGCGGTGCCACCGGCCCGGGGATTCGTCTCGGTCGAGCGTGGACTCGCTCTCGCCGGAGTCTGTGGCCTCGTCGTGTTCGTCATCGCCTCGCGGAACGTGGATCGGATCGACTGAGCGACCTCCGATCCGTCCGCGGCCGCGCCTACGCGAACACCACGAAGCGGAACAGCCACAACGCGATCATCCCGACCGTGATCGTCGCGAACACGTTCTCGGTGCGCCACGCGACCGCGCCGGCGACCGCGCCGGCGATCAGCCGCTCGTCGGCGAGCGTCGCGACCATCGACGACTCAAGCGTCACGAAGTCAGGAAACACGAGCGCGGCGAGCACCGCTGGCGGGACGTAGCGGAGCGTGCGCGTCACCGACTGAGGAACCTCGTCGATCCGACCGAACAGGTGGATAAAGGAGAGTCGGAAGCCGTACGTCGCGACGCCGATGACGACGATCGCTGCCCACACGCTCGGAGACCCCTCGAACATCCCCTGCCACTGTCCGGGGACGCCTCGTATGAGAGCGCCGTCAACGAGCGCGAAGTCGCCTCCAGTCATCGCGCTCGCGCCTCCGTCAGCAGTCCGACGACGATGCCGGTGACGGCCCCGGCGAGCAGTCCGAGGTTAAGCGGGAGGCCCGCCGCGGCGACGGCGACCGCGCCGCCGCTCACGCCCGCGGCGGTGGTCGGTCTGTCCTTCATCGCCGGGACGAGCAGCGCGAGGAACACCAGCGGGACCGCGAAGGTGAGTCCCCACGCGTCAGGGACGCCCGCACCGACCACGACGCCGACGACCGTGCCGATCTGCCAGACGATCCACAGCGAGACCGCCGCGCCGAGGTAGTACAGCGCGCGGCTCCGGTCCTCGTTCGCGTCGAACTCCGCGACCGACAGCGCGTACGCCTGATCGGTGAGGAAGTACGCGAGGGCGGCTCGAACTCCCTGCGCGTATCGGGCGAAGTGCGGGGCGATGGACGCCGAGTACATCACCATCCGGAGGTTGATCACGACCGCAGTCCCGACGACGACCGCCAGCGGCGCGCCCGATCCGATGAGATCGAGGGCGGCGAGCTGCGACGCGCCGGCGAACACGATCACCGACAGCCCCACGGCCTCCCCGAGCCCGAGGCCCGCGTCGACGGTGGCGATCCCGGCCACGAGCGCGAACGGAACGATCCCGAGCATGAGCGGCGAGACGTCGCGCACGCCGGCAAGGAGGTCGTCGTGAAGCGGGTCCATCCGTCTCACTCCCTCGGATACACTGGTTCGTCGTACTTCGCGGCGAGGTGGTCCGCGTGCTCCAATTTGGTGTTCGCCTTGCGGAACGTGCCCAGAAGCGAGTGGATCTCTCGTTCCGTGGGATGCGCCCGACCGAGCAGTCGGCGCATCAAGAGCGCGTTCTTCTCGCGTACGTGCTCGCGCTGGCCGGTCGACGCGAGAAACTCCTCGAAGAAGCCGTGAAAGCGCTCTACGTCCGCCTCCGGTGCGCGCGTCACTGCCGTGTCCGGCAACTGCGTCTCCCCGACGGTCAGGTCGCGAAGTTCGTACAACAGCACCGTCGCGGCCTGTCCGAGGTTGAGGACGGGATAGTCGTCGTCCGCCGGGATCGAACACACCTCGTCGAGTTGCGACAGTTCCTCGTTGTTGAGTCCGCGACCCTCCCGGCCGAATACGATCGCGGTGGGCGCGTCGACGGTCGCGAGCGACTCCTTGAGTTCGACGGGCGTCTTGAACGGGAACCGCTCGTGGCTCTGGTCGTCTTCGCCGGTGATCGCCGTGGTGCCGACGGTGTGGTAGTTCGCGACGACCTCATCGAAGGTCACCTCGTCCGCGTTCGGGAGCACGTCCTCGCGGGCGTGGCCAGCGAATCCGTATGCCTCGCCGTCTTCCGGCAGTTCGGGCGGGTTCACGAGCTTGAGGTCGTCGAGTCCGAAGTTCTTCATCGCCCGAGCGATCGTCCCGACGTTGCCCGGCGTCTCGGGTTCGACGACGACCACGACGGGCTTTCGGCGTGCGGGCGCCCCCTCACGACTGCTGTCCACCGCGTCGTCGCGACCCGGCGAACCCTCGCCGTCCGTCGGGGTCATCGTCTCGTCTGCGTCCGCCTCGCTCATCGGTTCGACGGGTAGTCGGTCGAGAGGTCGACGTCCGAGTCGGCGAGGTCGTCTTCGCTCAGTTCCGCCTCGTCGTCGCTCTCGCCGGCCAGTTCGAGGATGTCGATCCGCTCGCCC
This sequence comes from Halorubrum sp. BV1, assembly GCF_000746205.1. Classification (NCBI taxonomy): domain Archaea; kingdom Methanobacteriati; phylum Methanobacteriota; class Halobacteria; order Halobacteriales; family Haloferacaceae; genus Halorubrum; species Halorubrum sp. BV1. The sequence goes on from NZ_JQKV01000002.1 coordinate 32,265, forward strand.
TCGAACCCCTGCTCGACGCGCTCTTGGATATCCTGTTGGTCGGGGAGATCCGGGAGGCCCTCGGGGTCTTCCTCGACGTGCTCGACGGAGCCGTACCCCTCCGGTGCCTCGTTGCCCGCTGCGATCCACTCGTGGAACCGGTCGCCGAACTCCAGCTCGCCGGCGTAGTCGCTGCCGCCCTCCTCGCGGAACCAGTAAATGAAGTCCGGCTCGTGTTCGGGACAGAGCAGCACCTCGCCGTTCGGCTCGCCGTATACGATCTCGGCCTGAGTACACCGGTGGACCTCCGCTTCGCCGTGTTCGAGGTAGCAGACGTCACACGGCTCCTCCACGAGCCCGACGAGTCTGAGGAGCCGCTCGCGCGGCTCTTCCGGGATCTCGTCGAGGGGCTTCAGCTCCTCGTCGTCGGAGAGTATCTCATCTTCATCGAACCGCCATCCGCGGAGGCCGATGCTCACTTTCGCCATGCGCGAGCGTACGCGAGGCGGCGATAAAAGCGCGTCCTTCCCGGGACGCCCGGCCAGATTCGCGGTGCGAGCGGCAACCGGAGCGCGTTTGAGACCCCTCGTGAGACATTTACGCACGCGTCGCGTCAGTCACGCCAATGCGACGCCGGGGATACCTGACTGCGACCGGTGCCGCCGCGCTCTGCGGACTCGCAGGCTGTGTCGGCGGCGGCTCGGAGGGGTCCGCCGAAAGCGACGAGACGCCCGACTGGCCCGTCGGTCCGTACGCCGACTACGAGACGACGCGCGTGGCGGTGGAGGGGCCGGACGGCGAGGCCCGAGGGTCTGTGACCGCCGCGGTCGCGAACACGAGCGAGGAGCGGTACCTCGGTCTCAGCGACGCCGAAGCTCTGCCCGAGAACGCGGGGATGCTGTTCGTCTACGACGCGCCCCGCGAGAGCCTGACGTACGTGATGCGCGAGATGGACTTCGGGATCGACATCGTCTACGCCGACGGCGATCGGGAGATCACCCGGATGCACAACGCGCCCGCTCCGGGACCGAACGAGGACGGGAACGACCAGCGGTACCCCGGGTCGGGCCAGTACGTGCTGGAGGTGCCTTACGAGTGGACCGATCGCAACGGGGTGGGAGTCGGCGACTCGGTGGCGTTTGAGTTATAAGCAGCGGCGTGTCGAGAGCGGGCTGAACGCTCGGGCTGTTTATACGCGGTTGTCAGCGTAGCGAGTTCCTCCAAAGCCCCACCGCTCCGCACAGCACCTCACGCCTCCCCAGCCTCGTCGGCCGCCCGCCGCGTCGCTCCGGGCGGCCGACTCCCTCGCGCGGTGCTGGCTGGCGACCGCCACCGGCGGCCGCTCGCAGGCACGCGCCGACCGCAGACATGCGCCGATCGCACCGCCGGCTGGGTATAAATAATCGCTGTCGCCGATCCCCGGCGAGCGCGTCGGGTACTCACCCCGTTTATGTCACTCGCGCCCGTGGCTGTGGTATGCGAAACGTGGACGCCGCGGGGCTGGGGATCGGCGACGACCACCCGCCGCGGATCATGGGCGTGCTCAACGTCTCCGAGGAGTCGCCGTACGACCCGAGCGTGTACGACGACCCGGGCGAGGCGGCCGCGTACGTCGACGAGGAGCTGATCGGCGAGGGGGCGGACATCGTCGACGTGGGGCTCGAATCGGCGAACAAGGACCTTGAGGTGCTCTCCGCCGAACAGGAGTTAGAGCGGCTCGACACCGCCGTCGAGACTCTGGAGTCGACGTCGGGCGACGCCGTCTGGTCGATCGAGACGCGCTATCACGAGGTCGCGGACGAGGCGCTCTCGCGCGGCTTCGACATGGTCAACGACATCTGCGGGTTCGCCGACCCGGAGATGCCACGGGTGTGTCGCGAGCACGACGCCGCAGTCTCGAAGATGGCCTCGCCGCCCGATCTGGAGCGACCGGGCGCGATCGAGGATGTCGACTGGGCGGCGCGAAGCGCCGCCAGCCCAGAGCGTAGCCGTAGCTACCCGGACGATATCTACGAGGCGCTCTCGCAGAACGGGTTCACCGACAAGACGATCCTCGACCCCGCGTTCGGCGGCTGGTCCGAGGCGAAGACGCACGCAGACGACCGCGAGACGCTCCACCGGCTGCGGGAGTTCCGCGGCTACGGCCGTCCCCTGCTCGTCTCTATCAACCGCAAGAGCTTCCTCAAGACGATAGCCGGGCGGACGACCGAGGAGGCCCTGCCCGTCTCGCTCGCGGCTACCTCGATGGCGGTGGAGCGCGGCGCACACGTGATCCGCACCCACGACGTGGCCGAGACGCGCGACGCGGCGCTCGTCGGCGCGGAGTTCACCCGGGACCGCGCGCGGACCGGCCGAGCCGGGACGGGAGGAGACGACGCGGTCACCGTCGAGGAACTCGACGTGACGACCGTCCGCGAGGCCGAACGCCACCTCGACCGACTCGCCGCCGATCGGTCCGTCGCCGGCGACGCCGTCGTCCACACCTACGAACTCGGCGGGCTGACGGACGAGGCGGTTGGGGCGCTCAGGGCCGCGACGACCGCCCCCGGCCCGGGGTCTGAGACGGGCTATCGCTCCGACGCCGACACCCGGTCTGGTTCGGACGTCGGCGCGACCCGCGCCGCGTTCGCGCTCGCTGGAGCCGAGCGTGAGGCCGCCGTGCCCCCGTCCGCAGCCGACGGCGGAAGCCCGAGCGACCGCCGTTCGATCGGCCGATCAGCCGGCGGTGACGGGGGTAGCTCGAGGGCCGGCGTTCTCGTCGGAACTCCGACGGCGATCGGTGCGGTTCAAACGGTCGTATCCGGCGTCTCTGCCTCGCTCGACACCGCACTCGAATCGATAGACGCGGGCTCAAGGTAAGAGAAAGTTTATGCCGTCGTGCAGACAACCCATCCACTGGACGCCGGAGGGGCACGCGGGTAGGGGTACTCTGTGCTACTCCGGTCCATACCATATTCGATCCCGCGAGCGGCCGCGCTGTGCGCCGCCGCAGACTCGCGCGTGTGGAGGGGACAACCGATGAATTTCGAGACGTTCGAACCGGCCTACGAGGCGATCCTCGCAGACTTCGGCTTCGGGCGCGAGGCCGACGAGCGCGCACGCGACGTCGCCGCCGCGCGCTCGACGCCGTTCCCGCTCGATCGGCTCGGCGACTGGCGAGGCGAGACCGTTGCCGTCGCCGGCGCGGCCCCGTGTCTCACCGACGAGGTCGAGGCGGCACGCGACGCCGACGTCGTCGTCGCCGCCTCGACCGCCGCCGACACCCTCCTCGCTCGCGGCGTCGACGTCGACTGTATGGTGACCGACCTCGATAAGAATCCGGAGACTGCGGCGAGGCTGACCCGCGAGGGGGTCCCCGTCGTGGCACACGCGCACGGCGACAACGTCCCCGCGGTTCGCGAGTGGCTTCCGCGGTTCGAGTCGGCGTGGACGCTGTCGACGACGCAGGCCGCCCCGGTCGGTCCCGTCCGGAATCTCGGCGGGTTCACCGACGGCGACCGCGCGGCGTTCCTCGCGGACCACGTCGGGGCCGGCCGGCTCGTCTTCCCCGGCTGGGACTTTGACGACCCGAGCGTCGGCCCGATCAAGGCGAAAAAGCTCGTGTGGGCCGCGCGCCTGTTACGGTGGCTCGAACGACGCCGGGAAGCGCGGTTCGCGGTCCTCGACGACCGGGACCGCGACGAACTGGACGCGGCGCTCGACGCGGTTCTGAGCGGTGTCTGAGAGAGGCGGTGCGCCTACGCGACCCGGTCTTTCGGAAGCAGTTCGTCGCGGTCGCGAGCCCGGAGCCACTCGGTAAGCTGAACGAGTTGGTCGGTCGCGGCCTCGAACAGTCGCTCCGCCTTCTGGGGTGTCACGTCGGTCGGGTCGCCGAAGGCTCCGTTCGCCGAGTTGTCGATTGAGTCGTAGAACGTCCGTGCGCCGTGGACTCGCGCGTCCGATCCCTCGAGGTCGACGAGCCCGTCGTCGCGGGCGTTCTCGAACTGGTCGTCGCGGACGAGATCCGGCGCGATGTGCGTGATCATCGCCGTCTCCTTCGGGCCGGCGTGGGGACCGTTGTGTTCGAACAGGTCGTCGACGAGCTCCGGGATCGACTCGTCCCACATCCACTCGATCGCGTAGGCCTCGCCGTCCTCGTGGAGCCGGCGACCGACTTCACGGAGGTGCTGGACGTTCCCGCCGTGGGCGTTCACGTACACCACGCGGTCGATCCCGTGATAGGTGAGATGGCGGGTGAAGCTCTCGACGTAGTCGCGGAACTCCGGCGCGTCGACCCACATCGTCCCGGGAAACTGGCGATGGTGGGGGCTGACGCCGACGGTGATCGTCGGCGTGCGGACTGCCCCGGTCTCCTCCGCGGCGGCGCTGGCGAGCGCCTCGGCTATCAGGTGGTCGGTCGCGAGCGGCAGGTGCGGGCCGTGCTGTTCTGTCGACCCGAGCGGGACGAGGGCGACGGACTCCTCGGAGAGCGACTCGCGCAGCTCAGGCCACGTCTGGTCGGCGATGTACATACCGACGCGTCGCGGTCGGGACGTATCAACCCGCCGCCTTCGGCGGAAGGAGCCGGAACTGACGGCCACCGTCCTCGCGGCGGCATGACGGACGCGCCCGGATCGGGGCATACGAGCCTGCGGTCCTCGTCCCGTGTCGTCACCCTTTTTGTGTCGTCCAACCGAATCCGTGTCCATGTTCGGAGGAGGCGGTATGAATCCGCGGAAGATGAAACAGATGATGAAACAGATGGGGATCGACGTCGAGGAGCTCGACGCCGAGCGCGTCGTCATCGAGACGGCCGACGGTGACCTCGTCTTCGACGGTGCCCAAGTCACCAAGATGGACGCGCAGGGTCAAGAGACCTACCAGATCGTGGGATCGCCCAAGGAGGTCGCGGACGCCGGCGCGGGCGGAAGCGCAGGCGGGGAGACGCCCGCGGTCGAGGGCGACGATCCGGACGCGACGGCGGACGGCGCGGACGTGGTCGACGCCATTCCGGAGGAGGACGTGGCGCTCGTCGCCGAGCGCGCCGGCGTTCCGAAGTCGACGGCCAGAGAGGCCCTAGAGAACGCCGACGGCGACCTCGCGACCGCCATCGCGGAGCTGGAGTGACCGGTTTGGCGTGACCGACGCCGCGTACCTGCTGGTCCACGACGACCGGGAGTATCTCTTGGAGCCGGGCGAGGAGTTCGGCACCGACCTCGGCGTGATCGAGGTCCCCGAAGACGTCGCCGGCGGTGACACCGTCGAGACGCATCTCGGGACCGTCTTCAACGTCCGCGAACTCCGCGGTCCGGATCTCTTCAACCACCTCGAACGGACGGGCGCGCCGATGATGCCCCGCGACGTTGGGCTGGTGATGGGACACACGGGGATATCGGACGGCGACCGCGTGCTCGACGCCGGCACGGGAACCGGGATCCTCGCCGCTTACCTCGGCCGCACCGGCGCGGACGTGACCACCTACGAGGTCGACCCCGACTTCGCCGAGGTCGCCCGCGCGAACATGGAGACCGCGGGCGTCTCCGACCGCGTCGAGGTGCGTACCGGCGACCTCACCGAAGCGCTCGGCGACCTCGCAGACGGGGAGCCGTTCGACGCGCTCACGCTCGACACCGGCGACGCGCCGGCGGTCGTGGAACGGGCGACCGACCTGCTCGTCTCGGGCGGCCACCTCGCCGTCTACTCGCCGTTCGTCGAGGGAACCCGCGAGGCCGCGCTCGCCGCCCGCGAGGCCGGATTCGAGAGCGTCGAGACGCTGGAGACGATCCAGCGGGAGATGGACTTCTCCGACCGCGGCTCCCGCCCGTCGACCGCGGGCGTGGGCCACACCGGCTACCTGGTGTTCGGCCGCGCGCCCTGATCGCCGCGTCCCGATCGTCGCGTCCCGATCGCCGCGTCCCGATCGCCGCGTCCCGATCGTCGCGTCCCTGACCGGATACGCGGCGAGCCGCGGACCAGTCGCCGATCGTCGATCGCTCGTGGAACGGGCAGTCGACGTCGACGTGACAAGACCTAACTGCCGGCGGCGCTCCCGAACGCGTATGACGACGTTCTCCGATCGAGTCGAGCGGATCTCCATCAGCGGGATCCGCGAGGTGTTCGAGGCGGCCGGCGACGACGCGATAAACCTCGGGCTCGGACAGCCCGACTTCCCGACGCCGGAACACGCGCGGCGGGCCGCCGTCGACGCCATCGAGGCCGGGAAGGCCGACGCCTACACCGAAAACAAGGGAACCCGATCGCTGCGTGAGGCCATCGCCGAGAAGCACCGAGCGGATCAGGGGATCGACCTCGATCCGGACGACGTGATCGCCACCGCGGGCGGCAGCGAGGCGCTTCATGTGGCCTTGGAGGCGCACGTCGGCGACGGCGACGAGGTGTTGATCCCGGACCCCGGCTTCGTCTCCTACGACGCGCTGACGAAGCTCGCGGGCGGCGACCCCGTTCCCGTCCCGCTCCGCGACGACCTCACGATCGACCCGGCGGCGATCGAGGCGGCGATCACGGACGACACCGCCGCGTTCGTCGTGAACTCTCCCGGCAACCCCACCGGCGCGGTCTCCTCCGAGGCCGACGTCCGGGAGTTCGCGCGGATCGCCGACGAGCACGACGTGCTCTGCGTCTCCGACGAGGTGTACGAGTACACGGTGTTCGACGGCGAGCACCGCTCGCCGATCGAGTTCGCCGAGAGCGACAACGTCGTCGTCGTCAACTCCGCCTCGAAGCTGTTCTCGATGACGGGCTGGCGACTCGGCTGGGTGTACGGGTCGGAAGAGCGCGTCGAGCGCATGCTGCGCGTCCACCAGTACGCACAGGCGTGCGCGTCGGCTCCCGCTCAGTACGCCGCAGAGGCCGCACTGCGTGGGGACCGCGCGATGGTCGACGAGATGACCGACTCCTTCGAGCGTCGGCGCGACCTCGTGTTGGAGGGGTTCGCGGAGATCGGTCTCGACTGTCCGACGCCACAGGGGGCGTTCTACGCGATGCCCCGCGTCCCCGAGGGGTTCGTCGACGAGTGCCTCGACCGCGGGGTGGTTGTGGTGCCCGGCGAGGCGTTCGGCGAGCACGGAGCCGGCCACGCGCGGATCTCGTACGCGACCGACGAGGCCGAACTGCGCGAGGCGCTCGATCTGATGGCCGACGCCTACGCGGCCGTGAACTGAGCTAGCGCCGGAATATATTCGCCACGCGCATTTACAAGCGCTCGGAGGTTTCCGCAAGTTATACTGTCGCCGGCGGAGTACGACTCCCTAATGGACCGGAACATTCAGGTCAGCCGCCTCGACCGGCAGGCGGTCGAGGACCAGGAGGTCGAGATCGTCGAGCGAAAGGGGATCGGTCATCCCGACTCGATCTGCGACGGCGTCGCGGAGTCGGTCTCGCGGGCGCTCTCACAGCTCTACTTGGACCGGGTCGGCAAGGTGCTCCACTACAACACGGACGAGACGCAGCTGGTCGCCGGCCGCGCCGCCCCCGCCTACGGCGGCGGCGAGGTCGTCGAGCCGATCTACCTGCTCATCGTCGGACGCGCCACGAAGCAGTACGACGGTCAACAGCTCCCGGTCGACTCGACCGCGCTGGCGGCCGCCCGCGAGTACCTCGCCGAGGCGATCCCAGAACTGGAGTACGGCACGGACGTCGTCGTGGACGTGAAACTCGGCGAGGGGTCGGGTGACCTCCAAGACGTGTTCGGCGAGGAGACCCAACAGGTTCCGATGGCCAACGACACGTCGTTCGGCGTCGGCCACGCACCCCTCACCGAGACGGAGACGATAGTTTACGAGGCGGAGCGCGAACTCAACACGACGTACCACGACGAGCATCCCGAACTCGGCCCCGACGTGAAGATCATGGGCAAGCGGGAAGGCGACCGGATAGACATCACGGTCGCGGCCGCGATGGTCGATCAGTACGTCGACGGGCTCGACGACTACGACGACGCGGTGAGCGACGTTCGGGAGTTCGTCACAGAGTTGGCGGAAACGCACACGGACCGCGAGGTCAGCGTCGACGTCAACACCGCCGACGACTACGACGAGGGCTCCGTCTATCTCACCGTCACCGGCACCTCCGCGGAACAGGGCGACGACGGCTCCGTCGGCCGCGGCAACCGCGCCAACGGGCTCATCACGCCGAACCGACCGATGTCGATGGAGGCGACCTCCGGGAAGAACCCGGTCAACCACATCGGGAAGATCTACAACCTGCTGTCGACGCGGATCGCGGAGTCCGTCACCGCCGAGGTCGACGGCATCCGCGACCTGCAGGTCCGCCTCCTCTCGCAGATCGGCCGGCCGATCGACGAGCCGCACGTCGCCGACGCGCAGATCGTCACCACCGACGGGGTCAACCTCGCGGACATCGAAGACGACGTCGTCGCCATCGTCGACAGGGAACTCGCCGACGTCACGGACGTCACGCGGAGCGTCATCGACGGCGACGCCTCCACGTTCTAAACCGATCCGCGATCGGCCGACCGCACCCGACCGACCGCACCCGACCGACCGCACCCGACCGACCGCACCCGACCGACCGCACCCGACCGACCGCAACCGATTTGGCGAGCGAGCGAGTCGGACGACGTGTGACGCGGGTGTGTCTCCTCGGCGATCCGGCGGTCGATCTCACCTACGAGCTGCTGTCTCGCGAGACGGCGCGGAACGCGCTCGCGACCTACGACATCGAGGAGCCGTTCGCGAACAGCCTCGCGGTCGACACGGTGAGCCTCGGCGCGGCCGTCTCGCTTCTGAACGACCTCAACTGGTACCTCGTGCGCTTCGCCGACGAGGCGATCGTCCGCGAGCCGTCGATATCGACCGACGAGTGGCTCTCTCGCGACCTCGCGCGGGCGGTACGCGACGGCGCGGTGCCGCCGGAGGAGACCGACCAACGACTGAGGGTGTTCGATCTCGTCGACGGCGCGCCCGTCGACCCGCGGTACGTGCGCCGGACGCAGGGCGAGACGCCGACGCACGACCGCGATGACGCCGACGGAACCCTCGTCGTTCGCGTGAGCGAGTCGGAGTTCGACGGATAAGCGGGAGCTGCGGGACGCTGACTCCGGGCGATCGATCGAGGCGTCGCGCTCGGCCGGAGCGTCAGTCGGTGAGTTCCTCCACGAGCGTCTCTAGCTCGTAGGTCGCCGGCGCGCGCGGCTCGTCGCGCAGCGTCGCGATCGTGAACGTCGAGTTCGTGCGCTCGACCTCGGGGATCGCCTCGAAGTCGCTTATCAGCCGTTCGACTGTGTCCGACGAGGAGAGCCGGGCGAGCACGACGAAGTCCGTCTCGCCCATCGTGAAGAACGCCTCCGTGACGCCCTCCACCCCGAGCAGTTCGTCGGCGAACTCGTCGTACGGCCCCTCGTAGTCCGCGAGCACCTCGACGATGACGGTCACCCCGAGCCCCAGCGCCTCGTGATCGAGGTCGTACAGATCGTTCTCTATCACTCCATCCTCCCGGAGGTTGTTCAGCCGGTAGTGGATCGTCGACACCGGGATTCCCGTCTCATCGTGGAGCCGCTCCGGACTCCCCGTGCCCAGATCGGAGATGGCCTTCACCAACCGCACGTCGCGCTCGTCCATACGCCCGGTTCGCGTGACGATCCCGTATATATTTCGGCCGACATAGTTGGAGTCATGTTCGAATACACCGCCGTATTTCGAGTTTCATTGTACTGTATCCAAATGCGTGATTGTTCATCCTAATATCAGCAGCGTTCGGGAGTATAGTTTAATTATCCTCGTATATTTCGAACTGACAACCAATGAATCTGCGATCGCCGATTTCTTCGTCCGAATCGATCGTGGGGGCGTTCCTCCTCCTCGCGACGCTGTGGGGCACCTCGTTCGTCGCCATCGAGGCCGGCCTCCACTACTTCCCGCCGCTGTTGTTCGCGGGTGTCCGGTACGCCGTCGCCGGCGCTGTCGTGTTGACGTTCGCGGTCCTCGTCTCCGACCGCTTCGTGCCTCGCGGCCGCGACGAGTGGCTCGGCGTGGCCGTGGCCGGCACGTTCGTGATCGCGGCGTACCACGGGCTGTTGTACGTCGGCGAACTGTACGTCTCCGGTGCGGTCGCGGCCGTCATCGTGAGCCTCTCACCCGTGTTAACCGCGACGTTCGCCGCCGCGCTCCTCCCGGAAGAGCGGCTCGGACCGGTCGAGATCGGCGGATTTGTCCTCGGTATCGTCGGCGTCGTCGTGATCGCCGACCCGGTCGCGTCCGGTCTCGGCAGTTCGGCCCTCCTCGGCGTCGCGCTCGCGTTCGCCGGCGCGGTCGCGTTCTCGCTCGGTGCGGTGCTGCTCCGGCCGCTTCGCACCGATCTCCCGGTCGCCGCACTGCAGGGGTGGGCGATGGTGGTCGGAGCCGGACAGCTGTTCGTCGGCGCGGGCCTGCTCGGCGAGTCGCCGGGAGCGATCGTCTGGAATGCCACCGCCGTTGCGTCGCTGACGTACCTCACGCTTCTGTCCGGGGTCGTCGCGTTTCTGATCTACTTCGCGCTGCTCGACACGGTGGGGCCGGCGCAGTTGCACCTCGTCGGCTACGCGGAGCCGGTCGTCGCGGCGGTCGGAAGCTGGGCGCTCCTCGGACAGCTGATCGAGGCCGAAGCCGTACTGGGATTCGTCGCGATACTCGCGGGCTTCCTCGCGCTCGAACGCCACGAGATCGCCGCGTACGTCGGATTCGGCGGAGACGCGGATCGTCTGCTCAGGTAGTCGATCCGCGATCTGCCGCTCCAGTCGATCACTCGTCGAGGTCGGCGGTGAGCCCTGCGCGCAGGTCGCGTCCGAGGTAGTGACCGAGCAGCGCGACCGCGAACCCGAGTCCGCCGCCGATCGCGAGCAGCGATGGCCCCCACTGCCCGAGGTAATCGATTCCGATAGGGAGGAACCCGACGCCGAGGACGCTCGTCACGGCGGTTCCGGCACCCGCCAGCGCGCCCGCCAGCCCGGTCTCGACGTAGCGTCGCGACGAGGAGATCGCCCCGAACACGAAGGCCGCGAGGAAGACGCCGCCGACGGATCCGATCGCGCCACCGACGAGCGGAATCGCGCCGACGAGAAACGTCGCGACGGCGACGACGGCGAGCGCGAGCACGAACCCCTTCGCCGAGAACCACCGGCCGCTCACGCCGATCCGACCCTCACCGCTCGCCGCGTCTCCGGCAGTGGCCGGGGCGCTGTCGGTCGCGCCGTCGCCGACCGCGACGCCGCCGGATGACGTTCCCGAGTTCCCCTCCGCGAGGTCGTCGTCGAGGAGGTCGTCGAGGTCGTCCATCGGGTCCTCGTCCGACGACTCGGACTCCTTGGAGGGTTGCATACCCGAGCGTTCGGGCGTGAGCCCTTGGCTCTTGTGCCGACGCCTTGCGTCGACGGCGTTCTATTCGGAGAGCGTCGGATCGGAATCGCTGTCCCCGTCAAGCGCGGTGTCCGTGTGTATCGCTACCGCCCGCCATTTCACCGGAAACCCGGTGTCTACGGTTCGGTTCACCCTTCGGTCGGTTCCCGCCCGCCCCACACCCGCTTGTCGACCAGTTCGACGGTCATCGGGTCGTCGACGCGCACCTGACAGGAGAGTCGCGGATAGCCGAACCGGTCGGCGAGGCGGTCGTGCCAGTGTTCGGGATCGGGGCCAGTCCGGATCCGGACGCCGCAGGTCGCACAGAGCCCGCGTCCGCCGCAGTTGAGCCGGCTCGTGGCTTCGGCGTACGGCGACAGCCCAGCCTCCAGCAGGACACGCCGCAGGTTCCGGCCGCGCTCGACGGACAGTTCCGTGCGACCCTCGTCGTCGAACACCACGAGAGCGACGGTGTCTGCGCCGGCCGTGGTGTCTGCGCCGGCCGTGGTGTCGGGATCGCTCGCAGTGTCGGAATCGCTCGGGTCTTGGCCGCTCGCGTCTGGGTTTCTCATCGATCTCGCTGATGGATCGGTAGCGGCCCGGAGGGATAGCCCTGTGCCCGTCAGCCGGAACGGCTTTCGGTCCCGGCGGCGACCCCAACGGCATGGACACGCGCCGCGCGCTCCTCGACGCCCTCGCGGACGGACCCGTCTCGGGGCCGGCGCTCGCCGACGACCTCGGCGTCTCGCGAGCGGCGATATGGAAGGCGGTGGAGGGGCTCCGAGACTCGGGATTCGCCGTCGAGTCGACCGCCGCCGGATACGTCGCACCCGACGACCCAGGCTACTGCGGTCCGGGGATCGAGTTCGGCCTCGACGCGCCGTACACCGTCGAGTACCACGACAGCCTCCCGTCGACGAACGATCGCGCGCGGGACCTGGCGGCCGACGGAGCTGACGGCGTCGCGGTCGCGGCGGACGAACAGACTGGCGGGCGAGGACGGCTCGACCGCGAGTGGGTCGCGCCGAGCGGGGGCGTCTGGCTCTCGCTCGTGACCCGTCCCGACGTGCCCGCGGCGCGAGCGCCGCTTTTTACGCTCGCGGCCGCCGTCGCGACGGTGGACGCCTGCCGCGCCGTCGGCGTCGCGGCCAACATCAAGTGGCCGAACGACGTGCTCGTCGGGAGCCGCGACGAAAACGCAGAGACGGCCGCGGCGACGGACCGCGGCGGACGCAAACTGGCCGGGATACTCACCGAGATGGAGGGCGAGGCCGACCGGGTGTCGTGGCTCGTCGTCGGGGTCGGCGTCAACGCCAACATCGACACGGAGGCGCTGCCGCCGGACGCGACCTCACTTGCCGCCGAGGCGGGGAGAAGCGTCAGCAGACAGCGAGTCGCCACGGTCCTCCTCGATCGGTTCCACGCGCTCGCGGGAACGTCCGATCGGATGGACCGCGTCCTCCCGGCGTGGCGCGAGCGCGCGAGCACGCTCGGTCGGCGCGTGCGCGTCGACACCGCCGACGGCCCGGTGGTCGGCACCGCGGTCGACGTGGAGCCGCCGGGCGCGCTCGTGATCGAGACGGGAGAGGGGACTCGTCGCGTCCACGCCGGCGACTGCGACCACCTCCGGAACGCGGACCGTTAGCCGGTCGGTCCGCCCTCGACGGCGACGTCGCCGTCGGCGTCCGTGTCGGACTCCGTCCTCTCGGCGGTTCCCGCGACCGTTCCCGGACCGTCCGGTACCGTCCCGTCGAGTCGCACCGTCAACACCGGGACCGACGAGCCGCGGACGACCTTCTCCGCGACGCTTCCGAGCAGCAGCCGGTCGATCCCGCCCCGTCCGTGGGTTCCCATCACGACGAGGTCGCAGTCGGCCTCCTCCGCGTGCCGGATTATCTCGCGGCTCGGCGACCCCTCGACGATCGCGGTCACGACGTCGACGTCGGCGTCGGCGTCTGCTGCGAACTCTTCGACCGCGTCGACCGCCGCGGTTGCGTCGTCTCGGAGCAGGTCGCCGACCCCCTCCCACGAGTGTTCCAAAGGCATGCCGGCGTAGCTCGCGGTATCGACCACGTACAGTGCGTGAACCGCTGCCCCGTGAACTGCCGCGAGATCCAGTGCGTGCGCGACCGCGCGCTCTCCCTCGGCGGAGCCGTCGGTGGGCACGAGGATCCGATCGTATAACGACATGTGATCACACACCACATGGAACCGACGACAGATAACTCTTCACCAATGTTGCCGGTTCTTCGCTCACTCATCGCAGACCCGGCCGCGCCACGATCACTCCGAAACGCGCAGTTAAGCCGTCTGGCGACCTGTATCAGGTATGTCAACCGAGATATCACTCTCGCGCGTCGAACCGGAGCTTCGAGACTGCGCTTACCCCGCGACTCACGCGGACCTCGTCGAATCGTGCGCGGGAACGACCGTGCTGTTCGCCGACGGAGACGCCGATCTCGGCGACCTCGTTGCCGACATCGATCAAAAAGAGTTCGAGAGCGCCGAGGACGCGTTCGCCGCGCTTCAGAACGTTCTGCCCATCGAGGCGGTGGGCGAACCCGGCCAGTCCGACGGAGACGCCTGATCCGGACGGATCCGTCGCTCGCGACCGCTACCCTCGTCACCCGTACACACGTCACGGAGCGTCTCGCATCGCTTTTTACCGTGGCTCGCGCAGTGCGTCCAATGAGTTACCGCATCGGCCTCGTCGGCAAGCCCTCCGTGGGGAAGTCGACCTTTTTCAACGCCGCGACGATGAACGACGTGCCCGAGGGCGCGTACCCGTTCACCACGATCGATCCGACCGTCGGCGAGGCGTACGTCCGCGTCGACTGCGCCGCCCCCGAGTTCGACGAAACCTGCACGCCGAGCGTCGGCGTCTGCCGCGAGGGGACCCGTTTCGTCCCGGTCAAGCTCGTCGACGTTGCCGGGCTCGTCCCGGGCGCACACGAGGGGCGCGGACTCGGCAACCAGTTCCTCACCGACCTCAACGAGACCGACGTGTTGATCCACGTCGTCGACTTTTCCGGGAAGACGGATATCGAAGGCGAGACGACCGAGGGCCACGACCCGCGCGAAGACATCGACTTCCTCGAAGAGGAACTCGACGAGTGGTATCTCGACGTGTTAGAGAAGGGCTTGGAGAAGTTCGAGACGCGATATCACGGCGCAGAGGCCGCGATCGAAGCGGAGCTGGCCGAGCAGATGTCGGCGTTCGGCATCGACAAGGACCGGATGAAACAGGTGATCTTAGCGCAGGGGCTCGATCTCGACCCCGAGACGTGGGACGACGAGGCCAAGGCCGAACTCGCGCGCGAGATCCGCAAGCGCACGAAGCCGATGGTCGTCGCCGCGAACAAGATGGACACGCCGGCGGCACAGGCGAACTGGGAGGAGATCACGAGCGACCCCGACTACGGGCACCTCTCTTTCGTCCCCGCGAGCGCCCACGCAGAGAAGGCGCTCAAGAACGCGGACGAGGCGGGCGTCGTCGACTACACGCCCGGCGACACCGGCTTCGACGTGACCGGTGATGTCTCCGGCGAGCAGGCGGCCGGACTCGACCAGATCGCCGAGTTCGTCGACGAGTATGACGGGACCGGCGTGCAGGGCGCGCTCGAAGCCGCGGTCTTCGACGTGCTCGGCTGTATCGCGGTCTTTCCCGGCTCCGCGAACGGGTCGAAAGACGAGAAGGGCGTCTTCCGCGACTGCTTTCTCCTCCCCGAGGACTCGACGACGGAGGACTTCGCGTTCCACATCCACTCGGACATCGGCGAGGGGCTCCTCCACGGCACCGACTGCCGGAGCGGCCGACAGGTCGGGACCGACCACGAGCTCTCTCACCGCGACGTGATCGAGTTGATCTCGACGAAGCAGGCAGCCCCCTGACGCACGCAGCCCGCTCTCAGGCCGTTGTTTCCGCGGTGTCTCGCTCTCTCCCGTCTCGCTCTCTCCCGTCGCGCGAGCGACGACTTAGATCGCTTCGACCCGCCGCAGCACGTCGCGGACCTCGCCCGGCGTGGCGTACGGCCCGCCCTGCACGCGGTGGTCGGGAAGCAGTAACGGGATCGGGTTCTCACGGAGTGCGCGGGTCACGGTGTCGAGGTCGTCGGCGTCGTTGTCGTCGTAGCCGGCCGACCGCGTGAGCCGGCTGACCGAGACCGACTCGCCGGTAGGGACCGATCGGAGCGCGTCGAGGACGCGTCGCCTGTCGGTCGGAACCGTGAGCCCGATCTGCACGTCGGAGAACGGGGCGGCCCCGCGGGTGGTGGGCTCTGCTCCGCCGCCGGCCGTGTCGGTGCCGCCGACGGAGTTCCCGGCCGAGCCGCCGTCTGCCGGCTCGTCCCGCAGGTACGCGCCGATCCGGTCGAGCAGCGCGTGGTCTGTCTCGGCGTCCGCCGGCGTCTCGGCCGGAAACGAGACCGCGATCACGCGGCCGCCGGCGAAGCCGACCTCGACCGCGCGGCCGATCTCCTCGAACTGTCGGGCGAACACCCCCGACGTGTCCGTCGATTGCATGGCTCCGGGTCCGCGGTCCCGACGGTTAAATCGCGGGGTCACCCGCCGTCTCCGCATCCGCGACACGCTCCGCCGGTGCCGAGTATTCCGCTGCCGCCCGCAAGCCTTATGCACAGATGAGTGCATTAGTGTACACTAATGGAGGATGAATCCGCGCTGGCCCCAGCGGTCGAGTCGATACTGGCGGCCGCAAGGGAGCGAGCGGCCGAGGGACGGACCGACCGCGTGGACGTTGACCCCCGCGACCTGCGAGCCGCGTTCGACCGTGCCGAGACCGACGGTCGCGTGCCCGTGATCGCCGAGGTGAAGCCGACGAGTCCGACGACCGAGGGAACCCGCACGGACGACCCCGTCGCGCTCGCGGAGGGGATGGTCGCGGGCGGGGCCGCGGCGCTGTCGGTGCTCACGGAACCGGCGCACTTCGGCGGGAGTACTGAGACGCTCGAACGCGTCCGCGCGGCCGTCGACGTGCCGGTGCTCCGAAAGGACTTCGTCGTCGCCGAGTCGCAGCTCGACGCGGTCGAGAGCGACGTCGTCCTGCTCATCGCGCGGTTCGTCGGCGACGACCTCCCGGACCTGCTCGCTGCCGCCCGCGACCGCGGGTTTCAGGTGCTCGTCGAGGTCCACGACGCGGCGGAGCTTTCCGCCGCCGTCGACGCGGGCGCGACGTTCGTCGGCGTGAACAATCGCGACCTCGCGAGACTGGAGGTCGACCTCGAAACCTTCGAGTCGGTCGCGCCCGACGCTCCCGACGACGTGACACTCGTCGCCGAAAGCGGGATCGGTTCATCCGTCGACGCACGCCGGATGCGAGCGGCCGGAGCCGACGCGCTGCTCGTCGGCAGCGCGATCATGGACGGCGACGTGACGGCGAACACCCGCGAACTGGTGCGGGCCGAGCGCGACGCGGACGCCGAACCGACGGACGACCGCGACGAGACGGTCGCGAGCGACACCACGGAGACACCTACATGAGCGAATCCGACACGCGGACGGCTGAGGAACCGGACACGGCGGTGCCATCGCGACGCCCCGGCCGCGAGCGCGGCCGCGACGACGGGAAGTTCGGTCGCTACGGCGGCCAGTACGTTCCCGAGGCGCTGATGCCGGCGATAGAGGAACTGACCGACGCCTACGAGCGCTACGTCCTGCACAACGAGGACGGGTTCATGGACGAGTTCCGCGAGCGACTCGCGGACTTCGGCGGGCGACCGATACCGCTCCAGCGGGCCGACCGGCTCTCGGAGCGGTACGACCGCGACATCTACCTCAAGCGCGAGGACCTGCTCCACGGCGGCGCACACAAGCTGAACAACGCCCTCGGACAGGTGCTTTTGGCGAAGTACATGGGCAAAGAGCGGATCATCGCGGAGACCGGCGCGGGCCAGCACGGCACCGCGACCGCGATGGCCGCCGCCCACCTCGATATGCCCTGTGAGATCTACATGGGCGAGCGCGACATCAACCGCCAGCGCCCCAACGTCTTTCGGATGAAGCTCAACGGGAGCGAGGTGACCCCGGTCACGGCCGGTCGGGGCACGCTGAAAGAGGCGATCTCGGAGACGATGCGCGACTGGGCGACGACCGTCGAGACGACCCACTACGTGATCGGCTCCGTGGTGGGTCCGCACCCGTTCCCGGTGATGGTCCGCGACTTCCAAGCGGTCATCTCCGAGGAGGCCCGCGAGCAGTCGATAGAGAAGACCGGCGGCCTCCCGACCGACGTGGTCGCCTGCGCGGGCGGCGGCTCGAACACGATGGGCGCGTTCGCCGCGTTCGTCGACGACGCGGACGTGGCGCTCCACGCCGTCGAGGCCGGCGGCTCCACGCTGGAGGTCGACGAGGAGGCCGGCGTCGCGCCGAACTCCGCATCGCTGTACGCCGGCGAAGAGGGCGTTCTCCACGGCGCGCGCACGAAACTCTTGCAGGATTCCGACGGCCAGATCATGGAGAGTCACTCCATTTCCTCCGGGCTCGACTACGCCGGCGTCGGCCCCGAACTCGCGTACCTCGTCGACGAGGGGCGCGTGAACCCCGTCGCCGTCGACGACGACGACGCGCTGGAGGGGTTCCATCGCCTCTCGCGTACCGAGGGGATCATCCCCGCCTTGGAGACGGCACACGCCTTCGGCTTCTTGGAGGAACACCACGAGGAGTTGGGCGAGCGCGTCGTCGTCAACGTCTCCGGGCGCGGCGACAAGGACCTCGACGCCGCCATCGAAGAGACGGACAAACGCGATATCGCGGAGGCACCCGACATGTCGATGTTCACGGGGGGGATCTGAATGGCGGGAGAGCACGCGGAGCCGGACGCCGAAACGAGGACCGAAACCGGCAACTCCACGGCCATCGCCGCCGCGTTCGCCGACGGCCCCGCCTACGTCCCGTATCTCGCGGTCGGCGACCCGGACTACGAGGCCTCGAAGGCATACGTCGAGGCGCTCGACCGCGGCGGCGCGGACGTGATCGAACTCGGTCTCCCCTTCTCGGAACCGATCGCCGAGGGACCGACGATTCAGGGCGCGCTCGTGCGCGCGCTCGACGCCGGGATGACGCCGGATTGGTTCTTCGAGTTCGCGGAGGACCTCGACGTCGACGCCCCGCTCGTCTGCATGACGTACTACAACCTGATATACCAGTATGGGGGAAGCGAGGCGGGAACCGCCTCGAACGCGAGCGGTGAAGCCGCGAGCGCCGGCCCCCGACCCTTCGTCGAGCGCGCGGCCGCCGCGGGGATCGAGGGACTCGTCGTCCCGGACCTCCCGGCCGAGGAGGCGGACCCGCTTCGCGAGGCGTGCGACGAGTTCGGACTGGATCTGGTGTTCATCGTTGCACCGACTACCGTCGATGAGCGGCTCGACCGGATCATGCGTCAGGTGTCGGGGTACGTCTACGTGCAGGCGCGGCTCGGAACGACTGGCGCACGCGAGGACGTCTCCGACCAGACCACGGAGAGCCTCGACCGCCTCGCGGACTACGACGTGCCCAAAGCCGTCGGCTTCGGCATCTCGACCGGCGAGCACGCGGAGCGCATCGTCGCCGGCGGTGCAGACGGGATCATCGTCGGCTCGGCGCTCGTGGATATCGTCGCCGAGGGCGTCGAAAACGATCTGTCGACCGACGCGGTCGCAGAGCGGCTGGAGTCGCTCTCGCGGGAGCTGAAAGACGGTGCTGAGCGCGGCTACGCCGACCGGGTCGGGGCCTCGGACGCGAGCTGAGGCGGTCCCCGAGCGCCGCGCCGACCGATCGCTCCGGCCCGCGGACCGGTTCGAGCCAATACGTCCCCGAACGAAACCGACTTACCTTCGATTGCCACACGTTCACACAACGACTGACTCCACAATGACAGCAGGACTCACAGCACGACTCAAGCGTATCTCCACGAACGACCGATTCCTCATCGTCCCGATGGACCACGGGATCACGATGGGCGCAGTCGAGGGGCTCGTCGACATCGAGTCGACCATCGACGGCGTGACAGCGGGCGGCGCGGACGCGGTGTTGACCCAGCGCGGCATCGCGGAGCGCGTCCACCCCAACAAGAACGACGCGGGCTATATCGTCCACCTCAACGGCTCGACGACGATCGGCCCAGACGAGAACGACAAGCGCGTCACGGGCACGGTAGAAGACGCCGTCAGAGCCGGTGCTGACGCCGTCTCCTTCCACATCAACGTCGGATCCGACTACGAGCCGTCTCAGATCGAGGGGCTCGCACAACTCACCAGCGAGGCCGAGCGGCTCGGGCTGCCCGTGCTCGCGATGGCGTATGCCCGCGGCCCCGGCGTCGACGAGAGCGATCCCGAGTCGCTCGGTCACGCCGTCCGGCTCGCCGAGGAACTCGGCGCGGACGTCGTGAAGACCGGCTACTCGGGCGACGGCGATTCCTTCGAGCGCGTCACGGAGTCGACTCGACTGCCGGTCGTCATCGCCGGCGGATCGAAGGGGACGGACCGCGAGACGGTCGAGATGGTCCGCGGCGCGATGGACGGCGACGCCGCCGGCGTCTCGATGGGCCGGTCGATCTTCCAGCACGACGATCCGGAGGGGATAGCGCGGGCGGTCTCGGCGATCGTCCACGACGACGCGACCGTCGACGAGGCGCTCGCCGCGGGCGGGTTCATCGAGGTATAGTATCGCGGGCGGCTACAGATTCTCTTTGATCACCGTTTCGATCGCTTCGACGCGGTCGCGGTCGAACGTCCACTCGCCGAGCCACTCGTTCGTTCCCACCTCGATCGCGACGAGCGCGGCCGCCTCCGCCTCCGACCGATGAACGACGAACCATGTGCGCTCGTAGTCGACTTCGTACCCGCCGTGGAGTTTCAGCCCCGCCTCGCGGGGAGGAACCCAGTCCGGGACGCCGTAGACGTGGATGTCGGCCGTCGACTCCCCAAGTTTTCGATACACGTTCGCGGTCCCGCGCTCGTCGTGGATCCGGGAGAGCCGCTGGAACGACGCGCGGTGCGTTCCGCCGTACTCGTGTGAGAGCCGCTCGACGTATCGCGAGATGAGAATGAGCGGGAGCTTCTCCGAGTTCGACTCGGGAAAGCCCCTGACGTGAAACGTCGTGTCCGCGAGCCGGCGAATGACGTCCGGCAGTTCGATCTGATCTATGTCGACGGCCCCGGTGATGTACAGGTCGGAGTTGACGTGTAAGATCGTGGACTCAAGCCTGGACAACGGCGATTCGGCGACGATCTCACCGTCCTTGAAGAGTACGACGCGGTCGCACTCGGGAGATTCTTGGGAGCCGAACAGGTCGGCGTCGTCGCCGGTGAGTTCGCCTCCGTCGTCTGTCTGGACCGGGTCGGTGACGACCGTGACCGGCTGCCGCTCGAACAGGGACCGAACCATCCGCTCCGTCGGTTTCGGTCGCGTGTTCCCGATGACGGCCAGCGAGAACGATTTCGTCGGGTCGGTGTTGACGAAGTCGACGAAATGTGAGTCCGCTGGGAGCGACATGTTTGCCTACCGGTACGTCGTCCATGCCCTTGAGGCTGACCCGCCGTCGTCGCTCCGCGTTCGTCCCGGTGGCCGCCGACACGTTCGTTGCGGCCGCGTCGCGGCTTCCGCAGTTTTCAAGCCCGCGCGCCGTGAGGTTTCGACAATGACACGCACAGTCTGGGTAAAAGCCGACGGGAGCGTCGGCGACTGGGAGGCGCGGAAGCGACGAATCACGGCCGCTATCGAGGCCGGCGCGGACTGGGTCCTCGTCGACGAGGGCGACGTGGGACGCGTCCGCGAACTCGGAGACGTGAACGTCGCCGCGTTCCGCTCCGAGGCGGACGTCATCGACGACGCCGAGAGCGACGCGGAGGCGGACGCCTACTTCGTCGGCAAGGGCGGCGAGGGCGACGGGACGATCGACCTTCCCGACGACTTCGCCGGCTCCGCCGACCTCTCCACCATCCGCCGCCGTGACGACCGCGCGCAGGGCGCGTACGTCCGGGTGCTCGGCACGGAGTACGAGGCGTTCGCCGAGGCGGCCGCCGAAGACGCGGAGTTCACCGTGATCGTCGGCGAGGACTGGTCTATCATCCCGCTCGAAAATCTGATCGCCCGCGTCGGCGAGGAAACGCACCTCGTCGCGGGCGCGACGACCGCAGCCGAGGCGAAGACCGCCTTCGAGACGCTTGAGATCGGTGCCGACGGCGTCCTCCTTGACGCCGACTCGCCCGACGAGATCCGCGGCGCGGTCGACGCCCGCGACGCCGCCGACCGCGAGACGCTCGACCTCCGACACGCGGAGGTGACGGCGATCGAGCAGACCGGGATGGCGGATCGCGTCTGCATCGACACCGGCTCGCTGATGGACGACGACGAAGGGATGTTGATCGGGTCGATGTCGCGCGGGCTCTTCTTCGTTCACGCCGAGACCGCGGAGTCGCCGTACGTCGAGTCGCGGCCGTTCCGCGTGA
Source organism: Halorubrum sp. BV1 (assembly GCF_000746205.1). Classification (NCBI taxonomy): domain Archaea; kingdom Methanobacteriati; phylum Methanobacteriota; class Halobacteria; order Halobacteriales; family Haloferacaceae; genus Halorubrum; species Halorubrum sp. BV1. Next base: position 54,016 of record NZ_JQKV01000002.1, read on the forward strand.
ACGCCGGTGCTGTCCACGCGTACGTCCGCAACCCCGAGGGCGGGACGAACTACCTCGCCGAGCTGTCGAGCGGCGACGAGGTGCAAGTCGTCGACACCGACGGCCACACCCGCGAGGCGATCGTCGGCCGCGTAAAAATCGAGAAGCGGCCGATGTTCCGGCTCCAGGCCGAAGTCGAGACCGACGACGGCGTCGATCGCGTGGAGACGCTCATCCAGAACGCCGAGACGGTGAAAGTCGCGACCGCGGAGGGCAAGACGGCGGTCACCGACCTCGAAGCCGGTGACGAGGTGCTCGTCTACTACGAGGACGTGGCACGCCACTTCGGTGAGGCCGTCGAGGAGAGTATCATCGAGAAGTGACGTGCGCTGCGGCAGACACGTCGGGGTCGTCACTACCCGCATCGCCACTACCCGCATCGCCACCACTCGCATCGTCACTACCCGCATCGCGGCGAGCCGAGCGGAAACGACCGTGTCGACCATAACGAATTTTGTTCGCTCCCGTGATCTGCCGACATGGCAGTCGCGAACGAGCGTCATCGCGTCACGGAACAGGGGCTCGTCGACCGCATCTGCCACCTCGCCGACGCCGCGAACCCGGCGTTCGCGGCCGGATGTCTCCTCGTCCCGCTCGTCGTCCTCGCAGTGAGCGTGCTCGCGTCGAGCACCACGCTGCTGTTTTACACCCACGTCGCCGCGGGCGCGGTGTGGTTCGGGTTCGCGCTCATCTTCCCCGCGATCATCGGGCCGACCCTCGGCGGGCTGAGCGAGGAAGCCTCGGCCGCGGTGACGGGGACGCTCGTCCCCAAGGCGGTCTTCTTTCTAGTCGGCTTCTCCTTCACCACGGTGCTTTCGGGGACCGTACTGCTGACGGACGGTCTCGGGCTCGGCTACGGCTTCTCCGGGGCGTGGTCGTCGGCCGCGCTCGGCGTGGGGTGGGGGATTTTCGCCTTCGGGCTCGCGGTCCCGCACCGACTCCACCTCAGCGCGTACTACGAGACGCAGTCGCCGAACCCGGATCCCTCGCGGATCGAATCGGTCGAGAAGAAGACCCTCGTCGTCGGGCTGTTCGAGGCGGCCGTGATGCTCGCGCTCATCGCCCTGATGACGGGGTTCCGGCTGGGGATTTAATTGCCCGAGCGCGGACGGCAGATGAGATCGGCGAACCGCTTGATCACGCGATCTCGGACGCGAGCTTCGAGTTCTGATTCGTCGTCGGGATATTCGAATCGATCAGGTGTTCGCACGCGTGAACGAAGGCGGGATCGTCGATGGATCCACAGACGACGTGCGTCCCGTCGGCAGTGCAGATATACAGGTCGATGACGTCGTGGTTTCCGACTTCGAGGTAGTCGTAGGCCGTGAGCCACGCTCCGATAGCGAAGACGTAGACGAACCCGTGAATCAGCGCCTCAGTTCGAGTCGCGGGAAGCCCGTACCGATACATGTTGGCGGTAGGGGCGACCGTGAGAACGAGACCGAGGAGTACAGCGCACACGCCGAGGAATTTCATGTGGTGAAGCGTCGTGTTCCGTTCGAACCGGATCACGTCGACCTCCGTCAGCGGAACCGATGTCGGAGAGGCTTCGTCCGGGCGAGCGTACGTGAGACTCCCGTCGGACGCTGAGAACGTTCCCACGTCGTCCCTGTCGAGAACGTACTCGTCGATGTGGGCGTCCGTGCGGAATCCCTCGATCGACTTCCCGAGTTCTTCGCTCATTCGATCGCTCGCGTCCTCGTGTGCCGGCTGTCTTGGTGCGGTTCGATGTGAGTACACCCCGGAATCCGGCTGTCCCCCGTCGTGACGATACCGGCCCCTCGGCCGCTCATACCCCGTACAGCTCGCCGTACTTCTTCTCGACGTAGTCGGTGAACGCGTCCGCGGAGAGCTCCTCGCCGGTCGCTCGCTCCACGAGCTCGTTCGTCTCGTAGCGCGCGCCGTGTCGGTGGACGTTCGCTGCGAGCCACTCCTGGAGGTCGTCGAACTCGCCGTCTGCGGTCTTCGCGTCGAGGTCGTCGATCTCGCTTTCTGCGGCCGCGTACAGCTGGGCGGCCATCACGGAGCCGAGCGAGTACGTCGGGAAGTAACCGAAGTTACCGTGGCTCCAGTGGATGTCCTGCAGACAGCCCTCGGCGTCGTTCTCGGGTCGGATCCCGAGATACTCCTCGTACTTGTCGTTCCACACTTCCGGCACGTCCTCGACCGCGAGGTCGCCGCGGACCAGGTCGCGTTCGATCTCGAAGCGGACGACGATGTGGAGGTGGTAGGTCAACTCGTCGGCCTCGACGCGGATCAGGTTGTCCTCGTACACCTGGTTTACGGCCTCGTAAGCGTCCTCGACGGTCGCGTCTGCGGTCTCGGGGAACCGTTCGTGAAACGTCGGGAGGAACCGCTCCCAGAACGCGCGGCTCCGACCGACGTGGTTCTCCCAGAGGCGCGACTGCGACTCGTGGACCGAGAGGTCGCGGTCGTCGCCGAGCGGGGTGCCGAACTGCTCTTTCGGGAGGCCGAGCGCGTACTGCGCGTGGCCGTACTCGTGGATCGTCGACCCGATCGCTCCGAGCGGGTCCGACTCGTCGAACCGCGTCGTGATCCGGCAGTCGAACTGGTTGCCCGACGTGAACGGGTGCGAGGAGACGTCGAGTCGTCCTCGGTCGAAGTCGTAGCCGACCAGATCCAGCGCGTCGCGCGCGAGCGCCTCTTGGTCGTCCTCGGGGAACTGCCCTTCGAAAGTGTCGACGGCGAGGTCGGCGTCCGACTCTCGGATCGCGTCGATGAGCGGCACGAGCGTCTCGCGGAGTTCGTCCAAGATGGCCTCCGTGCGCTCCATCGAGAGGCACGGTTCGTACTCCTCGAACAGCACCGCGTAGGGGTCCCGGTCGGGGTCGATGTGCTCGGCGTACTCGCGTTTCAACTCGACGTGCCGTTGCAGGTGCGGTGCGAACCGATCGAAGTCGTCCTCGGCTTTCGCCGCCTCCCACGCCTGCAGCGCCTCGGTGCTCGCCTCGGAGATCTCCTCGACGAGTTCGCGCGGGACGGCGTCGGCGCGCTCGTACTCGCGCGAGACCTCGCGCACGACGGCCGCCTGCTTGTCGGAGAGGTCGGCGTCGGCGAGCCGGTCCAGAAGCTCACCGGTCTCCGCGTCCGTTATCATCTCGTGGCGGACTGACGAGAGCGCCGAGAGCTGTCTCGACCGGGCGGGTGTGCCGCCCTCGGGCATCATCACCTGCTGGTCCCAGCCGAGCACGCCGGCCGCGCTCCCGACCGCGTTCCAGCGTCGAACGCGGTCCAGGAGGGCGTCGTACGCGTCTGGCGCGTCGCTCGCGTCGTCTGCGGCGGCTTCCGTTGCCATACGACACGGATCGGCCGCGTCGCATAAGAAGTGACCGCCGACTGGCGTAGCAACGCCGGCGACGAGTGTGGCCGCGCCTCCGACACGCCCGACGACGGACCCGACGGATCGCCCCGTCGCGAGCGCGACCTATATCTCTCCGGGCGTCGAATCCCCGCCAACGAATGACCGACGACGACTTCATCGACCTCCGGTCCGACACCGTCACGCGACCCTCAGACGCGATGCGCGACGCGGCCGCAACCGCCGAGGTCGGCGACGACGTGTACCGAGACGATCCCACCGTCAACGAACTGGAGCGGCGCGCCGCCGAAGCGGTGGGCACCGAGGCGGCGCTTTTCGTCCCCTCGGGAACGATGGCCAACCAGATCGCCGTCCGCGTCCACACCGACCACGGACAGGAGCTGCTCCTCGACCGGGAGTCCCACATCTACCGGTGGGAACTCGCCGGCGCGGCGACGCTCTCGGGCGCCCAGACGCGGCCGGTTGACGCCGGCGCGCGCTGCGTCCCGACCGCAGACCGGGTGCGCGCGGAGACTGTCACGGAGGACCTCCACCGGCCCGGAACCGGTCTGCTCGCGCTCGAAAACACGCACAACTACCGCGGCGGGCGGGCGGTCCCCGTAGACCGGATCGACGCGGCGGCAGCGGCGGCACACGAAGGTGGCGTACCCGTCCACCTCGACGGCGCGCGCGTGTTCAACGCCGCGGTCGCGCTCGGCGTCGAGGCGAGCGAGATCGTCGCGCCCGTCGACAGCGTCACTTTCTGTCTCTCGAAGGGACTCGGTGCGCCCGTCGGGTCGATACTCGCGGGGGAAGCGGCGTTCATCGAGGAGGCCAGACGGGTCCGGAAGCTGTTCGGCGGCGGCATGCGGCAGGCCGGGATGATCGCCGCGCCGGGACTGCTCGCGTTGGAGAGCGTCGACCGCCTCGCCGACGACCACGCCAACGCCGAGCGACTGGCCGCGGGGGTGGACGCCATCGACGGCGTCGACGCCGCGGAGCCCGACACGAACATCGTCGTCGCCGACACCGAGAGGGCCGGGATCCCAGCGAGCGACCTCGTCGCGGCCTGCGAGGAGCGCGGCGTCGGGTGCGTCGAGTTCGACACGCACACCGCGCGGTTCACGACGCACCGCGACGTGGACGCCGCCGACGTCGATACCGCGGTCGAGCGTGTCGGCGACGTGATCGCAGATCTCACCGCGTAGGTCGCAGATCGTGACGGGAAGTTCGCGGATCACAACACGTTGTCCGCGGATCGTGACTGGTAGCCGTCCCGCCGCGGCTCACCGGCCGAACCCGTTTTCGGCGACGATCCGCCTCACGCCGACGTACCCGACCGCGGCGATACCCACGTACGCGGCGGCGAGCGCCGTGGTCGTCGCGTCCGCGCTGCCGATCGCGAGCCTAGCGACCGCGTTGGCCGGGCCGCCGGCCATGGCCGTCGCGCCGCCGAAGAGTCCGAGGACCCCGAGCGAGTAGAGGAACTGCGCGGCGCGGCGGTCGGGCGCGAGCGCCGAAATGGCGACCGCCAGCGCAACGACGAGCGTCGTGAGCGCGGTCATCAAGACGAGTATCGTGGGGACGTTGGCGACGGGCGTGCCGTTCGCGCGGAGCAGCAGCAGCCATAAAAGCGCCTGCGCTGGAGCGATGGCGACTGCCGCGAGCGCCTTTCCGTCGACGATCTCCCCCAGCGTCACGGGCGCGACGCGGAGGAGTTCGAGCGTCCCCTCGTCGATCTCCTCCGTGATCGAGTCGACGACGAGCGACCCCGAGATGAACACCGGCAGGAACACTAACACCGGGATCAACACGGTGTACGTGAACGTGAAGTACGGACTCGAACCGCTCTGTGCCGGCAGCGGAAGCGGCGACTCGGTGAGATGCGCGGCGCGGTCCCTGCGCTCGTCGAGCTCGTAGGCGCGTAGCACCTCGCGAAGCTGGACGACGAGGACGGTCGTCTCGACCGTGGCGTCCGGCGCGGTGACTCGTACCGCGATCCGGTCGCCGCCGCCGTCGCCCGCGTCGACCCGGTTCGCGACCACCACCGCGTCGGCGGCGTTGCGGTCGAACGCGCGCCTCGCGGCACCCGCGTCCGCGTACGTCGTGACGCCGACGCTTTCGACGTCGGCGGCGGCGCGTTCGAGTCCGTCGACCGCGTCGCCGCTCGCGGCCACCTCTATCTCCGCGGCGTCGAGCGCGCCGGGGTCGTACATTGAGACCAGTCCGACGACGAGGAACGACGAGAACGCCGCGATGAACAGCTGGATGCCGATCGCGAGCAGGATGGTCTTCTCCGCGCGCAGCCCCGCAAGCTCGCGGCCGGCGATCGTCAGGCGGCTATCCATGGACGCTCACCACCGCGAAGTTGTACGCCGCGTGAAGCAGCGTCGCCAGCGCAAGCGTCAGGACGTACCGCGTCCGGCCGCGGCTCGCGCCCACCGCGGTCACCGCCGTCGCGACGCCGTGGAGCGCGAGCGGCGCGAACGCCAGCGCGACCAGCACGGGCACGGACAGTCCCTCCAGCCCGGCGACGCCCCCGAAGGCGGCGCGGCCGACGTACAGCTCCGTGAGTCCAACGGCCTGCACGACGGCGGTGGCCTTCTCGGCGAGGAAGAAGCCGACGGCGGAGGCCGCGCCGACCGCGACGGCGACCCGGTCGGTTCGGGCGAAGACGCCGCGCTCGAACCCGGCGTAGAGGTGGACGCTCTTCGCGACTTCCTCGACGAAGGCGATCGTGACGAGCAACACAGGGATCGAGACGGTGATGGGCAGCGCAAAGAGCAGGGCGACGGCCATGAGTTCCGCGACGAACACGAAGGGGATCGCACAGGCGGTGAGAAGCGCCACCGGTGCGAGCGCGCGGAGGCGGCCCCGCGCTCCCGTCCCGCGCCCCCGGTGAGCGTCCCCGCCGACCGGCGCGAGCCGCACGGCGAGCGCGTCGAGGAACTTCCGACCGACCGGCTTCTGCGTGAACATGTCCTCCTCGCGGTAGACGCCGAGCCCGAGCGCGAACAGGAGTCCGGCCCCGATCGACATCGGCGTCGTCGCGAAGAGCACGTCGCCGGCGGAGACGGCCTCGCCCTGGAGGTCGAAGACGACGAGCGTGAGCGGCGACACGAGCGCGACCGGCGTGACGTTGGTGAAGATCGCGGGGACGAACGCGTAGGTCGTGAGCAGGACGCTCACGCCGACCGTGACGAACGTGAGCTCCTTGAACGACCGCGCGAACATCGCGCCGACGAACGTCGCCCCGAGGAACGCCAGCGCGACCGGGAACACGGCGACGACGGAGAGCGGACCCCCGCCGACCGCGAGGGCGATGAGCGTCGTGACCGCCGCCGCGAGTGCGACATACGGGAGGGTCTTGCCGGCGACGATTTCGACCGGCGACAGCGGCGTGACGAGGAGCGGCTCGCCGCGCCGGTTCGTCCGCTCGTCGAGGATGGAGGAGCCGTACGCCTGAATGAGGAAGTTCATGGGCACGAGGAAGACGAAGGCCAAGAGCAGCGAGACGAACGGGAACGGCGGGGAGATCGACCCCGGCGATCCGACCGTGGCGGCACCGAAGGTCCCGCCCGCGATGGAGGGGACCGCGAGGTCGCCGTCACCGCCGTCACCGCCGTCACCGCCGTCAGCGGCTGCGCCCGGCGCGTCGGATACCCCTCCGCCTGCCGTCCCGTCGTCGGAGGTGTCACCGTCGCCGGCTCCTCCGTCGCCTGCGCTCCCGTCCGCAGATCCCCCTCCGCCGAGCGTCGCTCCGTCGTCGACCCCGCTTGTTCGGCTCACGTATCTGATCGTGACCGCGATCGGAAACGCCGCCGTCTCGTTCTCCTCGGCGGCCATCAGCCGCTCGTTGTGCGCCTCGACGGCCTCCCGAAACTCGGCCGCCGCAGCCGCGCCCTTCTCCGTGTCGCTGGCGCTGACCGCGACGCCGACGACGGTCGGTCCGCCTCCGGCCGCCCCCCCGCTCGTCTCACCGTCAGCCGGGACGCCGCGGACGTCTCGGACGATCAGGTCAGCCGAGGTGCCGAGCGACGCGCCCTCGACGGGGACCGCGGTGAGCGCGGGCGCGTTTTCGACCGCCTCGGCGTACGGCGAGTCGTCGTCGACGCCAATCCGGTAGACGTCGCGGTCGACATCGAGTCCGACGACGCCGGCCGCGAGGCCGCCGCCGACCACGCCGCCCACGACGACGAGGAGCGCGAGCGCCGCGAGCAGCGTTCGGCGGTCGACGCCGCCGCCCGCGCGGGCGGTCTCCCATCGGGCGACCCGGAGCACCCTCCGGAGTCGGTCGATCACTCGACACCCTCCGGTTCGTTCGGCACCTGCTCGCTCGTCTCCTCGTCTGCGGCGTCGTCGCTGGTGCCGGCCGTGTACCGCCCCGGCATCGGACGGCCGACGATGTCGAGGAAGACGTCTTCGAGGCTCGGTTCGCGCGTGCGGATGTCGACCACCTCACCGCCCGCGGCCGTCACCGCCTCGCGGACCGCCTCGACCGCCGTCATCGTCGGCACCGCGGTCCGGAACCGGTCGCCGACCTCGACCGTGAGCGCCGGCGCGTCGTCCGACTCGCCCACCCCGTTGTCAGACTCGCCCGCCCCGTCGTCCGCGATGTCACTCACTTCATCGTCCGCGAGGTCGGCGAGCGCGTCGGTTTGGCTCGGTGCGACGTCGGAGAACACATGGTAGGTCGTCTCGCCATGTCGCTCGCGGATCCCGTCGACGCTCCCGCGAGCGACGATTCGCCCCTCGTTCATCACGACGACGCGGTCGCAGACGGATTCGACGTGATAGAGGTTGTGCGCCGAGAACACGACCGTCTTTCCGGCCTCGCGTAGCTCGCGGGTGAACTGGAGCACGGAGTCCGTCGTCACCGGATCCAGTCCCGAGGCCGGCTCGTCGTACACGAGCACGTCCGGATCGTTGACGAGCGACCGCGCGATGGCGACCTTCCGTTTCATCCCCTTGGACATGTCTCCGAGCCGGCGCTCGCGGTGGTCGAGCTGGAGCCGGTCGAGTGCGGACTCGATCCGCTCGTCCGCGACGTCTCCCGGGACGTCGTAGAGGTCGGCGAAAAAGCGGAGGTACGACCGCGGCGTCATCTCCTCGTACAGCGGCGACTCCTCGGGGAGGAAGCCGAGCCGGCGGCGCATCTCTGGATCGTCGGAGTCGAAGCCGGCGACAGTCACCTCGCCGTCGGTCGGTTCGACGAGCCCCGAGAGCACCTTGAGAGTCGTCGTCTTTCCCGCTCCGTTCGGGCCGACGATGCCGAACACCTCGCCCTCTCCGACGGAGAACGTGCTGTCGACGACGGCGGCGAACTCCCCGTACGTCTTCCGTAGGCCCGCCACCTCGATCATGCGTCGCGATCTGCCCTCTGTCGGGTTAAACCCACCTCCGCGGTTATCGCCGCCGAGAACGCTCGCCGGTACGCTTACAGGACCGGTCGACGAACACGCTGGCAATGACCGACGCGGGGGAGACCGGCAACGGCGCTGACCGCCGAGTCGGCGCTGACCCCGACCGCGGGCGTGAACGCAACTGCGACGTCAACCGCAGGCGTGACGTCGACCGCGAGGGCAACCGCGACGTCGACCGCGGGACCGAGATCGATCCCGCGGTCGCGGCGACCGCCCGAGAGGAACTGCGCACGACGGTCACCTATCAGGTCGAGCGGCTCCGCGAGATCGACACCAAGGCCATCGAGATTCTCAAGGCGAATCTGGTTCTCATCGGCATCGTCGTCACGGGCGGCTCGCTCGTCGTGCAGACCGAGTTCGACCTCGGCGGCTTCCTCAACCCCTTCACGCTCGCAGGCGGCGTGATTCTGCTCGTCTCGACCGGGCTGGCGGCCGTCACCTACACCGCCTCCGACCTCCGAGGCGGACTCACCATCGCCGACGTCGACGCCCTGATCGCCGCCGAACGAGCCCGCAGCGGCGGCGAGAACGGACTGGGAGCCGACGCGCGCGACGCGACCGCTGACGACGAGGCCCGTGACGCGACCGCTGACGACGACGCGCACGGCGAGCCGCCGGCGGGCTTCGACGAGCGGCTGCTGCGCAGCTACGCCGAGTGGATCGACTACAACGCCCGCGTCATGGCCGTCAACGATCTGCTCGCGACAGTGACCGTCCTCTTGGTCTTCCTCGCGTTCGTCTACGTCGTCGCGGGGGTCGTGACCGGCGCGGTTGGACTCTCGGCGACGGAACTGTGGACCACGTTTGCCGTCTTGACGCTGTTCGCGGGCGGGTTCACATGGGTCGCCGCGCACATGGATCACCTCGGGCCCGAGACGCGGCACGCCGCGGCGTCGTTCGAGGGCGTGCAGATCTCCAAGGGGGCGGACCGAAGCGAGGCGTGGTCGTCGCTCCGCGCGATGATCGGGCGCGAGCCGCCCACGGAACCACCGGAACCGGACACCACACCACCTGACAGGACACGAGACGGGACGCGCGAGGACTAATCGCGGCTCCCGGGCGCTGCAAAATGGACGCAGACGTCGATCGAACGAGACCGCTACTCCTCTTTTTCCGCTGTTTCTCCCGGAACGCGCCCTCGCTCCCAGACGGCGTGAGCGGAGGTGCCGTTCGGCTGTCGGGCGTCGCCAGCGGCCCACTCGACCGTGTGTGCGGCCTCGACCGCGCGGTCGACGTTGGCCGGCGTCCCACGCGGGACCTCGCCGAGCGTTTCGCCGGTCGCCGGCTCCGGCTCGCGGACCTTCCCGAGCGAGAACTCGGCGAGCTACTCGCCGTCGACGTGCCGTTTGTTGATGTCTGCCATGTGTGTCGTTCGCGATCGTGAACAATCACCTCCGGTAGGGTATCGACTGGACGTCGCGAGACCGGATCACTCTCCCGTGGCGGCCGCGTCGCCGCTTGGACCGGTCGTCGTTGCGCGCTTTTCGAGTTCCCCGTTCAGTGCCGCGGCGTCGAAGTCGTGATCGGGACGGATGGCGACGAAATCGAGGAACCGTCGGGCGGCGAGCAGTTCCGCGGTCGAGTAGCTCGTGAGTGCGGCGTCGACGGCCGTGGACGCACCGACGAGCGGTTCGAGGGCGGCGAGCGCGCTCGCTAAGTCGTACGAGCGCGCCGACTCGCGTCCGTCGCCGCCCACGTTCGTCGCGTCGATGACGTAGAGGTCGCCGTCGCGAACGAGCACGTTCTCAGCACGGAGGTCGCCGTGTGCGAGCCCGGCGTCGTGGATCGTCCGAAGGGTGTCGAAAAGCGCCGGCGCGAGCGCGGCGACCGTCTCGTTCTCGAGGTCGTCGAGGGTCCGAAACTCGGGGAGGTACTCCAACACGAGCACGCCGAGGTCGCCGACCGAGAACGCCTCGACGGGTTCCGGGGCGTTCACACCGAGCTCGCGGACCTTCCGGGTCGCTTCCAGTTCGTGGAGAGCCATCTCGTAGGGGGTCTCGTGGCGCTCGAAGAACCCCTCGGTCCCCGCCGAGAAGGCTCCGAGGTTCCGTCCGGTGGTGAAGAGCGCGTGAACCAGCGTGTTCTGTCGCGTGATCACCTTCACGAACAGGTCGTCGTCGACGACCATCGGCGTCGACAGCCAGTTGTCGGCGTCGAGAAAGCGCACTCGCATCTCGTCGCGGTCGTACCGGTCCGCCAACTCGCGGACGACCCGTTCGATGTCGGGCCAGTCGACGCGGCCGCGAACGAGCTGCCGGAGCTCCATACCGAAACGGAACGCGGCGACGACAGATAAGTGGCGTCGTCGCGCGGGGGTCCGCGACGGCCGGCCGCCCGCGGGTCAACCGCGTTCGGTGCTCGCTGCGCGCGACCGATGGGGTTCGAACCGCGCGACCCGCTACTGCTCACGTCGTTCGCAGATCGCGGGCACGGCGGGATCCCCGCGAGCGACGTGCGGGCGGGGGTCAGCCGTGCCCGTGACTGAGCGGAGCGAAAGAGCGGGCACGGCGGGATTCGAACCCGCGATCGAGAGGTTAGGAACCTCTCGCCCTGTCCGCTAGGCCACGCGCCCGAATCGTATGGAGAAAACGCCGCGGTCGGTAATCGGTCGGCGTCGCAGGCGGGGATTACGCGCTCGTTTCTTTTTCGGTTTCGAGGTCCTCGAACTCCTCGTCGTCATCCTCGAGCGTCGAGTCAGTCTCCTCTTCGTCGCCCTGCATCTGTTTCAGTTCGTCTTCGACCTCCTCACGCCCCTTCTTGAACTCGCCCATCGCCTGTCCGGTGGACCGTGCCAGCTTCGGAATCTTGTTCGCCCCGAACAGAAGGACCAAGACGAGCAGGATGATGAGGAGCTCCGGCCCCGCCGGAATGCCGCCGATCAGTGGAATCGCGCTTGCCATCTCTATACGGGCGTAGCTCTCTGGCGACTATAGTCTTTTTGCCTCGATGGGTTCGAGGCCCGAAACGCGGGTCAGCCGCGAGCGGGACGATGGGGTCACCACTGGCGGCTCGCCGCCGCCGAAACTGTGATACGCCCCGCCGCTGATCGGAAGGTATGACAGACGTCGGTGATGACGCGCCGAATTTCGACGCGTCGATCGTAGACGGCGGCATCGAACCGTTCGAGTTGGCCGATCGCATCGGTGACGAACCGGTCGTCTTAGCCTTCTTCCCGGCAGCCTTCTCGAACACCTGTACCGACGAGATGGAGGCGTTCCGCGACGAGTTCGACCGCGACGGCTGCACACTCCTCGGGGTGAGTACGGACCTCCCGCACGCGCTCGAAGCCTACCGGGTGCAGTACGACCTGCCGTTCGCGCTCGTCGGCGATCCCGATCATCGCGCCATCGAGGCGTACGACGCGATAGAAGAATTCGAGCGCTACGGCGTCGACACGGTCGCACGGCGAGCCATCTTCGTGATCGACACGGACGGCGTCGTGACCTACCGCTGGCTCGCCGAGCACTCGGGACAAGAACCCGACTACGACGTGGTCGCGGAGGCAGTCGAAGCGGCGTCGTAGCCGGACGCTCTTACTGCGACCGTCTCGAACCGAGCTACTCGTCGTCCACGCTCCCGTCGACCTCGTCCGCGTACGCCGCTTCGGAGACGATATCCACGGACGCGACCTCGTCGTCCGGATCGAGGTTCATCACGATGACGCCTTTCGTGTTGCGACTCACCGTCGAGATCTCTTCGACGCGGGTCCGCATGATCTGACCGTCGCCGCTCATCGCGAGCAGGTGGTCGCCGTAGGTGACCGCCTCGATGGCGACGACCTCGCCGTTTCGGTCGCCGGTTTTGATGTCGATCAGCCCCTTTCCGTTGCGGGACTGCAAGCGATACTCATCGAGGTCCGAGCGCTTCCCGTAGCCGTTTTCCGTCACGGTGAGCACCCAGTTGTGCTGGTCCTCGTCGATCGCGGCGACGCCGGCGACGGCGTCGTCCTCGCGGAGATCGATCCCAATCACCCCCCGAGCGGTGCGGCCCATCGCGCGAGCGTCGGCCTCGTCGAACCGGATCGCCATCCCGTGTCGGCTTCCGATGACGATGTCTCGATCGCCGTCGGTCACCTCAACGTCGACGAGTTCGTCGCCGTCTTCCAGTCGAATCGCGCGGATCCCTGTCGAGCGGATGTTCCCGAACTCGTCGACGGCGGTCCGCTTGATGTACCCGTCGCGGGTGACCATCGTGAGGAACTCGTCGTCGTCGAGATCGTCCGTGTTCACCACTGCCTCGATCTCCTCGCCGTCGTCGAGATCGAGGAGGTTCACTGCCGACTTCCCGCGGGCGGTCCGCGACATCTCCGGGATCTCGTACGTCTTCAGCTCGTAGATCTGTCCGCGGTTGGTGAAGACGAGGAGGTAGTCGTGAGAGTTGGCGGCGAACACGGAGGAGACGCGGTCGCCCTCCTTCAGCCCAGTGCCGATGATCCCTTTCCCGCCGCGGTTTTGCGCGCGGAAGGTGTCGAGTGACATCCGCTTGATGTAGTCGTCCTCGCTCATCACGACGACGCACTCCTCTTCGGGGATCAGGTCCTCGTGGGTCACGTCGCCGACGTCCTCGATGAAGCTCGTGCGACGCTCGTCGTCGTACTCGTCTTTGATAGCCGCTAGCTCGTCGACGATCACCTGATCGAGTTCATCGGGATCGGCGAGGATCGCCTCCAGTCGTTCGATCCGGTCGACGACGTCCTCGTACTCCGATTCGATCTCCTGGGTCTCCATCGACGTGAGCGACCCGAGCTGCATCCGAACGATGTGTTCGGCCTGCGCCTCGCTGAACTCGTAATCGGTCTCAAGCGCCGCCTTCGCGGCGTCGCGGTCGGCGGAGTCCTGGATCGTCTCGACCACGCTGTCGACGTTGTCGAGGGCTTTCAGCCGCCCTTCGAGGATGTGCGCGCGGTCCTCGCGCTCCGCGAGCTCGTGTTCCGAGCGCCGCCGGATCACGTCGCGGCGGTGCTCGACGTAGTGTCCGAGCGTCTCTTTCAGGTCTAAGACCTGCGGTGAGCCGTCGACTAAGGCGAGGTTGATGACGCCGAAGGTGCGTTCGAGGTGACTCTCCAGGAGCTGATTCTTGACGACCTCGGCCATCGCGTCGCGCTTGAGGTCGACGACGACGCGGATCCCGTCGCGGTCGGACTCGTCGCGGAGGTCGCGGATCCCCTCTATCGCGCCCTCGTTTACGTCCTCGGCGATCCGCTCCACGAGACGCGATTTGTTCTGCTGGAAGGGAAGCTCCGAGATGACGATCCGGCCTTCTTCCTCGTCGACCTCGAACTCGGCGCGGACGCGGACGCGACCGCGACCCGTCTTGTACGCCTCGTGGACCGCGTTCCGGCCGACGATATTCGCGCCGGTCGGGAAGTCCGGTCCTTTGACGTGTTCCATCAGGTCCTCGACGGTGCAGTCGGGATCTTCGATGAGCGCAACCGTGGCGTCTATCACCTCGCCGAGGTTGTGCGGCGGGATGTTCGTCGACATCCCCACCGCGATCCCCGAAGAGCCGTTGACGAGCAGGTTCGGGAACGCCGACGGCAGCACCTCCGGCTCCTCCAAGCGGTCGTCGTAGTTGGCGGTGAACTCGACCGTGTCGCGCTCGATGTCCGCCAGAAGCTCCTCCGCGATCGGCGACATTCGCGCCTCCGTGTAGCGCATCGCAGCCGGCGGGTCGCCGTCGACGGAGCCGAAGTTACCCTGTCCGTCCACCAGGGGGTACCGCATCGAGAAGTCCTGTGCCATCCGCGCGAGCGTGTCGTAGATGGCGCTGTCGCCGTGCGGATGGTAATCACCCATCGTCTCGCCGACGACGGAGGAGGACTTGCGGTGTGCGGAGTTGCTCGTCACGCCCGCCTCGTGCATCGCGAACAGAATGCGGCGGTGAACGGGCTTGAGCCCGTCCCGGACGTCCGGGAGCGCGCGGCCCGCGATGACCGACATCGCGTAGTCAATATACGACTGCTCCATCTCGTCTTCGATGCGCGCGTTCGTTACCTGTGCGGCACGCACGTCCGTGGGATCGACGTCGGGGGTGTCAGAGCTCATATATCCACCCACTCCGCCTCGGTCGCGTGCTCCTTGATGAACTGCTTTCGCGGCTCGACCGCGTCACCCATCAGGATGTTGAACATCCGGTCTGCCGCGGCCGCGTCGTCGACGTTGATCCGCTTGAGCCGCCGGTTCTCCGGGTCCATCGTCGTGTCCCACAGTTGGTCGGGGTTCATCTCGCCGAGCCCCTTGAACCGCTGGACCTGCGTCGGGTTCCCGTCGCACTCTTCTTCGACGATCCGGTCGCGTTCCTCTTCGGTCATCGCGTCGTACGTCTCTCCGCGGTAGCGGACGCGGTAGAGGGGCGGCTGCGCCGCGTACACGTAGCCCGCCTCTAAGAGCGGCTTCATGTGGCGGTAGAGGAGGGTGAGGAGAAGGGTTCTGATATGGGCTCCGTCGACGTCAGCATCCGTCATAATAATTATTTTATTATATCTCACATTATTGATGTCGAACTCCTCGCCGATCCCCGCGCCGATCGCCGTGATCAGCGCGCGGATCTCGTCGTTCTCCAGAATGCGGTCGAGCCGGTGTTTCTCGACGTTGAGGATCTTTCCCTTCAGCGGGAGGATCGCCTGGTTCTCGCGGTTGCGGCCCTGCTTGGCCGAGCCGCCAGCGGAGTCTCCCTCCACCACGAACAGCTCCGCCTCCTCGGGGTCGCGCGTCTGACAGTCAGCGAGTTTGCCGGGCAGCGCCGTCGACTCCAGCGCGGACTTCCGGCGGGTCAGCTCCTCGGCCTTCTTCGCCGCCTTGCGCGCTCTGGCCGCCTCTGCCGCCTTGTGAACGACTTTGCGGGCCGTGTCGGGGTTCTCCTCGAAGAACGTGCCAAGCTGCTCGTGTGTCGCGGATTCGACGATGCCGCGGACCTCGCTGTTGCCGAGCTTGGTCTTCGTCTGGCCCTCGAACTGCGGGTCGGGGTGTTTCACCGAGATGACCGCGGTGAGCCCCTCGCGGACGTCTTCGCCCTTGAGGTTCGCGTCGAGGTCGTCGACGAGCCCGTGCTCGTTGGCGTAGTCGTTGACGGTCCGCGTCAGGGCCGTCTTGAACCCGGTGAGGTGGGTGCCGCCCTCGCGGGTGTTGATGTTGTTCGCGAACGCGTGGACGGAGCCCTGCAGCTCTTCGGTCGCCTGCATCGCGACCTCGACGTGGATGTCCTCCGCCTCGTCCTCGAAGTAGATCACCTCGTCGTGGATCGGCGTGCGCGTCTCGTTGAGGTACGAGACGAACTCGCGGATACCGCCCTCGTACTCGAAAGTGGTCTCCGCGCCGGCGTCGTCGACCGCCTCGGCGTCGCGCTCGTCGAGAAGGGCGATGGCGACGCCCGAATTGAGGAAGGCGAGCTCGCGCAAGCGGCTCGCGAGCGTCGAGAAGGCGAACTCGGTGGTCTCGAATATCTCTGTATCGGGCCAAAATTGGATCTCCGTGCCCGTCTCCTCGCCCGCTTCCATGTCGCGGACACGCTCGAACCCGTCTTCTTCGGGCTCGCCCCGTTCGAACGCGTGCCGGTAGACACCGCCGTCGCGTTTCACTTCGACTTCCAGCCGCTCGGAGAGCGCGTTGACGACGCTGACGCCGACGCCGTGGAGGCCGCCGGAGACCTGGTACGACTTCGAGTCGAACTTGCCGCCGGCGTGGAGGACGGTCATGATCACTTCGAGCGCCGGGCGGTCGTACTTCTCGTGGGTGTCGACGGGAATCCCCCGCCCGTCGTCGGCGACGCCGACGGAGCCGTCCGCGTGGAGCGTGACCGAGATGTCGTCGCAGTGCCCCGCGAGCGCTTCGTCGATCGAGTTGTCGACGACTTCGTAGACGAGATGGTGTAACCCGCGGTCGTCCGTGGATCCGATGTACATCGCCGGACGCTTACGGACGGCCTGGAGGCCTTCGAGGACCTGGATCTGGCCGGCTCCGTACTCACTCTGCTCTGACATAGAACTTACCTGAGGTAGTTCGTGGCGGCTTATAAAGCCGGCGCACGCCCGCGCGCGTGCGAGCGTCGATAGACCGGCGGTTCGGAACGGGTCGGCCGCCGTCGCCTCACCGCCTTCCCGTCCGCTCGTCGAGGTGCGCCCGTGCGCGATCGAGGACTGCAGTGCGGAACGCCTCCGGATCCACACCGCTCCTGTCGCCGACGCTGACGGCGGTTTCGCGGGCGATCGACTCGACGACTCGGTCTGTGAGATCGGCGACCGTCACCGGGTCACCGCGCCGTTCGAGCGCAGCGACGACGCGCTCGAACCGGTTCGGCGTCGCGTGGGCCTCCGCGAGTGCGTCGGGGGCACGCGCCTCGGCGGGAGGCGTCTCGGCCAGATTGTTGCGGTCGGCGTTTGCGAGCTTCCCGCGGCCGCCACGCTTGTTCCGGACCACGACGCCGGCCGCGGGACCGTCGCGCCACGCCGACTCCGGGATCGCGTACTCGGCCGGGTCGAAGTCGCGGGCGCGCACCTCGCGCTCGACGGCGTTGACGGCGGTGAGTCCCACGCCGTCGAAGATCGCCCCGACGGCGTCCGGCGGACGGAAGGCGTCAGCGTCCGCCGAGTAGATGTCGGTCCCGAGGAACGGCGGGAGGCGGTCCCAGTCGTAGTCGGTTCCGCGGTGGCGGGTCGCGACGCCGAAGAACGTGACGCCCGCGGGGTCGTCGGCGGCGGCCCGGAGCGCCTCGCGGTCGAACGTCTCGCGGACGTGCCGGACCGCGGGACGGAGCGCGAATGGAACGTCCTCGTCGTCGGCGTACGTCGTCTCCGGACCGCCGAATCGAAGCAGTCCCGACTCCGCCATCTGGAAGCGGAGCCCTGTCCCGTCGATCAGTTCGAGAATCCAGAGGTGCCCGTCGAGGAGGCCGTCGGGAGCGTTCGTACCCGTGAGCTTCGGGAGCGGGGGAAACGAGTGCATGCGGGAGTGTGACCTCGAAACGTGCGGCCCCGAGCGGGTTGGGTCTTTGGGACGCGGTGGACGCGACCGCCGCCTGCGCGTTGGGTCGCCACCTGCACGCCGGATCGCCGCCGGTGCGTCGGGAGCACCGCCAACGCGTCTGTCGCCGCCGGCGGATCAGACTCGCGTCTGCGGCTGCACTCCCACAGCTACAAGCCATCGCCCGACGACCGACCGTCCATGCTACCGATCGCGGACTCGTTCGACCACGCGTATCACGGCTGTGAGATACTGTACGGGCGCGGCCGCGCCGCGGATCTCGGGGAGTTTCTCGGTGACCGGGGCCTCAACGACGCGCTCGTCGTCTGCGGCTCGAACGTGGGTGCGAACGACGACCTGATGGAGCCAATCCGCGAGGGACTCGGCGACCGGTTCGCCGGCGTCTTCGACGGCACGACGCCCGACAAACGGATCGAGGACGCGTACGCGCTCCTCGACGAGCGAGCGGCCGCGGGCGCGGACGTCCTCGTCGCCGTCGGCGGGGGGAGCAGCCTCGACACGGCGCGGCAGGCCCCGATGCTCGCCGCGGACGGGCGCGACCTCGACCGGATCCGGGCGGCCGCGGAGGAGTCGCCGAGCGACCTCGGGCCGCTCGCGCCCGACGCCGACCCCGCGTTCCCGGTCGTCGTGATCCCGACGACGTTCGCGGGGGCCGACCTCTCGACTGGCGGATCGCTCGTGGTGCGTTCCGCCGACGCCTCGCCGACCGGGCAGCCGCTCACCGTGAGCGGCGACGCGCCGATGCCGATCGCGGACCTTGCGGACCCGGCGATTTTCGAGACCAGCCCGGAGTCGGTGCTCGCGGGGTCGGCGATGAACGGCTTCGATAAGGGGATCGAGACGCCCTACGCCGCCGACGCGACGCCCGTGAGCGACGCGGCCGCGATCCACGGCCTGCGCCTGCTCACCGGTTCGCTGCCGGTCGTCGCGGGCGATCGAGCCCACTCCGACCCCGAGGCCGCGATGGACCGCGCCGTGGTCGGCGCGCTGCTGGTTCAGATCGACCGCAAGATAAGCGTGATCCACGCGGTCGGCCACGGGTTCGCCCGGCGATACGACGTCCAGCAGGGTGCTGTCCACGCGATCGCCGCGCCCCACGTCTTGGCGTACCTCTTCGAGGAGGTAGACGGGAGCCGGCGCGCGCTCGCGGCCGGGCTGGGCGTCGACACCGAGGGACGGTCGGGCGCGGCGGTCGCCGAGGGTGTCGTCGAGTCGGTCGCCGCGGTCCGCGACGACCTCGCCGTCCCCTCGCGGCTGCGCGATCTCCCGGAGACGAGCGAGGATGATCTGCCCGCGATCGCCGAGTACGTCGTCGACGACTGGTGTATGGACCGCGCCCCTGACGGCCTCGACGCCACGCCCGAGGAGATCGAGGGCGTCCTGCGCGCCGCGTGGTGAGGCGTCGGGGAGTCGTGAGCGTCTCGCTGGGTCAGGTCAGTCGTCCGCGGCCGCGTCGGGCCTGTAGGCCTCGCTTATCTTCTTCCACTTGCCGGAGCGGAACCGCCAGTAGTTGATCGCGGCGGGGATCGTCGTCTCGGCGAGGAACGCCAGATACACCCCCCACAACCCGATCGCGGGCAACGCGATCTCGGGGGTCGTCACGCCGACGAGCGGCACGTCGATCGCGGGCGTGGCGTCGTGCGCGCCGACGTACGCGAGCGGGATCGACACGCAGAACATCCCGATGAACTGGCTCGCGAAGGGGATCTTCGTGTCGCCGGCCGCGTCGAGCGGCCCCGCAGCCCCTCCTGAGACGCCCCGAAAGACGACGGCGACGCAGGCCGCGTACACGAGGGTCACGGCGATCGGTATCTCCGGGCTCTCGGGGCTCTCGGCGAACAGCGTGACGATTTCGGTCGCGAAGCCGGCCGTAAGCGCCGCGAAGACGACGTAGGTCGCCACCGAGAACCGAATGATGTCGCGGGCGTACGCCTCGGCCTCGGCGACGCGCTCGACACCCAGTTCCTGTCCGACGAGACTGGAGGAGGCGAGCCCGAACCCCCACCCCGGCGTGTTCATGATCCCCCAGATGCGCCGCGCGATGACGAACGCCGCGACGGTGTTCTCGCCGAAGACGTCGAGGATGGCCAGCATCGGGAACTCCGCGACGGTCCACACGAGGTTGCGCGCGCCGACGGGGAGCCCGATCGAGACGAGGTCGCTGAGCATGTCCGGATTCACGTACGACCCGAACGGATCGATAGACACCGGGAACGCGCCGACCCCCGGCGCGCTGCCGCGGACGAGACCGACGGTGAAGGCGCTGGCCGCGACGACGTTCGAGAGCACCGTCCCGACGGCCGCCCCCTCGACGCCCCAGCCGAAGCCGAAGATGAACAGCGCACTGAGGACGATGTTTGCGAGCGCGCCGCCGGCGCGGACCTGCATCGCGGTGTAGGCGTCGTCACAGCCGACGAGCGTGCGGCTTCCGACGAGGTTCAGCGCAGCGAATGGAACGCCGAGCCCGACGATCCGGAGGTACGCGGAGCCGTACCCGATCGCCGCCTCGTTGCTGCTCAACACGTCGATGAGGGCGGCCGACTGCGTCCAGAAGGTCACGGAGACGGGAATGGTGACGGCCACGACGAGGAGGACGCTCGCCCGGACGGCGTCGCCGAGTTCCGCGAACGCCTCGGCACTGTACCGCTGTGAGACCAAGGCGATGGTACCGCCCGCGACGCCGCCGCCGATCGCGAACGCGAGCCCCCAGTAGGGTCCGGCGAAGCCGACGCCGGCGACCGCGCTGGTGCCGACGGCGACGCCGACCATTGCCACGTCGACGGCGTTCTTCGACATCCGGGCAATCCCCGTGACGATCCGCGGCCACGCGAGGTCCGCCGTTCGGACCACTCGGTGGCGGTCGATCAGGCCGACACGGGCGAGGGCCAGACCGATGTACACGATCGCGGCACGAAACGGGTTCGGGAAGCGGGTCACTGCGGGGGTGACGCTACCCCCGTATGGAGTATAGGGATTTCGCCACGTGCGCCGCACGAGGTGGCGTCGCGTCCCAGACGCGCCGTGGCGTCACGCCGCTGATGGAACTGCGAGCGCGATCTCGAATCGGGTGTCACGCCCCGGACACGAGGTATACCGACGCGGCCGCGAGCGCGATTCCGAACGCCTTGCGAGCGGTGAACGACTCGCCCAAGACGAAGAACCCGATCACGGAGGAGAACGCGAGAAACATCGCAAAGATTGGCGTCACGACGCTCACCGGGCCGAGCGCGAGCGACCGGTATAGCGCCAGGATGCCGATTCCCAAGAACAGTCCGGCCGCGAGGACGTACGGCAGCTTCGGCGAGCCGAGGTGCGTCGAGAATCCCTGACCGGTGTACGCCAGCACGCCGAGCGCCATCGCGACGAGAAGCGTGTTCGAGAGGACGACGGCGACATCGCTCGGAACCGCGTCCGGACCCGTCGTGGCGACGCGCATGAGCGGCGGCACGAACGCGTACGCCCCCATCGCGAGCAGCGCGTACGAGAGGTATCCTGTGTTCACACTGTTACCGTCGGGTCCCCGCGCGAAGTGCCTGCCGAAAGCGGTCGAAACATCTCCCACGGCTGCGGGGTGCAGTACGCTTTTGAGGCGAGCGGCCGATACTCCAGGCGTATGGACGGAACCTTTGATCACGTAATGATCCGCGTCGAGGACTTAGACGAGAGTCTCGACTGGTACCAGACGCACCTGAACTACGAGGAGAAGGACCGCTGGGAGGCAGACACGTTCACCAACGTCTACCTCGGTCCCGAAGACATGCACGAGGATGGCGCGCTTCTCGAACTCACGTACAACCACGGCGATCACACCTACGAGAACGGCGACGCGTGGGGACACATCGCCGTTCGCGTGCCGGAAGACGCCTTACAGGAGTCGTACGACCAGCTGATGGAGGAGGGCGTCGACGACTACCGCGACCCCGAGTCCTGTGACAACCGCTACGCGTTCGTGAAAGACCCCGACGGCCACGAGATCGAGATCGTCAAACGCGATCACGGCGCGAAGTGGAGCATCGACCACACGATGATCCGCGTTGAGGACGCGGACGAGGCGCTCGGCTACTGGACCCGCAAGTTCGAGCACACCGAGGTTCCGGGCCGCTGGGAGGCAGACACCTTCGCGAACTACTTCGTGGCCCCCGACGACGCCCCGCAGGAGGCCATGAAGCTGGAACTGACGTACAACTACGACGGCCGCGAGTACACGATGGGCGACGGCTGGGGACACGTCTGCGTCCGCGTCGACGACCTCGACGAGGCGTGGGAGACGCTCATGACCCGCGAAGCGCCCGACTACCGCGACCCCGAGTCGTGTGACCACCGCTACGCGTTCACGAAGGATCAGGACGGCCACGAGATCGAACTGCTCGTCACCGAGTAGTCCGTTTCAGCTTCTCTGGCCCTCTGCCGTCCCGCGACGCCTCACTCGTCCGTCGGCTGAAACACGACGATACGCTCGCCGTCCGTTTCGCGCGTTCCGACGGACGCTTCGAGTTCGTCGCCGATGTCTATCGCGTCCGGCTCCGGGTCGATCCCCCGCACGACGCCCGTGACTCGAACCGGACCGAAGTCGGCGATCGCGGTCACGTACGGCGCGTCCTCCGCGAAGCGCGGAGACGGCACATGCACGACGCTTTGCGTCTCGACCGCCCCCGTCGCGTCGAGCGGCTCGCGAGAGAGTTCCGTCGACCCGCACTCGGGACACACCCGGCGCGGCGGGAGCGACCCGTGGCCGTCCGGACAGACGAGCGCGTACCCCTCGCCGTCGGCGACCGCGTTGAGCCACTCGTCGTAGCCGGCGTTCGTCGCCGGCACTGACTCGCCGTCCGCCGTCTCGTCGCTCATTCCGCCACCTCCAGCACGTGGACGACGGCGCTCGCGACGGTCCCGCCGGCGTTGTGCGCGACGCCCACCTCCGCGTCGGCGACGTGCTCGCTGTTCGGATGATCTCCCCTGAGTAGTCGAGTCAGCTCCGCTATCTGTGACCCGCCGGTCGCGCCGACGGGGTGACCCTTCGCCTTCAGCCCGCCGGAGAGGTTCACCGGCACGTCGCCGTCGGCGGTGGTGAGCCCGTCGCGAGCGGCCGTGATCCCCTCGCCGCGCGGCGCGATTCCGAGCGACTCGATCGCGAGCACCTCCGCGATGGTGAAACAGTCGTGGACCTCGGCCACGTCGACATCGTCGGGACTCACGCCGGCGGTCGCGTACGCCGTCTCCGCCGCGTCGTCCGCGGCGGGCGTCTGCGCGACGTGCGCGCGGTCCGCGAGCGCCAGCCGGTCCGTCCCCTGACCGACGCCCGTCACCGCCACGGGCGCGTCGACGTCGTGGTCGGCGGCGTACTCCTCGGAGACGATCACCAGCGCGCTCGCGCCGTCGGTGATCGGACAGGCGTCATAAAGGTGCAACGGCTCCGCGACCGGCGGGGCGTCCATCGCTTCCTCGATAGACACCTCCGAGCGGAACTGTGCGTACTCGTTCGGGACCGCGTTCGCGTGATTCTTCGAGGCGATATGCGCGAGATCCTCTCGTTCGCCGCCGTACGCGTCGAAGTACGCGTTCGCCATCAGCGCGTACGCGCCGGGGAACGTCACGCCCTCTCGGACCTCGAAGAGGTCGTCTGCCGCGATGGCGAGGCCCTCCGTCACTTCCGCGGTCGGGAGGTTGGTCATACGCTCCATCCCGCCGGCCAACACCACGTCGGCGTCGCCCGCGCGAACCGTTCTGACCGCCTCGCGAACGGCGACGCCGGCCGAGGCACAGGCCGACTCGTATCGGGTCGCCGGACACCGAACGCCGGCCGCTTCCGCCATCAGCGGAGCCTGATGACCCTGGTGTTCGGCGAGCGCCCCCATGAAGTTGCCGTAGTTCAGTTCCTCGACGTCCTCGCGGGGGACACCGGCGTCCTCGAACGCGCGGAGCGCGGCAGTCGCGAAGAGGTCACGCCCCGTCCGCTTCGGATGGTTCCCGAAGCGAGTGAGCCCGACCCCCGCGACGCGTACGTCTGTCATACACGAACGATGATCCGGGTCGGGTTTATCCCTGCCGGAATCGGTGAGAATCGAACCGCGCGAGCCACAGACGACGGCCGATCAGCCGATGTACCGGAGGTCGTCGTCGGGGACTGCCGGCCCGTCCTGCATCTCGCGGATCTTGCCGACGACCTCCTCCATCTCCTCGGCGCGCTCCTCGAGCGTCTCGTAGTCGATATCGAAATCGAGCAGGAGTTCGATCGTTTCCAAGACGGTGCGCGCGCTCTTGGGATCGACGAGATAGCCGCTCGTCTCGCCCATCAGGCAGGCAGCGTCGAAGCCGCGGCGCTCGCCGAGCCCGAGCACGAGCCCCGAGACCCCGACGATACCGCCGGCCGGCTCGTCCGGACGAAACTCGACGCCGGCGTCTTCGAGCCCCTCGATAAGATCGGCGTCCGAGACCGCACCGAGCACAGTGTACTCCTCGACGAGCTCACCGGTGGGCACGCCGCCGAGCGCGTACGCGCGGTCTGCCCCGAACTCCTCGGCGATGTCGAGGAACGTCGTAGTGAGCCTGTAGTGTCCCGCGTTCGAGCCGGCCTGGTGGTCGCCGGTCAACACCAGAAGGTCCGCGCCGTCGGTCTCGATCGCGTGGAACTCCGCGCAGGTCAGCTCGGCGACGCCGTCGCCGTCGACGCTCACCTGCGGCGGGAATTCGGTGGTGTACACGCGTCGAACCAGTTCGCTTTCGAACTCTTCGAGCAGGTGCTCTGCGGCGAGCTTCCCAACGTGGCCGACGCCCGGTAGCCCCTCGATGAGCACCGGATCGTCGAGCGCTGGCGTCGCGACCGCGTCGATCTCGATGTCGTCCATGTCCAACCCCTCCGAGCGGCGTTCACAAGAGGGTGGCTATTCGTCCGGGCACGGCGGCGGGTCACCGCCGGCGAAGTGTGCGTCGCCGCTACCGGTCTTCCGCGCGTCGCCGGACGCGACGGCGATACTCGCCGTACGGATCCTCGGGGCTGAACGGCGCGGGCGCGCTGTTCTCTGTCGGACCGCCACACTCCGGACAGCGGTCGCCGAGGGCGTACACCGGGCGGTCGTGAGCGGTCTCCCAACTCGCACAGACGCGAATATCGGATTTCACAAAAACGGGGTTACTCGTCGTCTTCGCGGCGATCGCGGTGGTACGCTCCGGTGCCGCCCGCGGCCTCGATCGCCTCGCGGGCGCGGTCGGCCGCGGCTTCAAGCTGGTCCTCGGCCGTTTTGTAGTCGGGCGCGCGGACCTTGATCCGGTACTCCGGTGAGCCGACGTAGCCGACTTCGAGATCGACGCCGTCGGGGATCTCACCGTTGCCTTCGGCCGCTTCGAGCGCCGCCTTCACGTCGTCGACGCCGTCGGACGCCGCGGATTCGAGGTCGACGTATCCGGTCACGTCGACGTAGGGGACGGAGACGTTGTCGCGAGCTGCCTCGACGATCGACTCCGCGGCCGCGTCGTCGACGTCGACCGCGTCGAGGGCCTCGCTCCCGCTGATCGCGGCCGACTCGAAGGCGTCGTAGAGCGTGTCGTACTCTTCTAAGAGCGCGTTGGCGACCTCGGTGTATCGGTCGTCGTCGACGTCCTCGCCGAGCGCGATGAGCATCCAGTTGTCGGCCTTCTGTGAGTTCTTCCAGGCCTGTATCTTGTCTTTTCGCTGGTGCTCGTTGACGTCTTTGATCGACAGATCGATCTGGTTCGCGGACTCGTCGACATCGAGCACCTTCGCGACGACCGTCTGTCCCTCGCGGACGTGGTCGCGGACGTTCTTGATCCAGCCGGAGGCGACCTCGCTTATGTGACAGAGGCCGCGCTTGTCCTCGTACTCGTCGAGGTCGACGAAGACGCCGAAGTCGGCTATCTCGTCGACGTCGCCGACAACCAACTCGCCGGGTTCGGGCCAGCCGCTGTACTTCATGACGGAGCAGTGAGGCGGTTACCGTGCCTCAACGGTCTCGACTATCTCGCCGTGCAGCTCGGCCTCTCCGCCGGTCGGCGTCGCGAGGGTCGTACCGCAGACCGCACACGATACCGTCGAGGAGGCTTTGCCGAAGACGACCTGTTCGTTCTCGCAATCGCCGCAGGCGACGCGGTGGAAGCTTCCCGCCATGCTTACTCCTGGAACGTGAGCCGGCCGGCGCGCCAGCCCTCGCGCATGTGCGCTTTGCCGCAGTCGCCGCAGCGGTACTTCAGGTGGGTCTTCTTCGTCGGCTTGTCGCCACCGGGCACCTTCGAGTACCCGCCGGCGTTGCCGATCGTCGCGAGCGCGCGGCGTCGCTGGCGCGCGTCGCGTTTCATTCCGGTCGCCCGACCCGATCGAACCTTCTCCACTTCGTGCTCCTGATGGGAGTCACAGTTGGGACAGTACGTGTTGAAACGACGTGGCATCTCCATGTATATCGACCTTGAATCGCGGTTCGTCGCCGACGCTTAAAACGGGTTTGGTCTGTCTCGCACCCGGGGACGCCCGTGCGAGGCGGGTCCCAGTCCGGCGTCGAGCGTCACGCCTCCCACTCTGCGACCGCCCGCACCGGCGATCCGTCGCCGTCGCGGAGGCGGAGCGGAAACGCGTACAGGCGGAACCGGTCCGGCAGGTCGGCGAGCGAGCAGAGGTTCTCGACTATCGGCAGTCCGGCACCCAACAGCACGTCGTGGGCGGGCGTGCCGGTCGGCTCGCCGGCAGACGGATCTCCCGACTTTGACGCCGTCGGAGCCGAGGGCGTCGGGTCCGGCCCGAACGTATCGAGGCCGACGCCGACGCCCAGGTCTCGACAGCGCTCCGCGGCCGCCGCGGTCAGGTACGGGTGATCGCGGTAGCTGTCGGCTCCCCAGCGGTCCGCCCATCCGGTGTGGACGACGAGGAGATCGCAGTCGTCGCGGACCGATCCGGCGGTCGGGAGCGCCGCGGCCGTGATCGGCTCGCGGGCGTCGAATTCCCCCGCGAGGTCGACGAGGCGGGCGTCGAGCGCGAACGACCCTACCCCGACCGCGTCGACCGGCTTCCCGCCGGCCAGCGTGTGTCGGGGCGCGTCGACGTGCGTGCCGGCGTGGCTCCCGGTCTGGAGTTCGCTCGTCGCGTAGCCGTCCTCAGCGTGGGTCGCGTCCGGCGACAGCGTCACCTCTGGGTCGCCGGGATAGGTCGGCATCCCCGTCTCGATCGGCCGCGAGAGGTCGCGGAACATGGTCGGAGATGGCCCCGTATCGGATAAAAGTCGTCGTCCACCGCGTCACGGGTCGTCTCAGTGCTCGACGAACTCCACGAGCACGCCGCCCGTTGACTGCGGGTGCAAGAAGGCGACCTCGTGGCCCCACGCGCCCGGTCGCGGTTCCTCGTCGATGAGATCGACGCCGAGGGTACGGGCGCGGTCGAGCGCCGCCGAGAGGTCGTCCGTCGCGAGCCCGACGTGGTGGATCCCCGGACCCTCGCGCTCCAAGTAGTCGGCTATCGTCCCGTCTTCGGCCGGCTCCAACAGCTCGAAATAGCCACCGTCGTCGAGTTCGAGGAAGACGATGGACATCCCGTCGAACGCTTCCTCGTGAGCGATCGGGGCGTCGAACAGTCCGTCGAACAGGTCGGCGAGGTCGGCCGCGTCGCGCGTGGCGACCCCGACGTGATCGAAGCGCATGCGTTCCGGATCGGCCGTCGATACCTTATAACGACCGAGATGTCGGACCCATCCCGCCGGGATCCAAAGGTTTGGGTGCGAGCCGGGAGTAGCGGGGGTGGACCCCGACCAGTGAGCGACTCACCAGCAGACCCAGAGACGGAGCAGATGACGTCGCGGAACATCCTCGGCTCGCTGCTCGACAGCGGGCTTCATGAGATGAATCGAGAGCGGTCCGGACTGCTGCTCTCGGGGGTGTCGGCCGGTCTCGACATCGGGTTCGGCCCGCTGATGATGGCGGTGGTTCTAACGCTCTCACCCGGTGGGTTCGGCGATCTAACGACCGAACTCTTGCTCGCCAGCGTCTACTCGATCGGATTCATGTTCGTCATCTTAGGCCGCTCGGAGCTGTTCACAGAGCACACGACGCTGGCCGTGATCCCGGTCCTCGACGGTCAAGCCTCCCTCCGGCAGTTAGGGCGGCTCTGGGGACTGGTGTACGTCGGAAACCTCGTCGGCGGACTCCTGTTCACGCTGCTCGTGACGCTTTTGATGCCGGAACTCGGCGTCGTCTCGCCCGGATCCTTCGAGACGATCGCGTTGAAGCTCGTCGACCACGACCTCCCGTGGCTGTTCATCGGCGGCGTCTTCGCCGGGTGGTTGATGGGACTGCTGGCGTGGCTCGTGACGGCGGCCCAAGACACGACCGCTCGGCTCCTCCTCGTGCTGATCGTTACCGGGACGATCGGCCTCCTCCACCTCCCGCACTCGATCGCGGGCAACGTCGAGGTGCTGTTCGGACTGCTCGTCTCGGACGCGATCACGCTGACGGAGTACGCTGGGTTCCTGAGTCTGGCGACGCTCGGCAACGCCTTCGGCGGCGCGGTGTTCGTTGCGCTGTTGAAATACGGCCACGTCGTTCGCGGCGCGAACTGAGACCGTCGCAGTCGGCGGTCATCCGTCCCCGGCAGAGCGCCGCTCGCTAAGCTCCGACGCGAGTTCCTCGTCGATATCTCGGAGCCGCGCGACGAGTTCGTCGGTGACTTCCTCCTCAACCTGCTCTTCGACCTGATCTGTGACCTCTTCTTCAACCTGATCTGTGACCTGCTCCTCGACCTGATCTGTGACCTGCTCCTCGACTTTATCCGACACCTCCGTCTCGACTTTGTCCTGCACTTCTGTCTCGACTCGGTCCGATACCTCGGCTTCGACCTCTGACGGCACTTGCTCTTCCACCTCGGAGGCAACCTGCGCTTCGGCCTCGCCGGGGACTCGCTCGGCGACGGCCTCCGCCGCCTCGGCCGCGACTTCCTCCTCCAAGACGCGCTCGTAAATCGTCACGTTCTCCCACACCCGGAGGAAGTAGCCGAGAACCAGCCCGCCCTGGAAGGCGGCGACGCGCGGGTCCATGCCGACGAAGAGGAGGTAGCCGAACCCGATCGCGAAGGCGATCCCGTAGACGATGTCGATGTAGAACTGGGTCTGCCGTCCGGACAGGTCCATGTGTGACATGATGGTGCAGATGATACTTCACTGCTCCGTCGAGGCGACGGAATACACTTGACGCCGGACGGCGAATCCGGGGATGCAATGCAGGTCGGCACAGCGCTTGTCGTGGGCGTCGCCATCGCTTGCTTCGTCGCATACAACATCGGCGGAGCGACGACGGGGCCGGCGTTCGGGCCGGCAGTCGGCGCGGAAGCGATCTCGAAGACCGGCGCGGCAGCGCTCATGTCCGTCTGTTTCGCGCTTGGGGCGTGGACGCTCGGTCGACGCGTCGTGACAACGCTCGGGACGAGCCTCGTCCGCGATCCGAGCGTGTTCACGCTGCCGACGAGCGTCGGCGTCCTCGCGTTCATCGGCGGAGCGCTGCTCGTCGGCAATCTCTCGGGTGCGCCCGCGTCGACCTCGATGACGGCAGTCGGTGCGATCGCCGGACTCGGACTTGCGGCCGGCGAGCTGAACTGGACCGTGTTCGCCGAGATCGCCGTGTGGTGGGTCGTCTCGCCCGTTGCCGGTTTCTGGATATCCCTCGTTATCGGACGATATCTCTACCCGTACGTCGTCCGGAGGATCTCGATCGACCGGTCCGAGGGGCCGCTACTCGGTATCGATCGCTCCGGCTCGGTGCCACGATTGGCGCTCGCGCCCGACTCGACGCGGCGAGAGCTGGCGGGAACGCTGGTCGTCGTCGGGATCGGCTGTCTGATGGCGTTTAGCTCCGGCGCAAGCAACATCGCAAACGCGATCGCCCCGCTGGTGGGCAGCGATCGGTTGGGGATGGACCTCGGGATCCTCGTCGGCTCGGCCGCCGTGTCGGTCGGCGCGTTCACCATCGCCCGGCGCACGATGGAGACGCTTGGAAACGACATCGCGGATCTCCCGTTGACCGCGGCGATCGTCGTCGCGGTCGTGAGCTCCGGGCTCGTTGTGCTCCTGTCAGCGATCGGGGTCCCGGCGTCGTTCGTGATCATCTCGACGCTGTCCATCGCCGGTCTCGGCTGGGGGCGCGCTTCCCGCTCGTTCACCGTCGAGGAGGCGATTCGCGGCGACGGAACCGACGGCGTCAGCGTCGACGCGCTTGCACCGAGCGGTGAGGATCCGACGATCGCAGAGTCGGACCGGACAGCTTCGGCCGACGCGTCGGCCGCCACCGACGAACGGCCGGTCCGAGACGGGTCACTGTTCGACCCCGAAACGACCATCCGCGTCGTCGCCATGCAACACGTCGTGCCGATGCTCGCGACGGCCGGTTCGTACGCGACGTTCCGGCTGCTGTTAGCCGCGTAGAGGCAGGCGAACGACAGCGCGGAGAACGCTACCGCCCCGGCTTGTACTCGCCGAACTCCTCGCGGAGCACGTCGCTTATTTCTTGGACCGTCGCGTACGCCTTCACCGCGTCGACGATGTGCGGCATCACGTTCTCCGACCCCTGCGCGGCCTCGCGCAGCGATCCGAGCGCGTCCTCGACGGCGTCGCCGTCGCGGTCGGCTTTCACTTCTTGAAGCCGCTCGCGCTGTGCCTGTTCCTGTTCCGGATCGACCTCCTCTAGGTCCATCTCGGGCTCTTCGTCGACCTCGTACTCGTTGACGCCGACGATGATCCGCTCGCCCTCCTCGATCTCTTCTTGCCGGTCGAAGGCGACGTCTTGGATCTGGCGTTGGACCCACTGACTCTTGACGGCCTCCAGCATACCGCCGCGGCGGTCGACCTCGTCCAGTATCTCGAAGGCGTCCTCTTCGATCCCGTCGGTGAGGTTCTCGACGTAGTAGGACCCGGCGAGCGGGTCTATCGTGTCCGCCGCGCCCGACTCGTGTGCGAGGATCTGCTGGGTTCGGAGTGCGGTGCGGACCGACTGCTCGGTCGGGAGCGCGAGCGCCTCGTCTTTGCCGTTGGTGTGGAGGCTCTGAGTGCCGCCGAGCACCGCCGCGAGCGCCTGGTACGCGACGCGGACGACGTTGTTCTCGATCTGCTGGGCGGTCAGCGTGGAGCCGCCGGTCTGCGTGTGGAACTTGAGCTGCTTGGACTTTGGGTTCTCAGCACCGAATCGCTCTTCCATGATCTGTGCCCACATTCGGCGCGCGGCGCGGAACTTCGCCGCCTCCTCGAAGATGTTGTTGTGCGCGTTAAAGAAGAACGAGAGCTGCGGGGCGAAGTCGTCGACGTCGAGCCCGGCGTCGATGGCGGCCTGCACGTACTCGATGCCGTTTCCGAGCGTGAACGCGACCTCTTGGGCCGCGGTCGAGCCCGCCTCGCGGATGTGATATCCCGAGATGGAGATCGTGTTGAAACTCGGCGTCTCGGCGGCACAGAACTCGAAGATATCCGTGATGAGCCGCATCGAGTGCTCGGGCGGATAGATGTAGAGGTTCCGCGCGATGTACTCTTTCATGATGTCGTTCTGGATAGTCCCGCGGAGCTGTTCGCGCGGGACGCCCTGCTTGTCGCCCATCGCGACGTACATCGCGAGGAGGACTCCGGCCGGAGCGTTGATCGTCATCGACGTGGACACCTCGTCTAAGGGGATCCCGTCGAAGACGGTCTCGAAGTCGTCTAAGGTGTCGATGGCAACGCCCGAGCGTCCCACCTCGCCCTCGGCCATCGCGGCGTCGGAGTCGTACCCCATCTGCGTCGGGAGGTCGAACGCCATCGAGAGCCCCGACGACCCCTGATCGATGAGGTAGTTGAACCGCTCGTTCGTCTCCGTTGCGGTTCCCATCCCGGCGTACTGGCGCATCGTCCAGAGCCGCCCGCGGTGCATCGTCGAGTAGACGCCGCGCGTGTATGGCTCCTCGCCCGGATTCCCGAGATCCTCCCGGTAGTCGTGGTCCGGGATGTCGGCGGGCGTATACAGCGGATCGACCTCCTGACCGCCCGTGTCGGTGGTGAACGACTCCTTTCGCTCACCGAACCGGTCGACGGTCTCGCCGTAGGTCCCGTCTTCCCAGGACTGTTTGGCCTCCCGGATGGCGTCCAGTTCGTCAGGATCGTACATTAGTGAGACAGAGTGGCGAACGCGACTTAACAGTTTTCAGAATCTCGTTCATCGACGGACGCGCTCCCTTCCGACGTCCACGGGGCGCGCCGAGGTCCCGCACCGCTCGATCGCGAGTCGACGACAGCGCACGCGAGAGGACGAGCGGTCGCCCGGTTTCAAGTACCGTGCGTTCGATTCACACACATGGACGCACGCGCCGGCACAATCGAGCGGTTCCTCGCCGCGACCGCACCCGCCCACACGTCGATACAGGAGGAGATGGCCGACCTCGCCGACGACTGGGGGTTTCCAACCATCGGGCCGGAAGCGGGGGCGGTGCTCCGGCTTGTCGCCCGGTTGACCGACGCCGAGCGCGTTTTCGAGTTTGGCTCCGGGTTCGGTTACTCCGCGAGTTGGTTCCTCCGCGGCGGCGCGGACACCGTGATCTGTACCGAATTCGACGAGGAGGAGGCCAAACGCGGCGTCCAGTTCGCGGCCGAGGGTGGCTACGCCGATAGACTCACGTTCGAGGTGGGCGACGCGATGGAGACGATAGCGCGCTACGACGGCCCCTTCGATATCGCCCTGATAGACCACCAAAAACACCGGTACGCCGACGCATATCGGGCGGTCCTCCCGAAGGTTCGGACCGGCGGCGTGATCGTCGCGGACAACATCACGCGCGGCCCCATCGAGTTCGCCGACCTCGTGGCGCACTTCGAGGACGGCGCACCGCTCCCGGACCCCGAACGCGACGCCGAGACGCGCGGCATCGGCGAGTACGTCGGCACCGTCCGCTCCGATGACGCGGTCGAGACCGCGATTCTCCCGGTCGGCTCCGGGATCGCGGTGTCGACAAAGGTGCGGTGACGACCGGCCGCGCGGCCTCGGCCGACCCGAACTTCTTCGGGCCTCGGCGGCGAACCCCGATCCGATGAAGGTGGGGCTCATCTCCGACATCCACGCGAACCTGCCCGCGCTCGAAGCCGTCCTCGACGACATGCCCGCCGTCGACCGGATCGTCTGTGGCGGCGACGTGATCGGGTACAACCCGTGGCCGGCCGAGTGCGTCGAGCGCGTTCGCGACGTCGCGGCAGCGACGGTTCGCGGCAACCACGATCGGACGGTTGAGACGCCCGAACGCTATCGGGCGAACCGGATGGCAGAGGCGGGGCTCGAACACGCGAAGGCGTCGCTGTCAGACGGCCAGCTCGCGTGGCTCCGCGGACTTCCGCGAACCGCGGCGATCGCGGGCGGTCGGTACCTGCTCGTTCACTCACACCCCGCGGCGGAACGCGAGGACGCCTACGTCTACCCCGAGGAGTTCGGGTCGCTCGACCGCTACATGGACGAGTACGACGGGATCGTGCTCGGCCACACGCACGTACAGGGCGCGCGCTCGGTCGCGGGCGGCGTCGTGGTCAACCCCGGCAGCGTCGGCCAGCCCCGCGACGGCGACCCCGACGCCGCCTACGCCGTCCTCGACGCCGCGAGCGACGACGTGGATCTCCGACGGGTCGGCTACGACGTCGACCGGGTTCGCGACGCGGTCGCTGACGCCGGGCTTCCGGAGCGGACTGCAGACCGGCTCTCTCAGGGAAAGTGACCGTTCGGCCGCTCCCGGCAGGCTCGAAGCGCGGTCACCAGACCCCGGTGAGCATCAGGAGGTTCCGCGCGGCCGCGAGAAGCGAGAGCAGGCCGACGCCGCCGCACATCAGCGTGGCGACGAACCGCCGGGAGCCGCCCGCGAGGGCGACCGGCACGCCGATGAGCACCATGCCGACGGCCTTGGTGATCACCATGCCGCGGAGCGGACCGAACAGGGTGATGAGCGCGCCGCCCACCGGCGACCCCTCGACGTACTCGCCGGTGGTGATGGCGAGGTGCGTGGACCCCACGTCGGCGACGGTGCCGACGACGAGGAGAACCGCGGCGAGGGCGAGACGAGAAGCCACTGGCGGTGTGAACGCGGCGCGCGCAAATAAGTCTCCGGGGCACAGAGCGGTCGGCGACGGCGGTAGAGGGGTACTTCCCGACCCGACCGCCGCCGGACGTGACCGCGGGCTGGTCGCGGCGCGCGCACAGCACGACGCCATTTAAACCGGAGGACGCCCAATTAGCGGTAATGAGTTCGTCCGACGACGACTACGATATCGCGGTGGTCGGCGGCGGCCCCGCCGGGCTGACGACCGCGCTGTACGGCGCTCGATTAGGTCACGACACGGTGCTCGTCGACCGGGGCGGCGGCCGAGCGGCGATGATGGCGGACACCCACAACGTTATCGGCGTCACCGAGGAGACCTCCGGCAACGAGTTCCTCGCGACCGGTCGCGAGCAGGTGCAGTCATACGGCGGCACGTTCGAGCGCGGGTTCGTCACCGACGTCGAACACACCGACGACGGTCGGTTCCGGCTCTCGCTCGGCGACGACGAGCTTCGCGCCGACCGCGTCGTGCTCGCGACCGGGTTCTCCGATGAGCGTCCCGACCCGCCGCTCCCGCGGACCGGCAGGGGACTGCACTACTGCCTCCACTGTGACGCCTACATGTTCGTCGACGAGCCGGTGTACGTGATGGGACACGGCGAGGCGGCCGCCCACGTCGCGATGATCATGCTCAACGTCACCGACGAGGTGGACCTTCTGACCCGCGGCGCGGAGCCGACGTGGAGCGACGAGACCGCGGCCCAACTGGAGGCGCACCCGGTCGACGTCGTTCACGAGGACATCGCCGGCGTGGTAAACGATCCCGACTCCGGCTGGCTCGACGCCTTGGAGTTCGAGGACGGGACGACCCGCGAGTACCGTGGCGGCTTCCCGATGTACGGCTCCGATTACAACACCGGGCTCGCGAAGGGGCTCGGCTGCGATCTCACCGACGACGGCGCGGTCGACGTCGACGACCACGGCCGTACGAGCGTCGAGGGCGTGTACGCCGTCGGCGACGTGACGCCCGGGCACAATCAGGTGCCCGTCGCGATGGGACAGGGCGCGAAGGCCGGACTCGCGATCCACAAGGAACTTCGCGAGTTCCCCCGCTCGAAGGAGTCGATCGCCCGCGACGGTCCCGTCGCGGACGACGAGGTGCCCGCCATCTCAGCCGAACTCATGGCGACCGCCGTCGCTCACGAGGGCCACGCGGGCGGGCCGCGCGAGGGAGGGGATCAGGAGGCGGCCGCCGAGACGCCGCGGGCCGACGACGACTGAGGCGGATCGGCGTTTCGACGACTGAGTCCTCGCAGACGCCCGCTCTGTGTGTCGCAACGCTTTTGCGGTCACTCACTGGACTGGGGTGTATGAGCGACGTGAGATCTGAGCTTCGCGAACAGTTCTTGGACGCCTTCGACGGCGCGGACTACCCGGTCGAGTCCCAGATGGACCTCGTCCCGGTGCTCCCCGACGGTCCGACGACGACGTTCGAGGCCGGAGACGTGCGCGTCACCGCGATGGAGTTAGCCTCGAAACTCGGCGGCGAACAGGAGTTCCCGTACGAGTCGGCGGAGGCGCTCGTCGACGACATCCTCGACGGGCTCGAAGCGAAGGGTCTGATCTGAGGGCGGCCGCTCACCGCCGACGCTGCGCGCCGTTCTCTTCCAGACCCGCGTCTATCGGCCGCCCGGACCCGGATCGAGCGAGAGGTTGATACGCGACGAACCGCAACGAGTATCGTGGCCGTCGAATCCGTCACCGCGCTGCCGACGTGGGTCCTCCTCGGGGTCGCGGCCGGCATCGTCGCCTCCGGCGTCGTCGCGCTCGTCTTCTACCTCGGCGACAGGCTCATCGCTCCCGGTGGGACGGCGAGCGACGGCCGACAGCACGCGGGCGACGAGCGCCGCCGCCGCGAGATCCGAGACTACCTGACCGCGACGGACATCCGGTTCACCGAGGATCACGCGCTCGGCGAGGTCGGCGTTCCGTTTTATCTACCCGAGCGCGACGTCGCCATCACGTTCGACGCGCACGACTACTTCAGACTGGAGGGAGAAGGCGTGTACACGGTGCTCTGTGAACACGAGATGCCCGGCCGCGGGCTCGGCCGCCGGTTGCCCTTCGACGTGACCGAGCCCGACTGGGGAGAACGGAAGGGTGCCGCCGGGTCGGCTCCCGATCCGGTCGCCGCCGCGTTCGACGAGCTTGACGTCCCCCGCGACGCCGACGGCGACGAGGTGAAACGCGCGTACCGCGAGCGCGTCAAGGAGACGCACCCCGACCAGGGCGGCGACGAGGAGTCGTTCCGACGCGTCCGAGAGGCGTACGCGACGGCTCGAAACCACGTCGACGAACGCGGCGGCCGGAGCGGCACATCCCGTGAGGCCGACGCGCCGAGCCGACGGAGGCGAGGCCGTCGCTCCCGTCGCGCCGAGCCGCCGACCGGATTCGGGCGGTGACGGCGGTTCGCGTCGAAGCCGGTCGACCAGCCCGCGGTGAACGCTTTTGTCGTTCGGAACGTATTCCGATCCGTGAACACTGACACCGCCTGTCTCGGCTGTGGCGAACCGTTCGACTGGGGAGACGGCGACTGTCCGGCGTGCGGCTGGAGTCGCGACGAGTGGGCCGACCGCGGTCGACACGGCCTGCAAAAAGACGGCCACGGCGAACCCGACGAAGACGGGCGTTCCGGCGGAGCCGGCGGCGGACTCGGCGGGCTCGGACCGATACGGTGACGAGGCCGAGCCGGGGCGCGCTTATCCGCTCTCGTCGTCCGACCCGTGGCGAGCCCTGTGGAGCGCGTCGCACACCGCGCCCTGTCCGCTCATGTTGACGTCGGCGAGGCGGGCGCGCTTCTGGACCCGGTCGAGCCTGTCGGGCGCGATCCGATCGCCCTCGGGCGTCAGAAACAGCGTGTCACCGGCGTCGGTGACGTGGCCGCTTTCGGCCGCCCGGTTCACGTACGTCTCGATCGGGTCGCGGTCGACGACGACGGAGAACCCGTCGAGTTCGACGTGCGCGGCCTCGCCGTCGAGCGTCACGTCGTCGCGGTCGAGCGCGACGATCTGCGCCGGGTCGACGCCGGCGTCGAGCAGCGTCGCGATCGCCTCGCGCTGTCGCGAGACCCGGGCCTTGTCGGCGATGGCGGCCCTGACTTCGGCGACGCCGCCGTCGGCGTCCGGGAACGTCTCGCCGAAGGTGTCGCGGGCGTTGACGCCGGTGGTGATCTCCTCGTCGTGCATGTGGTCGCACAGTTCGATCCGCGCGGTCTCGACCCACGCGAGCGACTCGACCTCGTCGCGGGCGTCGACGGCCATCATCCACGCGAACGCCGGCGAACACCACGCGGTCGGCAGGGTGAACTGCACGAGCACGCGTCCGCCGTCGGCCTCGATCGTGTCGACGTAGTCGAGTTCGACGATCGACCGGGCCAGTTCCGGGTCCTCGACGCGGTCGAGTCTGTCGCGAATCGCCGCAGTCCGCGGGCCGTCCGTCAGCTCCGCGGCGTCGGCGGTGTCGGCGGCTCCGGCATCCCCGCCGGTATTTGTGCGGCTTCCAGACATCAGTCCGCCGCGGCCCCCGCGTCGCCGCCGTAGTGGTCGGCCAGATCGAACCGCTCGGTGACGGCGTCGTCGCGGAACTGGCGTTTCTTCTCCTCGATGTCGATGTCGTACAGCCGGGCGGCGTTCTCGCCCATGACCTTCTTCATCGTGTCGACGTCGAGTTCGACGCCGTACTCGTCGCGCTGCTCGTCTGTGAGTTCGGCGTTCATCACCTGATCGACGAGCCAGTCGGGGTTCCACAGCGCGTAGTCGGAGCCGAACAGGATCCGGTCTTCGCCGAGCCAGTAGAGCAGCTCGCCCATGATTTCGCCGAACTTCCGTTTCCGGTTCGTCGACATCGCCGACGCGACCGCGAGCCCGCCGTAGACGTTCGGCTCCTGGGCCGCGATCCAACAGAAGTCGTCGAGCCGCGGGAGTCCCACGTGGTTGACGATGAAGTTGAGTTCGGGGAACGACGAGGCCGCGTCGTCGATGTCTTTCACGTCGAAGGCGTCGCGGTTGAGCGGCCGGATCGTCGGTCCCTTGTGGGCGTTGATGTTCTCGATCCCGAGGTCGGCGCACTTCTCTAGGAACTCGAAGGCGTCGTCGCTGTCAAGCCGCCACCCCTTCGAATCGCCGCGCCACGCGGCCGTGTACAGCTTTACGCCGGGGATGTCGTACTCCTCTTTGAGGTGTTCGAGGTAGCGCAGGCCCTCCTCGCCGTCACGGGGATCGAAGCTCCCGTTCAAGACGAATCGCTCCGGGTACTCCTCCGCGAGTTCGGCGTTCTGTTCCGTCGTGTTGAACCCCTCGTCGTAGAACTCCGTGAGGTACGTGGGCTGGAAAATCGCCATGTCGGCCGCCGCGTTCCCGAACAGGTCGGTCGCCATCCGGTCTGCGCCGTAGTGACGGTACTCCTCCATGTCCCACTGCTTCTCCTCCGGCGTGAATCCCGTGTGATAATCGTAGAAACACTGGATGAACTGCTCGCCCCCCTCGTGCGTGATGTTCTCCGTGCGAGCGTCCCACAGGTGGACGTGCCCGTCGATG
This sequence comes from Halorubrum sp. BV1, assembly GCF_000746205.1. NCBI lineage: Archaea > Methanobacteriati > Methanobacteriota > Halobacteria > Halobacteriales > Haloferacaceae > Halorubrum > Halorubrum sp. BV1. The sequence goes on from NZ_JQKV01000002.1 coordinate 92,385, forward strand.
ACGAAGATCTCCTCACCGGCCATCTCGTACATGCGCTTCGATGTGTGGTCCGACCACACATAACAATAAGGATCGTTCAGTATAATTACAAGACTATAACGAACGTTTATGCAGGAGGAAACGAGACAGTGTCTCACATGCAAGCTGCCCGACTCCACGAGTACACGGACGACATGACGGAGGGACTGCAGATCGACGAGGTCGACCGGCCGCACGCGACCGGAGCCAGCGACGTGATAGTCGAGGTCGAGGGCGCGGGCTGGTGTCAGACCGACAATCACATCATTGAGGGGATGTGGGAGGAGTACGTTCCACAGGACCTCCCGATGACCTTGGGCCACGAGAACGCGGGGACCGTGGTCGAGACGGGCGAAGACGTCGAGATCGTCTCCGAAGGCGACGCAGTGATCTGTCACCCCGTACAGACCTGCGGCACCTGTCGGCCCTGCCGACTCGGCGAGACGATGTACTGCGAGAACGACGCGTTCAACGGGCTGACGACGGACGGCGGCTTCGCCGACTACCTTCACACCAGCGAGCGCTCCGTGATCCCGCTCCCGGGCGGCGTCGATCCGGTGGATATCGCGCCGCACGCCGACGCCGGCATCACGGCGTACCACGCGGCGAAGAAGGCGGTCGGCGAGTTGAATCCCGGCGACCACGCGGTCGTCATCGGCATCGGGGGACTCGGCCACATCGGGCTCCAGTGTCTCGACGCGATGAGCGCGGCGCGGATCACCGCGGTCGACGTGAAAGACGCCGCGCTCGATCTCGCCGACCGATACGGTGCCGACCATCTCGTCAACCCGACCGAGGCCGACGTGCCTGCCGAAGTCGAGTCCATCACCGACGGGACGGGTGCCGCGCAGGTGCTGGACTTCGTCGGCGCGGACCAGACGACAGCCTACGCGCCCGACGTCACCGCCGCCGGCGGCGACCACCATATCATCGGCTACGGCGGCCACATCCACGAGCCGTCACAGGCGCTCGTGAACGGCGAGTTCTCGTTCGTCGGCAACATCGTCGGACGGTACGCCGAACTGCAGGAACTCGTCGCGCTCGTCGAGCAGGGCGACGTGGATCTGCACACCAGCCGGTACGACCTCGGCGACGTGAACACCGTCGCAGAAAAGCTCGAACACGGCGAGATCGACGGCCGCGCCGTGATCACGCCGTAGGCGACGTCGCCGCGAGCAGCGCGCCGACCGCCGCACCCACGAGCGTCGGTGCCATGCACGTCCTTGACGGTCACACGGCGATACGCACACCGGGGGTCGGCGTGACGGCGTCGAGGCGAGTCCTACTCCCGGATCAACACGATCCCGTCGCGGAACACGGAGTGGTTCGGGAGCACATGCTCCTCGCCGTCGGCCTCGATGCGCGTGACGAACAGGTCGACCTCTTGTACGATTCCCCGTTCGCCCGCGACGCGGACCTCGTCGCCGATCCCGTACGGCTGTCGCAACAGGAGGAAGACGCCCGCGGCGGCCGAGGCGACGAGATCCTTCGTCGCCAGCGCGGCGAACAACACGATCGCCAGCGCGAACGCCGCGAGCAGCACGACGAGCGCGAGCGTCTGGACGCCGACCTGTCCGAGGGCGACGAGCGCGGCGACGTACACCACGCTGTACTTGACGAGCGGCGGGAACACGCCGAGTTCGGGCAGTTTGATCCCACGAAGCCGCTCGGTGACGAGCAGTTCCGCCTTGTCGCCGACGACGACGCCCACGATGAGGACGATGACGGCGACGAACACGCGGGGAAGGAAGGCCGCGACGCCGGACCAGAACTGTTCGAGGTAGTTCACGTCGGCGACCGTGAGCGCGACGATGACCGCGACGGCGAGGATGAAGTAACTCGACAACTGCGCGAGGATGTGGACCGTGGAGGTGTCGAACTCGCGGGCGGTCCGCTCGAAGGCGGTCCCCTCGATGACTTCGGGGATCCCGGCTCTCGTCAACAGCCGGCGGTTGATCACGCCGACGACGTACGCCGCGACGAGCCCGAACGCGAGCACGAACAGGGCGAGCCAGAGCCGGTCGGGGACGGCCGCGACCGCCCCGGCGAGCGCGCTCGTGACCGTGGACATCGTTTCAGTACTCCTCCGGGTCGATCTCTAAGACGAGTTCGCCGGCCTTGAACGCTCGCACGAGCCCGTCGGACTCCGAGAGCACGATCGCGGTCGCGTTCGTGTCGCGGGTGATCGCGCCGCCGGCCATGTGGCGCGCGCCGAGCCCCTTCGGGATGTCGACGCCCTCCGCGCCCGGTTCGAGGTAGCGGTACGCGGAGACGATCTTCCCGGAGTCGGAGACGACGAACGCGCCGTCGAGCCGCGAGAACTCCTTCAACATCACGTTGACGATGGGGTCGCCGACGTGGACGTGCGACTTCTCGAAGGGGTTGTACGACAGCGGCCGCGATTTGTTCATCACCTTCCCCGCGTCGCCGACGACGAACAGCGCGCCCACCGGCTTCCCTTTCTGTCCCTTCTTGCCGAGTTCGATGGCGACCTCGAAGACGTCGCGAATGACGCTCGGCTCGGCCCGGGAGTTGACGAACAGATCGTAGATGCCGGTGTGGATCGTCTCGTCGGCGGTGACGCGGATCACGGCGTCGGAGCCGCCGTCGAACACCGACGCGATACAGACGACCGCGTCGCCCTCGGTCACGAGGTCGGCGTCCATCGCGCCCTCGATGCCGAACCGGATCCGGTCTTTGACGTTGTCGAACGGGAGGGGTAACTCGACGAACACCTCGGCGTCGACGTCGTTATCGGGCGCGACGACGACGATGTCGGGATCGTCGCCGCCGCCGTCGTCGACGAACCGGTCGTGAAACGAACTGGTCGGCGAGAACAACAGCGCGGCGTCCGCGTCCTCGACGAGGTCGGACAGGTGGTCGGTGAGCGAGGCCATTGTATCACGAACTCTCGGATAACGTATAATCGTTGTGTCGCCGTCTTGCACGCGTCTGACGCCGATTTTTCGATTCGGCTACCTCATCCGGCTGAGACTGACCGCGTGCACGCGACTTATGTCCTCGACGGCCGGAACCCACACGCATGGCGACCCGCGAATCCCTCTGGAACTACCGCGACGCGTTCGGCGACGCCTTCGGCCGGACGTACTTCAGGCGGTTCGGACCGGGCGTGGCCGCGAGCGTGGGGATCGGGACGTACCTCGGCGAGCCCACGGCCACGGTCGACGACGACTCCCGGGCGGCGATCGAACTCGCACTCCGGTCCGGCGTGAACCACGTCGACACCGCGAGTAACTACCGCGCCGGGCGTGCGGAGCGCGTCGTCGGCGAGGCGGTCCGCCGGTCGCCGACAGACCGCGAGGCGGTCGTCGTGTCGACGAAGGGCGGGTTCCTCCCGTTCGACGGCGAGCGTCCCGACGACCCGGGCGCGTACGTCCGCGAGCGGTTCCTCGATCCGGGGATCGTCGACCGCACCCACCTCGCGAACGGCGCGCACGCGATCGCGCCGGCGTATCTGTCGTGGTCGCTCGACCGGTCGCTGGAGCGGCTCGGGCTCGACGCGGTCGACTACTTTTACGTGCACAACCCGGAGACGCAGCTCGCCGTCCGTTCCCGAGACGAGGTGTACGACCAGCTGGAGGCCGCATTCAGGCTGTTGGAGCGGCGGCGAGCCGCGGGCGATATCGGCGCGTACGGCGTCGCGACGTGGGACGCGTTCCGCGTGCCCGCCGGTGCGGAGGGGTACCTCTCGCTCGCCGAGGTGCTCTCGCGAGCCGAGGCCGCCGGCGCGGCCGTCGGCCCGGACGACGACCACGGCTTCGAGGTGGTCCAACTCCCGTTCAACGTCGCAATGGCCGACGCGTTCACGCGAGCGAACCAGCCGGCACCGCCCCGCTCCGACGTCGACGGTCCGCTCTCGGCGCTGGAATTCGCCCACGAGGCCGGTCTCTCGGTGGTGACGAGCGCGAGCATCGGACAGGGTGACCTCGCGGTCGAGGGCGCGATCCCGGACGACGTCGACGCGGCGCTCGCCGGCGAGACGCCGGCCCAGCGAGCGCTCAACTTCGCGCGGAGCGCGCCGGGCGTCACGTCGTCGCTCGTCGGGACGACCGACATCGATCACGTCCGCGAGAACGTCGCGGCCGGCACGTTCGACCCGCTCGGCGCGTCCGCGTTCGACGCGGTGTTCGAGTAGCTCGCGGGGGGTGACGCTCTGAGACGCGTTCCGAACTCGAGAGGAAAACGGCGACGCGAGCGGAGGGAGAGACCGATCCCGGCCGCAAAGGCGGAGGTCTCGGTCGGCGGTGACGATCGATCCGGGGACGGGGACCGCTACCGGAGTTCCTTGTACGTCGCTCCGCACTCCGGGCAGACGCGGACCGCGAACACTTCGTCGGGATCGTTCTTCTTTTTCAAGACCATCTCGCACTCGGCGCAGTTGAGCCGCTCGTATGTGTCCTTGAACAGGTCGCCGTCCCGCAGTCCCTTCCGTGTCGATTTCATGAATCCTCGTTGATCGCGTGGCTGTATAAAAACCCCGTACGACGTCGGTCGGACGGCGCGACCGGTCGCGACCCGTGGCCGTGCGCTTGGACAGCGGTCAGCGTGTCTCGACCCGCCACGCGCTCCGGCCTTTCGCAACGTTTGTCTCACACCGCGAGAAAGGCCGCCCGTGTCACGGACTCGGCTGTTCGGCTCGCTCTGTGCCCTCGTCTTCCTCGTGAACTTCGCGCGGGTCGTGTTCGCCCCGCTCGTGGGGGAGTTCATCGGGGAGTTCGGGATCGGCGAGGGGACCGCCGGACTCATCGTCACGCTCGCGTGGCTCGGCTCGGCCGCGCCCCGGATTCCGGCCGGATGGGCGCTCACCCGCATCTCGCGGCAGGTCGTCGTCCTCGCGTCCGGTGCGGTGGTGACGCTCGGCGCGCTCGGCGTCGCGCTGGCCCCCGGCGTGCCGACGCTGATGGTCGCCGCGTTCGCCGTCGGCTGCGGCTCGGGCGTCTACTTCGTGGCCGCGAACCCGTTCATCGCGGAGCTGTTCCCCGACCGCGTCGGTCGCGTGATGGGCGTCCACGGGATGGCGAGCCAGTTGGCTGCCGTCGCCGCCGCGCCGGTCGTCACCGTCGCGCTGTGGTACGACTGGCGAGTCGCCTTCTACGGGCTCGCCGCGGTCGCCGCCGGAACCACGCTCGTCTTCGTCGCGCTCGCGAACCGGACCGACCTCCCGAACGCCGGCGCACAAGACACCGACTTCGCCGGTGCCGCGCGGGGAGAGTGGAAGCTCATCCTCACGGGCGTCGTGTTGATGGGGCTCACGAGCTTCGTCTGGCAGGGGCTGTTCAACTTCTACGAGCTGTACATGATAGACAAGGGGCTGCCGCCGGCGACCGCGCGCAACCTGCTCACGGTGATCTTCGCCGCCGGCGTGCCCGCGTTCCTCGTCTCAGGCGACCTCGCCGACCGGCTCCCGCACGTCCCGTATCTCCTCGGGATCGTCTCGACGTTTATCGTCGGCGTCGTCTTCGTCGTCTTCGCGTCGGGGGTCGCCGCCGTCGTCGCGGCGAGCGTCGTCGTCGGGTTCGCGGTCCACATGCTGTTTCCCGCGGGCGACACCTACCTCCTCGCGTCGCTGCCGGACGAATCGCGGGCGTCGGCGTACGCCGTGTTCTCGGCCGGAATGATGTCCACGCAGGCCGTCGGGTCGTGGGTCGTCGGCGAGGCGATCGAGGCCGGCGCGAGCTACGACGCCGTCTTCCTCGCGCTCGCCGGCGGACTCGGCGTCCTCGTCGCCGCGTACGCGGTCCTCGATCGAGCGGGCCGCGTGCCGGGCGGCGCGGCCGGCGTGGAACCCGCGGCCTGAGAGCGACTATCGGAGTCGACCGGAGTCGACCAGTGTCGTTCAAGGCTGACCGGAGTCGACCAGTGTCGTCCAAGGCTGACCGGAGTCGACACCATGTCGTTGGTCGCGGGATCCGGCGGAGACCGGGACCGGAACGCACCGCGGGTATCGCACCTATTTAGGGTGTCGCGCCCCTGTCTTCTCCCAATGGAGTACGTCCAAGAACGCGTGACGACCTTGCACGCGTTGACCGATCACCGGCCGGACGCCCCCACCGGCCGGGCGGCGGTCGTGGTGCCGATGACGGAACGCGAGTACGGAACGCTCGCGGCCGAGCGCGTCCTGAACGCGCTCGAAACCGTCGCGCCGGCCCGCGTGATCGTTCCCCTCCGCGCTCCCGCAGAGCGCGTGGAGCCGTTCGTCCGCTGGCTCGACGGATTCGACGTCGACGTGGAGACGCTCTGGTGTGGTGGCCCCCGTCTCGCCGACCTGCTCCGCGACCACGGGCTCGACGGCAGCCGCGGGAAGGGACGTGACGTGTGGCTCGGACTCGGCCGCGCGCTCGATTCGGAGTACGTCGTCGTCCACGACGCCGACACGAAGACGTACTCGCCCGCGTTCGTCAACCGTCTCCTCTTCCCGCTCGCTCGGGGCCACGAGTTCTCGAAGGGGTACTACGCCCGCGTCGAGGACGGGTCGCTGTACGGGCGGCTCTTCCGGCTGTTCTTCCGGCCGCTCGTACGAGCGATCGCCGACGACGCCGGCGGCGACGAGGAGGTTGTGGCGTACCTCGACGCGTTCCGCTACGCGCTGGCGGGCGAGTTCGCGGCGACGAGCGACCTCGTCTCGCGGCTCCGCCTTCAGCGCGGCTGGGGGTTGGAAGTCGGGACGCTCGGCGAGGCGTTCGAACACGCCGGCTTCGCGGACAGCGCGCAGGTCGATCTCGGACGGTACGAGCACGACCACCGCTCCGTCGACGGCCCGACGGGGCTCGCGGACATGAGCCGAGCCGTGGGGGCGGCGACGCTCCGGGCGGTCGAGAGCACCGGCGTCTCGGTCGCGTACGACACGCTCGCGGGCCGCTACCGCGAGGCGGCCGCAGACCTGATCCGCGGCTACGAGACCGACGCCGCGTTCAACGGGCTCGCGTTCGACCGGGAGGACGAGCGCGCACAGGTCGAAACGTACGCCGACGCGCTCGCGCCGCCGGGACCGGACACGCGACTGCCGGCGTGGAGGGACGCGCCGATATCGCCCGCCGACGTCGCCGAGGCGGCGAGCGCCGATCTCGCAGACATCACTGAGACCGCGACGGCCGCTCCCGCCGCGGAACGGGCGAGGGCCGAGGACGTACGCCAGCGCCGGAACGGCCACCGGACGGCGGAGGACAGCGCACCCGACACAACTCCGGGGGACGAGACGTGACGGCGGAGGACGCGCCGAGCGTGGCGGCCCGCGACGACCTCGCCGGAGTCGTCGACCTCTTCGAGTGGCTCACGCGCGCGGAACTCTCTCGGGCGCTCGCAGAGCTCGCGTTCAAACAGCGCGCGGCGGTCGACGAGGAGGCCATCACAGCCGCCATCGACGTCGCAATCGCGGAGTACGCGCTCGTCCCCGCGCCGCCGGACGCGCTCTCGGAGGGCAGAGAGACGGCGGGCGCGGCGTCGCCGGACGCGGTCGCGTCGCCGGACGCGAACGACGCCGCTACGACGGGCGACTCGTCGGATCGCGTCGCGCTCGCTGTCGGTCCCGCCGCCTTCCCGTCGCTCCCGCCCGACGCCGAGGACCTCCCGCACATCCTCGACGTGCCGGAGCGGAGCGTCGACCGCGAGGCGCTCTCTACGGCGGTGCTCGATCGGCTCTCCGCGGACGCGGTCGCGGCCATCAAGAACGGTGACGTCGACCGACTGGAGACGCTCGCGGACGTGACGTACGACGTCGAGGCGTGGGCTCCGGTCGACGCGGGCGACATCCGCGAGCGGATCGTCGCCGAGACTGAGTCGTAGCGGCCGCGGCTTCCTCGATGGCTCCACCTCTTCCGCCGGAGACGGGTTGAAAGGGATTCGGCCCGAATGGGCGGTATGGGAATGAAAGCGGACGGCGAGGCCGACCTCCACGAGATCGACCGACACGAGCGCGGCGTCGGCTGGATCGCCTACCCGAACGAGACGATGGAGCGCGCGAGCCACGCCGTCGCGGTCTCGAACGACGAGGCGGGAGAGAGCGACGTGTGGGTGTTCGACCCGGTCGACGCGCCGGGCGTCGACGACCTTCTCGCGGAACTCGGCACCGTCGCCGGCGTCGTCGTCGGACTCGACCGCCACAAGCGCGACGCGGCGACGATCGCGAACCGCCACGACGTTCCCGTCTACGTCGCTGACTGGATGACCGGGGTCGCGGACGACCTCGACGCACCGGTCGAACGGTTCGGGTCGCGGCTGGCCAACACCGGCTTTGAGACGGTTCGAATCCGCGACAGCACCGTGCCGCCGTGGCAAGAGGTCGGCTTCTTCGACGGGGAGACGCTCATCGTTCCCGAGTCGCTCGGCTCCGCGTCGTACTTCCGGGGCGACCGCGAGCGGCTCGGCGTCCACCCGATGCTCCGGCTTACGCCCCCGACGACCGCCCTCTCGGGGCGGAATCCCGATCGTGTGTTAGTCGGCCACGGCGTCGGCGTCCACGAGCGGGCCGCGATCGCGGTCGAGGACGCGCTCTCGGGGTCCAGATGCAAGGCACCGGGACTGTACGCGAAGACGCTCCGCGACGCGATCGGTATCTGAGCTGATGGTCGGAGTCCGATCGCCGTGATCCACGTCACGCGCGGCCTGTTGACGGTCTTGCTTGACCACGCCGCCGACCGCGATCCGGCCGCGACGAACCTCCGGCTCTCGTCGACGGCCGCCGGCGACTTCGAGGAGCCCACCGGGCTCGATCCGGAGACACCCGTGTTAACGCACTTTACTCCTGCCGGCGTCGGCGGCGCGGTGAACGCCGTGTTCGGCGTCGACCTCGGGACGCCCGTCGGCCGCGGCGGCGCGCGGTTCCTCTCGCATCCGAAGGGGTTCCTCGGGGTCTCGAAGACCGACGATCTCGCCGCGATCGTGCTCGTCGCCGTCCCGCCGTACGACGATGACGCGGTCGCCGCATTCGACCGCGCCGGCGACGGAATCGAACTCGCCGTGCTTGACGCCGCACCGCCGGAAGAGTCGGTACCCGAGTGAGTGAGGGTACTCGAGTGAGCAGGAATCCCCGCCCGCGTGAAGCCGAGAGCATGGGTTTCAAGCGTTCGGGGTGAGTACGCCGTCTCGATGGCAGCACGCCCACCCGGCGGCGGATCCTCGGAACCCGAGGCGATCGAGTTCGGGATCGCCGTGCTCGACGCCCGAATCGAGGAGGCTGGCGTGTCGTTCCCCGCGACGAGCGAGGAGATCGTCGGCGCGCTCGACGACCCGGAGATCCCGTACGACGCCGCGGGGCGGACGGTCTCGCTCGATGCGGTACTCGACGAGCTTCCTCAGCGGCAGTTCGAGAACGAGACGGAACTCCTCGACGCGGTGTACCCCGTCTTCGACGAGAAGCGGCGGACGAGCGGCGGCGTCTTGTCGGCCCTTCGCGACGCGTTACCGTTCTAGACGGTGTCGATCGGTCGGTTACCGGGGCGCTTGCCCGACGTCGGCCTCGTCCTCGTCGGATCCGGTGTCGAACCGCTCGATGACGTCGTTGACTAAGACCACGTCGCCGACCGCGCGCACCCATCGGTACGGGACGATGACGCCGGTGTTCCGCTCGACGCGCCCCGCGAACAGCTCGTGGTTGAGTTCGGCGAGGGCGAGCCCGGTCACCGCCTGCGCGTCCAGATCGAGACGCACATCCTCGATCTCACCGACGAAAACCCCGTTGTTCGAGTACACCTCACGACCGACGAGCGACGTGATCTCCTGTGGAGCCGCGTTCATATCAGACACGGTCACGAGCGCGCCTAATAAGCGTTCGTTGTCGAACGACGCCCGTCAGACGGTGCGGTCGCGACCGACCGCGGTCCGCTCGCAGCGGTCGTCAGCTCGGGCCAGCGACGGTGGCGTCACTCCCGCGGGGCGACGAGCTCGACCGGATGCATCGGCGCGTCACCGAGCAGCGCGTCGATCTGTTCGGTACACGACGTGCCGGCGGCGACGACCGTCCGGTCGGTGTCGCCGAACTGCTCGCGGATGGGCTCGCCCACGTCCATGCTCAGCTCGTAGTAGTCGTGCTTGTAGCCGAACGAGCCGGCCATCCCGCAGCACTCGGTGTCGGAGGTTCGGACGTCGTAGCCGAGTCGCTCCATCACCGCGGTGGCGTGCTCGCCGACGCCGATCGTCCGGGCCTGACAGTGCGGGTGGTACGCGACGCGCGCCCCGGACGCGACGGGGCCGGTCCCCTCGGCCGGCGCGCGAAGCGCGGCCGGGTCGCCGCCGTTGTCCAACAGGCCGAACAGGTACTCCATCACGTCGTAGCTGGCGTCGGCGAGCCGCTCGTGAGACGCCTCGGGGAGGAACTTCTCGTACTCGCGTCGGAACATCCCGAGGTCGCTCGGCTCGATGACGACCACGTCGCGGCCGGCATCGACGTGGCGCGCGAGCCCGGCGTACACGTCTTCGGCCTTCGCCTCGGCCGTCGAGACCATCCCCTGTGAGAGCGGCGGCCGGCCGCTGCCCGGGAGGTCGGGAACCCTGACGTGCACGTCGAGCGCTTCCAGCGCGCGCACGGCCGCCTTCCCGCGGTCGACGTCGACGTAGTTGGTCGCGGTGTCCGGGTAGAGGACGGCCTCGCGGCTCGCGTCCTCGGGCGACACCGCGGCCCCGCCGCGCGCCTCGAACCAGTCGACGAGCGGCTGGCTCGCGAAGTCGGGGAGGTCGCGCCGGCGGTCGATCCCGGCGACCCGCTCGCCGAGCGCGCGGAGCGGCCCGACGTCAGCGAGCCGGTTCGCTATCGGCGCGGTCCTGCTTCCCCACTTCGCGAGCGTCTCGTAGTTGCCCACGATCCGGGTACCGAGGTCGAGGCCCGCGGGCTCCTCGTCGGGCACCAGCTCCTCGAACATCCAGTCCGTCTGGCCAGGGTCGGCCTCGCCGCGGTTGATCCGGTCACGCACGACCGTGTTAATCCACGGGATGTCGATCTCGACGGGACACGCCGGCACGCAGCGCGAGCAGCCGGTACACAGATCGTTGAACTCGGCGGCGGTGTCGAGTCCCTCGATGCCGGCCTCCCAGCCGGTGGCGATGCCGCCGGAGTACGTCTCGCCGCCGAACGCGTGGCCCCCGACGCTCTGGAAGTTCCCGCAGGAGTTCGAGCAGGCCGAACACCGGATGCAGTACAGCGTCTCTTTCAGCTCCTCGTCCTCGCGCATCGCCAGCCGGCCGTTGTCGATCAGAACGAGGTGGAAGTCGCGGTCGTCGCCGGTGCCGTCGCTCGCGCCGTCGTCGGGATCGCCGCCAGCGAGCGGTTCGCCGTCCTCTTGGAAATCCGGAACCGGGGAGTCGACCGGCGGCGTGAGCGTCGAGATGTAGGAGGTCACGTCCTGTCCGGTCCCCGACCGACCGATCAGCTCGACGAACGGGGCGAACTCCTCGACGCTCGGAACGATCTTCTCGACGCCCGCGACCGCGACGTGGGTGTCCGTCGCGGTCACCGTCTTGCGGGCGTTCCCCTCGCTCGTGACGAGCAGCATCGTGCCCGAGTCGGCCGCGATGAAGTTCGCGCCCGTCATCCCCACGTCGGCGTCCTCGATCAGCTCGCCGAGCCGCTCGCGAGCGAACATCGTCAGCTCCTCCGCGGTCTCCGGCGGCTCCGCCGGGTCGAACCGCTCTGCGAACAGCTCCGCTATCCCCTCGCGGGACTTGTGGATCGCCGGCGCGACGATGTGTGACGGGGCCTCGTCGGCCAGCTGGAGCACCCACTCGCCGAGGTCGGTCTCGACCACGTCGACGCCCTCGGCTTCGAGCGCCTCGTTGACCTCGATCTCCTCGGACGTCATCGACTTCGACTTTACCAGCCGGTCGGCGTCGCGCTCGTCGGCCGTCAGCTCAGTGATGTACCGGTTCGCGTCGGCGGCGTCGTCGGCGACGTAGACCGTCCCGCCGTTCGCCTCGACGGTCGCTTTCACCTCCTCGATTAGCTCCGGGAGCCGCGCGATCGCGTCCTCCTTTATCGCGCGCGCCTCGCCTTTCAGTTCCTCGTAGTCGTCGAGCCGCGACGTCGACTCGTACCGTCCCTCGTTGAACCCGCGAGTGTTTGCTGCGACCGCGTCGCCCTCGGTCGCCATCAGCTCGCGGATCCGGTCGGCCTTCGCGGCGTCGCTACTCATCGAGGTCCCCCCCTTCGGCCGCCGCCGATTCACCGTCTTTCGTCTCCCCGTCCTCCCGAAGCAACACCACGTGGACCTCCTTCGGACCATGCGCGCCGTGGACGAGCCCGCCCATGTCGGCGGTCGCGCTCGGGCCGGTCGCGAACACGACGTCGACCGAGCCCTCGCGGGTCTTCGGGCCGAGCCAGTCGAACGCGTCCGGCATGTCGGGGACGAGGTCGCGCTCGCGGAGGACGACGACGTGGCGGTCGACGAAGAGGCTCACCGGCTCCGTGCCGGCGGCGTCGGCTTCGATCGCGACGCTGCCGTACTCGGCGACGCCCAGTTCGGCGTCGGTGACGCCGGTGTGGGCCGCCCGCAGGTCGGCGGTCGTCGGCTCGGTCTCGATCCGGTCTGGGAGCGGCGCGTCGGAGACGCCCACGGCCGGATCGCCAGCAGCTTCGGCTATCAGATCGCGACACGCGCTCTCGGGGCCCTCGCTGACGGTGACCCCGAGGTCGTCGAGCCGACGTTTGAACGTCGATCGGTCGGCGAGTGACATATCGGACGATTCGGGGGGACGCATATGGGTGTTGTGCCGATCGTTCGTGAGGGACTCGCGACCGCTTCGGGGGTTCTCGTGCGATCGTGTCACCCGCTGCGACCGAGACCGCCATCCTCGCCGACGTCAGGAGGTTTTTGACTGTTCGACCGTGACGGTCTCACATGGCAACCAACACGCCGGACCCGCGGGACGGGGGAGACTTCGATTACACCGGGGGGTCGGTCGATCGGCCGGACCTCGTGGACGCGCTGGACCGCCGAGTCGACGGCGACGTACGGTTCGACGAGTACTCGAAGCGGCTGTACGCGACCGACGCCTCGGCGTACGAGGTGACGCCGATCGGCGTGGTGATCCCCGAGTCGACCGCGGACGTCGCCGCGGTCCACGAGTACTGCTTCGAGGAGGGGATCCCGGTGCTCCCGCGCGGCGGCGGCACGTCGCTCGCGGGCCAGACCGTCAACGAGGCGGTCGTCCTCGATCTGACCGGCGAGATGGACGCCGTGATTGAGACGGATTCCGACACGGCGACCGCCCGCGTGCAGGCCGGCGCGTACGTCGGCGACCTCAACGCAGCCGTCAAGTCGGACGGGCTGAAGTTCGCGCCCGACCCGGCGTGGCGCGACAAGTCCGCGGTCGGCGGCGCGATCGGAAACAACTCCACCGGATCGCACTCGCTGAAGTACGGGAAGACAGACCACTACGTCGAGGAACTGGAGGTCGTGCTCGCGGACGGCACCGTGACGACCTTTGGAGAAGAGCGGGTCGCGGACCTGCGCGAATCCGCCGACGCCGACAGCGACGACCTCCTCGACCGGATCCACGCCGAGATCGTCCGTATTCTGGACGAGGAAGCCGCAGAGATAGGCGAGCGGTTCCCGGAGATGAAACGCAACGTCTCCGGGTATAATCTCGACCGGCTGCTCGCGGAGTACCGCGGCGAGTACGGCGAGGAGGGCGTCGTCAACCTCGGTCGGCTCATGGCCGGCAGCGAGGGCACGCTCGCGACGGTGACGGAGGCGACCGTCTCGCTCGTCGAGATCCCCGAGACGAAGTCGGTCGCGCTTCTCACCTACGACGACCTGCTCGACGCGATGGAGGACGTGGCCCCGATCCTCGAACACGACCCGTCCGCGGTCGAGGTGATGGACGACGTGCTTCTCGGCCTCGCGGCCGACACGCCGGAGTTCGCCGACGTGGTCGACATGCTGCCGGACGGGACGAACTCCGTGCTCCTGGTCGAGTTCTACGCCGAGAGCGACGAGGAGGGAAGACAGAAAGTCGCCGATCTGGTCGCCGACCGCGTCGGGCCGGCAGCCGAGGGCGGCCCGGAGACGGTGGAGACGCCTCGGTCTGGGGCGGCGGAGACGACGAGCCAGCCGCGCCGCGCCGTCGACGCGATGGAGGCGCACGACCCCGACGAGCGCGAGCGATTCTGGAAGATGCGCAAGTCCGGCCTCCCGATCCTGCTCTCGCGCACCACCGACGAAAAGCACATCTCCTTCATCGAGGACTGCGCGATCCCTCCGGAGCACCTCCCCGAGTACACCCGCGAGTTCCAGGAGATCCTCGAGGACAACGACACCTTCGCGACGTTTTACGCGCACGCCGGACCGGGGGTGCTCCACATCCGCCCGCTGATCAACACGAAGAACGTCGAGGACGTGGACGCGATGGTCGACATCGCGGACCGGGTCACCGACGCCGTCGTCCGGCTCGGCGGGTCGGTGTCGGGCGAGCACGGTGACGGACACGCGCGGACGCAATGGAACCGGAAGCTCTACGGCGACCAGCTGTGGGACGCCTTCCGCGAGCTGAAGACCGCGTTCGACCCCGACTGGCTTCTCAACCCCGGGAACGTCTGCGGCGACCACGACATGAGCGCGGACCTGCGGTTCGACTCCGAGTACGAGTACGACGCCGAGTTCGACCCCGCCCTGGAGTGGGCCGTCGACAACGGGATGCAGGGGATGGTCGAACTCTGTCACGGCTGTGGCGGCTGTCGGGGGCGACAGGAGACGACCGGCGGCGTGATGTGCCCGACCTACCGCGCCTCCGAGGAGGAGATTCAGGCGACGCGGGGACGCGCCAACATGCTCCGGGGAGCGATGAGCGGGGAGCTTCCGGAGGACCCCACGAACGACGAGTTCGTCACCGAGGTGATGGACCTGTGTGTCGGCTGTAAGGGCTGTACGGTCGACTGTCCGAGCGGCGTCGACATGGCGAAGCTGAAAGCCGAGGTCGAACACGCCCACCACGAGGAACACGGCGTCGACCTCCGCACCCGGCTGCTCGGAAGCTTCGAGTCGCTCGCCCCGCTCGGATCGAAGCTCGCCCCGCTATCGAACCTCCCGAACAAGCTTCCCGGCGCGGGGCTGCTCGGCGAGAAGCTCCTCGGAATCGCCAAGGAGCGCGACCTCCCGGCGTTCCGGTCAGAGAGCCTCACCGATTGGTTCGACGCGCGCGGCGGCGCGGGGGTCTCGCGCGCCGAGGCCGACCGCGAAGTGTTGCTGTTCCCCGACGTGTACACGACCTACACGAACCCCGGTGCCGGCAAGGCCGCAATCCGGGTGCTGGAGGCCGCGAACTGTCATGTGCAGATTCCGGACGTCGACGGTAGCGGTCGGCCGCCGCACTCGAAGGGACTGCTGGAGAAGTCGCGGGCGACGGCGCGTGACGCCGTCGAGACGCTCGCCCCCGACGTTCGAGAGGGGAAAGACGTGGTCGTCGTCGAGCCGACGGACGCTGTCATGCTCCAGTCCGACTATCACGACCTGCTCGATGGCGACGCCAGTTCGGTTCCCGACGCCGACGTGGCGACTGTCTCGGAGAACACCTACGGGATCATGGAGTACGTCGACGCCCACCGCCTCGACGAGCAGTTGGCGCTCGATGCGCCCACGGAGTCGCTCACGTACCACGGGCACTGTCATCAGAAGGCGACGAAGAAGGACCATCACGCGGTCGGCGTGCTCCGTCGGGCCGGCTACGGCGTCGACCCGCTCGACTCCTCGTGTTGCGGCATGGCCGGCTCGTTCGGCTACGAGGCGGAACACTACGCGATGAGCAAGGCGATAGGTGAGACGCTCTACGAGCAGGTCGCGGCGAGCGACGGGGACGACGTGGTCGCCCCCGGTGCCTCCTGCCGGACGCAACTCAAAGAGCGCGACGCGGACGCCGGCGAGCCGCCGCACCCGGTCGAGAAGCTGGCGGCGGCGCTGGCGTAGGCGGCGAGTGGGCGGCGCTGGCGTGAGCGGCGACGCGCCTGTGCTCTCTCCGTACCGCCCGACGCTCACTCAGGGGGTCCGCCGGACGTTCGCGGCGAGGAGAGCGCCAGGTTCGGGAACCGCAGACGCTGGCACGGGTATCGATCACGCATCTGCACGCGCGTGACCTGTTCCGTCAGGTGTCGCGGCCGGGCGCGCCGGGGGTCCGGTCTTCCTCCGCGCCGCCGCGATCGACCGCGTCGTCGCCGCGTGCGATTCCGTCGCGATCGCGCTCTCGGCGGCGGTTCAGAAGCCACTGAATCCCCTTCCCGGGACCGCCGTCGATCGGCCAGCCCCGCGTTCGCCACTGCGGCGGTTCGGGTGAGAACTGCGGACACGACCCCGAACACTCCCGCGCGGTCGGGAGCGTCGACTTCGCCGCACAGTGCGGAACGAGCGCCCTGTCTTCGCGGCGAAGTTCGAAGTGACGGCAGTCGGGTCGCATCGTGTCGTGAAACGACCGCCACCCCTTCCCGTACGCCCGCTCTGCGATCTCCAATCGTCGAGTCACCGTGTCGGACTCCCTGCCGCCGGTCGGCGACAGGTCGCTCGGGTGCCACGCCACGTCGCCGCTCGCTCCGTCGACCCCCCCAGAGAAGTCGGTCGCGAGGACACCGGCCTCGACGGGCATCTCGCGCAGTAGGGCGCGCTCGATCCGGTCGCCCGTGGTCTCGGTCGCGAGCCAGGCCTCGTCCGCGAGAGCGGTCTCGACGTCGTGTGCGAGTTGGTCGGCGAGTCGATCGGCGGCGGACCGGTCCAGATCGGGCTTGTTCTCGATCGCGACGATCCGTCGAACCCAGTCCGGGTACGGTCGCTTCCGACGGATCTCGACTCTGTTTCCGTCTCGCCGCGTCTCGATCAGATTCCGGCCGGCAGCGCGGTGGACCGCCTCGCGGACGTAGCGCCACGGGTAGCCGGGATCGGGGAGCGCGTCCCGATACCACGCCCACCCGGCGGGCGCGCCCCGGACGACGTGGAGGAGATCGGAGTCGAGGGTCCGGTCGCCGAAGGCCCGCCGTGCCGCGAACGCCGCCGGATTCACCTCGATGACCACCGTGTCCCACCGGCGCTCGCGGGTGCCGAGCTGGCGGGAGACGATCGCCGGCCGCGGGCCGTCACCCGGGTGCCACGCCAGTTCAGCGTACCGACAGACGTGAAGCTCGTAGCCGAACTCGGCGTCTGGAGTCACGACTCGGGGGTCAGTGCCGATCGACAAAAACCGGTCCGTCCGGTGACTCCGCCGGCGCTCTGCTCCGGGTGAGGGTGGCGGGGCCGTCCTCGGTCCACCGACCGTCTTACCCCGGCCGATCGCGCCGTCTCAGATGTACTCGTCCGTCTCCTCGTCTTTCCGCTCGTCGAGGTACTCGTGTGCGTCTTCGAGGATGTCACGGGGACCGTCTTGAGTGATCGTGTTGATCGCCTGGTCGTAGTCGCGCCACTGCAGGTCGCGGTGTTCGTTCGAGATCTCGGCGCTCGCTTCGAACGAGCGGGCGATGAACAGGTGAACCGTCTTGTGGATGGTGTTACCGTTCGCCTCGAACACGTAGTCGTACTCCTTCCGGAAGCCGTCGATCAGCCGGAAATCCTCGATTCCGGCCTCCTCGGAGACCTCTCGTATCGCCGTCTGCTGGAGCTCCTCGTCCCCCTCGACCCCGCCTTTGGGGAACTCCCAGTCCCCCGGTCGGCTCTTCAGGAGCAAGTACTCCCGTTCGCCGCGGGTATCGCGGAAGAGGATGGCTCCAGCGCTTGTCGCTTCGACCGTCATTAGCGTCAGGTAAGCAACCACCCCTAAAGAGGGTGTCGGACTCATCAACGCACCGGGCGTTTCAGCCGTCGTCGTCGGATCTGCGCGGCGGGCAGTCCCCGAAACACACCCACTTTTGTGCGGATCCCTGCAGTCCGCCACAGACCACCCTCGATTGCCCGGAACCGCCCCCGACCGCCGGACAGGTAGGTGCGCTTTTACTCCTCGGGCCACCACACACGCACGACCCCAAGCCATGACCTTCGTCACGAAACTATCGTTTGCGTCCGGCGACCGCGACGTGCTCGCAGAGACCGTCCAAGACCTGAAGGCGACGCTCGAACGCAAAGGCGCGGAGTGTAAGGGCCCGCACGCCACGCCGGCCGAGACGGTTCGCGTCCCCCTCTACAAACAACTCCGCGCCGGCGACGAGTTCTCGCCGTGGAGCTACTCGGTGTACAAGCGCTCGATGGAGATCCACGGCTCTGACGACATCGCGCGCGCCGTCGTCGCGCGCGACTTCCCGGACTCGATCCACGTCGAGGTCGAGGTCGACCAAAAGAAGCCGCTCGGACACCGCAGAGACTAAACGGTCAGTTCCTGACGGAGACCTGCCGGCCGCAGACGTTCGACTTCTGACGGAGGTGCGGCAGACGACACCCGCCTCTGAAATTTAAGCCCCATCCCCGCGACCGGGTTGATATGCCACTCCACGGCAGCAACGAGTACCGCGCGTTCCGCCGCGACCTCCACCGTCATCCGGAGCCCGCGTGGTGTGAGTTCTACACGACCGCTCGAATCGTCTCTGCGCTCCGCGAGCGCGACCTGACGGCGCTCCACGTCGGGGCCGACGCGCTCGCGACCGGCGATCGCATGCACGTTCCCGGCGACGACGAACTCTCCGAGTGGGAAGTGCGAGCCCGCGAGGCGGGCGCTGACCCGGATGTCGTCGACCAGCTGTCCGGCGGATACACCGGCTGCGTCGCGGTCGCAGAGCGCGGTGACGGTCCCGTGGTCGGACTGCGCGTCGACATCGACGCGCTTCCGATCGCCGAGTCCGATTCACCCGACCACGTCCCGGCGGCCGAGGGGTTCCGCTCGGAGAACGAGGGCTACATGCACGCCTGCGGGCACGACGCCCACGCGACGATGGGGCTCGCGACGCTCGATTCGGTGCTCGACTCCGAGTTTGCGGGCACGCTGAAAGTGTTCTTTCAGCCCGGCGAAGAACAGGTCGCCGGCGGGCGACCGATGGCCGAGTCCGGCCACCTCGACGACGTCGACCACCTCTTTGCGGTCCACATCGGCCTCGACCATCCCTCCGGCGAGGTCGTCTGCGGGATCGACGGGTTTCTCGCGGTCCGCCACTTCCTCGCGGAGTTCACGGGCGAGTCGGCACACGCCGGCGCGCGCCCTGAGGCGGGCCGGAACGCGGTGCAGGCGATGGCGGCCGCGGTACAGAACCTCTATGCAATTCCGCGACACGCGGACGGCCCGACGCGGGTGAACGCCGGAGTCGTCGGCGGCGGCACGGCGACGAACGTCATCCCGGAGGAGTCGTACATCGAGGGGGAGGTCCGCGGGGCGACGACGGAGCTTGCCGACTACGCATCCGAACACGCCGACCGGATCCTCACTTCCGCCGCCGCGATGTACGACTGCGACGTGGAGGTCGCCACGAAGGGTGAGGCCCCGAGCGCGAAAAGCGACGGCGCGCTCGCCGACGTCGTCGGCGCGGTCGCGGCCGACGCGGACGGCGTCACGTCCATCCTCGATCGCGGCGACCTCGGCGGCTCCGAGGACGCCACCTATCTCATGCAGCGGGTGCAAGACCGCGGCGGACTCGCCTGTTACGTGGGGATCGGGACGGACCACCCAAGCGGGCACCACACGGACGAGTTCGACGTGGTCGAAGACGACATCGCAGTCGGCGTCGACGTGCTCGCCGGCGCGATACGGCGGGTCGGAGCGGGGGAACTCTGAACCGAACTCCGCCCATGTTCCGACACCGGTTCTTCTGGATTGGCGGTAGGTTTAGGCGTCACGAGCCCCTTCTATTCGGGTATGGAGGCCGTCCTCTGGTACGTGCTCACCGGGACTCGCGGCGGCCCGAATCGAGTCCGGATTCTCCGAGCGATAGACGAGCGCCCCCGGAACGCGAATCAGCTCGCAGACCGGCTCGACCTGGACTACACGACGGTGCGACACCACTTGGACGTGCTCCGCGACCACGACGTGGTGAAACGCACCGGCGACGGCTACGGAACGGTGTATTACCCGACGGAGGGGACACAGCGCCACTGGGACTTAGTCGAGGAGATCGCAGAAGGCAGACCGGTATGATCGGTCCCCCCGCGACCGAGGCGGGGTTCCCGTATCGGAGGCGACTACCGCGATGCCCTGGATAGACGTCGCGCGGGTCAGTGTCGCGCTCAACGTTGCCATGCTGTTCGCGCTCACATGGATCTGGGCGCGAAACTACCTCGCGATACGCTCGAAACACGCCGCCGGGCTGGCGGTGTTCGGTGCGCTCCTGCTCGCACAGAACGCGATTTCGGTGTATATCTACTCGTTTCACCCGGTGTTGTCCGGCTGGTTCGCCACCGATATGCCGCCGCTCGCGTGGCGGGCGGGAGTCGTTGTGCACGCACTCCAGACGCTCGCGCTCGCGTTCCTGTTGTGGGTGACGTGGGACTGAGCAGAACCGCCCCGCCAGCCGTCGCGGTCGCGGTCAGTACTTCGCGTCCGCGCCGGTCGTCTCGTACACGCGATCCATGATCGCGTCGCGCTCGCTGGTCCAGTTCGCCATCGCGGCCGGACTGGTCGGATAGCCGTCGTAGTGGTCGAGCAACTCGTCCGCGAGCGACTTCGTCTGGTAGAAGTTCCGGATGGTCCCCCAGTAGCCGAAGCTCTGGATCGCGGCCTTCACCTTCAGACCGAACGACATCGACGTCGACCCCTCGTACAGCGCTTCGGCGAGCTTCTCGCCGGGTAAGGCCGCGAGAAGTCCCATCAGGTCGTCGACGTCGACCGCAGTCGAGAGGACGTTGTACACGTCGAGACCGGCGTATCGGCCGCCGAAGTGGTCCATGACGCGAGTGTTGTATCGCCAGAGGTTCTCCTCGCTCACGTCGCCGTCGCTTATCGCCTTCACCGCCTGCTCGCCGGCGTACTTCCCCGCGTACGCCGCGCCGGCGATGCCGCCCCCGGTCGTCGGGTTGACGTGGCCCGCCGCGTCGCCGACCGCCATGTACCCCGGCGCGACCGCGGAGTCGTACGGGCGGCGGGTCGGGAGGGCCGCGCCGAGCTTGTCGCGAACCTCCGCGCCCTCGAACTCGGGGCGGTTCCGGAGATCGCGTTTCAGCGCCTCGACGAGTTGCATCGGCTCCTCGTTCATCTGGAAGCCGAGCCCGGCGTTGATCTCGGTCGCGGTCCGCGGGAAGTACCAGAGGTAGCCCGCCGCGCGGTCGGTTGCTTTGAACACCAGCGCGTCGTCCCACTCGACCGGCTCCGGCACCTCGACGATCTCGCGGTACGCCGAACAGAACTGCGAGTACCGAACGTTCGTGTCGAAGGTGGTCCCCTCGAAGTCGGCCTTGTCCTGAAGCAGCGACAGCGACCCGGCACCGTCGATGACGACGTCCGCCTCGTACGTCCGCTGGTCGCCCTTCCGTTTGGCTCGCAGTCCGGTGACGCGACCGCCCTCGGCTTGCACCACGTCGTTGATGACGGTGTCGTAGTGGAAGTCGACGCCGGCGTTCTCCGCGCCCTCGATGATCCGCCGACCGTACTCCCAGCGGTCGATGACGGCGAGTTCGCCGGGGACGGGGATCTCGAGAACGGTGTCCTCCTGTGGGATCTCGAAGCGCCCGTGGTCGACGCCGGTGTTGGTAAAGGCCGGTTCCAACTGTGATTTCGGGATCGCCTCCGGGAAGGCGTCCGCGCCCTTCAGCGCGTCGCCGCAGGCGATGTGACCCGCCTCCTCGGCGTCCTTCCGCTCGACGATCACGACGTCGAGCCCCTCGTTCGCGATCGTCGCGGCCGCGTAACAGCCGGCGGTGCCGGCACCCGCCACGACGACGTCGTACTCGTCGATGCTCATACCACGTGAGTGGTCGCCCCGGTGGCAAAACTCTTTGTTCCCGATTCGGTTGCTTCGACAGCGACACGACCGCCCCGCGACGATTCCGACGCCCCTAGGCTCACTCCTCGGTCTCGTAGTGCTCGCCGGCCGCCTCCGGGATCCGCGTCCGGCCGACTAAGGCGAGCACGACGATCACCACGACGTACGGGATCGTCTGGACTAGCGTGTCGGGGACGGCGTACCCGAGCTGTTGGAGCCGGACCTGAACCGCGTCGAGGCCGGCGAACAATACGCCCGCGCCGAGCGTGCCGATCGGGTTGTAGTTGCCGAACAGGTACGCCACGATGGCGATGAACCCCTTCCCCTGGACCATCGTCTCGCCCGAGCCGACGAACTGACCGATCGACAGCGCCAGCGCCGACCCGCCGACGCCCGAGAGCACGCCGGACAGAAGCACTCCGGCGTGCCGCACTTTCGAGACCGAGACGCCGACGGTGTCGAGCGCCTTCGGGTTCTCTCCGGCGGCACGGAGGTGCTTGCCGAACGCGGTGCGGTTGAGCGTCCACCACGAGGCGAGCGTCGCGAGCACGACCATCGCAGTCAAGTACTCCCAGCCGACGTTCGCGCCGAGGTTCGGCGTGTTGACGCCGCCGAAAAACACCGTCGACATGAACGGCGCGAGCCCCAGCGCGATGAGCCACACGGCGAGCCCGGCGATGATCTGGTCGGCTTTGAACTCGATACAGACGATCCCGAAGACGCCGGAGAGCGCCGTCGAGGCGGCGACACCGGCGAGGAATCCGACCCAGATCGCCGGGATACCGAAGAGAGCGTTTCCGATCCCGACGAGCGACGCGACGTACACCGACGCGAACGCCGAGATGATGAGCAGTCCCTCCAGACCGATGTTGATGACGCCGGACTTCTCAGCGAAGATACCGCCGAGTCCGGCCAACACGATCGGTGCCGCGAGACGCGCCGTCGACGTGGCCGTACTCGCAGAGAAGACGATCCCGGCGAGGTCGCCGGCGACCGACGCGGGAAACGCCAGTCCGGCGACGCCGAGCAACCCGAGCACGGCGAGGGTTCCGACGACGAGCGACCGCACGTAGTCGGACTGAATCACGTTACGCATCGGTCTCACCTCCCTCGGTGGCGGCCTCGTTCGCCTCCGACGACGTCGACGCGACGCCGTCGGTTCCGCCGGACCCAATTCCGACGAACCGGCCGACCATCCGGAAGAACTCCGGCATCGCGACGAAGAGGATGATGAGTCCGCGCAACACACCGACGAGTTCGGTCGGCACGTCCGTCTGGAAGCCGATCTCCAAGGCACCGCCCTTCAGCAGGCCGAAGAGGAACGCCGCCGGCAGCACGCCGATCGGATTGTTCCCCGCGAGGATCGAGACCGTGATCCCGTCGAAACCGAGGTCCGGGACCGACGCCATCCAGCGTCCCTCGGACATCAGCACCCACACCGATCCGCCGATACCGCCGATGGCTCCGGAGAGCGTCATCGCCCTGACCGTCGTGAGCTTCGCGTTCACCCCGCCGTACTCGGCGGCCGCCGCCTGTACCCCGCTCGTTCGGAGGTCGTACCCGAACGGCGTGTGTTCGAGCAGATAATACAGCCCGGCGATGCAGGCGACGCCGGCGGCGAGCGCCACGAGCGCGAAGTCGCTGCTGGCCGAGAACAGCCACGGGCGTATCTGTGCGTGCTCCGGGACGTACCGCGTCGCGACGACCGACGAACCCTCGGCGCGGAACACCTCTAACACGAGGACGTACGCGACGTTCGCCGCCACGAAGTTGAGCATGATCGTCGTGATCACCTCGTTGGCGTCAGCGTACGCCTTCAGCGCCCCCGGGATAGCGCCCCAGACCCCGCCGCCGACCGCTCCCGCCGCGGTGCCGACGAGGATCAAGACGGCCCCGGCGACCGGCCCCTCGGGCAGCAGCGGGGCAGCCGCGATGACGGTGAGTGCGGTCGCGAGCGCTCCCACGACCAACTGCCCCTGCGTTCCGATGTTGAACAGGCCGGCGCGAAACGCGACGGCGACGGAGAGCCCGGTGAAGATGAGAAGCGTCGTCTCCGAGAGCGTCAGACCGAACGAGAGGTTAAACGGCGACCAGTTCGGATTCAGGAGTCCCGGTTCCCCGACCGCGAAGGGGTACCCGAGCGCGCCGTTGAACAGGATGACGTACACCTCGACCGGGTCATAACAGAATCCCATGCCGGTCACCGGCATCGTCCACGCCGCGGTGCTGCACTCGGCGACGCGCCCGGAGACGAGCACGATGACGAACCCGACGGTGATCGAAAGCAGGATCGCCGCGAGGCTTATGACGAGCCGCTCCGCGACGCTCCGGTCGGCGAACGGCGCGAGCACGCGGCGAGCGATCGACGGCAGCCGGTCCGGATCGGTTCCGGAGCCGGAACCGGAGTCGCTCACGCGTCCACCCCCTCGCCCGCGGTCTCGTCCATCGGATCCGCATCGGGGGCCCCGTCCGTCGGGTCGGCGTCGCCGTGGACGGCCGCGCGCTCGACCGAGTCGTCGTCGAGCCGTTCACCGGCCATCAAGAGGCCGATCTCCTCTTCGGTCACGGTCGCCGGGTCGACGACGCCGGAGAACGAGCCCCCGTGCATCACCGCGAGCCGATCCGAGAGTCCCTGCACCTCGTCGAGCTTCGAGGAGACGAGGAGCACGGCCTTCCCCTCGGCGCGCAGTTCGAGCAGGCGGTCGTGGAGGAACTCCGTGGAGCCGATGTCGACGCCGCGGGTGGGGTGCATCGCGACGACGAGGTCGGGATCGCGCTCGAACTCGCGGCCGACGATGAACTTCTGTTGGTTCCCGCCCGACAGCGACTCGGCGGTCGCCTCCGCGACCGGCGGTCGCACGTCGTACTGCGCGATGACGGACTCGGCGTGGTCGCGCGATGCCCGCCAGTCGAGTCGTCCGTCCCGTGCGAACGGCGGGTCGTGTTGGCTCCCGAGAATGCCGTTCTCTGTGAGGTCGTACGACATCACCAGCCCGCGCTCGTGTCTGTCCTCCGGAACGAACGCCATGCCGCCGTCGATCCGTTCGCGACGCGTCGTCCCCCGGATCGACTCGCCGAGATAGCGGATCTCACCCGCGGTCGCGCGTCGGAGACCCGTGACGGCCTCGACGAGCTGTGACTGGCCGTTGCCGTCGACGCCGGCGACGCCGAGCACCTCGCCGGCCCTGAGTTCGAACGAGAGGTCGGAGACGGCCTCGACGCCGCGGTCGTCGTCGACGCACAGCCCGGTCACTTCGAGCACCGAGTCGCCCGGTGGCTGTGGAGACGCCGCGGGCTCCATCAACACCTCGCGACCCACCATCATCTCCGCGAGGTCCTCGCGGGTCACGTCCGCGGCCGAGACGGTGCCGACGTTGAGTCCGTCTCGGAGGACGGTGATGTCGTCGGCGGCGGAGAGCGCCTCGCCGAGCTTGTGCGAGATGAAGATGATCGTCTTCCCCTGGTCCGTGAGTTCCTCGAAGACCCCGTACAGCTCCTCGACCTCCTGCGGCGTGAGCACCGCGGTCGGCTCGTCCATGATGAGCACGTCGGCCCCGCGGTACAGCGCCTTCAGGATCTCGACGCGCTGTTGTTCGCCGACGGAGATGTCCGCGATCGTCGCGTCGGGATCCACGTCGAACCCGTACCGCTCGCTCAGATCGGTGACGGCGTCGCGGGCCGCGGTCTTGTCGACCCGAAGCCCTCCCCACGTCTTCGGCTCGTTGCCTAAGACGACGTTCTCCCAGACCGTCATCGGGTCGACCAGCATGAAGTGCTGGTGGATCATGCCGATGCCGGCGTCGATGGCGTCACGCGGCGAGTCGAACGACTGCGGCTCCCCGTCGAGAACGACGGTTCCCTCGGTCGGCTCGTAGAGGCCGTACAACACGTTCATCAGCGTCGTCTTGCCGGCTCCGTTCTCGCCGAGCAAGGCGTGGACGCTGCCCCGCTCGACCGTGAGATCAACGTCGTCGTTCGCGACGACCCCGGGGAATCGCTTCGTGATGCCGTCCAGGTGGACCGCCGGGTTCATTCACCCGTAACTCCGTGCCGGAAGCAAAAAGCGCGCGGATCCACCGTGGATTCACCGTGTCTCGCCGGGGTTCACACGACGCCGATCAGTCCGAACAGCACGTCGAGCGCGTCGACGAGCTGTTCGGCCGCCGCCGCGGAAGCGCCGCCCGCGGCCGAGCCGCCGGCCGCATCCGAGCCGGCGAGCGCCTCGCTGGTCGCCGCGAGCCGTTCGATCCGCCCCGCCTCGCGTTCCCACACGAACCGACCCAGCGCGGCCGCCGACGCGGCGAACGCGACCGTCGCGAGCAGCCGCGAGATCGTGAGGAGCTTCAACAGTAGGGGAACGAGAAGCACGAACGCGACGCCCGCGACGACGGACGTGACCGCCGTCTGTAGGTCGGCTCCCCCGGTCCCGACATCGACGACGCCGCCGGCCGAGAGGAGCACGAACCCGCCCACGACGGCCGCGAGCACCGCCCAGACCACGCCGGCGAGGAGCCGAACGTTGCCGTCGTATCCGCCGGCCGCGTTGGACACGTCGTCGTGGACCCACGGATTGCGCATACGTTTAGTCGCTCGCCCGAGTATAAAAAGTTCGTTTCATTCACACGAAACACACCGTCGTCTGCGATGAAGCACGCGCCACGCGCGAGGACAGGATGCATGGGCGGTCACTCCGCGACGTTCGTCTCACGGACGCGGATGCCTTTGCGTGCGAGGTGTCGCATCTGTCGCTGGGCGAACGCCTCCTCGCTCGACCCGCGGGTCGCGAGCACGTAGACGAGCGCCGAGCCGGAGGGGCGCATGGTCCGACCGGCGCGCTGTGACCCCTGTCGGCGGGATCCGCCGAGCCCGCTCGCGACGATCGCCAGTCCGGCGTTCGGAAGGTCGATACCCTCGTCGCCGACGCGGGAGACGACGAGGACGTCGTGGTCGGCGTCGTCCGTCCCGGCGTCGGCGCTCTCCCCGTCCGTCCCGGCGTCGGCGCTCTCCCCGTCCGTCCCGGCGTCGACGCTCGCGCCGCTCAGACCGGTGTCGGCGTCGTCACCGTCCGCGCGGAACCGCCGGAACAGCGCTCGTCGTTCGTGGTGAGGCGTCTCGCCGCTGACGAACGGCGCGTCGAGCGCGTCGGCGATCGCCTCGCCCTGATCGAGGTACTCGACGAAGACGAGGGCGTTCGCGTCGCGGTGGGTCGCGAGCAGCGATCGGATCTCGTCGACCTTCGCCGGGTTCTCGGCTGCGGCTCGGCGGCGCTCGCGACCGTCGGCGGCGGCGTACTCGTTTTGTGCGAACTCGTCACGCCACGGGACGTATCGGATCTCGACTTCGGGCTCCTGCACGAAGCCGGCGTCGAACAGGGCGTCCCAGTCCGCGCCGATCGGCTGGCCAATCAGGGTGTAAATCTCCTCTTCGGAGCCGGATTCACGAACCGGAGTCGCCGACAGCCCGAGGCGATGTTTGCTCTGGAGTTCGGCCGACCGCGAGAACACCGGTGCGGTGATGTGGTGCGCCTCGTCGAAACAGATCAGTCCCCACTTCCGGGAGTCGAACAGGCTCCGGTGGCGGTCCATTCCGGCGATCTGATAGGTCGCGATCGTGATCGGTCGGATCTCCTTCGTCCCGCCGTGGTACACGCCGACGTCTTCGGGGTCGACGGTGGAGTGTGCCAACAGCTCCTCGCGCCACTGACTCGCCAGCTCTCGGGAGGGCACCAGTATCAGCGTCTCGCCGCCGACGGCCGCGATCGTCGCGATGGCGGCGACGGTCTTGCCGGAGCCCGGCGGGCCGACGTACACGCCCGACTTGCGTTCGAGGAACGTCTCGACCCACGTCTCCTGATACTCCCGGAGGTCGGTCGTGAGGTCGACGTCGACGGGGTCGCCGGTCTCTAAGTCCCGGTCGTCCTCGACGGGATAGCCGGCGTCGTAGAGCGCGCGCTTGACCGCGGCGACGGCCGATTCGTTCACCCACGCCTCCGTCTCGGAGATCGGCGCGCGGAGGTGGTCGTCGTCGAGGTGCTGGTCGGCGACGGTGCCCATCAGGTTCTCGTTCGCGGCCTCGAGCACGACGTAGCCGTCAGCGTGGGTGTACAGCCGGAAGCGGTGCGCGCGCCGCCACTGGTCGCGGACCCACTCTTCGAGGTGCTCGTACCGCCGGGGGAGCACGGAGCGGAGGCTCGCGATCAGCGCGTCGGCATCCTCGAACGGCGCGGCCCACACGTCCTCCTGCCGAATTCGGTAGAGATACCCGCGTGTGCCGGGCTCGGTTCCCGTCGTGTCGACGAGGTACGCGAACTGCGAGAGGCGCGCGCGGGTGAACTGCGTCGGCCGGTCGACGACGATCTCGCGCCGGTCCGGGAACGCCACCACGCGCTCGCGGGTCGCCAGCCGCCCCCAGTCGGACGGGTAGAAGACGACCGGGTCCGCCTCGACGTCGATCCGGTCGACGTCCCCGCGGTCGACAAGCGCAGCGAGGGCGTCGCGGGCGGCCGCCTGCGTTGTTCCCAACCGTCTCGCGACCTCGCTCGCGGTCGCGACCGGTCGCTCCTCGGCTTCGAGCGCCTCGTGGAACCGGTCGAGCGAGAGGTCGGTGGCGTCAGTCGTGTCGTCAGAGATGTCCGTGTCGGCGGGGGCGGCCGCGTCGTCTGAGGGATCCGTGTCGATGGCGGGATCCGTGTTCTCAGAGGCGGCGTCGGCGGTGGACTCGTCGCCGGCGGCGTCGCCGGAATCGTCGGTCATCGCCGTCGCTTCGGTCGCGAGGTAGAAATGGGTAGCGTCACCGGCCGGATCGCGACACGGGTCGGGCGTGTGGGGTCAGGGGTCTCGCCGCCTATCACCCTGCGCCTATCACCCTGACACCTACCGCCCCGCTTCCCGGTCCCGGCACCGACGAGATGTGATCGCCTCCTTCGAGCGGAACCGGCAGCCGCAAGCGGTACAGCGGACGAACGGGTCGCCGGAGGTGGTTTCGAGTCGGTGGTCGCCCACCTCGAAGGGACGCGTCACGACGCGCGGCCGGATCCGGTCGGGGATGGGCGTCGATGCGGACTCGCTCAGCGCGGCCCGCACGGCGATGGTGTCGACGTCGACCGCGTCCCAGCGCGGGGCGTCGAGGGCGGCCTCGCGGTCCGCCACCTCGGTCCAGCCGGTGACGACGACCGGCGAGTTCGTCTCGGTGTCGCCCACGACGACGACGAACCGGATCCCGCCGTCGACCATCGCGAACCGCCACCCGTCGGTGCGGTTCCAGCGGAGCTGTCCGCGGCGGATCGCGTCGCTCACGGTTCGCGTCGACACGTACCGGCCGGGCTGTTCGAGTCGCTCGCGGAAGTGATCGGTCAGCGCGTACAGCCCCGGGTCCCGCAGCGGCGGGTCCTCGGGCGTTCTGGCGACCGCGTCTCTCTGTGTCTCGGTCGCTCCCGAGGTGCGAGAGCGATCAGGATGCGGCTGAGAGCGAGACCGACGCCGAGGGGGTACGCCCGGCCGGGAGCGCGCTCCCGAGTCGCCCTGTCGTGTGTCGGGAGCCGCGGGAGCGGCCGTGGAAGCGGTCCGACGATCCGTCGATCCGGGCCCGAGGGGCTCCGCGTCCCCCGACCCGCCCTGTCGGGATGCCACTGAGTGACCGTACAGAGCCCGGTCTTAAGTGTGTTACGACGACACACGAATTGGACGTCGTGAGGGGCCATCGCTGTCGGCCGATCTCTTTCGTTTCGCGTCCGCACGCCTCGCGGCCCGGTGTCGCACCCTCCGCCGTCCCGCAAAGCGTATGTCGCCGCCGCGAGACGGCAGGGACGTGAACACCGACAACACCCTCCTCAACGCGGTCATCGGCGCGGTCGCGACGATCGGTCTCTCGTTTCTCGGCGTCTCGCCCGTGATCGGCGGCGCGATAGCGGCGTACCTCGAAGGCGGCGAGAGCGGCAACGGGATTCGGATCGGCGCGCTCTCCGGACTGATCGCCTCGCTTCCGGTCGCCGTGATACTCGCCGCTGCGCTCGTCTTCCTCCCGCTTACCGGCGACATCGGCGTCGCGATCGGCGGCTTCGTCCTCGTGTTCGTCGTCGTCGCCATCGGCGTCGGCTTCACCGTCGCGTTGAGCGCGCTCGGCGGCCTCATCGGGGCGTATCTGAAAGAGAACGCGTAGGCACGCGCACCGGCGACCCCGCCGTCCGATGGCAAGGACTAACGCCGACGGTCACCGAGCCGAACGCATGCCAGCGGATCTCACAGCAGCCGCGGAGACCGCCGTCGAACAGTGTCTGAACGTCGAAGCGGACGAGTCCGTCGTCGTGGTCACGGACGACCGGCGCGAGGCGATCGGCGAGGCGCTGTACGCGGCCGCGGCGGCCGTCACCGACGACGCGACGATCCTCCGATACCCGCCCGCCGAGCAGCACGGGACCGAACCGCCCGCGCCGGTCGCGGCCGCGATGGCAGAGAGCGACGCCTTCCTCGCGCCAACCACGAAGAGCCTGAGCCACACGCGCGCTCGGGGTGCGGCCTGTGACGCCGGGGCGCGCGGCGCGACGCTCCCCGGGATCACGGCGGACGTGTTCACGACCGGACTCGACGCCGACTACGCCGCGATCGACGCCGCCTGCGACGATATGCTGGCGCAGGTCGGCGACGCCGCGGAGGTCCGCGTCACCTCGCCGGCTGGCACCGACATCACCGTCGGGATCGGCGACCGCGAGTGGCTCGCGGACACCGGATCGGTCCGCGAGCCCGGCGACTTCTCGAACCTCCCGGCCGGCGAGGTGTTCGTCGCCCCCGAGACGGCGACCGGAACGTTCGTCATCGACGGGACGATGATGCCGCACGGGCTGCTCGACGAGGACCAGACGCTGCGGTTCGAGGTCGACGACGGCCGCGTCACGGCCATCGACGACGACGCGGTCAGAGCCGAGGTCGAGACCGCAGCGGAGTCTGTCGGCGACGCCGCCTACACGCTCGCCGAACTCGGGATCGGGACCAACGTCGGGGTCGAAGAGTTGGTCGGATCGGTCCTCTTAGACGAGAAGGCGGCCGGAACCGTCCACATCGCGATCGGTGACAACGCCGGGATCGGCGGGGACACAGACGCGCCGATCCACCTCGACGGGATACTCCGCGACCCGACCGTCTACGCCGACGGCGACGAGATCGACCTGCCGACGGCCTGACCGGTCGACTTTCTCATCTTCCGACGGGCACGCGGTCGCATCGGCACCCGCTCCGCGACCGCGACGCTCCTCACTCCCGCTCCGCGAGCGCGACGGCCGTCACGTCGCGGACGCCGATCACCTGATGTCGCCAGCCATCGCCCGCGTCGACACAGAGCGTGCCGGCCGCCGTGACCGCGACCGCGACGCCCGGACCGTATCCGAGCGCGACCGCCTCTTCGTCGACCGGAAGCTCCGTCTCGCGCCACGCGTCCCGGTCCCAGTCGTCGCCGGTGTCGGAGTCGTCTCGACCGTCGCGGACGAGCAGGTCGCCGTCGACGACCGCCGTCGCGTGGCCGTCGCCGTCGGCGGCGACGACCGTCGCGTCGCCCCCCTGCGTCGTCATCCAACCGTTGCCGAGCCAGTAGAGGCCAGTTCCGGTCGCCGCGAGCGGCATCCCCGCGCCCGCCACGTCGCGCGCGTCGTCGAGCCCGACCGACGCGAGCGACCACCCAGAATCGGCGGCGGAGTCGGCCGTGATGCGATGGACCCCGTCCGCGGCCGCGACGAGCGGACCGTCGACCGCACGCGGCTCGGCGACCTCGCCGATTCGCGTCGACGTTACAGTGAACGCGGGGGGCGACCCGTCGTCTTCCGAGTCTGCGTCTGCCGTCGTCTCGACTGTGACGCGGTCGATACCCCCCTCTTCCGTGGCGACGCAGAACGCGTCGCCACCGGCTCGCGCGCCGTCGTCGGTCGTCTCGCCACCGACGCCGATCGCGACCACCGGCTCGTCGGTGACGGTGACGGGGTCGATCGCGTCGTCGACAA
Organism: Halorubrum sp. BV1; assembly: GCF_000746205.1. Classification (NCBI taxonomy): domain Archaea; kingdom Methanobacteriati; phylum Methanobacteriota; class Halobacteria; order Halobacteriales; family Haloferacaceae; genus Halorubrum; species Halorubrum sp. BV1. The sequence goes on from NZ_JQKV01000002.1 coordinate 124,202, forward strand.
GGGAGACACGAAGCCCGTCCGAAGACGCGATACCGAGGAGGGCCGGAGCGCTCTCGCGAGGGAGGACGGCGACGTCGCGAGCGGGCTCGCGCGTCACCATGTCGAACGCGCCGATCTTGTCGGCCGAGAACGCGACTCTCACGAGTCCGGTCTCCGTTGCGACGTACGCGTCAGTTCGCCCGGCGTTCCCGGCGTACACGCGTTTTTCTTCGATCGAGATGTCGTCTTCCGCGGGTGCCATTGGGGGCCGATTCGGCGGGGGGACTGATAAGCCCCGCGCGGGCCGCGTCTCCGAAGCGAGTCCGACGTGTGGATCCAGCGTGCGGGTGCGGCGTGCGGCTCCAGCGTGCGGGTGCGGCGTGCGGCTCCGAATTCGCGACCGCGCCGGCGGGCCGGTGCGTCCGAACGTTCCGATGGCCATTTGACCGCCGGCCACGTTATTTCACCCGTGCAATCGGTCGTCGCCGAACTCCTCTCACTCCTCGCCGAGGTCGCCCCGCGGCTGGCGCGGATATCGGCGTTCATCGCGGCCGGCGTCTTCGCCGCGAACGTCGCCGTCGCGTTCGGACTCGTCCGCTACGTCGCCGGACTCTCCGGCCGGCTCACCCGCCCCGCCAACCTGCCGAACGAAGTCGGCACGGCGATCCTGACGACCGCGGCGTCGACGACGGCGGGCTACGCGACGCTCGCCGAGTACCGCGAGTCGGGGCTGCTCGACGACCGGGCGACGCTCGTCGCCGTGGTCATCAACACGTTCTTCGGGTTCGTCCAGCACGTGTTCACCTACTACGTCCCCGTGATGATCCCGATCCTCGGCACCGAGGTCGGCGTGGTGTACGTCTCAGCGCGCGCCGGGATCGCCCTCGCCATCACGGTCACGGGCGTGTTGTTGGGCGGCCTGTTCCTCTCCGAACGCAACGTCGACCGCGCGGCCCTCGCGGACGTCGAGGCCGGCGGACCCGAAGACGACGACCGCGGGTCTCGCGAGCGCGTCCGCGACGCCGCGACGAAATCGTGGGCGACGCTCCGGCGGATCGTGCCGCGGCTCGCGGTCGTGTACGTCGTCGTGATCGGATTGGTCACGAACTACGACGTCGACTCACTGACGAGGATCGCCGAGCCGATCACCGGGGTGCTCGGACTTCCCGGGGAGGCCGTCCCCGTCATCGCTGTCTACACGCTCGATACGACCGCCGGTGCCGTGACTATCGCCGGAGCAGAGCCGGGTACGTTCACGACCCGAACCGCGGTGGCAACGCTTCTCATCGGCGGAATCTTGTCTTTTGCCGTCTCCACGTTCCGGCGGTCGATCCCCTTCCAGTACGGGATCTGGGGTGCCGAGTTCGGCACGAAAGTGATCGCCGTCAACACCGCGTTGAAGCTCTGCTTTATCTCGCTCACCGTCGCGCTGCTCCTCGCGCCGGTGTGGTGAGGCGCGGTCGGGAACCCCAGGCACGGCGGCGCGGAAACAGGGCGGCACGACGGTGCAGTGCCCGCGAAAGCCTATCCCGAGTTCCGAAGCGGCTGTGTCTCGCCGTAGGTGAGCGTCCGCCAGACCCACTCGACGGGGCCGAACCGGTAGCGGCGCAGCCAGAGCACCGAGAGCGCGATCTGGACCGCCCACACACCGAGGACCAGCGCGTACTGTTCGACGCGAGTCACGGAGCCGAACAGCCCGAGCCCGTGTCCGTAGAAGACCGTGGTGGCGATCACGGTCTGTAAGAGATAGTTCGTGAACGCCGTCCGGCCGACCGCGGCGAGCGCGTTCGTCGCCAGACCGTCGGGCCGTCGCCGGACGTAGAGCGTGACGGCCCCGAGGTAGCCGCCGGCGAGGAGGAGGCTCCCGACGTAGTTGAACTGTCGCCAGTACAGCGCCGCGCCGGCGCTCCAGTCGTTGGCCTCGATGTAGGCGACGCCCGCGATGACGAGCGCGACGCCGACGCCGCCGCCAGCGACGAGCAGCCGGTAGAGTCGATTGGAGCGCTCGCCGGTCAACACGCCGTTCCGGTACAGGGCCATGCCGAGCAGCATGACGCCGCCGATCCGCCAGAAGCTCGACCCGATGAATCCCGTGGTCTGCCGCTGGAACGACGAGGAGACGCGGTGACCCATCTGTTCGAGCCAGCCGCTCCGGTACGTGACCACTTCCTGTCGGAGCGCCGCCTCGGGCGGCATCCACTGCCCGGCTATCGCCTCGCCGCCGACGGTGACGGCGGCGAACAGTTCCAAGGCGGGGACGAACGCGAGGAAAATACCGGCGAGGCCGGCGAGCTGTTTCGCGTCCCAGTCGCGCAGCGTGACGACGAACAGCCCGGTGAGCCCGTACGCGACGAGGATGTCGCCGTACCAGAGGAGGTACGCGTGCGCGAGTCCGATCGCGATGAGGATCGCGGTCCGGCGGTAGTGAAGCCGCACCGCGTCTTGACCTTTTTCGGATTTGCTCTCGACGAAAAGCAGGATCCCCGCGCCGAAAAGCGCCGAGAAGAGCGTGATGAACTTCGACTGGGCGAACACATGGCCGACGAACCACGCCCAGTAGTTCGCACCGGAGAAATCGCCGTAAACGGCCGAATCGGCGTAGATGTTCGGGTTGAGAAGCGTCTGTTCCGGCATCGCGAACACCCAGACGTTGATGAGGAAGATCCCGAGCAGGGCGAACCCTCTGAGCGCGTCGAGACTGACGATCCGTTCGGAGGGCGGCGTCGGGCCGGCGTCGCGCGTCACGAGTTAGCTCTGCGGAGGACCCACAGGACCGAATAGGTTCTGGTAGCGAGCGAGCGGAGCCATGATTGTATAGCGAACATCAACCAGACGTACCAGCCAAAGAGAGCCTAGGCCGAGATTTGAACTCGGGGTCTCGTCCTTACCAAGGACGCGCTTTACCGCTAAGCTACCCAGGCACTCAGGGTGCGTACACTCCGCTTTTCCGCCTTCTGCACTCGATTCTATAACACAGCCGTATAAGAATGTGATGAAAGCCACCGGGTGTGCCGTACCGTGACGTGCAAAACCCATCGTTCCTCAGTGAGTTGACTGGCCCTGTACCTTCGAGAGTGCCTCTTTGTCCTTGTATCTTGAATAAGGAATCAAATCAGGGTCGAGATAAACACAGTCGAAATTCCAGAGAGCTTCAGCTGAGAAGGTAGCCGTCTTTCCAGAATCACCTTCAGTGTCGCTTTTGTTAAATTGGTCTGCCTCGATTTTACCCATACGGACCTCCCAAATCCATGCTGTGTCCTTCCGTTCTCCGCACTGATAGTTTTTATCGCGATCAGCTAATACGTACCTGATAGCTATGTACATTCCCGGTTTGGGGAGGTGACCTTTCGGCATATACGTCTCCATCGCTACCTTGATTTCAATACCGGGAACATCGTCTGTTGCTCCGGTACTAATCAGGTCTGGAAAGTCACCAGCATTTACCTCATAAACACCATCCGACCCCGAAGCGACACCTGTAGCGAAGAACTCTCCGAGAACAGTTGATAGAGCAGAGTATTCGTCAAACTGTTCAGCAAGTGGATCGGCACCTCGACGGCGAAATGCGAAATCAATCGTGTCCAGGTTCTCGTAGGCTTCTTCTATTCCTCGTAAAACCGCTTTCCCATCGAACGGAACATTTTCGTAAATATCCGCGTCGTCAATCACATGCTCCTTTTGTGGCGTTCTGAACGAGTCTGGATTGACCAGTTCGGTAACGGTAACATTTAGCGCGTCTGCTATTCTAAGTGCGATAGAAAGACTCGGCTCTCGGTCTCCTCTTTCGATCTTTCCGAGAGTCGTTCGATGAATATCGGCTTCCTGAGCTACTTCTTCAAGCGGTCTTTTCTGTAGTTCACGGAGTTCCCTGATACGGTGTCCGAGTTCCTGCGTAAATTCATCGTCCATAACCTGTTCCGGGGACGGCGCAACGTTAAATATAATTAAGACAATTGTCTCACCAACGTATTGTCATTATTGCCACGGGATTTATGCTGTCTCCGATTGCAATAGAAAGACGTATCGGCAAAAGCCACCAAGGTTTAAATGCAAATGAGACAATTGTCTCATATAGTGTGATGGTAGGAATTATTGACCTCTTTTGTGGTACTGGTGGATTCTCGTACGGGTTTGAAACTCACCCTTCAGACGAGTATGAGGTTCTACTCGGATTGGATAAAAAAGGGGTAGCAATAGAAACCTTCCACCGGAATCACTCCGAAGCAGAGACAATCAAGGGGGATATTCGGGAATGGCCTCCAGAGAAAGCCTCAACAGCGGCCGGTATTGACCCCGAAAACGTTCAGATAATAGTCGGGGGGCCACCGTGCCAAGGGTTTTCGTCGATCCGGCCAGATCGTGGGGGAAAAGGAGAAGACCAGCGAAATGGTCTTTATACCGACTTCATTGAGTATGTCGAGTATTTCAAGCCGGACTTCTTCGTGATGGAAAACGTCGTTGGGCTGGCAACTCACAGAGATGGGGAAACCATCTCTCGAATCGTACAGAGTGCCGATGAGATTGGATATCGTGCTGATTGGCGGATTCTAAATGGGGCCAATTTCGGGCTTCCACAACGCCGTGAACGTCTGATTATGGTTGGGTCACGAAACGGGGAACAGATCGATTTCCCTGTTCCGACTCACCAGGCAAATGGCCGCACTATTGGCTACCACGACAAATCGAAGGTCATTACGGCTCAACCGACTTTGAGCGATTTCAAAAATAAGGAAACTCTCCCAGAAGCTCGGACAGTCATGGATGCCATTAGCGATCTGCCTAACATCCAAGCTGGCGAAGAAGCCACGACCTACACAAATCCGCCAGAAAACCAATATCAAGCCTCAATGAGAGACGGCTCTCAGAATCTGACTCTCCACAAGGCGACCAACCATGGAGATAAGATGATGACTATCATTCGGAACAGCGGCTCGAACAAACAGGAGACCATCACGAATCTAAAAGAGAACGAAGGAGTTGACAGTAGTGATGAGTATATTTCCAGCGGCTACAGCTCCAGCTATTCCCGGATTGACCCCGACCTTCCATCAGTAACTATGACGGTCAACTTCATCCATCCCGCTTCTAACAAATGTATCCATCCCCGACAAGACCGGGCGTTGACGCCCCGCGAAGGCGCACGGATACAGAGCTTCCCCGACGATTTTGAGTTTGCCGGGAGTCGGAGTGATATAGTCGAGCAGATTGGAAACGCGGTTCCGCCCCTACTTGGACGAGTTCTCGGAGAACACATAATTGGTATGTACGATTCTGCCTTTGAAGTGGACTATCGCTCCTGCGTGATTGGAAAAAGTCAGGACCGGAAAGTTCAGATATAGCGAATTAACTGACCAGAGTTGCTCACCTACTGACGACCGTGTATCCGAGTCTGAGTGTAGATACTTCATCCTCGTCACGCGCTTGTGGTGAAGTTGGTCCTTCGCGTGCTGCGGCCCGACGTTGGTCGCCCAATGAGTCGCCACTCTTGATACGGTCGCATTCCTCGGGCATCACCGAGTGGTAACCCTTGACCGACCCGTATGCGAGAGCGGCGCTGCATCGCTGTTTGAATGCCTCTCGATACAGGTAATCACGTACCTCGCCGTTCGCTTGGCTGAGGTCGAGATCGGGCTCCCACTCCCTGCCCGTCTGATACGTATTGTGATACGCCGGACGTAGACAGACGGAGAGACGTCACGGGCTCACCGATCCGTTGCGCTCACCGTACGGTCGGAGATGTCGGCGATCCGGTCCGCGGTCGCCTCGGGGAGCGCGCGTCGAGGCGGGGGGAACTCGCCGTCGTAGTCGGCGGCCAGCTCCCGAGCGTACGCCAGCAGCTCTTCGGGCGTCTCGCCGCCGACAGCGGTCGTTCCGGCGACGACGGCGAGTTCGAGGGCGTCGACCTCCAGATTGCGATCGAGCGCGGTCGCGGCCGCCAGGTCGGCCTCCTCGCGGTCCCTGAGCGTCTGGTCGCGGCCGAACGCGCGCACGACTTCCACGGCCGCACCCGCCGCGTCGGTACAGGCCAGAAGCGAGAACCCGCGCGAGACGAGCACGTCGGCAGTGAGGACGTCCATGTCTGCGTCGATGTCCGACGACCGTGTCGGTTCGGTCACCCACGGCTCCTCGTGCGCTACCGCGCGAGTGAGACGGAGTCCCTCGTAGATGAGTTGGACGCCGGCGGCGCGGTCGAGGACGTCGTCGAGGACGACGTCGGGATCAATCGCACGGGCGGTGATAAGCGCCAGCACCCCCGGCGTCACGGCGGCGTCGAGAATCCGATCTTCGAGGGCCTCACGCAGCTGATCAGGCTCGACGTCCGCGAGCGCTTCGCGGGCTGCGTCACGCGCTCGCGAGGCATCGTCCATCACCATATGGTAGTCGAGCGAGGGGCAAAGACCTTTGGAAACGGACGAGACGAGAGGTCATGATCCGCGTCCGAGACGACGACGATATCCGCACCGTAACGCTCGACCGTCCCGACAGCCGGAACGCGTTGCGGCCGGACGATCTCGACGATCTCCGCGCCGCCGTCGAAACAGCCGACACGCCGGTGACGTACCTCCGGGGAGCGGGACGCGCCTTCTGTGCCGGAGCCGACCTCGACGCCGTCGCCGGGTTGGACGATCCGAGCGAGTTCGCTCGTCGAGGCCAGCGGACGGCATCGACGCTCGCGGACGCCGACACCGTCGTCGTCTGCGGTATCGACGGAGCCGCTCGGGGCGGCGGCGTCGAGATGGCACTGGCGGCTGACGTCCGCGTTGCGACCCCGGACGCGACCTTCGGCGAACCGGGGGTCTCGTTCGGGCTGTTCGGTGCGTGGGGCGGGACCGTCCGGCTCCCGCGCGTGATGCGTGAGGGTGACGCGCTGGAGTTCGCTCTGTCCGGACGCGTCCTCGACGCCGAGGAGGCGCGTCAGGCCGGGCTTGTCTCCCGCGTCGTCGACGACCCTCGCGCGGTCGCCACCGAGATCGCCTCCGGCAAACCGGACGCGCTGCGAACGATCAAGCGTCGCATTCGGGATCGCCGGGGAGACGAGACACAAGAGCGCGCAGAGGCGGCGGCCTTCGCCGACCTCGTCGCCACGCACCGCGAGGAGATCGCCGCGAGCCGCGGAGACTGACCGGCGAATCGGGTGCGGGGACGTCGCTCAGTCAGCGGTGACCGCGCGCCGTCGGTCGAATGTGACAGGTTTAAGTAACACACCAGCCAATCGGTAAATGCGAAGCACGCACCGGTAGTGTAGTGGTATCACGCAACCTTGCCATGGTTGCAACCCGAGTTCAAATCTCGGCCGGTGCATTTCTCGAACGCAGTGAGAGAAATCACTGAGAGTTCGAACGTTATCAGTCGGGCACAGCGAACGCAGTGAGCGAGCACGTCTGATTCAGAGTTCAAATCTCAGCCGGTGTACTTCTAGGGTCGTACACCGACCGTACTCCCGTTCGAATTACTCACGGGAGTCTCGGCCGGTGCATTTCTCGAACGCAGTGGGGGAACTCACCGAGAGCGTGAACTCAGAAAGGCGCAGCGGCGAGCGAAGCGAGCCGGACGTCAGTTCTCGCCGTGTTCCGTCAGCGTTCGAGTTCGACCGTCAGATCGGTCGCGATCCACGCGTCGATGTTTCCCTGCTCTGTGAAGACGGTCCTCTCGGGAGACGAGCGGCTCGCCGCGACGACCGGTCGCTCGTCGGCCGGTCCGTCGCCACTGCGCCCGATCCGATCTCCAGTGCTCATTGACGGTCTGTCAGCGACCCCCGGGCATATAGGTTTCGGTCAGCCTAAAGTGGGAGAGCGGCGTTTCAAGACAGGGCGGTGTGTGTCGACACGCATTTTTTCCTTCGAAAGCAGCCATCCACCGGTGTGATCGGAGCATATTAGCCGCCGCTGACCCTTCAGTCGGACATGACTCAGTCGCTTTTTACGCCGTTTTCGCTGCGCGGGACCGAATTCCGGAATCGTGTGATGATGTCTCCGATGTGCCAATACTCCGCAGACGACGGGTTCGCGAACGACTGGCACCGGATTCACCTAGGGAGCCGCGCCGTCGGCGGGGCGGGCGTCGTGATGACCGAGGCCACCGCCGTCGAGGAGCGGGGCCGGATCACTCCGGGCTGCCTCGGGATCTGGTCCGACGAGCACGCCGAGGCGCTCGCGCCGACGGTCGAGTTCGTCCGATCGCAGGGAGCGACGCCGGGGATCCAGTTGGCACACGCCGGGCGAAAGGCGTCACACAGACCCCCTTCGGAGGGAGGAACGCCGATCCCGGCTGACGACGCGGACGGCTGGGAGACCGTCTCCTCGACCGACGATCCGTACCCGGACGGAGACGAGAGCGAATCGAACGAGCCGGCCGCGACGCGCCGCCTCTCGACCGACGAGATCCCCGACGTGGTCGACGCGTTCGCCGACGCGGCCGCGCGGTCGATCGACGCCGGCTTCGAGATCGCCGAGGTCCACGCCGCACACGGGTACCTCGTCCACCAGTTCCTCTCGCCGGTCACCAACGACCGCGACGACGAGTACGGCGGGAGCTTCGAGAACCGAACCCGACTGGTCCGGGAGGTCGTCTCGGCCGTCCGCGACGTCTGGCCCGACGACAAGCCAGTGTTCGTTCGGATCTCCGCGACGGACTGGCTCGACGAGCGCGACTCGTGGGACGTCGACGACTCGGTCCGGCTGGCACCCCTGCTCGCCGACGCGGGAGCGGACCTCATCGACGTCTCCGGCGGCGGGATCCACCCGGACCAAGAGCTGCCGAACACCGGTCCGGGTTACCAACTCCCCTACGCCGAGGCCATCCGCGAGGGGACAGACGTGCCGGTGGCCGCGGTCGGAGGGATAACCGAGCCGACCCACGCCGACGCCGTGGTGCGAAACGACCGAGCCGACCTCGTCGCGCTCGGTCGGGAGCTGCTCCGACACCCGTACTGGACGCTCGAAGCGGCCCACGAACTCGGCGCGGAAGTCGAGTGGCCGGTGCAGTACCGGCGGGGTCGCTTCGACTGATCCCGGCGGCCCTCAGCGTCAGGCGGGTCGCTCAGAAGGTGATGACCTCGTAGTCCTCGTCGACCAAGTCCCGAATGCTCGGGTGGCCGTCGTGGTCGTCGAGCATCGACACGCCGGCGTCGTCGACGGCGTCTTCGACGCCGAACGCGCCGGAACAGTAGTCACAGACGGACACCTCGTCTCGGAGCGACCGATAGAGGGCGTGGTAGTCGTGAGACTCGTCTTCCAGTTCCGGGATCCACGTCGTTCCCGCGCCGTCGAATAGCAGTTCGAGTTCGTCCTCGTCGTTCTCGGCGAACTCCGTCGCGGCCTGAAGCGCGTTCACGACGCGGCCGAGACTCTCGTGACCTTCCGTACCAGCCAAGACGACTATCGCTGCGTTTGCCATTACGACAGCCGGTAGCGGCCTCGCTCGTATAGTGGTCGTGCGGTCGTGCGCACAGAGCGCGGCCACGACGCAAGGTTATATACGCGTCCGACCGCGCTCCGCGCCCAGCCGGGGTTTTTGGTCATTCGCCGCCTACGAGCGGGTATGAGTGCCCGCGACCGCCGAGACGACGACATTGAAGACCGGCTTGACGAGCTTGCGGACGTGCTGTCCGACCTCCGTCGGGACCTCCGCGAGACCGAGCGCGACCGGCGCGGACCATCGGGAACGCCGCGTCCCCCCCGACTGTCAGAACTCGTGCGGTTCACCGAACAGTACACCATCCCGACGGTCATCGCCCTGCTGGAGACGACTATCACCTCTCTGGAACTGCTTCAGGGAACCCTGCGGCTGGCCGATCCGGAGCGAAGCGTCGCCGAGGGGGCCGCGTCGACCGGCGACCGCCTCGCGTCCGTACGCGACGGGGCGACCGCCGGACTCTCGCGGTCGCTCGCGGAGCTACGAACGGCGCTGTCGGAGGCGGATCTCCCCGAGGACGCAGCTTCGAAGTCGATCATCGCCGACGCCCGCGACCTCACCGCCGAGATCGAATCGCGGATCGACGAGAACCGACGCGCGGCCGACGCGAAGCGCGGTTCGTCGACCGGCAGGGACCGGCGCGAGGGCGACGCGAAGCGCGGTTCGTCGACCGGCAGGGACCGGCGCGAGGGCGACACCGAGAGCGACACCGGGAAGCCGGTCCAGATCGACGTGACCGACCCGGACGCCGAGAGCGAGGACGTGGACGACCGCGGCACGGCCGAAGAGGCGTCGACCGGCCCCGAAGTCGACGTGGAGTCCGAACTGGAGTCGATCAAACGACAGGTGGACGGCGAGGGTGCAGACGAATCGGGAGACGAGGGCGACGTTGAAGGCGGCCGCGCTTCCGAGACAGACGGGAATACCGGCGAGGACGAGAGCGGGACCGACTGATTCGGGCGCACCGCGAGACCGTCTTCGGAGCTTAAAACTCCGCGCCGAGCCGGCTCGCGACGCGCTCTGCGGAGTCGAGGAGGAGCGTCTCGTCGTCGGTGAACACCTCCAGCGCGACGGTGCCGTCGAACTCCGGGAGATGCGTCTCGACATGGCCGTAGTCGACCTCGCCCGCGCCGACCGGAAGGTGGGTGTCGCCGCGGCGGCGCACGTCGTGGCAGTGGAGGTGTGAGACGCGGTCGCCGTGGCGACGGAGGAATCGCTGGATCGCCTTGTTTCCGCCCTCCATGTAGGCGTGGCCGACATCGAAACAGATAGGAACGTCGGCGTCCTCGGCGATCTCCGCGAGCACGGACAGCTGGAGCCCCTCGTGTTGGTGCCCGACGTTCTCGACGACGACCTCGACGCCGGCGTCGCGGCCGGCGTCGGCGACACGGCGGAGCTGATCGGCGGCGACCTCGCGGAATTCCACGTCGTCGCGGTCGGCGGACGTGGCGTGGAGGACGGCCTTCGACGCGCCGAGGTCACCGGCCCCGTCCAAGAGCCGCCGCTGGTACGCGACTATCGCGTCGTTGATCTCAGGTGCGTAGCTCGCGAGCCGCTGACTGTACGGCAGGTGAACGCACAGGTCGCGGCCGCAGAGCGCGTCGGCGACCCGGTCCGGATCCGCATCCTCTGGTACGAGGGTCGGCTCGCCGAGTCCGAGCTCACAGAAGTCGAACCGATCGGACGACGCAGCGAGCCGGTCGAGGTCGTCGCCGACGGTGATTCCGATGTCCATAGCGGCGATGCGGTCTAGGGGTTTGTATAAATGGTGTCACGACCCTCGCGGTCGCCGAGAGCGCTCTCGGCGGGGCGCGGTCGACGACCGCGAGTGAGTCGCCGCCTCAGTCGTCTGCGAGCGGATTGTCGAGATCGATCTCGCCGGCGTCGATCTCGGCTTCGACCTCGCGGACCGCCGTGACCATGTTCTCGGTCTTGCCGTAGGCGATCTCGCGGGGGAGCAGCTTCAGTCCGCAGTCGGGCGAGATGGTGAGCTTCTCCGGCGGGACGACGCGGAGGCCCTGCCGGATGTTCGCTTTGATCTCCTCGACGGGCTCGATTTCGGCGGTGTGGGCGTCGACGACGCCGAGCGCGAGGTCGGGCTCGAACTCGGGGTCGGTGAACGTCGGGATCTGCTCGAAGCCGCCGTTACACAGCTCCACGTCGAACTCGTCTATCGGGTAGTCGTTGATTTCGGGGTAGATACGCGAGTAATCGCCGTAACAGACGTGGAGGCCGATCCGGACCTCCTCGTCTATCCCCGAGACGATGCGTTCGAGCGCCTCGCCGACGATGGCATGGTCCTCCGGCGTCGTCGCCAGCGCGGGCTCGTCGATCTGGATGTAGCGCGCGCCGGCCTCGACGAGCTTCTCGACCTCCTCGTTGACCAGGTCCGCCAGGTCGTACACGAGCTCCTCGGTGGAGGGGTACGCCTCGTTGAACGCCCAGAATCCGAGGGTGTACGGCCCTGTGATCGGGACTTTCACCGGCTTCTCGGCGACGTTCGAGGTAAACTCGAACTCGTCGACGAGCCACGGCTCGTCGTACTCGACTTCCTCGACGACGCTCGGTTTGTCGAAGTAGTTGTGGCCCCACACCTTCACCGGGCCGTTGAACTCGTAGCCGTCGATGCGGTCGGCGAAGAACTCGACCATCTCGTTGCGGCGCATCTCTCCGTCGACGACCGTGTCGAGCCCGGCGCGCTCGTGCTCGTGGGTGATGAGCCGACAGGCGTCGTCGTGTGCCTCCGCTAAGTCGCCCTCGTCGAACTTCGAGTCGGGGTCGGAGACGAGCTCGTCCGCGCGGTTCAGCCACTTGGGCTTCGGATAGGAGCCGACGACGGTGGAGAGGAGGAACGCGTCGTTGGGGTGGTCGTTCGGTCGGAACTGTTCGCGGTTTGCAGACGGGTTTCGGACCATTATTCGAGCACCTCCGCGGCGGCGGCGAGGGCAGAAAGCTTCTCGCGGTACTTGTTGGCTGGCAGGTAGAACAGCTCTGTGTTCGGCGTCAGGTACGTCCGGTCGAACCCCTCGGCCGGGATCTGCGATTCGAACCACTCGACGCGTTCCGCGATTGTCTCCGGCTCCTCGACGAGCGTGTTCTGCCCGTCGACGAGCCCGAGCGACAGCGAGTCGGTCGAGCCGAACTCCTGGACGTTGTAGACGGTGTCGTCGCGGTCTCCGGCGACAAGATCGAGTCCGAGCGCGTCCGCGCCCGCCTCGTCGACGAGGTGCGCGTACAGCTTCTCGCCGAGCGCGCCGTAGAACGTCTGGACGACGACGTCGGCGTCGGTCGCGTCGGCGACCGTCGAAATCGCGTCCGTCGCGGTCGACTCGTCGCCCTCGGCGGGCGGCTCCGTCACCAGCGACGGTTCGAGGAGGAACAGCGTGTCGTGAGCGGGGAACGCCTCCACCTCGTCGGCGAGGAACTCGGCGATCGCGGCCTGAAAGTCGGCCTCGTCGCCGTAGTGTTCGTCGGTCGCGAGCGCAGCGAGCGAGTACGGGCCGGGGAGCGTCGCCGCGAGCGACGCGTCGGCCGCGCCGTCGGCGACTAGCTCCTGTGTCGATTCTAGTTCGCGGGCGACATCGCCGGAGAAGCCGAGGTCGGCGACCACGCGCGGGTCGCGGTAGAAGTTGTTGTTGTCGTAGTATCGGACGATCCCGCCCGTTTCAACGCTGTCGTGAACCGTCAGCGGGTGCGCGATCATGTCGTCCCAGCGGCTCTGCCCCTCCGATATCAGGCTGAGGCCAGCGTCCAGTTGATCATCGACGTACTCCGCGCGCACCTCGTCGTACTGCTCGACTATCGCCTCGCTCTCGTCACCGCTCAACAGGTCTCCCTTCTGGTGGCCCTTGAGGTCCGAGAGCGTCTCTTTCGCCCAGTCCGGGAGCGGATACAATCCCGGCGTGGCCGCGACTCGTTCGGTCATCACCGTTGGTTCGATATGCCGCCGTATAATATTTGCTAATACATTTCATGTCCAACAGTTATTCTACGGGCGGCGGAGCGCGAGCACGGTGAGCGTCTCGAACGGGAACGACTCCTCGACTGCGACGGCGTGCTCGAACCCCGCGTCCTCGACAAGCGAGAGCACCTCGTCGTAGCCGGTCAGCGAGGAGACCAAGAGGAGGACGACGCCGTCCGGCGCGAGCACGCGACCCACGTCGGCGAGGAACGGTTCGATGAGTTCGCGGCCGGACTCGCCGCCCGAGAGCGCGTGTTCCATCCAGTCGTCCCACTCGTTGTCCGGGTCGGTCGGGAGGTACGGCGGGTTGAAACACACCGTGTCGAACGCGTCCGTCCGAAACGGCGAAACGAGGTCGGCGACGACCGCCTCGACGCCCCGGTCGCGGGCCTGCCGAGCGGCGTGTGGGTTGAGGTCGCTGCCGACCACCGCTCCGTCGTGCTCGTCTGCGATCTGCGCCGCGACCCAGCCCGATCCCGTCCCCACATCAAGCACGCGACCGTGCGCCTCGGCGAGCGCCGCCTCGGCGAGCAGCCCCGAGTCCTCGGCCGGTTGGTAGACGACGGCGTCGTCGACCCCGCGCCGCTCGGCGAGGTCGGTCACCGCCCTGTCCCTCCGTCGTTGCCCGCACCGACGTTCGCGTCGCCCGAGCTGTTGGTCCCGTCGTCGCCCGCGTCACTCGCGCCGTCGCCCTCGGCCGTGCCGCCCGAGTCGCTCGCACCGTCGCCGTCCCGCACCGACGCCCGCCCTTCGACCGAGGCGTCGAGCTGCGGCCCGGTCGCGCCCTCGGCGCGCGCGGAGAGCGTCTGCTGCGGGAAGGGGATCACGACCCCCTCCGCCTCTAAGGCGGCCTTCATCGCGCTCATCGCGGCGGTCTGCGTGCGCCAGCGCTTCCGCATGCTCGGATTGCGGATCCAGTAGCGGAGGCCGAGGACGACCGCGGAGTCCGCGAATCGTTTCGTCACGGCGTTCGGCTCCGGCATCTCGGCGACGCCTTCCACCTCCGCGACCGCGCCCTCGAGTAGCTCCGCCGCCCGGTCGATGTCGGTGTCGTAGTCGACGCCGACCTCGATTTCGATCCGGAGTCGGTTCCGACGCGACCGGTCGACGATCGAGCCGGCGCGCACGTCGTCGTTCGGCAGCGTGACCATCTCGCCGTCGAACGAGCGGAGTCGCGTGCTCATGATCGATATCTCCGTGACGGTGCCCTCGTGGTCGCCGACCTCGACCCAGTCGCCGACCTCGAACGGCCGGGAGAACATCAGCACGAACCCGGCCAGCACCGCCCCGAGGGTCTGTCGCGCCGCCATCCCGACCACGATTCCTAAGAATCCCGCGCCGACGAGGAGTCCGCCGACGTTGTCGGTGAACAGCCCGACGACCACGAGCAGCGCGGCCGTGTACACCGAAAGCTGCGTGAGCCGGAGGATGACCTCCTGCTGATGGTCGGAGATCGACGCGCTCTCGGCTGCGACCTCGCGGATGACGCCGCCGAGAAAGTCCGTGACGGCGTACGCGATGGCGAGGAGCACGACCGCGAGCACGACGTTCGATAGCTGGTCTGCGATCGCCGCCGACCGGACGGCTTCGAGGAGCGCCCCGCTCCGGTCCCACACCCCGATCAGCGCGATCGCGCCGGCGGCCGTGACGGCGGCGACGCTCGTCGACAACAGCAGCCGCCGAGTCGACGACAGCTCGTCGTCACGCCGCTTCAGCCGCCGGGTGAGATACCGCGCGGCGAGCACGACCGCAACGATAAACGTCGACACCGCGAGCCGCTCGGCGTTGCCCGCGAGGACGCTCTGCGGGTCGGTCGCGAGTCCGGAGACGCCGACCGTCATCCGGTTACGCCTCCATCGGCGACCCGTGTTCGCGGGCCAGCTCTGCCAGCGCCGCGAACGCCGCCGGCTCCACGTTTCCGGGTCGCCGTCGGAGCAGATCCTCCTCGGCGGCGTCGACGACGGCCTCGGGGTCGTCAAGTCCGGAGATGTGGCCGGTGTTTCGGATCGCGTTCCGGACCGTCTTGCGCCGCTGGGTGAAAAGCGCCTTCACGAACCGGAGGAAGAACGCCTCGTCGCCGACGGCGTAGTCGGGATCTCGCGGCGTACACCGAACGAGGGCGCTCTCGACGGCCGGTTGGGGGTCGAACGCCTCCTTCGGGACGCGCTCTGTTATCTCTACGTCGGCGTAGTGCTGTGCGGACACGGAGAGCCGACCGTACGCCGACTCGCCCGCCGACGCGACCATCCGGTCAGCGAACTCCGCCTGAAACATCAGGACGAGCGGCTTCTTCTCGGGGAGCAGTCGGAAGGCGATCTCGGAGGAGACGCCGTACGGCAAGTTGGCGACGCAGGCGGTGAAGGGAGGAAGGTCGACGTCAAGCGCGTCGCCCTCGACGACGTCGAGGAGCCCGCCGTCGACGGCTCCCGCGAACTCCTCGCGGAGGAAGTCGGCGAAGGTCGCGTCGCGTTCGATCACCGAGAGGAACCCGGGATCTGCGCCGTCGCTTCCGCGGCGAGCGACCACGGCCAGCAGGCGGTCGGTGAGCGCGCCCGCGCCGCCGCCGATCTCCAGAAGGTGATCCGTGTCGGCGTCGTCCGGGAGGTACCCGGGGATCCGGTCGAGGACGCGGTCGTCGACGAGAAAATGCTGGTCGCGGTCGGGGTTCGCGCGCTCCCCGGCGCGACGCGCGAGGGCGTCGGGGTCGCGGTCCCCGTACGTCCCCTCCGGTCCCGCCGATGTGTCGGTCATGGCCGCGTTACTCCGCCGCTCCGGGTAAAAGTCCCGTTTCGGGGCGTCGTCTCGTGTCGCAGTCGGGGCGTCGTCGCGAGTCGCAGTCGGATCGGCACCGCGGCTCGATCCTGATCAGGTTCACTCCTCGGTGCCGACGAACGTGCGGTATTTCAAGTCGTCCTCCCGGATCTCCTCGACGATCCGCTCGACTATCACCTCTCGTGGGCGGTGCAGTCCGGAGACGCGCTCTGAAACCTCCTCGAACGTCTCGAACGGCCCGCGTTTCCGCTCGTCGAGTATGTTGTTCCGCAGCTTCTTGCCGATCCCGGGAAGGAGGTTGAGCCGGTGGAGCCGGAGCGTGATCGGTCCGGCCTCGTTGTAGAAGTCGACGAACCGGCGCTCGTCGGCGTCGACGATGTCGTCTACCGCGTACTCGATCTCGGCGGCCGCGTTCCGGGTGAGATCGTCGAACTCGACCTCACGGTAGCGACCGACCGACGGCCCGTCGAGATCGAGCCGATCGCTCACGGAGGCGTCCGACGATTCCGACAGAGCGAGCTCGTACAACCGGAAATCCTCCGCTTCGAGCCCGTACGCGACCGGTGACTTCCGGTGTGCCGGACGGTCGTCGTCCGGCCGCCCGTTGGGCAACACGTCGAGGAGGACGACGGTGGGTCCGCGGTCGCCGTCTCCCGTCTCGGACGCGTCGGTTTCGGGATCGCTCATACCCTCCGGTCGCCCCGAACGGGGAAAAAACCGCTGGCGAACGGGGGCGCACCGCGACACGGCCCCAAGCGCGTGCCCTCCTCCACCGTGCTCGGCGCGAGCGACGGACGCCCGATCCGTTCGCGACCAGCAGTCACTCGATCCGTTCGCGTGCGGCCGCGACGAGCATCGGCAGCATGATCGTCGCGTCGCCGTACACGGAGGCGTTGCGGGCGTCTTTCTCCAATTTCCCCCACGAGCGGGCCTCCTCCAGCGTCGCGCCCGAGAGCCCGCCCGTCGCCTCCGGGTCCATCGTTATCTGGACCGCGTAGTCGTACGCCCGCGGCGTGACGAGCATCGTCTGGAGCGTGAAGTTCTTCGGGACTCCGCCGCCGACGAGCAGACATCCGGCGTCGTCGGCCTCGAACGCGAGGTCGGTCAGCTCCGTCATGTCGGCGAGGGCGTCGAGCGTGAAGTCTGCGGTCTGCGCGTACATCCACGCCTGCAACCCGAGCACGGAGTCCTGAACGGCGGGACAGTAGATCGGCACGTCGCACTCGTAGGCGGCGGCGGCGACGCCCGGTCCCTCGTCGACGTCGTCGCGCTCGTTGACCGCGGCGTTCGCGCGTCCCAACTCGCGCGTGAGGTCGGCGATTGAGACCGCGTCGCTTCCGCCCCCGTCGTCTCCCTCCAGCTCCGGGAACACCTCCTCGCGCAGGTGGCCTTCGAACGCCGCGAAATGCTCCTGCGGGAGGTAGACGTTGTAGATGCGGTCGACGCCCTCGTCGCGGAGCCCCTCGTCGTGTTCGCGAGCGGTCTTCTCGGGGTCGTGGGTGCGCCCGTGGTGGTGTTTCCCGCCGATCGCCTCGATGGCGTCGTGCGTGAGGTTCGCGCCCGTCGTCACCAGCGCGTCGACGTAGCCGTCGCGGATCAGGTCGGCGACGATCCGACGCATCCCTGCGGGGACCATCGCGCCCGCGAGCGAGAGAAACACGGTGCAGTCGTCGTCATCGAGCATCTCCGCGAGCACGTCGCCGGCCTCGCTGACCGACGCCGCGCCGATCCCCGCGTCGCCGTATCCGTCGACGAGTTCGCCGACGGTCATCCCCGCCGCCGCGCGGGTGTGTCCGACCGGGTCCTCGTGGAACTCCTCGCGGTGCGGATCCTCGTGGTGCGGATCCTCGTGGTCGCCACCGGCCGGCGCGTCGTCGTCCGCCGCGCTGCCGTCTGTCCCGTCGCCCTCGGCGTCGCTGTCGCTCATGGGTCAGACTGTGTCGGGCGACCGTTTGAAACGACCGGTTCGTCAGTCGGCGTTGCCGCCGCTGACGGGGGGAAAGAGCGCGAGTTCGTCGCCGTCTTCGAGGGTCGTGGAGAGCCCGTCGTCGTGATAGACGCTCCGCCCGTTCCGGAGGACGTTGATGTGGTCTGCGACCGCGCCGTCCTCGATCACGCGTTCTCGAAGCGCGGGATGTGAGTCGAGTAAGTCGTCGAGCGCGTCGCCGACGGTGTCGCCCGCGGTCGCGTCCACCGGGATCACGCGATCACCGGCGATCTCCGCGAGGTCAGCGAACAGCTTCCACTCCATACGGACACCGCGTGCGGACGCCTCAAGAGCGTTGCGTCCCGTCGTCGGTTCGGCCGTCTCCGGATGCGCCGGTGTCGGTCTCGTCACCTGTCCTAGCGTCGTCGCCACCACCGATTCCGACATCGTCGTCGCCACCACCGATTCCGACATCGCCGCCTACGTCGTTGGGGCCGTCGCCGCCAGCGCCAGCGCCGACATCGCCGTCGGTACCGCCGGCGTCTTCAGAGGCGGCCGCGTCGGCTTCGATCCGGCGAAGCGCGTCCGGACGACCGACGAGGTACACTTGGTCTCCGGCGGTGAAGGCGTACGACCGGGGCGGGATCGGCTGGACGGTCTCACCGGACGGCCGGACCGCGGCGACGACCGTCTCGACGTCACCAACGGTGCGGCCGGCGAGGGGGCTCCCGGCCGCGACGGTGACCGCGGCCATCGTCTCGTCTGCGCTCCGCAGCAGCGACGCGAACTCGCGGTCCGCCTGCGGCTCCGCGGGGAGCGTCACGAGCCGGTACCCGCTCTCTGCGGTCAGCGCCTCCGCGTCGGATTCGTCGAGCGCGACCGTCACGACGTCGCCGGCGACGCCGCGTAACTCTCCCGTCGCGAGGCGTTTCGGCTCCGGTTCCGTCCGCCACACCTGGACCGTGTCGCCGGCCGTGGCGTTGTTCGGCGGGTCGGCCGCGATCGCGATCGCGGCAGACCCGGGAGCGAGCGTCGGACCGAGCCCGGCGGCCCGAGAGCCGACCGCGAAGTACTCGACGGTCCCGTCCGCGTCGACGTCGACGTCGACGTATCCGACGCCGTACTCGCTTTTGATCCGGGAAACGAGCCGCTCGCGGAGCGCCTCGACGGGGAGTTTCCTCGGGAAAAGCAGCGTCTTCTCGGCCAACTCGTCCTTCTTTTCCGGTGAGACGGGGTCGTACGTGTCGATGTCATCGATGTCGGCCGCCGCCGGCAGCGTGACGGCGGTGAACCGCCCGACCGCCCGAACCACGCCGCTCAGTTCGCCGTCCAACTGCCTCGCGCCCGAGAGCGCGAACACGTCGACTGCCAGCCGGTCGCCCGCGTACCGACCGACCGGGGCGGTGACCGCCGCACTGCCGAGCGCGACGACGTTGAAGAACGCGCTCTCCGGCTCGAAGAGCGCCGGGCTCTCTCCGGCTGCTATCGCCCCGAGCGAGGTCGTGTTGAGGTACAGCGCCACGACGGCGACGCCGAGAAGCGCGGCGACGCCCTCGGGGATCGCGTCGCGGAAGTACCACCGATACGTCAACGCGGCCGCGCCGGCGACGAGAGCCGCGAGGAGCGCGAACGTGACGAGCGCGACGGCGGCCTGTCGCGGTCTGGCGAACCCGACCTCGATGGCTGGCCCGTCGACGACGAGGACTGCGAGCCGCACGATGACGGAGTGGCTCATCGCGCGACCTCCGCGAACCCGTCGATGGCGTCGCGGCTCCCGACGACGAACAGGTCGTCACCGGCCGACAGCAACAGCGACCCGCTCGGCGCGACCGTCCACGAGCCGTGCCGCGCCGCGAGGACGGCCACGCCGTACGTCTCGCGTATCTCGAGTTCGCCGATCGTGTGTCCGTCGAGCGGGCCGTCGGCGACGACGGACAGCTTGCGGAACCGCTTGCCCGCGCGGCGGAGGAGACTCGTCAGTTCGTACTCCCGCCGCGTGCCGCGAGAGAGCACGAGCACGCGTCCCCGGTCGGAGCCCACGAGCTTCGTCGCCACCGAGCGGTCGACGGCGACGGTCACGCGTCCCTCCCCGCCGGTCGTCGTCGGCGCGGTCGCCGGAACCGGAGCCGGGGTCGCCGCGGCCGCTTCTCCCCCGTCGGTCCGCGCGTCGTCGCTGCCGTCTCCGGTCTCGGCGTCCGATTCGGCGGCCGTCACACTCGCCGACGCTCCCGCGTCCACCGCCCCGCTGGAGCGCGCCGCCAACACCGTTCCCTCGGCCGTGAGGTCGGGAGCGACCACACGAACGAGGTCGCCACGAGCGATCCCGGTCGGGACGAGCGCCGAAACCGACACGGCGCGTTTGCCAGCGGGTACCCGCTTCGAGAGCGCGCCGGTCGGCGGCGCGGCGGCGACCGTCGCACGCGCCTGCTCGTCGATCCGAACGGCCACGTCCGCGAGGTGAAGCTCCGTCCGGAGCCGCTCTGCGAGCCGGTCTTCCAACTCGACGAGCGGGAGGTCGGCGGGGAACGTCCACTCGCCCTCGACTATCTCGCGACGAGTCTCGGCCGGGAGCGACGGGTATCCTTCCATGTCGTTCACCTCCCCTGCGATCTCGACCGTGACCCGGCCGCGCCCGCCGACCAGCTCGATCACGTCCGAGGAGAGCGTCCTGTCTCGGAGCTGCTTGAGAGAGATCCGCTTCGGGACGCTGGCCCCGAGCTTGTCGCCCTGTGCGTGGGCGTACAGGGAGATCATCAACACGACGACGATCGCCGTGAGCAGCGCCGGCGCGTGCTCCGACGAGCGGATCGTCTCGTCGTTGAGCGCGAGCAGTCCCCCGTTGATTCCGGCGATGGCCAGCGAGAGGACGACGACCCCGAGCCCGGGAATCGTCACGTCGGTGACGTACTTGAAGATGAACCCGAGCGCGCCGGCCACCAGCGCGGGGACGATCCCCGTGATGACCCCGAGGTAGATGCCGAAGAGGATCTCGACGGGAAGTGCCATACCGACCCAACCGACGCGGCCGTTAAACGTGTGTCGCCGCGAGCGGGTCGAGCGTGGACCCGGCTCGGACGTTCCCGACGACGTCCCGACGAGCACGGCTCGCGAAGCTTAAGTCCGGCCTCGGCGATGGGCGGACATGGAGCTGACCCGGGACTGGGTGACCGTGCGCGCGTCGATCGCGCTGACGTTCGCGGTCGCGCTGCTTTCCATCCTCGCCGGGCTCGCTCAGATCGGCGGCCTCGGCGTCGACGGGCCGCTCGCCATGTCCGTGCCTGCTGTGATCCGCCAGACCGTCGGATTCACCGGAACCATCACCGGCTTCGCGATGCTCGGCAGCGGGTTCGCGCTCCGAAGCGGCTACCGCGTCGGCTGGTACTCGACCGCGGTGCTGCTCCCCTTGACGGCGGTTCAGGGACTGATGCAGGCGTCGGTGCTCTCGTTCCCGCTCGTCGCCCTGTCGGTGCTCTCGGTGCCGGCGCTCGTGTTAAACCGCGGGCGGTTCGATCGATCGTACTCCCCGTCGCCGACGCAACTCGCCGCGGGCGCGGCGCTCGCGAGCGCCGTCGCGTACGGAACGGTCGGATCGTACGCGCTGCGCGACCAGTTCGAGGGGATAGAGACGATCGTCGACGCGTTCTACTTCACCGTCGTCACTGCTTCGACGGTCGGCTACGGCGACGTGCACCCCGCCGGCGCGGGCCCCGAATCCGACATCGCACAGCTGTTCGTGCTCTCCTCGCTCGTGATGAACGTCGCCGCGTTCGCGGTGGCGCTCGGTGTCCTGCTCACGCCCGCGATCGAGGCGCAACTCTCCAAAGCACTCGGAAAGATGACTGACAAACAGATCGACCTCCTCGACGACCACGTCCTCGTGTTAGGATACGGGGACCTGACGGAACCGATACTCGAAGAACTCACCGAGCGCGGCGGCGTCGAGTACGCAGTGGTGACGACGGACGAGACCGCGGCCCGGCGGCTCTCGGACCGGGACATCCCCGTGTTGACCGCGGATCCGAGCGACGTCGAACCCCTCGAACGGATCAACATCTCGGGCGCTCGCGCGGTCGTCGTCGCCACCGAGGACGACGCCCGCGACGCGCTCGCCATCCTCACCGCCCGACAGCTCAATCCGGAGGTCAGAATCGTCGCAGCCGCGACGCAGCGAGAGAACGTCAACAAGCTCAGACGGGCGGGAGCAGACCAAGTCATCTCTCCGGCGCTGCTCGGCGGGCACATCCTCATCGACTGCGCGTTCGGAGCCGACAGCGACGACGCGACCACCAGCCTCCTCGGCGATCTCACCCCCGAAGACACCGGAGACTGAGTCGTCGCAGACGGGCTCGGTTCGTCGTCACCGGCGACGTTGCCCGATCGGTTTTCACCGGCTCTGTCGCCCCTTCGTCTGCCGATAGTCGCGGCTGAGGACGTTCCGACGCAGATGCGATTCGAACGCGTCGGCCTCGTCGTCGCTCATCTCTGTCGGCTCTTTCATCGGCACCAACTCGAAGCCGCGACCGCGGATCGTCGTCGCGTGCTCGACTTCGATGTCGAACGAGTCCGGTCGGCGAGTCGTGTACTCGACGGCCAACTCCCGCAGCGTCCGCTCGCCAACCGGAACGATAATCTGCGGATTGATCATGCGAATCTCGGCGTTCAAGAACGGCTCACAGGTATCCACCTCGCGATCGCTCGGTTCGCGGTCCGGATGGTGACAGCGCGTAAGCGCCGTGAAAAAGACGTTCTGCACGTCGGGTTCGGTCGCGTCCGGCGGCGAACGGACGAATCCGAGATCGCCGAAGATAGACTGGACGACCTCGCCGCCGCCAGCGCCGGTGAAGGGGACGCCGTTGGCCTCGGCGGCCGCCGTCGGTCGCGTGCCGACCACGAGGAACTCCGCGCCCGCGTCGCCGTACCCGTGCACGACGCGGTCGCGCGCGTCGCACAGCTCGGGACAGTTCTCGCACGCCTCGTCCATCCCGAACGGGTTTCGGAACTCCTGTTGGTTCGCGTCCACGCCCGTCCTGCGTCCTCGGCCCTCCTAAACGCTCCGCTGGAAGCGGTGAGAGCCGGTCGGAAAGCGAGAAACGCCGCTCGGACCGGGTTAGTTCAGCGCGTAGGTGTCGCCGTCGCAATCAACCATCCCCTCCTGTCGGAGGGTCTTGAGGATGCTGTATAACGAGAGCTTCTTCATCCCGAGCGAGTCGCCCATCTCAGAGACCGTCGCGTCGCCGTTCGTCGTCAGATACAGATACACGAGCTTCGCGCGCGGGGACTGCAGATCCGTCGGGAGTGCCGAAGCCGCGCGAGCTGGTTCTGTCTTCATCATCTTGCTCGACACAACTGGTTCGACGATAATAAATCCCCCATTCAACGATCGTCGAAATAGCGCGGACGGGGGACATCCGGCGCCTCCGGCTCAGAGAACGCCGATCGCGGATCGAGACCGAACAGAAAACACACTGGTCGGTCCGCAACGAGCGAGAAAGTTCGACTGACGACGCAGAACAAACCGTGATGGATCGCCGTCGACCGTGACGGTCAGTACGAGCGGTTCTTCGGCTCGTACACTTTGTTCTCGCCTTCGAGGATGACCGGTTTGTACCAGAGTTCGGGCTCACCGTCGTTCCACGAGACGAGCGTGTGTTTCAGCCAGTTCTCGTCGTCACGAATCTGGTTCTCTTTGCGCCAGTGCGCGCCGCGGAACTCCCGACGCGCGAGCGCGCCCATCGTGAGCGCCTCGGCGATATCGAGGATGTTCCGCGTTTCCATCGTGTGGATGAGGTCCGTGTTGAACGTCCGAGAGGGGTCCGAGACGGCGACGTCTTTGTACTCCTCGCGAGCCTCACGGAGGTCGAAGAGCGTCTCTTTGAGCCCCGGCTCCTCGCGGAACACGTTGACGTTGTCCGTCATCGTCTTCTGGACCTTCGAGCGGATCTCGGCGTGGTTGCGGCCGCTCCGCGCGAGCAGCGTCTCGACCCGCTCGCTCGCGCGGTCGACCGCGGCCGCGAGGACGCCGTCCGCGTCCGTCGCCACGGCACCACCGTCGGCGGCGGCCGGACCGCGTCCGCCCGTCTCGCCGACTTCGACCTCGAACTCGTAATCCGCAGGTTCCCACTCGCCGGAGCGACCGGTCTCGATCTCGGCTTCACCCATATCTTCTCCGGCCGCGTGGCGACCGGCGCGCTTGCCGAAGACGATGAGTTCGGGTAAGGCGTTGCCGCCGAGGCGGTTCGCGCCGTGGACGGACGCGCAGGCGCACTCGCCGGCCGCGTACAGCCCGTCGATGACGGTCTCGCCGTGCTCGTTCGTCTCGATGCCGCCCATCGCGTAGTGCTGGCCGGGTTTGACCGGCATCGGCTCCGTCAGTCCGTCCGCACCCTCGAAGTCTTCTGCGAGGTGTAAGATGTTCTCCAGCCGGTCGAGGATGCGCTCCTCGCCCAAGTGCCGCATGTCGAGGTGGACGTACTCGTCTTCGATCCCGCGGCCCTCGTTGACCTCCGTTAGCTCGGCGCGCGAGACCACGTCGCGGGAGGCGAGCTCGCCGTCGTTGTTGGCGTAGCCGTGTTCGAACATGAACCGCTCGCCCTCGCTGTTGTATAAGATTCCGCCCTCGCCGCGAACGCCCTCGGAAATCAGGACGCCGGTGGACGGCAGCGTCGTCGGGTGGAACTGAATGAACTCCATGTCCTCCATCGGGACGCCCGCACGATACGCCATCGCGACGCCGTCGCCGGTGTTCGCGACCGCGTTGGTGGTGTGGTCGAACACCTGCCCCATCCCACCGGTCGCGAGGATGACGCCGTTGTTCGCGCGGAACCCGCTCACCTCGCCGGTCTGGATGTCGTAGCCGACGACGCCGTGACAGGTCCGGTCGGCCGGGTCGTCCTCGTCGGTGACGGCCAGATCCATCACGTGCCACTCGTCGTACACCGTGATCCCGCGTTTGACCACCTGCTCGTACATCGTGTGGAGCATCTGGTGGCCGGTCTCCGCCCCGGCGTACGTCGTCCGCGGGAACGAGAGGCCGCCGAACGGTCGCTGTGAGACGCGCCCGTCGTCCTCGCGCGAGAAGGGCATCCCCCAGTGTTCGAGCCGGATGACTTCCTCGGGGCTCTCCTTACAGAGCGCCTCGACGGCCGGCGCGTCGCCGAGGTAGTCCGACCCCTTCATCGTGTCGTACGCGTGGTCCTCCCACGAGTCGGCGTCGCGCAGCGCCGCGTTAATGCCTCCCTCGGCCGCTCCCGTGTGAGAGCGGACCGGATGGAGTTTCGAGACCATGGCCACGTCGGCCCCCGCTTCCTGTGCCGCGATCGCCGCCCGGAGTCCAGCCCCCCCAGCGCCGACCACGATGACGTCGTGTTCGTACATTGGTAATATGATCGGTGATTAGTTCCGGAGTCCCTTGAGCGTGTCTCTCGGTGTTACCAGAACTTCAGATTGTTCTTGACCGCTTCGCGTTTCAGCTCCTGAATGTGCTCGGTCAGCGGGATGTCCTTCGGACAGACCTCCGTACAGGAGAACTGCGTCTGACACCGCCACACGCCGTGTTCCTGTTCGATTATCTCCAGGCGCTTCTGTTTGATCTCCTCGCCCTCGCGCTCGTCCATGGCGAATCGGTACGCCTTGTTGATCGCGGCGGGACCGAGGTACTCGTTGTCGCCGGCGGCGATGTTACATGAGGACATACACGCGCTACACCAGATACAGCGCGTCGACATCTTCACCTTCTCGCGGTTCTCCCGCGTCTGTCGCTGTTCTTCGAGTTCGCCGTCGGGGTATTCGTTCGTCTGGAAGTACGGTTCGACCGCCTCCATCTGTTCGTAGAAGTGCTCCATGTCGACGACCAGATCCTTGCGGACGTCCGCGTGCGGAAGCGGCTCGACCCGGACCGGCTGTTCGAGGTCGGATATCTGGGTCTTACACGCGAGTTTCTGTCCGCCGTTGACGAACATCGCGTCGGAGCCGCAGACGGCCTGCCGACAGGAGTGTCGGAAGGTGAGAGAGGAGTCGTACGTGTCACGCGAGTACATCAGCGCATCGAGGACGGTCATCCCCTTCGTGAACGGGACGTGGAAGGTGTCGAACCGCGGCTCCTGTTTCCCCTCGATCTCGGGATCGTACCGGAACACCTTCAACTCGACCGTCTCTTCGTCTGCGGCGGCCTTCTCGGCCTCTTCGGCCTGTCTGCGCTCGCGCTCTTGGGCCGCCCGGCGGCGCTTTTCGGCTCGCCGCTCTTCGCCCTTGGAGGCGGCCTCCGGTTCGGTCTCCGTCTCGCCCGATTCGTCCGTCTGTTGTGGTATCTGCGTACTCATTGTCTTACCTTACAAGAGCGGGAAGCCGCCCGCCCACGCGTTCGCGGTCCGAATCCCCTGGAACACCAACACGGCGCTCGCGGCCACGAGCGTCCACTTGATCACGGTCCGTTTGGTGCCGGTGAGTCCCTGGTTGACGAGCGCGTTGTAGACGCCGTTAACGCCGTGGAACGTCGCCGTCACGAGGAACAGGATCATAAGCGAGTAGTAGCTCAGCGTCTCCATCCGCGCCGAACTCGCGAGGAACGAAACCTCGTCAGCGTGGTGGACGAAGTGGAGCAAAAAGAAGTGGAACGCCAACACGACGAGCAGGAACGCCGCCGTGACGCGCTGCAGCAGCCACATCCGCCCGCCGGACTGGAACGAGGAGTAGCGCTCTGCCATCTCAGAACGCACCCCCGATGAACGTCGGCACCGACGCGACGGTGATGGCTCCCGTCAAGATAAGCGAGGCGTAGAAGCTTTTGTCCTGTGCGTCGAGCCCGACGCCCAAGTCGACGAGGAGGAGTCTGGCTCCGTTGAGCATGTGGAAGACGGCGACCGCGAGGAGGCCGACTTCGAGGATCCGCACCAAGAGCAGCCCCTCCAGGCTGACGATCGTCTGCGTGTACACGTCTTCGCCCGCCATTAGCACAGCCTCGCTCGCGCCTGCTGCCGGGATTCCGGTACTCAACACGGCGATGTGGGTGAACAGGTAGCCGATGAGCACCCACCCCGTGAACTTGTGAAAGATCCACGCCCACATTCCGGCCTCGAACTCCCGCCAACGGCTGAAGTCCTCGATGAGGCCTCGATTGTACGACTGACTCATATCTAACGGTTCCGTACTGGGGTGGTATAGTAGTTACTAACACGGCGGACTCCCGCGTTTTCGTGTGTGTCAGTACCGTGAGTACGCCCCCCACACTAGCAGTGCTCACGGAAGGCTTTTATGTGGTCCGCTCACCAGTACAGACGCAATGGCGAAAGGCGAAGTTGATTTCTTCAACGACACTGGCGGCTACGGATTTATCGAGACTGACGACGCAGACGAGGACGTGTTCTTCCACATGGAGGACGTCGGCGGCCCGGACCTCGAAGAAGGTCAGGAAGTCGAGTTCGACATCGAGGAAGCGGACAAGGGTCCGCGCGCAACGAACGTCACTCGTCTGTAACCGCTGACAGCGGCGTTCGATAAGGTGTATCGGCTTTTTGACTGTTCTATCCTCGCGAGCGACAGCTAGCGCCCTCCGCGCCAGCGATCAGATCCGCCGATCAGTACGAACGGGGAGAGTTCGCTGGCGGACGCCAGCGCGGCCGACGGGCGTGTGCGAACCGCTATCGCCCGCTGCCCGAAAGAACAACCGTTAAAAGTCGCCCCCGGGTTCATACGGACATGGCTGGAACTATCGAAGCGCTCGTCCCTGGCGGGCAGGCCAACCCCGGCCCGCCGCTCGGTCCCGAGCTCGGACCGACGCCGGTGGACGTACAGGACGTCGTGTCCCAGATCAACGACGAGACCGCCGCGTTCGACGGGATGGAAGTCCCCGTCACGATCGAGTACGACGACGACGGCTCGTTCACGATCGAGGTCGGCGTCCCGCCGACCGCGGAACTCGTCAAAGACGAAGCCGGCTTCGAGACCGGCTCCGGCGAGCCGCAGACGGACTTCGTCGCGGACATGTCGGTCGAACAGGTAAAGAAGGTCGCAGAGCAGAAGTCGAGCGACCTGCTCGCGTACGACACGAAAAACGCCGCCAAAGAGGTCGGGGGCACCTGCGCCTCCCTCGGCGTGACCATCGAGGGCGAGGACGCCCGGACGTTCGACGACCGCGTCGACGCCGGAGACTACGACGACGTCCTCGACGCGTAGCGCGGTTCCTTCTACCGTTCGTTCCGTTCGCTGTTTGAATCCGCTAGACTGCGGGCCGCTCTGCCGGCTCGGTGTCTGTTGAATCGGCCACGACGGGGCGCACGTCGGCCCACGTCCAGCCGATGACGGCGGCCGCGGCGATGAGCGCGTAGAACTGGACGAACAGCCCCGCGATCGTTCCGAGGACCGGCACCACGGAGAGCACGCCGACGGCCAGCACGCCACCGAGGACGACCGCGGCGGCGGTGAGCCAGCCGACCGCGTACGCTCGCTTCGTGACCACGGTCCAGAGCATTCCGACCGCGAACCCGTCGCCGACCCGTCCGGAGTCGGCGACGGTGGCCAGCGCCGCGGGCGTCACGTACAATCCGACGAGCGAGACGGCGAGCGCGGCGAGCGCGAGAAGCACCGCGATCGCCCCGCCGATCAGGCCGCCGAACAGGCTCCCGCTTCCGCCGCCCGATCCGACGACGGCCGCGCCCACCCCGAAGACGGTCGCGACCGCGAACACGGCGAGCGGTACCAACGAGTAGACGAGCGTGACGGCGAACCCTTTGGCTCCCTCGACGAGGAGGTCACCCCACGCGTCGAACACCGGGGGCGCGTCGTCGCCGCTGGCCGTCTGCCGCAGGACGCGGGAGACGTAGCCGAGCACGAGGATCGACGGAACGACGAGCGGGCTCGCGAGCAGGAGCGCCCCGCCGATCAGGACAGTTACGACGGCGTTGTCGCCGTCGCACAGGTAATCGAGTGATTCGGCTATCATGTATGATCCAGTACACGGACGCGTCGAGAGGGCTTAAGCACGTACGGTGACACTTCGACGGTCGCGCTACCGAGGCTCAGACGACGGTATCCGTGGAGAGGACCGCCAGACGGCGCGCCGCGCACGACCGCGGTTTTATTTCCGAACCGCGCCGATGCGTGACCATGCCCGATCTCAATCCCGTCGCGAAGCGGATCCACAACGTCCAGCCGCGCCCGGTGCGACTGGAACTCGCCGACGGCGACGCCGGCGTCTTCGAGTTCACCTCGACGGAGTTCTTCCAGCGGGAGTTCCGCGGTGAGGGCGTGCGGACGGACGCGGACGTGGAGGCCGATTTTCGACTGGTCTCTTCGGAGGATTACGAGCGGATTCTGCTCGGCCGGTCCGGCCCCGACGACGACGGCTGGACGATGGTCGGCGAGGTCGTCGCCGCCGAGCGATCCGACGACTAGGCGAGGTGTCGGCGATCGAAGACGCCGTCGCTACTTATCGCACGACCGTAACCGGCACCTCGGCGCGACGAACGACGCCCTCGGCGACGCTCCCGAGGAGCACCCGCGAGAGGCCGGTCCGTCCCTGACTCGCGAGCACGACGTGGTCGAACGGCTCCGGCTCCTCGTCGTCGCCGACCGACTGTTCGCCCTCGGCGACGGCGAGGATGGTGGCGGTCGGTCGACCGACTTCCAGTCTGGTGTCGACGGCGCGGTCGACGGCGTCGGTCGCCTCCCGCAAGATCCGCTCGCCGCGCTGGGTGGCGCTGTCGTACCACTGGTCGACCGCGCCGGGGAACCCGCCCTCCGCCCCGGTCGTCGAGTCCGCGGGATTGATCACGTGGAGCGCCGTCAGGTCGGCGTCGGGCCACTCTGTCGCCGCGAACGACAGGGCCTCGACCGCCTCATCTGATCCGTCGACCGCAACGAGGATTCGCTTGGTCATGGGGAGCGATTCGTCCGGCCGCCTGAAAAAGGATGCCGCCGGCTCCGAACCGGTGGTAACGGTCGGCGTTCCGAGATCGCCGGGGAGACGGCGATTTCGGGCTTCTTAGCGTCCATGACGGGTCACGCACGTCGAGAGGCCGATTAGCTCGACCGGCTCGGAGTTGTCCGGGGAGTAGACGACCATCTGTCCCTTCTCCATGTACGGCACCTTTCCGGCGAGGTTCGATGGGATGTTGACGCTCTGTATGGCGTCCTCGTCGCCGAGGTTGAGGACGATCTTCGTGTTCACCTGTTTGAACACGGACTCGGCGATGTCCTGCGGGTCTTGGGTGATCAAAAAGAGGCCGAGTCGCTCTTTGCGGCCCTGCTTTGCCGCTTCGGTGAACGTCTGGACGACCTTTCGCGCCTGCACGTTGTCGGCGTCGGAGAGGAAGTTGTGGGCCTCGTCCATCCCGATGAGGAGCGGCGTCTCCTCGATCCGATCGCTTTTCGGGTCGTTCGAGAGCTTGTCGTCGACGAGCAAGCCCGCGACCGCGAGAACGACGATCTCCTTCTGTCGCGAGGTCGGCAGGTGGTACGTCGGAATCACGGAGAGTCCGCCGGGGCGGACGAGCGTGTGGTCCAGCTCCGTGATCGGCTTCGCGTCCTGGTCGAACACGCCGCCGGGAATCCCGCGGACACGCCGTTTCACCGCGTCGAACGTCGCCTCGTGGACGCGGCCGCTCTCGTCGAGTTCCTCTTTGAGCGCCGGGTCGTCGAGGTACGAGAGGAACTGGCGGTACGTGCCCGAGTCGCCGTAATCACGGAAGAATCGGTTGAGAAGCGTCAAAAGCGCCGGGTACTGGTTCTCGTTGAGGCCGGAGCCGGCGACGAGCCACGGCATGTCCTGCGCGAGCGAGAAGGGGATCGTGAACTCGACGCGCTCGGCGCGGTGACCCTCGCCGGGGTACGTCGCGTTCGCGACCCGGGGGACGAGGGCGACGGTGTCGTCGTGACCGCCGTGGGCTATCCCCTCGCGCTCCAGCCGACGGGCGGTGTCGGCGTCGAGCGCGGGGTTGTCGTCGTGCATCTGCGCGTACTCGTCTTGGGGGTCGAACTGAACGACCGCCATCTGCGACTCCCGGCCGTCGCCGGTCGGGTAAGTGCGGTCCGAATCGAGGTACTGCCGGAGGACGTTCTTCGACGCGTGGGTCTTCCCGGAGCCGGTGCCGCCGGCGACGAGCGTGTGCCGGAACGCGAGCGGGTCGCCGTCGGCGTAGTCGTCTTGCACTCGGTAGTCGACGGTGGGCGGTTCCGCCGCCGTCCGTACCTTCTCGCCGCCGACCGAGAGGTGTCCGAGAAAGATGCCGTCGTCGGGGATCTTGAGTCCGGTCTTGATCTCGGCGTCGTCGGCCGCCTCCTCAACTATCGCGCCGGGCTTCGGAACCCGGTCCGTCATCCGGCGTTTCATGTCGTCGCCGTCGCCGTAGATCACGGACATCGGCTCCAGTTCGGCCATGAACTTGTAGTCGCGCTCGGCGAAGTCGTCGCGACGCATCTGTCGGCGCGCGTGGATCTCCGTCGCGTCGTCGGACCGGAACTCCTGTGCGTATTCCAGTCCCGTGATCCGGCAGAACAGGCGCTCGCCGTCCGGATACGGGACCAGCAGGTACGTCCCGAGCCTGACCGCCTCGCGGTTGCCCGTCGTGACGAACGCCTTCAGCGTCGTCTCGTCGTCCTCTTCTGCGACCCGAAGTCCCTGAGAGACGGAGACGACGCCGAGCCCGCGGTCGTCGCCGGCCGGCTCGACGTCGTAGGCCGTGAACGACCCGCTGTCCGCGTCGGGAACCGGCTCGCCGGCGGGTCTGTCCGAGCCCGCGTTCGGAGCGGGTCTGTCCGAGTCCGCGTTCGGATCGACATCGCCGTCGCCGACGGCGGTCGACGACTCGTCGTCACGTCCCGAGGCTGCGGACTCGTCGGCCTCGTCGGCGAACTCGGTGAAATCCTCCAGCGTCATGTGACACCCACCGCCGGCCACGCCGAAAGCGTTTCCGCTGCCACCGCCGGCCGCGCGGGAGAGCGCGGATCCTTTTCAGTGTCGGGACCCTACCGGTGACATGATACTCGTTCGCGGCAGCGGCGGCGGGACCGACCTCACCGGGACGGTGTTCGAGCGCGGCGAGGACCCGCCCACGTACAAGGGCGCGCCCGACGAGGACGCGCCGTACGTCTGGGTGTGTGACTCCTTTTATCAGGTCGAAAGCGGCGGGTCCGCGCTACGCGTCGACGGCGAGGAGATCCGCGTCGCCTTCGAGGAACCGATGCCGCGCGGGTTCGACACCAAGTCCGCGGCGATCGACGCGGCGAAAGAACACGTCCGGACGCAGTTCGCGCGGATCGGCGTCGATCCGGACAGCGTCACGATCGAGGTCACGAAGGCGGACCCGGCGTGAGGCGATCGAGACAGCGACCACCGGTTTCGTCGGCCGCTCAGCGCCGTCTGCCCGCAGAGGCCGGGCATGTGTCGACGCCGAGAAGGGCGTAGAGCCCGCAGATACCGGTGGCGGCGGTGCCGAGCATCATGATCGCGGCGACGCCGAAGACGAGCGCGGCGATATCGGGCAGCGGGACGACGTTGGCGAGGGTGGCCAGCGAGACCGTCCCGAGAACCGCACCGAGTGCTGTTCTGACGCGTTTGTCCGTGGATCCGACGTTCTGTTCCATGCAGTACAATACAGCACACAACAGTAAATACGTTTGCACAGCGGGCTCACGCGGAGTCGCGAATCGCTGGCGATGGCGAGCGGCGTCACAAAAAACAGTCGTCAACGAAGCGAGTCTCGCGTCGCGCAGGTGTCGTTACTCGCCCGTCTCGATCGGCGCGCCGACGAGGTTGCCCCACTCGGTCCACGAGCCGTCGTAGTTGCGAACGTCGTCGTAATCGAGCAGCTCGTGGAGGAGGAACCACTCGATCGACGAGCGCTCGCCGACGCGGCAGTAGGTGATCGTCGACTCGTCGCCGTCGACGCCGGCGTCGGCGTACAGCTCGCGCAGTTCCTCGGCGCTCTTGAACGTTCCGTCCTCGTTCAGGGTGGTGCCGATCGGGACGCTGCTCGCACCGGGGATGTGGCCGCCGCGCTGGGCGGTCTCGTTGAGCCCCTCGGGCGCGATGACCTCGCCGGAGAACTCCTCGGGCGAGCGGACGTCGACCATCGGAAGGCCCTCCTCGATCGCGGTGTCGATGTCGTCTTTGTACGCGCGAACGCTCTCGAAGGGACCGCGGGCCTCATACTCGCGCGGCGTGAACTCGGGTTCATCGGTCGAGAGCGGGTAGTCGTTTGCGACCCAGTAGCCCTTCCCGCCGTCGATCACGCGCACGTCCTCGTGGCCGTAGTACGTGTAGATCCAATAGCCGAACAGCGCGAACCAGTTGGGGACGCGGCCGCCGCCG
This sequence comes from Halorubrum sp. BV1, assembly GCF_000746205.1. NCBI lineage: Archaea > Methanobacteriati > Methanobacteriota > Halobacteria > Halobacteriales > Haloferacaceae > Halorubrum > Halorubrum sp. BV1. Next base: position 157,559 of record NZ_JQKV01000002.1, read on the forward strand.
TACACCACGACGGTCGTGTCGGCGTCGATGCCGGCCTCGCCGTTTCGCTCCGCGAACGTCTCTTTCGAGACGATGTCGCGCTCGGTCGGGTCGGTGAACACCTCGTCCCACGGGAAGTTCAGCGCGCCGGGGATGTGCCCCTCCTCGTAGGGCGTGTAGTCCGAGTCGTCGGTGACGGTCGGATTGTTGATCTCGACCAGTCGGAAGTCCGCGTCGTCGTCCTGGAACGCGTCGAGGTTGTCTTCGACCCAGTCCGCCGTAACGAGTACGTCGTCTGTCATCGAAAGTCCGTACACGCCCCACTGCCTTTGAACGGACGGTACTGGTGGTCGTTGCCGCCGGCTGTGACACGCCGCGTCGACATCGGATTAGCGAAATACGGACGTTTTGAGGCGTCTCCAGTTGATTTCTCCGACCTCGGCTATCGAATCACCGTCACGGGAACGTCAGCTTTGTCGACGACGCTTTTCGCGACGCTGCCGACGACCTGCTCGCGCTCCTCGGTGAGCCCCCGGTGACCGACGTAGATGGCGTCTATCGGGTTTTCGTCGGCGTACTCGGTGAGGGCCGTGGCCGGGCGACCGGTGAGCAGTTGCGTCTCGATGTCGATCGGCTCGTCGCCGACGGCCGCCTCCGCGACCGCGCGAGCGTTGTCGAGGACGTCCTCGCCGGACGCGACGGCCGCCTCCTCGCCGGGGAGGACGATCGTCCCGTCGACGAGCTCCGACTCCGGCGTCAGCACGTGGACGATCTCCAGCGTCTCGTAGAACGCCACCGCCTGTCGGGCGGCGTATCTGACCGCCTCGTCGCTCTCCGTCGATCCGTCGGTCGCAACCAAGTAGCTCATGCCTGAAGGTGGTCCCGGGAGACACAAAACTCCTGTCGGGCGTTCTCGCGCCACGGGGACTCGACGCGGGGGTCCACAGAGTGCGCTCCGGTCCGGGCGGGCGACGGACTGCGCTCAGGCGTCGTCCGCGCTCTCGGGTTCGTCCGCGCTCCCGGAATCGGCCGCGCTCTCAGAATCGGCCGCGCTCTCGGAATCGGCCGCGCTGTCGCAGTCGCTCGGTCCCTCCAGCACGAACTCCGCGAGCGTCGGGACGAACGTCCCGATGTCGGTGACCATCCCGACCGCCTGCGCCGACCCCCGGTCGAGGAGTTGCGTGACCGTCGCGGGGTTGATGTCGACGCAGACGGTCTTCGTCGTCGACGGGAGGCAGTTTCCGACCGCGACGGAGTGCAGCAGCGTCGCGAGCATGATCACGATGTCCGCTTCGTGGGCCTGCTCGCGGATCGCGTTCTGTGCTTCGATCGCGTCGGTGATCGTGTCGGGGAGCGGACCGTCGTCGCGGATCGATCCCGCGAGCACGGTGTCGACGTCGTTTTCGACGCACTGGTACATCACGCCCTCCGTGAGTATCCCCTCGTCGACGGCGGCTTCGATCCCACCCGCACGGATGATCTCCGAGATCGTCCAGATGTGGTGTTTGTGTCCCTTCCGTGGGTGTTCGAGCGTCTCGACGTCCATCCCGAGCGAGGTCCCGTACAGCGACCGCTCGATATCGTGGGTGGCGAAGCCGTTGCCGGCCGAGAGCGCGTCGACGTAGCCCGCCTCGACGAGGGCTGCGAGCGCGTCGCCCGCGCCCGAGTGGATCACCGCGGGGCCGGCGACGACCATCACGTTCCCGCCGCGCTCGCTCACCCCCCGCAGTTCCTCCGCGACCTCTCGGATCGTGGACTCCGAGGGGCGCTCGGCAGAGACCCCGCCCTGCATGAACCCGAACGCGCCGCCGCCGCTCCGGGGGCGCTCCGGGGGCCGAACGCGGATTCCGGACTGGTCGGTCGCGACGAGGTCGCCCTCCTCGACCGCGTTGAGGACCTTCGTGTACGCCCGCGGGCCGTCTGCGGCTCCGTCTTCTCTGTCTTCCTCGTCCACATCTCCCTCGCCCGCGTCCACATCCGGCCCGGGTTCGACCACGAGCGCGCAGTCCATCTCGATGCGCTCGACCTCGATCCACTCGCCGTCGTACAGCACCTCGGTCGGGTGGTTCGTCGTGGAGTAGAAGTTCGGCGGGACGACCCTGTCGGCCGGCGCGGCGACGAGCTCGACGTCACTCGGATCGTCGAGGACCGCGCCGTTCTGGTGCAGTTCGTGGAGGATGGCCCGCAGCGTCTCCGCGTCGTCGGCCGTGACGGTCAGCCGGCAGTACGACTCCTCGGTCTCGTGTTTCCCCACGTCGAACTGCTCGACGTCGAAGGAGCCGCCTAGATCCATCACCGCGCCGAAGCAGCGCTGGAGCGTGCCGCTGTCGATGATGTGGCCCTCCAGTTCGACGGTTCGCGAGTGGGTCATACGCCCCCGTCTCGCCCCGGAGAGAAACCGGTTTCCACCTCGGCGTCACGGACTCGTTCGGCCCACACCGAGGCCGATCAGGCCAGTCCGAGCGCCGAGAGGATCTGGGTACCGAAGATCATCGCGACCAGCCCGGCGAGCATGACCAGCCCGGAGGAGACCGTGATCGTCCGAACTGCGGCGTGGCGGTTCGAGACGGGCGTCCGGCTGACGACCGCCTCGGCGACCATCCGGAGGATCCGTCCGCCGTCGAGCGGGAACGCCGGCAGGCAGTTGAACAGCGCGAGCTGAACGTTTATCCAGCCGGTCCAGAACAGGAGGTTCGCCAAGAGGAACGTTCCGCCGCCGAGGGCCGCGAACGCGCCGTCGACAACGTAGAAGTTGGTCAAATGGCCCGTGAACCCCGCGAAGTTGTACGGGAGTCCGAACAGACTGCCGAGCGGGAGAAGCAGCGCGACGAACGCGAGCCCGAGCGGCGACCCGTTCAGCCCGCCGATCGGAACCCCACTGGCTCCGGCCTCGCCGCCGTCGCCGCCGAGCAGTTCGAGGTACGCGCCCGCCGGGTACTCGGAGACGCCGAAGTCGTCGAGGGCGAGTCCGCTCGCGCCCGGGAACACCGAGACGCCGATGAATCCGCCGTCGCGGTTCGGGTGCGGGTCGAGTTCGACGTCGTAGCTCACGCGCTCGCCGTCGCCGTCGTACGCGACGACCTCGACGGTCTCGCCGGGCTCGCGCTCCGAGAGCACCGCCGAGAGTCCGTCGTCGTCGTGGACGCGCTCGCCGTCGATGGCGACGATGGTCATCGGTTCCCCGACCGTCGCGCCCGCCTCGGCGATGGGGCCGTCAGACTGCGCCGCGAGGGCGTACGCTCCAATCGGTATCTCTGCGGTCACTGGGTCGCTCTCGTTACCCCCGGTGACCGTCACGGTGGCGCGCTCGGCGTCGCCAACCGCCTCGACGAACGCACCCTCGGTCGCCACCGACCCTCCGTTCACCGACTCGACGGCGTACGGCTCACCCTCGACGGTGATCCCGAGGGGATTCCCGCCGGCGGTGCCGACGATCTGGAGGTTCCGATCGACTTCGACGGTCCGCTCGCCGTCGCCGTCGTCTGCGGTCACGGTCACCGTCTCGCCGGCGTCGGTGAGGGCGGCCTCGAACTCGTCTGCGGTGTCGACCGGCGTGCCGGCGACCTCGACAAGCCGATCGCCCTGCGCGATGTCGGCCGCGGCCGCCGGCGACCCGGGATTCACCTCGCCGACGGCGTAGCCGGGAGCCGGGGAGACAGCACCGACCACCGGACCGAAAAGCAGCGCGAACGCGAGGATGGTCACGACCGTGTTGGCGGTGACGCCGGCGGCGAACATCCGCGAGCGAGCCCCGCGAGAGGCCTCCTGAGTCGCCTCCTCGTCCGGCTCGACGAACGCCCCCACGGGCAACAGCGCGAAGAACACGAGTCCCATCGACTCGATGTCGATCCCCTCGACACGACAGAGGAGTCCGTGTGCGCCCTCGTGGACGACCATCGCGATCGCGAGGCCGGCGAGGATCTCCGGGGCGACGGACAGCGGGAGGAACTCGTTGACGCCGGGGATGATGAGGAAGTTCTGTGGCTGTTGGATCGCGGCGGGCTGGGCGGTGTCGAGCGTCGTGCGCGCGGAGTTGATGATGAGCACGAACGAGCCGACCATCGCGACGAGCGCGCCGCCGAGCCCGAGGTTCGCGATCGCCCGCCAGAGCCGTTTCGGACGGGCGAGTCGGTCGAGGAATATCCGCCCGCGGAGGGTGCGAAGCGTCAGTATCGGGCCGGAGACGCGGATCGAGTCGGGGAGCACGCCGCGATCGTCGAGCCACAGCATGGCCGCGGAGTACGCGAGGACCCCCGTGAGGACCCAAAACAGCGTGTTCATGCCGAGGTGATCCGTGTCGGCCGGGTGTAAGGCGTTCGGTTGTCGAAGTCGATCTGAGCGCTTGTCCGGCTTTCCGGAACGACGCGACGGAGGCCCTCGTCGATATTCGACCGCGAACTCAACACCCAAGTACCCGGCGGATCAACGGCCGGATATGCTAGCGCTCGTTGACTTCGTTTCCCGACTCGTCGGCGACGTCGGACGGTTCGTGGACATCTTCCTGAACGACCTCATTCTGGGTGCCGGAGACCCCATCTCGGCGCTCCTCGTCGTCGTCGGACAGGTGCTTCTCGTCTCGTCTGTAGCCGTGCTCGGGTACGCCGCGGTCGGCGCGCTCCTCGGCGAGATCGGCGTCACGCTCCCGTCGCTCGGCGGCCGCGGCCCGGCAGAATAACGACCCTGAATCAGTCGTCGACGTGACGGCCAAAGTCAGTCGTCGGCGTCGACGGGAGGCGTTTCGGCGGTCGCGCTCGCGCTCGCGGATGGACCGCCCGCCTCCGACGTGTCCGACGCGTCCGGCACGGTGAACCCGTCGAGCGTCGCGCGGAGCTCGTCCGACTGATCGGAGAGCCCGTGGACGCGGCGAGTCACCTCGGAGACGGTGGCGGTCTGTTCTTCCGCGGCCGCGGCCACGTTCTCGGATTCGGTGGCCGTCTGTCGGCTGACGGTCGCGATCTCGTCGACCATGTCGACGACCTCCTGTGTCGTCCGCGCCTGGTCGTCGGTCGCGTCGCTTATCTCTTGGACCGTCTCGTCGACGGTCGTCACGTCCTCGACGACCTCCTCGAACTCGCGGAGCGTCTCCTCTATCGTCTCGACCGACGCCGACACCTGCGACTCCATCGCGTCCACGTCGCGAGCCGTCCCCGCGGACGCTTCCTGCACCTCGTCGATCCGCCCGGAGATCTCGGCCGCCTCGGCGCGCGTCTCCTCGGCGAGCGCCTTCACCTCGTCTGCGACGACCGCGAACCCGTCGCCGGAGCCGTCGGCTCGGGCCGCCTCGATGGAGGCGTTCAGCGCGAGCAGGTTGGTCTCCTCCGCGATGTCGTCGATCACGGCCGCGATCTCGTCGATCTCGCCGACTCGGTCGACGAGATCGTCCACCGCCGTCGCGGTCTCGCCGATTCGGGCTTCGAGCGTCTCCAGTTCCTCGATGGCCTCGGCCGCCTCCTCGCGGCCCGCCTGGCCGCGCTCGGCGGCGTTGCGAGCGGTCCGCGCCGCGTCATCGGCCGACGCCGCGATCTCCTCGACCGTCGCCGAGAGCGTGCTCATCTCGCCGGAGACGGACTCCAACTGCGCCGTCTGGTCGGCCGCGCCGTCGGAGATCTCCTGGACCGAGCGCGCCACCTCCTCGCTCGCGCCGTCGACCTCGTCCATGCTCGCGCGCACCTCGTCGCTCGTGGCGGCCACGTCGCCCGTGAACGACTGAACGTCGCCGACGGTACCGCCGAGCGTGGCGACGAGTCGGTTGTAGTTCTCGACGAGCTCCGCATATCGGTCTTCGTCCGTCGCCAGCGCGTCGGCGTCGATCGTCGCCGTGAGGTCGCCGTCGCGGGCGCGTTCCGTGGCGTCGTCGAACGCGTCGACGAGCGACTCAAGCTCCGTCGTGTACGACTCCAGGTTCGTCGCCATGAGCGAGAGCGACTCGCCGAACGCCCCCGGGACGTCCTCGTCGAGTGCGGGATCGTCGAACGACTGCGTGGCGAGCGCCTCCGCCTGCGCCGACACGGTCGTGAGGTACGCCTGCACTTCGGCAAACGAGTTCACGAGGTTGCCGATCTCGTCTGGCTGGTCGCCGCCGACGAGCGCGAGACCGTCTCTCGCGGCGTCTTCGTCCGATTCGAGTGCATGCACGTCGCCGGCCGCGATCGCGTCGGCTCCGGCTTCGAGCCGGCGTATCGGTGCGACGAAGTCGCGACGAACGATGAGGAGAGTGTTGTAGATCGCGACGACCGCGCCCACGAAGAGCCCGCCCGAGACGACGTACAGCGCGGTCCCGGAGAGCGCGAACGGCGCGAGGAAGATCCCGACGGTGACGAGGAACTGGATCCCCACTGCCGCGACGACCTTCCGCTCTATCGATTCGTCGACGCCGAGGTGGTCCATTGTTCGCCACAGCGCGGACTCATATCTCCCGCGGAGTCCCGAGCGGCGCTGCCGTGTGGTCGACATACCGGACGCTCCGCGAACACGGGTAATGAATGTCGTGGCGAAGTTCTCAAGATCGATTCTCGATTCCTACACGGTGAGAACTCCCTATGCACGCAATCGATTGACAACGTTGGTGCAGGTAATGGATTAACAACGTTGGTGCACGCAATCGATTGACAACGATTGAGCCGGCTCAGAACGCCCCGTCGACCGCTTCGGCGGCGAGGTCGACGGCGGCCTCCAGATCGGGGCCGAGCGGCGATCCGACCACGAGGCCGTCGGCGTGCTCGGCGAGCGACTCGGCGCGCTCGCGGACCGTCTCGGGGGTGCCGGCCAGACAGAACGCGTCGATCATCGCGGGCGTCACGCGCTCGAAGGCGGCGGAGAACTCGCCCGCGGAGACGTGCTCGCCGATCGCCGCGGCGGCGTCGGGGTCGATCCCGTGGCGGTCCAGCACGGGCGGGGCCGCGCCGCCGGCGATGAACGCGACCGGCGGACGGGCGGCCTCGCGAGCGGCCGCCTCCTCTTCCGCGACCGACACCGAAGCGTACGCGATCAAATCGAACTCCCCCCGGTGGTCCGGGCGGTCCGCGAGTCCGTCGTCGACCTGATCGCGAGCCCACGCCAGATCCGCCGGGTGCGAGCCGTTGTACAGCAGGCCGTCGGCGTGTTTCGCCGCCATCCGACACATGTGCGGGCCCTCGCCGCCGACGTGGACCGGAATCGACGCGCCCTGCGGCGGCTCGTAGTTGAGTCCGGCCTCGCTGGCGTCGAAGGTTCCGTCGCGGTCGACGCGCTCGCCGGCCCACAGCCGCTGGGCCGTCTTGAACGCCTCCAACACGGGGCGGAGCCCGCGCTGGTCTTCGAGCCCGAGGTTCCGGAGGGTCGAGGGATCGCCGGGACCGATACCGAAGACGGCGCGCCCCTCCGAGAGTTCGTCGAGCGTGGCAACCCGCGAGGCGAGTGTGACGGGATGCGTCTCGTAGGGGTTGGCGACGCCGGGACCGAGCCGGACGGTCTCCGTGGCCGTCGCGAGTTGTGAGAGGAACGCCCACGGGTCGCGGTTGTTGTAGTGACACGTCGAGTAGACGGCGTCGTAGCCGGCCGCCTCGGCGCGGACGCCGAGATCGACGAGGCGATGCAAGTCGTGTTCGGGGGTGAGTTCGATTCCGAGCATGGTCGGTGATTACGCCTGAAACTGCCACTCGCGCAGCGCCTGTCGGACGAAGTCGCCCTCGACCTCGCGGAAGTGGTTCTCAGAGCCGTCGTGGTCGCCGAACGTCCAGCCGCGGACGACGACGACCGGGGTGCCGCCCGCGCCCTCGCCGGCGACGAGGTTGGCGGCCGCGGCCAGCTCGTCGATCACGTTCTGGACGGTGACGCCCATCTCGCGGCCGTCACGGTCGCGCTCGCCGCGCCAGTCGCGGCTCGCCGGCAACCCCGCCCAGCCGATCGCGACGCCGCGCTGGCCGTGGCGGAACGGTCGACCGCAGGTGTCGCTGACGATCACGCGGTCCGCCGCCAGCCCCTCGCGGATCCGGGCCGCGCTCTCCGAGGGGCGCTCGGGGAGGAGAAGCAGGTCGCCGTCGGGGACGTTCGACCGGTCGATTCCGGCGTTGACGCCGACGTGACCGAACCGGGTCGCCGTGAGGAGGAACGGGGCCTCCATGATCAGCTCGGTCGACTCCTCGATAACGGCCTGTGCGAACCGCGGATCCTTCTCGTCGCCGGAGATCTCGGCGAGGCGGTCGGCCACCTCGGTCGCCCGCGGGGACGGCGGGAAGTCGTCGAGGTCGAAGACGCGACCCTCGGCCTTGGAGACGACGGTGCTCGCGACGACGACCACGTCGTCTTCTCGGAGTTCGGCGCGCTCGCCGATCATGGCCGCGAGATCGTCTCCCTCCCGGATCTCCGGGAGGTCGGGCACCGCGAACAGCTCCATACACGACACTGCGCCTCGGCGACGAAAAACCCCGCCGGTACCGGGACGGTTTGACGGTAGTCGGGAGCCGTCACAGCGGCGCGGCGGCAGCGGTCGGGCGCGCGGCGCTCACGACCGCGCATCGGCCGCCGGGCGGACCGATGCCAGCGCCGCGTCGAAGTCGGCTCGGGTGATCGCGACGTCGTCGGCGTGGTCGTTCGCGGCCGCGCCGTGTTCGTCGGCGACGCGCTCGATGGCGACGAGCGCCGCCTCGCGGCACAGCGCCGCGATCTCCGCGCCGGAGTACCCCTCGGTCTCGTCGGCGAGCGCGTCGAGGTCGACGTCGTCGACGAGCGGCTTCGCGTCGGTGTGAACTGACAGGATCTTCCGCCTCGCGTCCCGGTCCGGGGCGGGAACCTCGACGTGCGTCTCCAGCCGTCCCGGCCGGAGAAGCGCCGGGTCGAGCGCGTTCCGCCGATTCGTCGCCGCGAGCACGACGAGGTTCGGGTTGTCGCTCGCGCGATCCAGTTCCGTGAGAAGCTGTGAGACCACGCGCTCGCCGACGCCGGAGCCGTCGCCGCCCGCGCCGTCTCGGTCGGCCGCGATCGCGTCGATTTCGTCGAAGAAGACGATCGCCGGAGCCGCCTGTCGCGCGCGGTCGAACAGCTCGCGGACCGCCTTCTCGGACTCGCCGACGTACCGGTCGAGCAGTTCGGGCCCGGCGACCTGAATGAAGTTGACGCCGCTCTCGCCCGCGATAGCACGCGCGAGAAGCGTCTTCCCGGTGCCCGGCGGGCCGTGTAACAGGACGCCCGTCGGGGGGGCGGCGTCGGCCGCCTCGAACAGCGGACCGTACGAGAGCGGCCACGTCACCGCGCGCTCCAGCTTCTCTTTGGCCTCGTCGAGCCCGCCCACGTCGGCGAAGTCGGTGGTCGGCTGTTCGGCGACGTACTCGCGCATCGCGCTCGGCTCGACTGCGGAGTGGGCCGCCTCGAAATCCGCCTTCGTCACGGTCACGTCGTCGAGCGCGGCCGAGTCGGTCGTCCGGGCGCGCCGAAGCGCGGTCATCGCCGCCTCCTGGGCGAGCCCCTCGATGTCGGCGCCCACGAAGCCGTGCGTCCGGCTCGCGATCCGGTCTAAGTCCACGTCGTCCGCGAGCGGCATCCGGCGAGTGTGGACGTCGAGTATCTGTCGGCGTCCGCTCTCGCCGGGGACGCCGACCTCGATCTCGCGGTCGAATCGCCCGCCGCGACGGAGGGCGGGATCGAGCGTGTCGACGCGGTTCGTCGCGCCGATGACGATCACGTCGCCGCGGGCGTCGAGCCCGTCCATGAGCGAGAGCAACTGGCCGACGACCCGATTCTCCACGTCGCCGCCGTCGTCGCGTTTCCCCGCGATCGAATCGATCTCGTCGAAGAACACGATGGCCGGCGCGTCCTCGCTCGCGCGCTCGAACACCTCGCGAAGGCGCTCCTCCGACTCGCCTTTGTACTTCGACATGATCTCCGGGCCGTCGACCGTGATGAACGTCGCGTCGACCTCGTTGGCGACGGCGCGCGCGATAAGCGTCTTTCCAGTGCCCGGCGGGCCGTGTAGCAGGACGCCCTTCGGCGGGTCGACGCCGAGCCGAGTGAACACCTCCGGTTCCGAGAGCGGTAGCTCGATCGTCTCGCGGACCAACTCAAGCTCCTCGTCTAAGCCGCCGATGTCCTCGTAGGTCGCGCCGGCGGCGTGCCTCTCGGGAGGCGCAGTTCCGTCTCCTCTCGGTCGGCCGTCGCTCCCGGGTGGGACGGTCCGATCACGGGATTCGCCGGACCGGTCGGCTCCGGCGGACGCGTCTCTGGTCCGCCGGTCGGCCCCGCCCGCGTCCGACTCGACGTCCGCGGCTCCCTCGTCCCCGCCCTCGTCGTACGACACCGACACGGTGGTCCGCTCCGTGACGCGAACCGTGCCCGCGGGCTCCGTCTCGGCGACGACGAACCGTACCCCGCCGAGCCGCTCGACGTGGACGGCCTCGCCTTCGGTGACGGGTCGGTCGCGGAGGTCGCGGGCCAGCGCGCGCTCGACGACCTCGCGGCGCACGTCGACCTCGGCGAGTTCGGCGGGTGCGGCGAGCACGACGCGGCGGGCGTCCTCGACGTCGACCGCCCCGACCGTGACGGTGTCACCGACCTTCACGCCCGCGTTCGCTCGGGTGTCGGCGTCGATGAGGACGGAGCCGTCGGCGGCGTCCGGGCCGCCGGGCCACACCTTCGCGACGGCGGTGCGGTCGCCGCGTATCTCGACGGTGTCGCCGCTGAGGAGGCCGAGCCGCTGCCGGGCGGACTCGGGGAGCCGAGCGATCCCCCGGCCCGCGTCGCGCTTCTCGGCCGCGCGGACCGTGAGCCGGAGGCCGGCTGTCTCGTTCATACCAGTCGGTGCGGCCGCCGCACCCTTATCTCTGTCCGGTGGGGCCGGTCGCAGACCGCCGATTGCAGACCGCCGATTGCAGACCGCCGACCGACGACTGGAGACCGCCGGCCACAGACCACCGGCTACAGACCACCGGCCGCCGGCCGCAACCTGCCGACCACCGGCCGCCGGCCGCAACCTGCCGACCACCGACCGCCGACCACCGACCGCCGACCGCAACCCCCTTCCCTCAGCCGCGCCCGCTGTCGAGCATGCAACCCACAGGGCATCTCCGCGGCGATTCCGTGCGCGTCGGGGGTGACGCCCGGCAGCGATTCTACGACTCTCGGGGGTACGGCCGCCCGCTCTCGGGCGACGAGATCGCGCTCTCGCGCGTCGAGGCCGCCCACCTGCTCTTTCGCGGCGACTTATCCGGAGTCTCGCTCACCGAAGACGGAGACTCCGTCGGCTTCGAGCGCTTCTTCGTCGAAAGCGCGGCCGCCGCGGACCGGTTCGCGGTGCGGTACCTCGTGTACGCCGACCTCCGCGACCGCGGCTTCTACCTCTCGCCCGCCCGCGAGCCGTGGCCCGGCGGAGACGCCGCCGTCGCCGACGCGGTGGACTTCGTCGCCTACGAGCGCGGCTCGACGCCGGACACCGGGAACGTGAAGTACCCCGTCCAAGTCGTCGGCGAGCGCGAGTCGCTCCCGGCGGCGGGGCTCGCGGGACGCACCCTCGCCGTCGTCGACGAGGAGTCGGACATCACGTACTTCGCGGCGGACGACGGAGCGATCACGGGCGAGACGGCGTACGAGCCGCCGGAGCGGGTGACCGGCGTGCTCCTCGCCGACCGCGTCGTCGTCTGGGACGCGCCCGCGGACCTCTACGAGCGCGGCTTCTACGGCCAGCCGCTCACGGGCCGCGCGGCCGCGGTAGATGACGCGCTGCAGTTGTCGCTCGTCGAGGCCGCGGCGCTCGCGAGCGACGGACGGCTGGTGCTGTCTGCGTCCGTCGACGACGACGGCAGCGACACGCCCGAACCGGTCCCAGCCGACCCGGCGGCCGCGATCGTCGCGCGCGGCCGCGACGTGGAGGGCGCGCGGTTCGACCGCCGGCTCGCGGCCTACCGGTCGCTGCGCGAGGCCGACGCGGTTCCGAAGACCGGCTTCAAGTTCGGCGCGGACTTCCGGACGTACCTCGACGTCGAGACCGTCGAGGACCTCCCGCACTCCGAACACCTCGTGCGCGTCGTCGACCCGGATCATCGGTTCTCGCCCCGGGAACTCTCGCTCGACGTGCGGCTCGCGGGCGGCGTCCGGAAGGAGATGGTGTTCGCGCTGACGGCGGCGGCCGGCGACGAAAACGGAGACATCGGCAGCGGAGAGTCCGGAGGCGACGAGATCAGCGACGCCGATGTGGAGTGGCTCTCGATCAGCCGACTGACGCCGTGACGCGGTCCGGAATCGGCGTCAGTCGGCCGACACGGACCGGAACGCGGCGTCGGCCGCGGAAATAGGCAGAAGCCTTTTTTAATCGCTCGCCGTCGTCGCGCCCATGCCACTGCCCTCCGCGTCCGAAGCAGAACCGACCGAGTACACCATCTCGACGGTCGACCTCACCGACGACCGATACGAGGTAAAACAGTCCGTGATCCGAAACAAGTACGCCGTCCGCGACAGCGCTGGCGACGTCGTCTTGCGCGGGAAACAGAAGCTGTTCAAGCTGAAAGAGGAGTTCCCGTTCGTCACCGGCGACGGCGCGGACGCGTTTACCGTGAAGGCGGGCGGGATCATGGACGTCGCCGGCAGCTACGCGATCAGAGACGCGGGCACCGGCGAAGAGGTCGTTGTCTTGGACGAGGAGTTCTCGCTTTTCGTCGAGAACTGGACGATCCGGGACCCCGAGACGGGAGCGCCGCTAGCGACCATCCGATCGAAGAACAAGCTGCTCTCGGCGCTCCGGCACCTCGTCAGCCTGGCAAACCTCGTCCCGAACAAGTACGAGATATTCGACGCTGACGGCGGGCACGTCGGCGATATCGAGGGGAAGTTCTCGTTTCGAGACGCCTACACGGTCACCATCGACGACGCGAGCGACGTGCCGAAGGAGGCGGTCGTCGCCGCCGCGTGCATCCTCGACGCCCTCGAGAACAAGTAGATCGCCCGCCGCGTCAACCTCGGGACTACGTTGACGTCGGGACTGCGTTGACGTCGGGACTGCGTCGACAGTGGAGTCACGTCGGGCGGCCCGACCGCAGGGAGAGGAAAGAGCTATACAGAGACGGATCAAGCTTCGCGCATGGTGGTGCCCGAGACATTCGACCGGTCGCTGGCGGCCCGCCAGTCGGCCGTGTACCTCGTGGCGTTCTGTGCGGTGTTCGCAACCGTCTCGTACGCCACAGGCGGGAGCATCCTCCTCGGCGTCGGTACCGGCTTCGTCATGGCGTCGGTCGTGATCGCCTTTTATACGTGGAAAGGAGAACTCGGCGTGCCTGCAGACGCGGACTGATCGGCCGTCGCGGCCGAGACGTCGGCGGTCGTCGCGTTCGAATTACGCGCTGTCGCCCAGTTTCGTTTCGCCGACGGAGTCGTGTCCCTCGATGCGTTCTGTCCCACCCATGTACGGCCGCAGCGCTTCGGGTACCGTGACGGTCCCGTCGTCGTTCTGATAGTACTCCATGATCGCGACGACGATCCGCGGGACCGCGAGCCCCGAGCCGTTGAGCGTGTGGAGGAACTCCGCGGACTCGTGGTGCTCCTCGCGGTACCGAATCTGCGCGCGGCGCGCCTGGAAGTCTTCGAAGTTCGAGACGGACGAGACTTCGAGCCAGCGGCCGCCAGCCTCCGGTCCCTCGTCCATGTCGTCGGCCGGAGCCCACACCTCGATGTCGTATTTTTTCGCCTGCGTGAACCCCAGATCGCCGGTGCACATCTCCAGGATGCGATACGGAAGCTCTAAGCGGCGGAGCACCTCCTCGGCCTCGTCGACGAGTCCGTGGAAGCGCTCGTCGCTCTCCTCGGGGCGGACGAAGTTCACCATCTCCACCTTGTTGAACTGGTGGACGCGGACGATCCCGCGGGTCTCCGTGCCGTGTTCGCCGGCCTCCTGTCTGAAGTTCGGCGTGTACGCCTGATACTTGAGCGGGAGATCCTCGCCGAGCAGGATCTCGTCGCGGTGGAGGTTCGTGACGGGGACCTCCGCAGTCGGGAGCAGCCAGAGGTCGTCGTCGTCGTACGCCTCCTCGTTCGTCCCCTCGACGCGGTAGGCGTCCTCGGTGAACTTCGGGAGCTGTCCGGTGCCCCGCATCGACGCGGAGTTAACCGGAATCGGGGGGAACACGTCCTCGTACCCCTGCTCGCGGTGTACGTCGAGCATGAACTGGATAAGCGCGTGTTCGAGGCGCGCACCGTCGCCCTTCGCGACGTAGAAGCCGCCGCCGGCGACCTTCGCGCCCCGCTCGAAGTCGAGGATCTCCAACTCCTCGCCGAGGTCGTAGTGCGGTTCGACCGCGTCCGGGAGGCGCCGCAGATCGTCGAACCCCTCGCGACGCACCTCGACGTTCTCGGACTCGTCGGCACCGACCGGCACGTCCTCTTGTGGAACCTGTGGGAGTTCGAGCAGGGCCTCTTCCAGTTCGTCCTCCAGTTCGTCGGCGCGCTCTTCTATCGCCTGTAGCTCCGCTTTGAGGTCCTGTGAGCGCTCGATCGCCTCTTGGGCCGCCTCCTCGTCGCCGGCCTGTTTCAGTTCGCCGATCGTCGAAGAGACCTCGTTGCGCTCGTGGCGCAGGTCGTCGCCGCGCCCTTTCAGCTCTCGCCACTCCTCGTCGACGTCGAGTATTCGGTCCAACTCCACGTCGACGCCCTTGTTGTCGAGCGCCTCGCGGACGACCTCGGGGTTCTCCCGGACGAACTGTCGAGACAGCATTTACCGTGAGTTCCGTCGGCCGCCCCAAAACCGTATCGGAGCGCCGGCAGCAGTCGCCGTGACACGTCGACCGGTCACCCCGGCGGTCGTGCGAAGGCGAACGGATAGATCGGGATTCGCTTCCCCACCGGGTCAAGAGATGATCGAGACGGTGACGAACACCGTGCTGAGCGCTTTCGCGGCGACGACGGTCCCGGCCGGTTTCGAACCGCCACGGTTTATGTACCCCGACGCGACCGCGTACGCATGCTCATCACGGGCGCGGAGCTGGCGGACGGGCGGGTGCGAGACGTCCGGATACGAGACGGAACGATCGAGTCGGTCGCGACCGGGCTCGACGCCGCGGCCGGCGAGCGGATCGTCGAGGCCCGCGGTCGCCACCTCCTCCCCGGCGCGATCGACGTCCACGTCCACTTCCGCGAACCGGGCGGAAGCCACAAGGAGACCTGGCGGTCGGGCTCGGAGAGTGCGGCCGCGGGCGGGGTCACCTGCGTCGTCGACCAGCCGAACACCTCGCCCCCGACCGTCGACGGCGACGCCTTCGACGAGAAGGCCGACCTCGCCGCGGCGTCGCTCGTCGACTACGGTATCAACGGCGGCGTCACCGGCGACTGGGACCCCGAGAGCCTCTTTCAGTGCCCGCTGTTCGCACTCGGCGAGGTGTTCCTCGCGGACTCGACCGGCGACATGGGTATCGCGCCGGACCTGTTCGAGGACGCGCTCGCGGAGGCCGCCGACCGCGACGTTCCCGTTACGGTCCACGCCGAAGACGAGACGCTGTTCGACGCGGCGGCTCTCGACGGCGACCTCGGCGGCGCGGGGACCGCCGCGACCGTCGACGCGTGGTCGGCCTACCGGACCGCCGACGCGGAGGTCGCGGCCGTCGAGCGCGCGCTCGATGCGGCGGCCGGAACGGGCTCGCAGATTCACGTCGCGCACACGTCGACTCCGGAGGCGATCGACGCGGTCGCAGACGCCCGCGAGTCCGGCGCGTCGGCGACCTGTGAGGTCACCCCGCACCACCTCTTTTTGTCCCGAGAGAACGCCGGCCGCCTCGGCACATTCGGGCGGATGAATCCCCCGCTCCGCTCCGAGCGGCGGCGCACAGCGGCCTTCGAGCGGCTCCGCGACGGCGACGTGGACGTGGTCGCGACCGACCACGCGCCCCACACCGTCGCGGAGAAACGGCAGGGGCTCGCGGACGCGCCGAGCGGCGTTCCCGGCGTCGAGACGCTGTACCCGCTGCTCCTCGAATCGGTCCGCAACGGCGAGCTGTCGATGGAGCGGGTCCGCGACGTCGTCGCCGCCAACCCCGCGTCGATATTCGGTCTGCCCTCGAAGGGGCGGGTCGCCGAGGGGGCCGATGCCGACCTCGTGCTGGTCGACATGACCGACCCGCGGGATATCGAGGCCGGCGCGCTCCACAGCGCCTGCGGTTGGACGCCGTTCGAGGGGCTTCGTGGCGTGTTCCCGGAACTCACCGTCGTCCGGGGATCGGTCGTCTACGAGCGCGATCCCGTCACCGGCGCGGAGTCGTTCGGCGACTCGGTCGGTCGCAACGTCCGAAACGTGTCCGGCAGATGAACTGCGAGCCGGGGGCGCGCTCGCCTCCGACTCGCAGCGATGGGCCGTCCGCCCCCGGCACTCCCGACACTATTTAATACGGGCACCATGTACCTTCGGCCGTAATGTCGGAAGTCTGCTCGACGTGCGGACTGCCCCAGGAACTCTGCGTCTGCGAGGACGTCGCGAAAGAGTCCCAGCAGATCAGCATCCGCATCGACGAGCGCAGGTACGGTAAGGAGGTAACGGTCATCGAAGGATTCGACCCGAAAGACGTCGACCTGAGTTCGCTCTCGTCGGACCTCAAGTCGAAGTTCGCTTGCGGCGGTACCGTCGAGGACGGTGCCATCGAGCTGCAGGGGAACCACTCGGGTCGCGTGGAGGACTTCCTCCGCGATAAGGGCTTCAACGTCGCGTGACCGTCACCTAACCGTCCGCCGTCGAGCGTTTTCTCGTACTCTTCACAGAGCGGCTGCGCTACCAGCGTCGGCGCTGCCAGCCGCCTCAACGCAGACCGACGGCCCGATCAGACGAGAACGACGCCGCGGCCGGCGATGAACGCGACGGTCGCGAGGAGGGTTCCGTACTTGAATCGCCGCTGTGCCGCCGCGGGGTCGGCGAAGCTCTCGTAACAGGCGAACAGCATGACCGCGTCCGCGACGGCGACGCCGACGAGGTAGACGCCGCCGAACGTACCCGTGAGGTACGGAACAGGGCTGACGGCGACCGCGACGACGAGCGCGCCCGTCGCGATCCACAGGGCTCGTCGCTCGCCGACCGCTATCGGGAGCGTCGAGAGCCCCTCTTCGCGGTCGCCCGCCACGTCCTCGACGTCTTTTATCACTTCGCGGGCGAACGTCGAGAGGCCGGCCAAGAGCGCGAGCACGACGACCGACGTCGGCCTGCCGACCGCCGCGCCGCCGAACAGGAACGTCGAGCCGACGAGGTACGAGACCAAGACGTTTCCGAGCCCCGGCGTTCCCTTGAACACGGTCGTGTACGTGACGAGAGCGACGAGGTTGACGGCGGCGATCGCGACGGACAGCGGCGGGAGAAGTGTCGCGAGCGCGACGGCGAGCGCGAACCACCCCGTCGCGACGCCGAGCGCGCCCCGCGGAGACACCGCACCGCGCGGAATCGGACGGTCGGGTCGGTTGATCGCGTCGATCTCGCGGTCGAAGTAGTCGTTTATCGCGTTGCCCGCGGCGACGGCGACCGCGGTGACGACCATCGCGACCGCGGCCAGACCCGCCGCCGCGTCGATCCCGGCGACGAATGCGCCGGTCCCCGTGAGAACCGCGGCCGCGACGCAGTTGCCCGGGCGTGCAAGCTCGACGATCCCGCGCGCTGTGTCGTGCACGTCGTCTCCGACCACCGCCGGCCGGCACATAAACGACGCGGGATCCGGCCGTCTCGAAACCGCGTGGCCCGCGTGTCTCAGTCCGCCGCCGACCCTCCGCCGAGTCTGCTCGCGGCCGCCGCGCCCTCGCGCTCGCGTTCCGTCAGGTAGCACTTCGGGTCCGGCGCGAACGGGTCGTCGTGTGCGGCGAGCGCTCGCAGGCGCGACCCGCCGCGACAGATGGACTGGTACGCGCAGTCGGCACAGCGCCCGGAGAGGTGTTCCTCGCGCTCGCGGAGCGCCGCGAGAAGCGGGTTCGACTCGTCGGACCAGATCGCGCCGAACGAGCGGTCCCTGACGTTCCCGAGCGAGTAGCCCTGCCAGAACTGCGTGAGGTGGACGTTGCCGACGGGGTCGACGTCGGCGACGCGCTCGCCGGTCGGGTCCCCGCCGTTGCGTTGGAGGTAGCGGTAGATCAGGCGAGCGCGGTCGGCCCCCAGCTCGCGGTCGGCGTACTCGACGAGATACCCCGCGTCGGCGTAGTTTCCGACGAGGAGCGTCTCGATCTCCTCGCCCGCGTCGTGGTACTCGCGCGTGAGGTCACACAGGTCGGAGACCGCCCGGCGGGTCGCCTCCGGGGAGAGGTCGACGTCGGAGATGTCCGCGCCCCGCCCGCCGTAATCGAGGTGGTAGAAACAGAACCGGTCGACGCCCACGTCGACGAGGAGGTCGACCACGCCGGCCAGATCCGCGACATTGTGTTCGGTGATCGTGTACCGGAGCCCCGTCTTCAGACCCACGTCGAGACACGCCTCGATCCCGCGGACCGCGGCGTCGAACGCGCCGTCCTCGCCGCGGATACGGTCGTTGCGATCGGGGAGTCCGTCGACGGAGACGCCGGCGTACTGCAGTCCCGCCCGCTTGAGTTCTCGGGCGCGCTCGCGGGTGAGAAGCGTCCCGTTCGTCGAGAGCACCGGGCGAATGCCGCGGTCGGCCGCGTACGCAACGAGTTCCGGGAGGTCCTCGCGGACGAGCGGCTCGCCGCCCGAAAACAGGAGGACGGGAGCGCCGAACTCGGCGAGGTCGTCGATGAGCGCCTTCCCCTCGGCGGTCGACAGTTCGTTCGACGCGCCTTCGCAGTCGGCCGCGGCGTAACAGTGTTCACAGTAGAGGTTACACCGCTTCGTCGTGTTCCACACAACAACCGGCCGGCGCTGTTTGTCCGCCGTGATCTGCGGCTTCGAGGAATCTTCGGCGGCGTCGTACCGTAGCCCGTCGCTCTCGGCGTCGAGCCCGCAGAGCAGTTTACTGACGGAGATCATCGCAGTCCCTCCGCGCCGGCGGCCGCCGTGGCGTCGCCGGTGTCTCCGCGACCGTCGGCGAGTGGCTCTGCGACGTACCGATGCGTCTCGTCTGCGGGACACACCCAGATGTCGCGGGCGGACCGCGCGAACAGCGCGCTCGCCTCCTCGTGGGCGGCGTCCGGCGTCGGTGCCTCGACGGTGCCGACGTGCCGAAGCGGGTCGGCCTCCGCTTCGCGAACGAAGACCTCGAACCGCCGGCCGTCCGTCGAACGCGATCCCTCCTCAAGCGTCCGGTCCGTCTGCGTTCCCATACACCTACCTATAATCGACTACCCGAACGCGTTTCGCAGGTTCCCACAGCTATGCAACGCGGCCGAACAGGTTTGTGGGGATGTCAATCGGTTGATTCTCTGTCTCCGCTGTCCACTCGACGGCGCGGTAGCTCTTTCCATCGCAGGGCGTGGGTCACCGAGCGATGTACCGCTCTGCGTAAACGCCCGATGAATCGTTTCATCGAGGCAGTTCCGAACTTCACATAAAGAGAGCAGTTCGTTTCACGTCTCGAATAGGTTGCTCAGTGTACTACTGCCAACAGTGAGCGGGATGGATCAACTCGTATCGAATTTCCTCACGGCTCAGCAAGAAGTAGTGGTACGATGGACTCCAGTCAGAGGTCGTCCTCGGTGAAAATCAGCCGCACGCTGTTCTCGTTCAGCCACTCGGCGTGTGCGTCATACTCAGGGTCGTACTCCGCGACGAGCGACCAAAACTCATCGTCGTGGTTCTTTTCTCGGAGGTGGGCGAGTTCGTGAACGACGACGTAGTCCACTACCTCTGGTGGAGCCATCATCAACCGCCAGTTGAGACTAATCGTTCCGGTCGTTGAACAGCTCCCCCACTTCGTCCGTTGGTTCCGAATCTCTATCTTCTCGTACGCAACGCCCATCTGCTCGGCGTAGTGGTCAGCTCGTTCAGCGAAGTGGTCGCGAGCCTCTCGTCGGTAGACGTTTTCCAGTACCCGCTTGACCGTGGACTGTTCGACCGTACTCTTTCTGAGACGAATCGATGCGTCGGTAATCGTGTGGCTTCGCGCCGGTTCGATGACCAGCTCCCGGTCGGTTCCGAGAAGTGGGAAGGTTTCGCCCGCCTCGAACGTCCGGTCGGGAATCTCTTTCCGGTACTTCTCGAAGCCGCGCTGTTTCTCGATGACCCACGCGGCGTTCTCTCGGAGAACCTCCGTCGGTCGAACATCGGCGGAGGCCGGCACGGTGACAGTCACACCGTGAATATCCACATCGATGCGTGGTTTCGTCGCGTCCGAACTCTGGCGTACCCCAAACTCGATGCGGTTCCCCAACAGGTCGATTGTCCGACGGTCTGACGATTGGGACTTAGCCATCGTTCTGAATGAGGTAGTTCCTGACGGCGTCCACGAAGTCGTCGTCATCCTGAATCAGGTGGCCGAGGTCGTACTCGACGACGAGAACGTCGAGCAGGATTCGTTCAATCTCCGAGATAGTCTGCTGGTTCGTTTTCCAGCCCGCGTACCCTCGGTCAACCCGCTCTTGGAACTGTGAGACTATCTCCGCTGCGACCTCCTCCGCCTGTTCATCGGATGCTATCGCGTCTGGCGTCTCCTCGGTCAGATGGGTGTAGATCGCGAACTCGGCGGCGTCCATCCCCTCGTCTTCGGCCTCTTTCTCGACCGCAAGCACCTCCGTTTCGACCGATTTCAGCGCCTCGACCGCCTCGGGGTCGCTGATGTTGTCTCCCTGCCAGCGTTCCACGATGTCCGTGACGCGCTCGCTCAGTCGTTTGTATCGGGGGTTCCGGTTCTCCCGCGGGTGAAGGTGTTCCCGTGTCGCGTGGGCAATCTGTGACGCTTTCACGCCGGGGTTGTCGAGTCCCTCCACTTCTTCGAGGTACTCTTCACCAAGCGTGTACGTGGGGAAGTCGCGCTTAATCTCCGTGATTTCCACGTTGTCTCCGATGATGTCGCGCGTCTTCTCGCGCATATCCTCCTCGGGGTCGTCCTCACCCGCCGTCGTGCGCTTGAACGCGACGTGGATACGGCTCAGCCACTTGTAGTCGTCCTCGATACCCTCACTCACGATCCGTCCATCGGGCGCGACGGCCTCGTAGAGGTTCTGAAGGCGACGAAAGCCCTGTTTGAACTGCCGACGTTCGGGATGCGTGGAGACGCGCTCGACCGCCTCGTAGGTGGCCTCTTGGGAGTCAGTCTGCGGGATGCCGTCGAAGATACTCAGGACGGTCTCCAGCTGGTCGGTGAGGTCGTCGAACAGCTCGTCTTTGTCGCGGGCGGCGTACGCCTTCGTCTCGGCGTCGTAGTCGAGCGCCTCGTCGATGTTCTCGAACACGCCCTGGAAGTCCACAATCTCACCGTTTTCTTTCCCCTCCGCGGGACGGTTCGTCCGGGCGATTGCCTGCATGAGGTTGTGGTTCTTCAGGTTCCGGTCGAGGTACATCGTCTTCAGAACCGGAGCGTCGAAGCCCGTCAACAGCATATTGTGAACGACCAGCAGTTTCGGGTTCTCCTCGTCTTTGAACTCCGAGATGATGCTGTCGCGCTCCTCTGAGTCCGTGTGGAACTGCTTGATGAGGTCGGGGTCGTCCTTGTTCGACGTGTAGAGAACCTCGATTTCGTCCTCGCTCCGGCGCTCGACGAGACGCTCGCCGTACATCGCGGCTGACCGGCGACTCGGAGTGACGACCATCCCCTTCCAGCCGTTCGGGGCAACGTGTTCGTCGTAGTGGGCGTCGATTTCGGCGACTGCGCGGTCTACCCGCGGTTCCAGTTCGGCCATAGTCCGACTGGTCACGGTTTCCTGTATGAACTCTCGCTTCTCGTCGGTCGTCATCCCGCGGAACTCGTGTTCGAACTCCTCGTCGAGTCCGGCTTCGTCAATATCCCACTCCATCTCGTGTCGGAGCGTGAAGTAGACGGGGAGAATCAGGCCGTCGTCGATGCCCTGCTTGACCGAGTAGCGGTGGAGGTAGTCCTCGCCTTCGGGAGAGAACTCGCGGAAGGTGTTCTTGTCCGTCTCGCGTTCCCCCTCGCGGACGGGTGTGCCGGTAAACCCGAAGTGGGTACTGTCGGGTACCGCCGCATCGAGTCGGCTTCCTAAGTCGGCTTCCATGAAGCGGTGGGCTTCGTCGGACATGACCACGACTTCGTCGTTGCCCTGTACGTCGGGGTCAACGTCCTCGAACTTCTGGATGGTCGTGAGAACCAGCTGGCTCTGCCCCTCCTCGATGAGTTGTTGCAGGTGGTCGATGCTCTCGGCTTCTTCCCACTGTTCGAGCGAGAGGTTCGCCAGCTGGTCGCGCATCTGGCTGTTGAGCTTGTCCGTATCGACGATGATGAAGACCTGCGGGTTCCGGACGACGTCGCTCCGTGAGAGGAGGTTCTCGGCGGCGTACAGCATCGTGAACGACTTGCCCGACCCTTGGGTGTGCCAGATGAGGCCGCGGTCGTGTTCACCCTCCCGAACGCGGTCGAGGATGCGGTTCACCGCGTAGTACTGCATGTATCGCGGGACGATTTTCGCGTCGCCGCCGGCTCGCTTCTCGTAGAAGACGAAGTGTTTCAGCAAGTCGAGAATCGTCTGCGGGTTGCACAGCGCCCGCACCGCCTGCCGCATCTCGTTGTCGTCCGCGAACACCTCCGGGGCGTCGTTCCACGGCTCGTAGAACTCCCTTGGAGCGCCGACTGAACCGTAGCGCAGTTCCATCGTGTCGGCGGCGACGTTGAACAGACCGGGAACGAACAGCCGGGGGACGTCCTCCTCGTAGTTCTTGAGGTCGCGGACGGCGTCGTGCCAGTCGTTGTCCTGTGCGCGGCTCTTGAGTTCCATCGTCACGAGCGGAATCCCGTTGACGAACAGATTCACGTCCGGTCGGATGGTCGTCTCGCGGGAGACGGAGAACTGGTTCACCGCGTGGAAGCGATTGTTCTCGGGATTCTCGTGGTCGATGAGGTCGACGTAGACCGTCTCGCTCGTCCCGTCGTCGCGCTGGACGGAGAAGCTCTTGCCCTTATCGAGGAGGCGGTAGAACCCGCGATTGCCGTCCATGAGGTTCTCCGAATCGAGGTCGCGACGAAGCGAGGAAACGAACTTATCCACGTTGTCCTCGGTCACGTTCTCGTTCAACGCGACGATCTGCTCGGCAAGGAGGTTCCAGTAGATTACTTCGTGGCTGTCTCGCTCGTAGGCCTGATCGAGAACGTTCGCACCTCGCCCGCCGTCCTGTCCGTGCGTCTCCCATCCGACGCCGTCGAGCCACGAGAGGAGCGAGCGTTCGACGCCGCCCTCGGACGGGATTCTACCCATGTTGTGCGATTTCGTCTGGCACCTCTATGGTAGTGTCGGTCGTGCGGACTGTTCCCGAAAGGAGGTCTTGCATTAGACCGCGTTTGAGGGATTGGTATTGTTTCTTCGTAGTTTTGTTTTCATCAATAGACTCGTCTACAGTATTCATTATACGAACGATCGAGACCTGTTCCTCAATTGGCGGAACGAGCACATCAAATTTCTCGATTATCCCTTTACTGATGTTCTGCTGACCCGAACCGGCACTTAGTGATTCGAGACGAGTTGAGAGGAAGTTTAGTTGGTGGAAAAGGAACTCACCCCTAATCTCGTCTGTGGTAACAACACCACAGCAGGCCTGATTCGTGGTAGCCTCAATATCGAGCAAGGACACTTCTCCCGTCGTCGCTCCATACATAGCGATTAGAATAGTTCCGGGAGAGAACAGCCGTGCTGTCGATTCTTCGAATCCCTTCTCAGTGATTGTTTGTTCTGTTTCTGTCACCCGATACTGAGACAGTTCTCCTGTCTTCACCCAAGGAATATCACCGCCATAGTACTCCGGAACATCTGTATCTGGGGTTCCACCCGCTTGAATTTGGGATGTAACTTCAGAGAGTTTTGAAACCTCCCAACTCTCCGGTATTTCACCATATTTACTCGATTTAAATTGGTCGTGTTGATTGTATCCTTCGAAGAACAGGGTTTGATATAGTCCCTGTTTCAGTCGATTCAATTGGAATATTATCTCCTCCGTCTTCTCAATCGCCCGGTCAACCGTATAGAGTACGGTGGCAATTTTGCGCTGTTCGGGGAGTGGGGGAAGGTCAAAACTGAACTTACTGAACAGGTTCCACGAGGTTCGTGGCATCCGCGTACCTGCTGAGGTACGTCGAGCGTAGTCGTATGCGGGCTTAGAACTCAGGCGGTACAATAGCCACTTGGAGTTCACACCGGACTCCGCGACTATCGGAAAAATGTCTGTTGAGGCTACTCCCTCAAACTCGGGTTGTGCCGACTTTTCCAGATTTGGACGAAGTTTCGCAAAGAGAATATCCCCTGCCTCAAATCGCCGCTTTGTACTTGAGAGGTCGTCAAGAGGCTCCCAATCAGGAACCGGATTGTTAGGGTCAATATGCTCCAATCCAACGTGTTTCTCTAACGCTATCTTCTGTGGGTCAACGTTGTCTGACCGTTTGTACGCTACATCGTGGAGTTGGATTTTCTCCCAATCCTGTCCCTGTTCACCACCCTTCTCTTGTTGAGCGAACTCATCCAGCGTCAACTCCTCACTCATAGTTTAACGCCTCCATATGATCGCTCATCGTCGCCTCGATCTCATCACGCTCGGCCTGCAATTCGCGCAGTTTCGCCAGTTCCTCCCCGACGTCAATATCCTCCTCCGGCTCAGTCGTATCCACGTACAGCGCGATGTTGAGGTTGTAGTCGTTCTCTCGAATCTCATCGAGCGACACCGTGCGGCTCACGCGCTCCTCGGTCGTCCACTCGCGGAAGTTCCCAACGATGTGGTCGAGGCCGTCCTCCGTGAGTTCGTTCTGGTTCGATAGCTCCTCGTAGAAGTCCTCGTCTGCGGCGTGAATGAACTGCACAGCGTCCTCGCGCTCGGCGGGCTTGTCCGTGTTCAACACCAGAACCGCGGAGGGAATCGAGTTGTTCTGGAACAGATTCCCGGGAAGCCCGACGATGGCCTCCACCATATCGTTCTCCAGCATCGGCTTCCGATACCGCGACTCGTGCTTGCGGAACAGCACACCGTGCGGAATAACGATGGCGGCCTTCCCCCCGGCCTCGTCGCGCTCGGGACGCTTGAGTTGGTTCGCCATGTGCATGATGAACGCGTAATCGCCCCGATCGGCACGCGGGAGTTTCTCGTGCCAGTCGAAGCGCCCATACGGGTCGTCTTGGAGGTCGTCTTTCGCCCAATCTGCCGAGAACGGGAAGTTCGCGAGGACGCGGTCGAAACGCGTGAGTTCGTTCTCCTCGTCGTTCATGAAGGCGGGATTTGAGAGCGAGTCCTCACGCTGAATCTCTCCATCGAGGCCGTGGATAGAGAGGTTCATCTTCGCAATCGCGGCAATATCGGGATTCACCTCCTGTCCGGTGAAGGTCAGCTTCGTCGGGTCACCGCCCTGCTCCTCGCGATAGTACCGAGCCGCCTCGATGAGCATCCCCCCCGATCCGACCGTCGGGTCGTGGAACGTCATTCCGTCCTCGAACGCGTCCACGAGCCGGACGCAGAGGTTGACGATGTGCGGGGGCGTGAAGAACTGTCCACCGGACTTGCCCTCCTCCTCCGCGAAGTGACGCACTAAGTCCATGTACGCCTCGCCGAGCATATCCGGTGGGATACTGTCCCGGTCAAGGTCGTACTTCGAGAGGTGTTCGACCAGCCGACCGAGCCGGTCGTCGTCCAAGGCGTCGGCGTCGATGTAGTCGGCGCGAAACACGCCGGTCAGCTCCGGGTTCGCTTCGGTGAGCGCGTCGAATGCCTCGTTCAGCGCTTGGTCGATGTTGTCGTTGACTGCGCGAATGTCCTCCCACAGGTAGCCTTCAGGGACGACAGGAATGTTGTACAGTTTCTCTCGGCGTGCGAAATCCTCGCCGTACTCATCGAGGTTCTCGGCGTACTGCTTCTCGAACTCGTCGGAGATCGACTTGTAGTAGACGAGCGGGAGGATGAACTCCTTGTAGTCGGTGGGGTCGACGGCGTCTCGAATAATGTCGGCACATTTGAAGAGATGGGATTCGAGGTCGTCCAAGGAGAGTGGCATACTACTTTCGTCCGGGGGAAGTGTGATATGTTCTGCGGTAGCGCCGACTATCCCGCCACCAGACTCACCGATCCGCGAGTCTACCGCATCGTAATCGCTGTACGTGACGGATCCGAACGCGCCGACCGAATGTCAGTGAACGTAGATTCACCCCGCAAATCGCATGACTGCCTAGAGATTGTCCGCTTCAGAAGATGTCGGTGAGCGTATGGGTGGGGCGGATTCGAACCTCGGTCGCTCCGCTCGCTGTCGCTCACGTCGCTCCCTGCTTCGAACCCGCAACACCAGTTCGTCCACGCGGACCGCTCGCTGTCGCTCGCGGTTGCGAGGAATCAGAAGTGGGTTGGGGCGGATTCGAACCGCCGACCTGCTCCGTGTGAAGGAGCCGTCATAACCTGGCTAGACCACCAACCCGCTCGTGTCGAGGTATCCGACCTCGCGACTTAAGGGTTACTTTACACCGACAACGTGGCCCGCCAGCGGCCCGCGCGGACGGGAAACAGAAAGCCGCCTTACTCGTCCGTCGCCGCGTCGTGGCCACGGTACTCTTTCACGCGGGTGCGCGCCGACGCGACCGCGTCGCGGGCTTCGCCCTCCGCACGCTCCTCTAACTCCTTGAGATCTGCCTGTATCCGATCGAGTCGCGACGGCTCGGGCTCCGGCTCGTCTTCCTCTCGACCCACCAGCTCTTTCACTCGCGCTTCGACCGGCTCCAGTTCCTCTTTGACCCCCTCTTTCGCGTGCTCGGCAGCGCGGCCGAGGTAGTATCGCGCGTCTTCGAAGTGCTTGCTCATATCTGCCCTTTAGCGAAGGACAAATAAAGCCCTTGTGGCGCGTGGCTCCGGAGATCGCACCGCGGCTCACGGCGATCACGATTGCGGCGACGGCGGGGACGGCGCGGTCGCTCAGTACGAAGGTGACTCCTCGGGTTCCCCGTCGCGCGCGTTGGCGACCCGTCCGAGCGTGAACAAGAGGTCGGAGAGTCGGTTGAGGTAGGTGACGACCGTCTCGTTTATCGGCTCCGAGCGAGCGAGTTCGACCGTCCGGCGCTCGGCGCGGCGGGTCACGGTTCGCGCGTGGTGGAGCCGCGCTCCGACCTCACCTCCGCCGGGGAGGATGAACGACCGCAGCGGCTCCAGTTCCTCGTCGAGCGCGTCGATCCGGTCTTCGAGTATCTCGACGATGTCACTCGTCACTTCCGGGTCGTCGGGGTCCGGGTCGGGATTCGCGAGGTCGGCTTGCACTACGTGGAGGTGGTTCTGGACCGTCTCTAACAGCTCGTCGAGGTCGTCGTGGCCGGTCGGACGCACCGTGCCGATCAGCGCGTTCGCCTCGTCGACGGTCCCGTACGCCTCGATTCGTGGGCTCGCCTTCGAGACGCGGCTCAGGTCTCTGAGGTCGGTTTCGCCCTCGTCGCCGCGGCCGGTGTAGATCGTCATGCGAGGCTCGTTTCGACGTACTCGACGATGTTCGCGCTCTCTGACATGGTCACGCCGCGCTCCTCGTCGACGAGGACAGGAACACCGCGCTGACCGCTGACTCGCTTGACTTCGTTCCGGTCGGAGTGAAGCGCGTCGACCCACTCAGTTTCGTACTCGACGCCCGCGTCGTCGAGCGCGTCGGTCGCCTTCTCACACCACGGACACCCGTCGAGTGCGTACAGTCGGATGGACATACGAGTAGATCGGTGTCGGGAGTCAAGAAGGTGGGTGACACGCGGGTCGGGCGGAACGCCCGTCTGTTCGACGTGTTCGGCACCTGGCGACGGAAACGCGCTCACGCTGTGTGCGAGTTAGAGCCCGTGATACGACCGCAGCTTCGAGCGCATCGGCTCGGGAACTGGCGTCGGCTCCCCGGTCTCCGGATCGAGGCTGACGATCGTCGCCTCCGCTTCGGCGGCGAGGTCGCCGTCGTCGCCCCCGACGCGGATCTCGTAGCGCATCGAGACGCTGGATCGCCCGATATCGTCGACATCGGTCAGCACGGTCACCGTCTCGTCGGTGAGTTCGACCGACCGTCGGAAGTCGAACGACGTCGACGCGAGCACGGTCGACGCCTGCGAGAGGTCTGCGTCGAGCACGTCCCGGAAGTATGCCGTTCGGGCCTGCTCGGTGTACGTCGCGTACACGGCGTTGTTGACGTGGCCGAGCGCGTCGATATCGCGGAACCGAACCTCGATCTCCGTGGAGTGAACGGGCATACCCGATCCTACGCGGGGCGGAATATGTAGCCGTCGAGATTGGGAGGCCGCGGTAGCGGGGGAAGCGAGCCGATGGGAGAGCGGGACGCTCGACTGTATCGTCAGTACAGCAGTTCGTCGTCGTTCTCGATCATGTACAGCGATCGCGCGGCGATGTTGACCGCGTGGTCGCCGACGCGTTCGAGGTCGCGGATCGTCAACAGGAGCCGAGAGACGTTCTGCATCGTGGCTTCGGTGTCGTCCTCACCGTCCCCCTCGCCGGCCGCTCGGAGGTCGTCGCGCTCGATCAGGTCGCGAACGACCAAGTCGCTCGCGGCTTCGCAGGCGGCGTCGAGTTCGTCGTCCGCCTCGGCGACCGCGTAACAGCGATCGGGGTCGGACTCCGCGTACGCGGCCATCGCCTCCTGGAGCATGTCGAGCGTCTCGTCGCCGATCCGCTGAACGTCGACGTCGGGGAACACCTCGCGGTCGGCGGCTTTCGCGTACTCACCGAGGTTCGTCGCCAGATCGGCGATGCGTTCGAGGTCGGTGATGATCTTGAACGAGGCCGCGATGAATCGCAGATCGCCCGCCACCGGCTGTTGGAGCGCGATCAGGTCCGTACACTGCCCCTCTAATTCGAGATAGAGGTCGTTGATCTCGGCGTCGCCGGTGATGACCGTCTCGCCAAGCTCGGCGTCCTGCTGTTCGAGCGCGTCGAGGCCCATCCGGAGCCGCTCGGCGACGACCTCGCTCATGTAGAGCACGTCGTCGCGGAGTTCCTCCAACTTCGTCTGGTACTGTTCGCGTGGCATCGTGTTAGCGTAGTTCGCACGCCCGACGTACAAAAACACGTCGCCGCTGATCGGACCACTCAGCACCGAGAAATCGGGAGACGCGGGCATGAGATCGTATCTCACTGTAACGGTCGGGACGGCCGAAACACGTCGAGCGGACACGCACACGGACAGGGGCCGTCGACTCCGGCGGCCTCCGAGCGGCTCGCGGCTACCGGCGAAGGCGGACAAGCGTCTCCTCGCCCGCTTCTTCGACGTCGAGCAGCCCGTCTTCGGCCAGATCAGAGAGCACCCCTCGAAGCCACTCTCGCCCGTGTTCGCCGTTCGGTGCGTAGTCCACGCGGATGCGGTGGCCGAGCGCGTCCAGTTTCATCTCGTCGTGCTCGCCGAGCAGCCTGACGATCCGCCCGCGGAACTGCCGACGGCTCCCGTCGAAGCTCGGTTGGGTGGGAACGTCCGGCGCGGTGAAATCGCCCGTCTGGTAGGCGTGACACCACTCGCGCCATGGGCAGCCAGCCTCGTCACATCGTGGACGCTTCCCGCAGGCGACGCCGCCGAGTTCCATGATCGCGTTGTTCCACACGCGGGACTCGTCTGTCGGCATCGCGTGCGAGGCGACCCGTTCGAACGCCGAATCGTCGTCCGGAACGTCGAAGGCGCGGTGAAGCACCCGCTTCACGTTGGTGTCGACGACCGCGTCGCCGTTGTTGAACGCGAACGAGGCGACCGCGTTGGCGGTGTACGGGCCGACCCCCATCAGCTCCTGTAGCTCACCCGGTGTCTCGGGGAACGAGCCGTCGTACTCGGCTTCGATCTGTCCGGCAGCCTCGTGGAGGTACGTCGCGCGGTTGTTGTAGCCGAGCGAGTGAGACGACCAGAATGCGACCACGTCGGCGCGGTCGGCGTCGGCGAGGGCGGCCGTGGTCGGCCACCGGTCGAGAAAGTCCTCCCACGCCGGGACGACGCGATCGAGTTGCGTCTGCTGGCTCATCACCTCGCTGACGAGGATCGCGTACGGGTCCTCGGTGCGCCGCCACGGAAAGGCGCGGTGGTCCGTCCGGTACCACTCCACGAGGGTCTCGCGGACCGCGTCGAGGTCTGCGGGCAGGCGGGGAGCGTCGCCCTCGCGGAGCGGCGACGAGGACCCGTCCGTCGCCGACGAGGGGGCGTCCGTATCGCTCATGGCCACGCTCGGGCGGGGAGTCGTTTCACCCTACCGGTTCGAGCGATCGCGGGTCGCGGTCGGGGCCGGGATACTCCCCGCCGACGACCTCGGGATAGAGCCGACCGGGCGAGAAGACGGTCGCGAACGCCCGCGGCTCCCTGACGCTCACCGGTATCCGGTCGCGCAGGCTCGCGGCGGCCCGCGGCCCCGTGAGCGACGGATCGAGGCTCACGACGTGCATCGCACCGCCGCGGTAGGCCGACGCCAGCGCCGGGTGGTCGCCGGCGGGATGTGCGACCGGCTCGCGCCACGACTCGATCGCGTTCCGCCAGTCGCTCGCGAGATCCGCGTTCGCACAATCACCGATCGCCGCCGTCGCGTCGTCGAGAAGCGGGTCGCTCGCGACGAGCGTCGTCCACGAGTGCGCCCGCAGCCCATCGAGTGACTCCCGCGAGTCGCCGCCGGCGAGGAGGTCGGCCGCCAACACGTCGGCGTCGGCGACCACGCGGGCGGGGCTGGGCTCGCGATCGACGTGCTCGTGGTCGACCGCAGTGGTATCGCCGTCTGCGTCGGTGTCGTCGCGCTTCGGGTCCGCGGTCGCGCGGCGCTCGGCGACCGCCACGCGTATCGCGTCCTCCGCCACGTCGTAGTCGGCGGCTCGCTCGAAACAGTCGGCGAAGCTCATATCGGGTCGTGGTCGGCCAGCGGTATCGACGTTGCGGCTCTGGGTCCCGTCTGCGAGGAGGCCTCACCGTCGACGAGCGGAACACAACGCTTAGCGCCTCCCCGCCCGCACCACCGCACATGAGCTTCTTCGAGACGCTCGCGGACCGGATCGTGGCCGTCGACAGCGTCGTCTCGGTCGGGCTAGACCCCGACCCAAACCGGCTCCCCGAGTTCGTCGCCGACGCCGACCTCCCGCGGTGGGCGTTCAACCGCCGGATCATCGACGCGACCCACGAGCACGCCGCCTGTTACAAGCCGAACGCGGCCTTCTACGAGGACCCCGACGGGTGGCGCGCGCTCGAAGAGACCATCGCTTACGCCCACGGAAAAGGCGTTCCCGTACTTTTAGACGCCAAGCGCGCCGACATCGGAAACACGACGCGCCGCTACGCGGCGGCGCTCGACGACGCGGACGCGATCACCGTGAACCCCTATCTCGGCCGCGACTCGCTCCAGCCGTTCCTCGACCGCGCCGACAAGGGCGTGTTCGTTCTCTGTCGCACGTCGAATCCCGGCGGCGAAGACCTCCAAGGCCTCGAACTCGCCTCCGGAGAACCCCTCTACGAGCGCGTCGCGGCGCTCGCCGACGTGTGGAACGGCAACGACAACGTCGGCCTCGTGGTCGGCGCGACCGCGCCCGCAGAGCTGGCCGAGGTCCGCGAGATCGTCCCCGACATCCCGTTTCTCGTTCCCGGCGTGGGCGCGCAGGGCGGCGACGCCGAGGCCGCGGTCGACCACGGGCTCGCCGCCCGCCCGGACGCGTCCGTCGACGTCGGGCTGGTGAACTCCTCGCGCGGGATCATCTTTGCCGGCGAGGAGTCGAGCCGCCCGGACGACGAGGGGACATACGTCGGGGCCGCCGGCGACGCGGCGAAGCGGCTCAAAAAGCGGCTGAACCGGTATCTGTGAGTCGGTTGCGTGCCGCACACGCGGCGACGATCGCTACTGGTGTCGACCGGCCGCACACGCGGTGCAGATCCCACTGTCCGAGACCCAGTGGTCATCACAAACCGCGCGGCCGCAGCGCGGACAGCCGTGTCTCGCGGGCGCGGCCTCGCATATCTGACACACTCCGGTGACGCTCATAGCGGCCGTCGGGTCGCACCGCTTATGAATATCGGTGACGACTCCCGCGTATGCGCCAGTTCGTCGTCGTCGGTCACGAGGTCCCGACTGATCCGGACGCGATCTCGCTGTCTGACATCCCCGGAGCGGGCCGACTCGATCTGCTGTGCCGGTGTGTCTCGACGGGCGTCTTCCTCTCGCACGGGATCCGCGAGAGCGTTCGAGTCCACCTCGTCGTCGCCGACGAGCTGACCGTCACCTTCGACGCCGACACCCTCCGGCACCTCCATCCCGACGAGCGCAACGTCGCCGCCCGGATTCGGGACGCACTCGCCGCCAAACCGGACGCGATCGGGCACATGCCCGCCGACGTCTCACCGGGCGTCGAACTCCGGCGGATGGGACTCGACGCGACCCTCGACAGGATCGCGAGCGGCCGCGAGACGAACTCCGGCGGGGCGGGCGGCGGGACGGTCGTGCAACTTCACGAGGACGGCGATCCGCTCGTCGACGCTGCTCCTCCTGCGGACCCCGTGTTCGTGCTCTCCGACCACCGGGACTTCACCGACCGGGAAGCCGCGTTGATCGCGGACGTCGCGGACCGGCGAGTCCGCGTCGGCCCGGAACTGCTCCACGCAGACGACACGGTCGCCGTCGCGCACAACTGGCTCGATACCGATGGATACGAATCGTACTGAGACCGACGGCCGAGATATCACCGCGGACGACACCGGTGACCGTGACCGGCGGACGACGCGTATCCCTGACACAGACGGGCGGTTCGTCGTCCCGCTCCGGGGCGTGGCTGTCGACTCCGAGACGCGGTGTGCTCACTGGGACTCACCCGTCGACGTCGTCGCGCTCCGGTTCGGCTGTTGTGAGGCGTACTACCCCTGTGACGCCTGCCACGACGCGGTGACGAACCACGAGGCCGAGCCGTGGCCGCGCAACCGGTTCGACGAATCCGCGGCGCTTTGCGGACGCTGTCGTGCGACGCTACCCGCGCGGGTGTTCCTCGACGCGGACGACGCCTGCCCGTGCTGCGGCGTCGCGTTCAACCCCGGCTGTCGGGCGCACGTGGACCGGTACTTCGAGGTCTGAGCGACGAGACGTGAGCGGTCCGGTCCCGCACGGCCTCCGGCGGTTCCCGACTTTCGGAAAGATTAAACCGTCCAACGGCCATCTCACGAGTGCGGGCCGGTGGGGTAGCTTGGTATCCTTCGGCCTTCGGGTGGCCGTAACCACGATTCAAATTCGTGCCGGCCCATTTTCACCCCACTTCGCAACGACGAGCGCTAGCGAGGAGTCCGTAGTGGGCGTGACACTGTAGGCGCGAATTTGAATCAGGGAGCAAATCTTCGATTTGCGACCGTGATTCAATATTCGTGCCGGCCCACTTCTCCCGCATTCGACATACAACGAGGACAGAGACGCGTCAGAATACTCGACTCAGAGGCTGGTTCGAACGACGACTGAGGGCGTCTCGAAGGTATTAGTACACCACCGAACGTTCGGTCGTCAGAGCCAGCCGTCTCGGGGTACCGCGGCGGTACCCGTATCGAGACGACCCGACACATCATGCAACAGTATCTCGACCTCGTCGACGACACGCTCTCGACGGGCACGTACAAGCCGAACCGAACCGGCGTCGACACCATCGCCTCGTTCAGCGGGCAGTACACCGTCGACCTCGCGGAGGGCTTCCCGCTTTTGACGACGAAGAAGATGGACGGCTATCGCTGGAACTCGCTCATCCACGAAGTCCTCTGGTATCTCTCTGGCGAAGAACACGTCCGGAACCTCCGCGAGGAGACGAAGATATGGAACGCGTGGGCGGACGACGAGGGACGCCTCGATACCGCGTACGGTCGCTTCTGGCGTCGGTATCCGATTCCGGACGACGACGCGGCACTACCCGGTGAGACGTGGCCCGAGGACGCCCATCGGTGGGTGACCGTCGAGGAGGCTCCGGACGGGACCGAGCGCCGGACGTTCGACCAGATCCAGTACGTCCTCGACACGCTCGATGAGAACCCTCGCTCTCGCCGGATGGTCGTGAACGCGTGGCACCCGGCCAACGCCGCGACCTCGACGCTGCCGCCGTGTCACTACACGTTCGTCGTGAACGTCCAAGGCGACCGGCTCAACCTCCATCTCACGCAGCGCTCCGGAGACATCGCGCTCGGCGTGCCGTTCAACATCGCGGCGTATGCGCTCCTCGCGAACGCGCTCGCCCAGCGGACCGATTTCGAAGTCGGCGAGTTCGGTCACACCGTTGTCGACGCCCACGTCTACTGCGGCCGCGGGGAGCGCGGCACGTGGTACGCGAACAACCTGAAATACGTTCAAGACCGCCTCGCGGCCGTCGAGAGCAAGGCGGACTACCTCGACGTGAAGAGCTGGGTCGAGCGGACGGCTCCCGACGAGGCCGACGGCGAGGAGGGGTACGACCACGTTCCCGGACTGCTCGAACAGCTCTCGCGGGAACCGCGCTCGCGCCCGCGGATCGAGATCGCGGACAAGCCGCTCGACGAACTGACGCACGACGACGTGCGAGTCGTCGACTACGACTCCGCGGACGGGATCTCGTTCGCGGTCGCAGAGTGATGGAGGACGACGCCACCGACGAGACCGGCGACGACGACGCGGACGCGGCCGCCGACGCCCTCGACATCGTCCTCGTCGCCGCGGTCGCCGACAACGGCGTCATCGGCGACGACGGCGGAATGCCGTGGCACTACCCCGCAGACCTCGCCCACTTCAAGCGACTGACGACGGGCCACCCCGTGATCGTCGGCCGCGCGACCTACGAGAGCATCGTCGACCGGATCGGCGGGCCGCTCCCCGACCGCACCAGCGTCGTGTTGACGAGACGCGGCCTCGACGGCGACCGCCCGAAAAACGTGGTCGTCGCGAACGACGTCGACGAGGCGGTCTCCCGCGCGGCCGCCGACGCCACCGACCGCGGCGTCGACGCGGTGTACGTGATCGGCGGCGCGACCGTCTACGAACAGCTCCTCGACCGCGCCGATCGGATGGTGCTGACGGAGGTCCCGGAGCGCCCAGAGGGCGACACGCGCTTCCCGGACTGGGACGCGGACGAGTGGGTAGCGGTCGAGCGAGAGGTTGCCCCGTCGGACGACACCGATCGCGACGGCGATCTCGCGTTCGTCACCTACGAGCGGATCGCGGACTGAAGACGGCTCGTCTTCAGATCACAGATGCGTGTTTGCTCGTCCTTTCGGCGAGACGGTGAACAGATCGGTGCTATCTCTGATCAATATTGATCGAGACAACACTTTTGTTTCTTGGTGTGATATAACATATCATGGCTTCGGCAGAGACCGATATCGAGCCCAGACGATGTCCGTTCTGCGGCGCGGAGCTCGCGTCTCCCGGCGCGGGGTTCGTCCGTCACGTCGAAGACGCGCCCGACTGCCGCGACGCGTTCGAAACGTGGCGCGACCGCGTGACGGACGACATGCGCGGCGGCTGGGCGGGGTGATCGGGTCGACGGGCAGGGTGATCGGGTCGACGGGCAGGGTGATCGGGTCGACGGGCAGGGTGATCGGGTCGACGGGCGGGGGACTCGAGTTGGCGGCGCTGTCGCGACGCGGGCGAGCATTCGGCGAGTCGGAGCAGCTCAGCTCCGCAGCGCCTCGACGGGGCGCTCGTTCGCGGCCTTCCACGCGGGGTACGCGCCGCTGACGACTCCGACCCCGACGCCGAACCCGAGCGCGAGAAGCAGGTAGTACCCGTTCGTCGGATCGAGCACGAGCGACGCGTCGACCGCGGGGGTCGATACGACGAGTGCGGCGACGAGCACCACGGTGAGCAGCGTTCCGGCGGCCGCGCCCGCCGCGCCGATGAGTCCGGCCTCCGCGAGCAGCACGCGCAACACGTCCCGCCGCGTCACGCCGACCGCGCGCATCACGCCGATCTCCTGACGGCGCTCGACGGTGCTCATCAGCATGACGTTGAGGATCGAGACGCCGGCGACGACGAGCGAGATGCCGCCCAGTCCGAGCAGGAACGTGCTCAACAGATCGAAGAAGCCGTTGATCTCGTCGACGACGGCGGCGAGTTCGAACAGGTCGACGCGCTCCTCGCGGGCGTTGACATCCTCGCGGATCGCGTCGGCGGCGGCCTGCGCCGTCGCGCCCGACTCGGAGACGACGAGCGCCTGCGCGTACCCGTCCGCGGCGAACGCCGACTCCGGGAGGAAGACGGCGTCGTCGGGCGCGACCGGACTGAACGTCTGACTCTCCGCGAGCACTGCGACGACCCGGACCTGCGATCCGGCTATCTCGACGGTGTCGCCCGGCTCGACCGATACCTCCTCGGCGACGCCCGCGCCGACTATCGCGCCCTGTCTGTGGCGCTCCGGCAGCGCTCCCTCGGCGGCCTCGAACGCGAGCCCAGGCTCGGAGACGCCGTAGACCGTCGCGAACGTCTGTTCGCTCTGTCCCGCGACGACGGCGTTGTCGGAGTAGAGCGGGACGACCGCGGGGTCGCCGACGGACGGGTCGTCGACGGCTCGGCGGATCGCGGTCACGTCGGCCTCAGAGAGCGATTCGACGCCCGCGTCGGCGTTCGGCGAGACGACGACCTGCGTGCCGATGTCGCCGATCGCGTCGTCCGCGCCAAGCGCGAGCACGTTGCCGAATATCCCGAGCGCCGCCACCGCGAGGACGCCGATGCACACTCCGAGCACGGCGAGGGCGGTCCGCATCCGGTTTCGACGGAGGTTCCGCGCGGCCATCGAGACGGCAGGCCGCCAGCCGCGGATCCATCCCGACCGATCCGTGTCGCTCATCGGTCACCCGAGGTCGTCGAACGGCGGATCCGTCTCTCGTCGTCGATACCGTCGTCAACGGACACCCCGATGTCGGCGTCCGTCCCGTCGGGGACGCCGTCGACCACGACTCCGTCCGTGAGTTCGACGACCCTGTCGGCGTACTCCTCTACGAGCGGGTCGTGCGTGACCGCCACGACCGCGACACCCTCCGACTTCACGCGCTCGAACTCGGCGAGGATCGCGGATCCGGTCTCGGTGTCGAGATTCCCGGTCGGCTCGTCCGCGAGCAGCACGGCGGGGTCGTTGATGAGCGACCGAGCGATCGCGACGCGCTGTTTCTGTCCGCCGGAGAGTTCGGACGGCTCGTGGTCGAGCCGATCGCCGAGGCCGAACCGGTCGAGAAGCGACGCCGCGCGACCGCTCGCGTCGCCGGGATCGAACGCGGTCGGTAACGCGACGTTCTCGACCGCAGAGAGCGTCGGCAGGAGGTGGAAGTCCTGGAAGACAAAGCCGATCGACTCCTTTCGGGCCGCAGTCCGCTCGGCGACGGAGAGGGCCGTCACGTCGGTCCCGTTCAACAGTCGCCGCCCGTCGGTGGGGTCGTCGAGCAAGCCGAGCACGTTGAGAAGCGTCGACTTCCCGGAGCCACTCGGGCCGACGACCGCGACGAACTCGCCGGGCGAGACCGCGAAGTCGACGTGATCGAGCGCGACGACCGCCTCGCCGCCGCTCGAATATCGCTTGAGCACGTCGCTGAGTTCGAGGCTATACATCGCGCCGGCGTGCCACGCCCCCGACGACGGCCAGCCCGGCGATCCCGGCGACGCCTATCGCGCCGATTCCGATGTCTCCGGGGCCGATCCCGCCGACGCCGATCGACCCGAGCGTCCCGACAGCGCCGCCGTCACCGCCGCTGTCGGTTCCGCTTCCCGCCGATTCCGGAAGCGCCACGGTCGCGGTTTTGGTGTAGCGCACGCCGCGCTCCGTGTACGCGATCCGGATCGGAATCGCGTCGGCGACCGACGCGTTCGCCGTCGTCTCCAGATCGAAGGCGACGAAGTCGCTCGCACCGACCGTTCCCACGAAGTACGACTCGCCTGCGGGCGTCGGCGAAACGCCGTCTGCACCGGCGATCGAGACGACGACGCCTTCGATCTCTTCTGTCCCGGCGTTCGCGAGGTTGGCGTCGACGGCGACGGTTCCGTCTGGGGCCGCCTGGACGGTCGCGTCGGTCACCGTCGGACTTCCGTCCCGGGTCGGATAGCGGACCGTCGACTCGGCGGTCCGCTCCGCGCCGACGCCCTCGCGCGCGTCGGTCCCCGACCGGAACGCGGCCGTGACCGTCACGTCGGACCGCCGATCGAGCGGCCCGAGATCGACGACGACGCGGCGTTCTTCGCCGGGCGCGACGGCCTCGACCGCGTACGGTCCGGCTTCCACGGTGGTGTCTGCGGCGTCGTTCGACGCGTCCTCATCGCCCCCGGACGCGTCCACCGCCGTGCCGACCGCCGTCAGGCTCACGCGGTCGGCGGTCGACGTCCCGGTGTTGACGACCGTGACCTCGATCGGCGACTCGGCCGACGCGAGCCGCTCCGACTCCTCGCTTCCGCCCGCGTCGAGGCCGCCATCGCCGCCGAAGACGCCCTCGATGCCGCCGACGCTCACGCCGCCGCTCCCGGCCTGATCGCTCTCGTCGGACCGGAGGTCGTCGGGATCGAGCGCGCGAGCGCGAACGCCGAGGTCGACCGCGGCCGGCTGTACGTCGACGACGACGTCGCGGGAGACGGTGACGCTCCCCGCCGACTCCGCCCCGTCGACTGCCTCCTGATCGGCGACGGCCTCGACCGTAAGCCGGTGTTCGCCGGGCTCCTCGAACGTGGTCCGAAGCTCCACGTCCGTCGCGTCGCCGGCCGAGAGCGCGCCGACACCGGTCGCTTCGTCACGGAGGCCGGCGGAGCCGTCCGCGTCGCGGAGCCGAACGCTCGTCACGTCCGCCGCCGCCGGGCTTCCCCCGGAGTTCGAAAGCGACACGTTCAGCGTCGTCCGCTCGCCGACCGCGGGTTCGTTCGAACTCGCGTCGACCGCGTCGATCGTGATCCGAGCGTCGGGCACCGCCGCGGCTCCGCCGACGGCGCCGACCACGGCGAGGAGGGCCACGAGCGCGGCTGTCGTTCGTGTGAGAGTCAATGTCGTCCCTGGTAGGGGACCGATCGGGATATATCCGTCGTAGCCGGGTATCGGACGCCGCGCGCCGGCTGACGCCGCTGTCGTTCGTTTCCCCCTCGGACATTCCCGCTCACCCCCGCGTCAGACGCACCTGCTCGGCCCCGCGTCGCATGTACCGGTTACGGATGCTTTTTCAGTCGTCCGACGTAACGGGAGGTAATGAGCCAGCGTGACACCGCGAGAGCGAGTGATCGACGATGATGGGTGGTAACGATCAGCAGGCGTACGACCGCGGCACGTCCCTGTTCTCGCCCGATGGCCGTATCTACCAGGTCGAGTACGCCCGCGAGGCCGTCTCTCGCGGCGCGCCGAGCGTCGGCGTCCGGACGACGGAGGGCGTGATCTTCGTCGCGATGTCGCGGGCGTCGTCGACGCTGATGGAGGCGGAGAGCATCGAGAAGCTCCATAAGCTCGACGACCACCTCGGCACCGCGAGCGCGGGCCACGTCGCCGACGCCCGCCAGCTGATCGACCTCGCGCGCCGCCAGTCGCAGGGCAACCGCCTGCGGTACGGCGAGCCCGTCGGCGTCGAGACGCTGACGAAGTTCGTCACCGACCACATCCAAGAGAACACCCAGCGCGGCGGCACGCGCCCGTACGGCGCAGCGCTGCTCATCGGCGGAATCGACAACGGCGAGCCGCGTCTGTTCGCGGCCGACCCCTCCGGGACGCCGAACGAGTGGAAGGCGACCGTCATCGGCGGCGGCCGCCAGACGATCCAAGAGCACCTCGAAGACGAGTGGAGCGACGACCTCTCGCTTCAGGCGGGCGTCGAACTCGCGATCGCCGCACTCGCGGCCCACGAAGACGATTTGGACCCCGCCGACCTCGCGGTCGCGACGATCACCGTAGCGGACGGGTACCGGACCGTCCCCGGCGACGAAGTCACCGAAGCGTTCGAGGCCGCCGGGCTGGCCGACGATGAGGGGGCAGACGAGGCGGCAGACGACGAGGCGGCAGACGACGAGGCGGCAGACGACGAGGCGGCAGACGACGAGGAGTAGCCCGCCGAAGATCACCGACCGGCGGCGAGCCCGAACGGACCGACCCTTTTTGCGCCGCTGGCGTGAAGCCGGCGCATGGTGCGTATCGGCGAACTCGTCGCGTATCCGCTGAAGTCCGCAGACGGCGTCTCGATCGACCGGGCCGAACTCGGCCCGAAGGGAGCGCTTCGCGGCGACCGGTCGTACGCGCTCGTCAGCGCCGGCGTCGACCCCCACGCGGCTTCGGTCGGCGGCGACGGCGGCTACGTCAACGGGAAGCGCGACCCCGCCGTTCACGGGCTCCGGGCGAGCTACGAGCTGGCCGACGGCCCGGACGCGACGCCGACGGCGGTCACGCTCGACCGCCCCGCGCGACCGGAGACGGGCGTCGACGCCGACGACCGGCGGTTCCGCCTACCCGACGATCGCGAGGCGCTCGAGGCGTGGGTCGGCGAATACCTCGGGTACCCCGTCGACCTCGTTCGCGAACCGGACGGCGGCTTCCCCGACGACCGCGCCGCCCCCGGGCCGACAGTCGTCTCGCGAGCGACCCTGAAGACGGTCGGCGGATGGTTCGACGCGGTCGCCGACGCCACCGAGATGCGCCGGCGGCTCCGCCCGAACGTGGTGCTCTCCGGCTGTCCCGCCTTCTTCGAGGACCGGCTCTTCGCGGACCGCGGCGAGGGCGTCCGGTTCACCGCCGGTGAAACCGAACTCCTCGGCGTCAACCCCTGTCAGCGCTGCGTCGTGCCGTCACGGGACCCGGACACGGGCGCCGAGATCGACGGCTTCCGCGAGCGGTTCGTCCGCAAGCGCCGCGAGACGCGCCCGGCGTGGCTCGACAGCGATCGGTTCGACCACGCGTTCCGGCTGATGGTCAACACCGTCGTCCCCGAGGCGTCGTGGGGCGACACCGTCGCTGTCGGAGATTCGATAGCGGTCGGAGACGTGATGGACGTCGACGCCGCGTGAGGCGTTACCGGCCGCCGTCGGTCACGGCGATCGGCTCATCGTCGGCCTCGCTCGCGGCCTCGGAAAACGGTTCGTCTGCGGTCGTGGAGGCGGTGACGGGGTCGTCGACGCCGAAGTGCGTCCAGAGGGTGACGGCGACGACCGCGTAGGCGACGAGGTCGTAGTGAACGGTTCCCTCGAAACCGGTGAAGGCGGCGAGGGTACTGTAGCCGAACAGCGCGGTCACACCGGCGACGAACGCGGCGTCGTTCGTGACGCGGCCGTCCGCGACCGCGCCGATCGCTCGGCGGATACGGGGGCCGCAGGCGACGAGGAACGCGATTCCGGAGAGTGCGCCGAGGTTGACGAAGAAGTGCGTCGCCATCTGCGAGTCGAGGATCGACTGCAGGTATTGGACCGTCACCGGGTCGTAAAACAGCCACTCGGCGCGGGTCGGGTACAACACCGCGATGTACGGCGTCGCGACCATCAGTCCGAAAAGCACTGCGACCGCGACTCTGGCGGACGCGAACTGCGAGGCCCGGCGCGTCTCGAACGCCGCGTCGCCCGCGTCGACGACGAATCCGAGCGATTCGAGCGTCCCTCTGAGATCGTCCCGCGAGAGCGACGGAGCGTGATGGATCCCGACGGTACCGTTGCGGGCCGTAGCGGAGACGGCGCTCACTCGCTCGCGGTCCGCGAGGACGACTTCGAGGAGCCGCTCTCGCCGGTCAGTATCGATCCCGTCGACGGAGAAGGTGTCGTGGACGTGCGTTTCCGGCACGCGCGCGACTCGCGGTCCCGGCGATCGTCCGGACGCGTCTGCGCGGGCGTCGATCCCGGAGAATTCTATCTCCCGGTCTCGGGCCGCGGCGTCGAGTTTCGTTCGGTGCCTGCGGCGGTCGGCTGGCATGTGGATCCCCTTCGTCCCCAGTAGCATGAACGTTATCCCTATGCGGCGTTCGTGTCCGATCGTCGATCAGGAGTTGACCGACTCGAGATACGACGTGACGATCATCTTTCCCTTGCGGGTGAGCGCGGCGCCGGACTCTCCGTCGACGACGAGAGACTCCTCGCGGAGCGTCTCCAAGATCATCGACGTTTGGGCCACGTCGCCAGTCACCACGTCAGCGACGTTCGCTTCGCCGCCGGCCGAGTAGATCGAGACGAGTATCTCCAGTTGCTCTTCCGTCGGATCGAACGACTCGACGTCCTCTTTCACCTCCTCGTACTCCAGTTTGATGTACCGGCCCAGGATGTTCAGCGTCCGCCCGTTCGGGACCGTCGCGATCGACGTGACCGTCTGCGTGTCCGGGACGTGTCGGAACACGAGCGCCGGTCGCCGCGTCCCCCCGAGCGTCCGGTCCGTGCGCTCGTAGTCGATGACCGTCGAGAGGTCCACCTGAAACGGTTCCGGACAGTTCGTGAATCCGATCGCGCCCGACGACAGCGACACGGACGCCGTGTGGTCTTCGGCGTCGGTGACGCGCCCGCCGATCTGCGCCGGGTGGCGAACCGTGACGGTCACGTTCCGCAGCAGGGCGGTGAAAAGCAGCCGCGTGAACCGCTCCATGTCCTCCGGTTCCCCCTCGACGAGGGCGCTTTTTCGAGCGCCGTTCTGCTCGTACGCGACGGTGACGCTGTCTTTAAAAAATGACCGCAGATCGCCCGGCACCGTGCCGACCACGA
This sequence comes from Halorubrum sp. BV1, assembly GCF_000746205.1. Lineage (NCBI taxonomy): Archaea > Methanobacteriati > Methanobacteriota > Halobacteria > Halobacteriales > Haloferacaceae > Halorubrum > Halorubrum sp. BV1. The sequence goes on from NZ_JQKV01000002.1 coordinate 200,114, forward strand.
TGTCGAACACGGACGACAGCGGGATCGTCGCCTTCCCGCCGTCCGTCGCGAGTACGAGTCGGCGCTGGCTCAGCAGGACGCGGCCGCTCACCGGATCGCCGCTCCCGAAGTCGGTGGCGTGCACGCGGCCGACGAAGTCGGCGACGACGGACTCCTCCATCGGGTGTTCCTATCAGCCGTTCGCTATTCACTGTTACCCTCGGCGGGCGGGACGCGAACGGGACGACGCTCACCCCCGGCGACCCCGACTACCGGTCGAGGAAGGGCGGGACGACTATCTCGGCGCGCTTCTCGTCGCCGCGGACGACGACGCTCACCTCCGCTCCCGCCTCGATGAAGCTCTCGTGGAGGTAGCCCAGACCGATCGGCTCGTCGAGCGTCGGGCTCATCGTGCCGGAGGTCAGCTGTCCGATTCGGGTGAGGTCGCCGTCGGTAACCGCGTAGCCGCCGCGCGGAACGCCGCGGTCGAGGAGACGCACCCCGACGAACCGCTCGTCGACGCCCGCTTCGCGCTGTGCCGCGAGCGCGTCGCGGCCGACGAACTCCGTGTCGAGGTCGACGACGAAGCCGATGTCGGCCTCGTAGGGCGTCCGCGGCTCGCGTTCGGGGTCGAAGTCCTGCCCGGAGAGCAGGTACCCCATCTCCATCCGGAGAGTATCGCGCGCGCCGAGCCCGCACGGCTGTGCGGGTCCGTCGGCGGCGTCCTCACCGACGAACGCCTCCCAGACCGCCGCGGCGTCGGCGGCCGGACACATTATCTCGAAGCCGTCCTCGCCGGTGTAGCCGGTTCGGGCGACCCAACTCGGCGCGCCGGCGACCGCCGCCGCCGTCGCCTCGAACTTCGAGAGGCCCGTGGCCGCGCCGCCGTCGGTCGCGTCGTCGAGCGCGGCCGCCGCGTCCGGCCCCTGCACCGCGAGCATGGCCCAGTCGTCGGTCGCGTTCGCGACGGTCGCGTCAAGCCCCCACTCGTCGCGGTGGGCGACCCAGCGGTCGTACATCCGGTCGTCGTGGCCCGCGTTCGGCACGAAGAGGTACGCGGGATCGCCGGAGGTGCCGTCGAGGGCGATGTCCGCGTCGGGGTCGGCGTCGGGATCCGCACCGAGGTCGACGAGCGCCGAGGCGGCGGTCCCCGCCTCGATACCGTCGGGGAGCCGGTAGACGACCGTGTCGTCGAGCATGACTCCCTCTTCGTTCGTGATCGCGGCGTACTGCGAGTCGCCGGGGTCGAGCGCGGTCACGTCGTTCGTCGTCAGGCGGTCGAGCAGGGCGGCCGCGTCCGGTCCCGACACCTCGATCTCGCCCATGTGCGAGACATCGAAGACGCCGACCGACTCCCGCACCGCGGCGTGTTCCTCGCGGATCGAGTCGAACTCGACGGGCATCTCCCACCCGCCGAAATCAGTGAACTTCGCGCCGCGCGCGTCGTGCGTCTCGTGGAGGGGCGGCTGTCGGTCCGTCATGCGAACACACTCGCCGGCACGTCTCTTTAACCCAGTGGCATCGAACCGGGACGCGCCCGCGAGTCGTGAGCAGGCGCGATACCGCAGATAGGACCCCGTGGCGGTGACGCGTCCGCCGCGCACCGCCGACAGTCTCAAAGCTGACCGGTCCCTCCGGTATCGACGTGAACGGAGAGCGATCGGGACCGTTCGGTCCCGCCGTCGCGGTCCTCGTCGTCGCGCTCGTCGCGGCCGCGGTCGTCGGCGCGTGGCCCCCGCTCGTCGCCGTCGAGAGCGGCAGCATGGCCCCACAAGTCGAGCGCGGTGACCTCGTCGTGGTCACGGCGACCGACCGCTTCCCGTGGGACGGCGTCACGGGACACGCCGCTCCCGACGCGCCGACGCGGCTCGGCGGCACGGGCGACGTGGTCGCCTTCGACCCGCCCGGCGACGGCCTCGGGCCGATCCTCCACCGCGTCGCGTTCCCGGTTTCGGCCGGCGACGACTGGACGGACCGCGCCGATCCGGCGCTCCTGGAGGGCGACTGCGCCGACCTCGACGCCTGTCCCGCCCCGCACGACGGCTACATCACCTACGGCGACGCCAACGGCGAGTACGACCAGAGCGCGGGGATAGCGCCGGTCGTCCGCGAGGAGTGGATACGCGCCAAGGCGGTGATCGCCGTGCCCGAACTCGGGTGGGTCCGCCTCGCCGTCGACGCCGCCATCGCTCGCGTCGGCCTCGTTCCGACCGCAGTCGGATTCGGGGGTATCGCCGCCGCCACCGGAGGGATCGGCGCGGTGCTGCTCGGCCGGATCAGCGCGAGCCGCCGATCCTGACCGCGCCGCTACCGGGTTCGGTCCTCATGGATCGTTCCCTCCACGCCCGGCCTCTCGGACGCGTTATTCCCGTCGCCGTCGCGCTCCTCGGTCGCGCCGGTGCTCTCGTCGATACCGCGTTCCTCGGTCGCGTCCGACTCACCCTCACCGTCGCGCTCCGCGTCCCCACCGACGCCGCCGTTCACGTCCCCGTCGAGCGTCACGGACCCGTTCGCGGCGTTGCGGAGGGCGTCCGACCGGCCGAACTTCCCGGGCGCGATCGCGAGCGTTCGGATGCCGTACCCGTTCGCCGTCTCGACGACCGGTTTGAAGTCCGTGTCGCGCGAGGCGATAGCGAGCGTCGTCATCCGACCCTCGGCGGCGAACCGGGCCGCGTCGACCGCGAGCTTCACGTCCACGTCCCCGCTCGTGACCACGACCTCGAAGCCGCGCGCCTCCGCGGCCTGAATCAGTCCCGGCGTCGCGTGCTCGTCGAGGTACAACCGGGTCACGACGAGCGGCCCCTCGGCTTCCGCCGCGCGGCGCACGTCGTCTAAGTCCACGTCGAACTCCTCGCGCAGTACGTTCGGTCCGTCGACGAACAGCGCCACGCCGCCGGCGTCCGCGTCCGTCTCGCCGCCTTGCTCCATGACCGGGCTTCGAGACCCGCAGAGATATGCGTGATGATGTGCCCGGCGCGCGCGGAGGCGGGGAACCGGCCGTTCGTCGGCCGCCGCCGAACTCCTCATCGGAACTCCACGCCGCATCGGAAATACCGACCTTATATCGGTATTATGTCCTGATCGATACACGTAGTGAATATACGAAGTTTTGAAATAGTATATCCAATTATTCCGGAATATGATGTCGAGTTCAAACTCGTACACCGTTATTTCCGAACAGAACGATCACGAATGCACCACCGTCCGTGCACATCCACGCAACGAGACGTACCACATCGTCGACTACGCCGACGAGGACGCCCGCGAGCGCGTCGCGGACCTGCCGGTCGGCTCGGTGGTGAAGATGGAACTGTCGCGCGCCGGCCGTCGGAGCAACGTCTGGCGCGCCGAGTCGGTCCGGACCGCACAGACCGACGGCGGCATCGCGGAGTGAGAGCGAGCGCGAGCGACGCGCCGCGCCGCGTTAGCGACGAACCGCTTCGGTGGATGCGTGTATCGGCGCTACAGGTCCCGCGTGAGCCGCGGGTTCGTCACCGCGCCCTCGGACGCGGAGGCGAAGTCGCGACCGTACTTCGCGAGGATCCCGCCCTCGTACTGCGGCTCGGGGGCCTCGAACGCCTCGCGGCGCTCGGCCAGCTCCTCCTCTGAGAGGTCGACAGAGAGGTCTCGATCCGGGATGTCGACGGTGATCACGTCGCCGTCCTCGATGAGACCGATCGGGCCCCCAACGGCGGCCTCGGGAGCCACGTGTCCGATCATCGGGCCGCGGGTCGCGCCGGAGAACCGCCCGTCGGTCAGCAGGGCCACGTCGTCCTCGTGGCCCGCGCCGACGACGGCGGCGGTGACGCCGAGCATCTCGCGCATCCCGGGGCCGCCGGTCGGACCCTCGTTGTGGATCACGATCACGTCGCCGGACTCGATCTCGCCGGACTGGACGTATTCCATCGCGTCCTCCTCGTTCGTGAACACGCGCGCCGGTCCCTCGTGGTGGAACGCGTCGTCGCCGGTCACCTTGAGCACCGACCCCTCGGGCGCGAGGTTGCCCGTGAGGATCTTGATCGCGCCCTCCGCCTCCTTCGGCTCGTCGACCGTGTAGAGGAAGTCCGCGTCGATTTCGTCGTCGTCCGGGAGGTCACCGCGCGCTTCGAGCACCGCGATTTCCTCGGCGAGCGTCCGGCCCGTGACGGTCTTCGCGTCGCCGTGGAGCAGGTCCGCCTCGAGCAGGCGACGGAGCACCACGGGGACGCCGCCGACCTCGTGGAGGTCGTTCATCACGCTGTTGCCGCCGGGCTGGAGGTCGGCGATCTTCGGCGTGCGCCGCGAGATCTCGTCGAAGTCCTCGATCGAGAGGTCCACGTCGGCCTCGCCCGCGAGCGCGAGCAGGTGGAGGACGCCGTTCGTCGAGCCGCCGATCGCGGTCTGTAAGGCGATCGCGTTCTCGAAGGACTTCCGCGAGAGGATGTCGGAGGGGCGGCGGTCCTCTTCGATGCATTCGACGACGAGCTCGCCCGCGCGCTCGGCCACTTCGTAGCGTTCCTGATCTTCGGCGGGCGCGGAGGCGGAGCCGAGCGGGGCCATCCCGAGCGCCTCGGAGATGGACGCCATCGTGTTCGCCGTGAACATCCCGCCACAGGAGCCCGCGCCGGGACACGCGTGGCGTTCGAGTTCGTCGAGTTCCTCGCCGCTCATGTCGCCTTCGGCGTACGCGCCGACGCCCTCGAACACCTGCACGATCGTCACGTCGCGGCCGTCGTGCTGACCGGGCATGATAGAGCCGCCGTAGAGGAACACGGAGGGAAGGTCGGTGCGGATCGACGCCATCAGCATTCCGGGGAGGTTCTTGTCACAGCCCGCCACCGTCACTAACGCGTCCATGCGCTCGCCGAAGGAGACGAGTTCGACGCTGTCGGCTATCACTTCCCGCGAGATGAGCGAGGCCTTCATCCCCTCCGTCCCCATCGAGATGGCGTCGGAGATGGTGATCGTGCCGAACTCGATCGGCATACCGCCGGCGGCGTCGATACCGTCGAGCGCCGACTCCGCGACATCGTCGAGGTGGACGTTACACGGCGTGATGTCGGCCGCGGGGTTCGGGACGCCGACGATGGGCGAAGAGAGGTCCTCGTCGTCGAACCCCATCGCCCGGAACATCGAGCGGTGCGGGGCTCGCTCCGCGCCCTCGGTGACGTCTTTGCTCCGGAGGTCGTCGTCTTTCTTGCCCGCGAATCGGTCCGCGTCGCCGCGTCCCCGCGAGGCCGCGTCCTCGTCGGATCGGGATTGCTGCTCGCTCATACTCGCCCCTATCGCTCGGGGGTCTTAAACTGACGCACCGGAACAAGTTGCTCCGGATCGACGCCGGCGTCGGTCACCACCGAAGACGGCGTGCTACTGTGCGAAGAACTGGCGCACCACGAGGAACGAGACGCCCGTGAGCCCAGCCCAGAGCACCGCCGCCACGACGCCGAGCGTCACGAGCGGCGGCGAGCCCAACACGCCGGCGACGAGCCAGACCACCACTCCGGCGAGCGCGAGCGCTTGAACCGTCCTGCCGTCGAGCAGGGGCCGCCGTCTCTCGAACGTACGCACCAGTCCGTGCCCGCCGAACAACAGCGCCAGGACGTAGGTGATGGCACCGAGCACTCCCAGCGGCGACCCGAGCGCCGAGAGGAGCGACTCGGGCGACGACGTCGAGGACTCGTCGGGGGGAGCCGTCCCGGTCGTCGCCACCGCGACCTCGGCCGTCGCCGTCGACGCGCTGTCGATGCCCAGTTCGCTCTCGACCCCGAGACCCACCGTGAGCCGGTCGTCGGGCATCACGAGGCGGCGCGTCGGCGCAGTCTGGGGATCCGTGGCCGTCCCGTCGGTGAAGAAGTGGTACCGGCCGATGCGCCCCGTACCGATCGTCGAACCCGCGCCCGACACCTCGAAACGCGTCGAGGGAGCCGCGCGCTCGGGCGCGTCGAGCCGCGGCGTCGGGCGGACGTAGCGCCGACCGCTCGGCGTCTCGCTGAACGGGACGACGTCGACCCAGCCCGCCGCGGTCACGACCGTGTCGCCGTCTCCCTCCGGGAGGATCGAGGCGTGGTAGGGGCCGGTGTTGTCGCCCCAGTAGTTCGACTCCGCGTCGACGGTGCGGACCGCGTCGGTGACGAACCGAGCGGTGGCGTTCGCCGCGATGAGCGGCTCGACGTCGACCGTCAGACCGCGCCGCTGGCCGTAGATGTCGTTGTCGACGACCGCGACACCCGCGCTCGCGGACGCGCCGTCGGTGAGCCCGATAGCGGTCGGAAGCGCGTCGATGACGCGCCGGACGTCGAGCGCACCCGTCTCTGCGGCGCGAGTGTGACTGACACCGTCGGTCCGGAGCACGACGACGGTGTCCTCGCTCCAGAACCGCACGAACGTGATCTGGCGACGGACTCGCTGGTTTGCGACGCGGTCTTCGAATTCTCCCGCAAATCCGTTGGTGTCGAGGATCGCGCCACGGTCGCCCTCGGCCACGTAGACGCCCGTGCCGGGGTCCGCGCCGTCGATCGCGACCGGCTCGGCGTGAGCGTTGGTGTTGAACACGATGTCGTTGCGAGCGATCGTGGCGTCGACCACGCCGCGTGTCGCGACCCCGTAGGCGTTCGCGGCGACGACGTTCTCGGTCACGTCGAGCGTCCCGTTGTGGGTGATCGGACTCGACACGAAGAGGCCGGCACCGGCGTTGTTCGCGAGGCGGTTGCCCGCCACGTCGACCGCGTCGATCAGCAGATCGGTCGTCACGGCGACGCCGTGGCCCCCGCCGTCGGCGACGGTGTTGTCGGTGATGGTGAGGTCGTGTGCCCCGCCGCGCGTCCGGACGGCGATGCCCGCTCCGTCGCTCCCGACGACGTCGTTGTCCGACACCGCGAGGTCGGTCACGACGCTGCTCTCGACCGCGATCCCGTCGTCGCCGTTGCCCCGCACGTCGTTGCCCGCGATCTCGCCCGTACGGACGGCCCACGTGCCGATGTGGAGCCCGTCGCGTCCGTTCCCGCGGGCGGTGTTGTTCACGACGTGGAGGTCGCCCTGACTCGTCGTCGAACGTATGTCGACGCCGCTGCGAGCATTCTCTGAGAGGACGTTCGACCGGAGTGTCACCTGCGTCGACACGCGCTCGCGGCGCTCGGACTGTCGTATCCGAATCCCGCTCGTCGACTGGGTCACCCGGTTGCCGACCGCGTGGACCGACGTCTGCGTGCGGGCGTCGACCTGAACGCCCGCGTCGGTGACGCGAAGATCCGTGTTGCGGACGCGAAGCTCGCTCTGTGCGCCCCGAACGGCGACGCCGTCGCCGCCGACGCCGGTCATCCGCGTCTCGGTGACCCGTATTCCCGTGACCGTGTCGGCGGCGGCGAAGATCCCCGCACCCTCGACGTCTCGGAGCGCGGACTCGGCGACGGTGAGACTACTGACGCGCGTCTGCGCGCTCGGTTCGGACGCGTAGGGTTCCACGTCCTCGCCGACCACGTACGCCGCCCGTGCGCCGTCGGAGAGCTGCGGGACGCCGCCGTCGAGCGGACGCACGTCGACGGGATACACGCCTCGCGTGCTCGGGTTGACGACGCCGTCGTACTCGACGAGGAGCCGGTCGCGGCTGGAGACGCGGACCGTCCGCGAGAGCGCGATCTCAACCTGTCGGTCGTCGACCGAAACGCCCGCGACCGCCCCGCCGAGCGACCGGTCGATCTCGCCGTCGCGGTCCGTATCGAGACCGATACGCCCGACCGTATCGGCACCGACACCCTGCACTGCGGCGTCGGCGGGATACCGCAGTCGGAGCGCGTCCATCGAGACTCCGACACCCGGATCGAGCGAGAGCGTGTTCCGCGTCGTCTCCGCCCGTCTCGGGTTGGCTGCGGTGAGTTCGACGCGCTCCGTCGCCCCGTCTGACGGAGTCACGGCGAGCGCGTGTCCGGCGACGTCGCGGACCGTCGACCGAACGACGGCGATCCGCGGAGCGGTACGCGTCGCGTCCGTGACGCCGACGCCCGCCGTCGTGAAGTCCCGAAGCGTGGAGTCGACGAGACGGATCTCGCCCGCGTCGCTCGCGGCGGCGATTCCGGTGGTGCCGCCCCGAAGCGTGGTGTTGTGAAGTGCGAGCCGTGAGTCGTCCGTCCCGTTGTAGCGGAGGCTGCCCCACCGGCGGTCCGGAGCCGCCCCCGCAGTCCGCCCGATGGTCACCGGACGGGCGGCCGTGCCGTCGGCCCGCAGCGACCCGCTGACGGTGAGCGTGACGCCTTCCGCGAACTGCACCTCGGTCCCCGGTTCGACCGTGAGCGTCGCGCCCGGTTCGATTTCCACGGAGCGAGCGATCCGGTACGGCCCGTCCGCGGGCGTCCAGGCCGTGTCGGTTTCGATCGCCGACTCGACGAAGGTAACGTCCGGGGGCGCGGCGCTGGCCGGCGCGGCCGTGACGCCTCCGAGGAGGGCGACGCCCACGAGTATCGCCGCCGTCCATCGGAGTCGAGTATCGCGCACAGATATCACTTTACGAATACGATTCGCGTTAGCGAGTAGACGACTTAGTCGTTGGGTTGCGAGTCAGCGATCCGCGCCTGAGGCCGTGGGCTTGCCCCGTGTACCTGTGAGACACACCGCTCCGAATGACCTCCCGAGGGTCCAGGGCGGAGTTCGATCACCTGAGAACCCGCGGCGCGTATTTGAACGTGGGGAACGAACCCTCGCGTATGACTGGTGGGACTGTCGATGACGTCGAACGCACTGAAGAACAGCCCACCAACACAGCGGGACTCGGCGCGACGGCCGGCCTCGCCGGAATGAGCGGTATGGGCGCTATGGGTGGAACGGGCGCTATGGGTGGAACGGGCGCTATGGGTGGAATGGGGGGAATGTGGTTGACGACGCTCCCGGTGGTGTTGCTGACGGTCGCGGCGCTCCTCGTGATCGCGTACGTCGCCGTTCGACGACTTTCGGCCGGCGACGACGGAGAGGGTGCGACGGCGACACCGAAGGAGGACCCGATCGAGCGCCTCAAGCGGCGGTACGCCGAGGGAGAACTCTCCGAGGCGGAGTTCGAGCGCGCGCTGGATCGGGAACTGGACGGCGAGACGACGACGAGCAGTGCCGGCGGCAGCGATATCGACATCGGAGACGGCGGCGAGACGATACCCGCGCGGTCGGAGCAGCGCGCGGATCGCTGATCGACACGGGAGAACGTAGATCAGACGACTCAGGCGAACGCTTTCAGAATTCCCGCACCGTCCGTGCTCCGGCCGAGGTCGGGGAGCGTGGCGCGTTCGGGGTGCGGCATGAGGACCGCGACGTGCTCTCTGTCCCCGAGGACGCCGGCGATGTTGTCCGTCGACCCGTTGGGGTTGGCGGCGTCCGTTGTCTCGCCGTCGGCGTCGCAGTAGCGGAAGAGGACGCGGTCGTCGGCGACGAGGTCGTCGTGGGCGGCCTCGCCTATTTCGAAGCGACCCTCGCCGTGCGCGATGGGCACCTCGATCACGTCCCCCTCGTCGTAGGCGGCGGTCCACGGCGTGTCGGCGCGCTCGACTCTGAGGTACACGGGCTCACACTGGAAGCGCGCGGAGGCGTTCGTGGTGAATGCGCCGGGCGTGAGTCCGGACTCCGAGCCGATCTGCGCGCCGTTGCAGATCCCGATCACGGGGACGCCGTCGGCGGCGGCCTCGCGGACAGCCTCCATGATCGGGTCGCGGGCGGCCATCGCACCGGCGCGGAGATAGTCGCCGTAGGAGAACCCGCCCGGGAGGACGATTCCGTCCGTGTCCGCGGGCAGACCGTCCGCGTGCCAGACGCGCTCGGCGTCGATCCCAAGATGCGCGAGCGCGCGGACCGCGTCGCGGTCGCAGTTCGAGCCGCCGAACTGGACGACGGCGACCGTCACGCCGACCACCTCGGGTGGGCGGCCGCGACCGCGTCCGCGTCGGTGACGAGCGGCGTCGTCTCGCTGACGACGACCGTCATCGCTCCGCGACCGCGACGTCGTAGTCGTGGATCGTCGGGTTCGCGAGCAGCCGCTCGGCCATCTCGCCGGCGCGCTCGGCCGCCTCGTCGGCGTCGGCGGCGTCTAAATCGACCTCGAAGCGGTCGGCCGACCGGAGGTCCGACAGCTCGAAACCGAGGCGTTCGAGGGCCTTTTGGGTCGTCTCCGCCTCCGGGTCGAGGACGCCCCGCTTCAGCCGCACCGTCACCGTCGCGGTGTATGCCGTCATTATCGATAGTGCGGAGTCGTGTGTAAAAACCGTTTTGGAACACCCTGTATATCCATGTTCGTGGATCTGTTTAAGATGATCGTGAGCGTCGACGGCGGCTTCGGAGCGAAAGGGACAACCCTCTCCGGCCGCTGGTGCGGGTGTATGCAGCCGTTCGAACCCGCGGAGGTGATCGTCGCATGACCCGCGAACTGACCGAAATCACGGTCGTCGGAGGAGACAAGACCGGACTCATCGCGCGGGTCACCTCCCTGCTGTTCGAGCGGGGAATCAACATCGAGGACTTAGACCAGGCGGTCCGGGAGGGGGTCTTCCGGATGACGACCCGCGTCGACGCCTCGGAGCTGGAGACGTCGCGCGGCGAACTCCGCCGCGCGCTCGCCGAACTCGGCCGCGAACTCGATGTCGACATCCAGGTGCGGTTCCCGAGCGACCGCGACGCTCGCCGGATCGCGCTTTTGGTCACCAAGGAGACGCACGCGCCAGAGGCCCTCTTGGAGGCCGAGGCCAACGGCGAACTGGCCGACGATGGCGAGGCTGAGATCCCGGTCGTCATCGGCAACCGCGGGGACCTCCGGACGCTCGCGGAGCGGTACGACAAGCCCTTCTACGACGTCGGCGACGGCAACGGCAACACCGACGAGGAGCGCCTGCTCGATCTGTTGGCCGAGTACGACGTCGACCTCATCGCGCTGGCTCGGTACATGCGCATCTTATCGCCCGAGGTCGTCTTCCGGTATGAGGGCCGGATCATCAATGTCCACCCCTCGCTGTTGCCGGCGTTTCCCGGCGCGGAGGCGTACCGACAGGCGAAGGACGCGGGTGTCCGGATCGCGGGCGTCACCGCGCACTACGTGACGACCGATCTCGATCAGGGGCCGGTCATCGCACAGCGCGTCTTCGACGTCCCCGCCGGCGCGAGCGTCGAGGATATCAAGCGTCGCGGGCAGCCGCTCGAAGCCGACGTGCTTCTCGACGCCGTCCGGCTCCACCTCGCCGACGCAATCGCGATCCACCGCGGAACGGTCCACGTCCGCGAAGACGTCGACGTCGACGCCCAACTCGGGCTCTCTCCCGCGGCCATCGACGCGAACCCCGAAGAGCCGGTCGACGGCGAACCGCTCTCGCGGCCCGAACCCGCAAAGACGGGCGACGACTGACGACACAGACCGCGGTGGGTGGCCCGCTGACCGGTACGTGACGCGGTGCGCCCACGGCATCGCCCGCCCACCATTTGCGGGATGGTAGCTCTCGGCACGTCCGGCTGCGTGAACCGCCCGGTTTATCCGCCCACCCGTCGTCACGGCGCGTGTATGAGTGGAACCCCGGAAGTGGACCGCGAGATCGATGGAAACCTGTTCGTCACCGTCTCGGGGCCGCCGGGATGTGGGGCGACGACCCTCGTCGAGGGGCTCGCGGCGGCGCTCGACTGCGGGTACGTCTCCGGCGGCGAACTGTTCCGCGAGATCGCGGCCGAACGGGATATGAGCCTCTCACAGCTGATCGCGAAGACCGGCGAGTCCGAGGACATCGACCGGGCGCTCGACCGGCGGCTCCGGACGATAGCCGAGAAGTGGGGTGCCTCGAACAAGCCGTTCGTGCTCGAATCGCGACTCGCCGGCTGGATTGCCGGCAACCGCGCCGACGTTCGGATCTGGCTCGACGCCCCCGACGAGGTGCGGGCCGATCGAACCACGAGCCGGGAGGAGATGACCTCCGAGATGCAGGTCCGCGAGGTGATAGAGGAGACGCGGTACAAGTCGTATTACGGGATCGATCTGTCGGACCGGTCCATCTACGACCTCGCGATCAACACGGGCCGGTGGGACGCCGAAACGACGCTCGACATCGCGCTCGCCGCGATCGACGGGTACGACATCGAGACGGACGAAGGGGCGTTCGACACGCCCGACTTCGAGATCTGAGGTCGACGCCGCAGGCCGGTCCGACGGTCGCCACCCTCACAGCGTGCGGACCTGATCGACTCCGACCGTTCCAAGGGCCGCGTACGGGTCCGGGAAGCAGCCGACCGTCGCATCCTCCGCCGTGTTCGTCGGCTCGTAGTGGTCGCGCCCGTGTTCGTCCGTGTGGTCGAAAAAAGAACATCCCGACGACGTCGACACCGTGAGCGCCCGTCTCCAGTTACGGCAGGATCATGTCCCCGAGCACGTAGTCGACGGTCTGTCCGTCATCGCGAAGGCGTGCGCCACCTTCATAGCCGACTCACGCCGAGCGCGGTGTTCGGTCTCCGGACACCGGCAGCGTTCCCCGGCGTCTGTGACGATCTCTGGGCGGCGCTGTCCGGTTTGCTCTTAAGGCGTTAGATCACGACCGAGCCGAACGGGTGCGCCGACGATTCGGCGGTCCAGACGGGACTCGTCTCGACGTCGACGAGCGAAATCAGGTCGTCGTCGTAGTGGGAGACGAGCAGGCGGTCGCCGACGCGGGTCGCGACGAGTCCCGGTGCCGGGTCGCGACCGGTTCACACCTCACTTCTGCCAGTCGGCGTTCGCCCGCGGCGGCGCGAAGATGTCGTAGCCGACGACGGTCTCGTCGCCGCGGTTGAGCGCGGCGTGGGGCTCGCCGCCCGGGATGACGTACGTGTCGCCGGGCTCGACGACGAGGTCCTCCCCGTCGACCACGAACGTCGCCGTCCCCTCGACGATCACGCCGATCTGCTCGTGGTGGTGGTCGTGTTCGGGAACTTTCTCGTCCGGCTCGATCACGAACCGCTGGATACTCGTCTCCTCGCCGACGGCACCCTGCGTGAGGAAGACACCCTCCACGGCCTCGGTCGCCTCGACGTCCTCGTCTGGTATGACGTCCATAGTTGCCGGGCGACCGCGAGCGGCTTAAACCGGGGGGATGGGGCAAGCTGTGGGGACGAGGAACGCCGCCCGCCGATCGCCGCCCGCCTCACGGAAACGGATGGTACTCGTTGTCGAGATCCGGCTCGAACCCCATCGACCGCGGGACGTCGCTGGCGCGGTCGCCGAAGAACGGCTCTCCCGTAAAGAGCGGCTGTGCCCCGGGGACGAGCACGCGGACCGCCTCGAATCCGAGCGCGGCGAGGTCGCGCGTCGTGACTCGCGCGACGTACGGGTCGAGGTCGACCGCCTCGACGCGCTCGACGACGGCCGACAGCTCCGCCGCTCCCGACGCCGTCTCTTCTCCGAGCGACGCGGCCGCGACGGTCGCGTCCGGATCGAAGAACGCCCGGGTCTCGTCCGGGAAGTCCGCGTGGCGACCGATCGCCGCCCCCTGCTCGGCCGCCGCCTCCTCGCCCATCGACCGGAGCTCGGTCCAGTTCTGGAGCGCCTCCGCGAGCGCGCTCCGCGCTGCGGCGACCGGGTCGAGGTCGGCTCCGGAGCCGGCGGCGAATCGGGGCCAGTCGCCCTCGCGGTGGACCCCCACGGCGACGACGGGAACGTCGACGTCGGCGGTCACGAGGAGCGGCGTCACGGCGAGCGACTCGGCGCGGGCGCGCTTCTCGAGTTCCGCGAACTCGGCGTCGTCGACCGCCAGCCCCAGCGGATCCGCCGTCGAGTACCAACTCGTCATCGTCGCGTCGCGCTCTATCACCTCGTAGAGGCCCGACAGCGCCGCCTCGGGGCCGGTGTTCCCGAGTCCGAGCCCGGTCGTGATCGCGGGGCGGTATCGGTTCTCCGGCGGAGGAAAGTGGACGAACTCCGCCGGGAGGCTCGCCGTTTCGCCCGTCGCGAGGTTCGCTCCGGTCGCCCACGGGAGCCGGTCGCCGCGGGCGTATTCGGCCGCGTCATCGGGGCGGACGAACGCGTCCGGAGGGACGGGGTTCGGGACGTTCCCGGCGGTGGCGTGCGTGAACGCCGCCTCGCGGTAGACGCCCGCGGCGTAGCGCTCCAGCCCCTCGCCGAGCGCCTTCATGAACGCGGCGTCCCAGCCCGCGGCGACGCCCCCGCCGAACTCGGCCGCGCGCTCGTCGGAGAATCCGGTCGTGTCGGCGACGCGGGCGACGTAGTACGGCACCGGGAACGACGCCTGCTCGCCCACGTCCGCGATCGGCCCGACCCTGGAATCGACCGCGCGCTCGGCGGCGTCGAGCGCGGCCGAGAGCGACCGCCCCTCGCCCTCCCGCGGGAGCGCGTCGCCCGGCTCGTCGCCACAGTCGCATCCGGGGACGGGCAGGAGCGTCCGCTCGCCGCCGAACGCCTCCCCGCCCGACACTTCGACGACCGTGTCCGCGACCGGGTCCCCGGAGAGCCGGCGGACGACACGGCGGCCGGCCAGCGCCCCGGCGTACCGGACGGCCGACCGCGTTCCGCGCGTCTCTGTCGCCGGTTCGGCGTCGCCGCTCGCCACGCGGGCGCGGAGACAGTCGTAGCAGGTCGTCTCGAAGACGGTGACCGCGGCGTCGACCGCGTCGAGCGGAACGCCGCCGACGCCGCCGACCTCCACCGCGACCCACCGATCGAGACGGTCGTTCGCGGCCGCGAACGTCTCAGACCCCGCGGTGTCGACGACGACGGCGAGGTCGAACCCGTCCAAAAGGCCCGCCTCGACGGGCATCACGTTCACGTCGACGTCGCCGAGCGCAGCTTCGACCGCGTCGACCGCCGGCCCCTCGCCGACCAGTCCGATGTCCATACCCCTCCCGACGCGACAGGGAGGAAAAAAGCCGCGGGTGGTTCCGGAAGTGGTGCTGGGAACCGGACGAGCGGGCACGGGACGAGACGATTCCGCGTGGTCACGCCGCCTCGCTCGCCGCGGACGGCCGCCGATCGCAGAGCAGCGCGACCGCCATCCGGCGGGCCGCGTACGCGATGGCGTTTGCGACGTGGAGCGCGACGAGCACGCCGACCACTCCGAGCGGGACCGCGATCAGGGCCTCGGGAAGCGTGTCGATCGACCACGTGACCGGCTCGCCGTTCACCTCGCCGAACTCGGCGGCGTACGGATACCGGAGCGGTGCGGTCACGAGCGGGAAGGCGTTCGCGAGGAGGAACACCGGCGCAAACGCGAGCAGGGCGACCCAGAACTTCAGCGAGAGGAAGCCGAGGCTCCGCCACGTCGACGGTGCGTCGACGTACCGCCTGAGTCCCGCGAGCGTCCCACCCCCGCCGTCAGAGAGGTCGTCGGGGCGCGGCAGGTCGGTCCCCAAGAGCGCGTTCGCGAGAGACCGCTCGACGCCGGCGAGCAGCCGGGCTCCGATGAGCGTCGCGAACAGGAGCGCGAATCCGACTAAGACGACCGAAAGCACGAGCCCGAACCCGACGCCGACGGTCACGAGCACCGAGTAGACGAACCCGAGCGGGACCGCGATCAGGAGGTACAGGAGGTGCCGATACGTCCTGCTGTCGGCGGCGACGCCGATCACCGGGAGCGTAGAGAGGGGCCGGAGGGAGGCCATATGCGGCCGGAACCGCACCCGGGAGCGACATAAATCGGTCGGCCGAAGCGACGGCGCGGCGACACGCGGCGACCGCGTCCACCGCGTCGAGAGGGCGTCTCAGCCGATGAAAAAGTCGACGGCGTTCCCCGTCGACTGTCCCTTGTACAGCTCCGAGTAGCCGCAGTTCGCACACGATACCACCTGGAACGTACGGTTCTGCACGTCGAACATCTTGGTGAGGCCGGTGCCGCTCGTCGCGATCTCGTCGACCTCGATCTCCGTGCCGCCGCACTTCGGACAGCCGCTCGCGTCGTCGCCGAGTCCCGTGGCCTCCGGGTCGGCTCGGTCGTCGGACTGCTCGATCGCGTTCTCCGCGTCGTTTCCGAAGACGGAGTACTCCGTCTCGTCGTCGTCGTTCTGGGAGGGCATCGTCGGAAACCTCTCTGGCCACCGATAAACCCCTTGTGGCCGCTCGTGTGACGGACGCGGAACTGCTGGTCGACCGTCGCCGCGTCGAGCCCGGCAACACTTATTACGTATCATGACAGACGTTACCACGCACAGAATGTTCGAGCGATTTTCGAGCGGCTACTATCTGGGGGAACTGTACGTGGAGCCCCACGACGGCGAGCGGGCCGTCATCCAGCGGGTCGACCACGAGCGCGTCAACGAGCAGCTGTACGCCGACGGCGACGGAGTAGAGCGACTCGACGCTCCGCTCGTGATGAAACTCGACGGCGGCCACATACCGGTGACCGGCGACGACGACGTGCCGAGCGGAACGCTCGCGCTCCCGCGAGAACTCGCCGACGAGGCCCTCCCGGACCGTCGGAACGTGCTCTTGGCCGACGCCGACCGCGCAGAGACGCTCCTCCGATGGGAGGGTTGGGAGCCGTTCGCGAACGCGTGAGGTCGGAACCCCGTCGCACGGCTCCCCCGCTCGCTACCGGTCCCCGCCGGTGATCGCCGACGCCGACCGCCTGCCGCGGATCTCGATCCGCCCCTCGATAGCCGGGTCGATTCCCTCCGAGCGGGCGTACGCGGCGAGCGCCTCGTACTGGATCGGGCCCTCGTCGACTCGGTGGCGCTGTGCGAGCGTCGGAAACTCGTGTTCGGAGTGCAACAGGTACTCGGAGACGGCGACCGTGTACCGCCGCTCGGGGTCGATCGGCTCGCCGCCGACGGTCGCCTCCGCGATCAGGTCGGCGTCGGCGTCCCAGACCACGCGCGCGTTCGAGACGTGGCCGTGCCACCAGTCGTCCTCGCCGAAGTCGACGTCCGGCGCGGCCATCTCGCGGAACACGTCGTGAAGCTCCGCGCCGGTCACGGACGCGAGCACGACCGGCTCCTCGAACGGGATCAGGCTGATCAGATCGGCCTTCGTCACCGCGCCCGCGAGCGGATCGCCTTGCCGGAGTCCGCCGGCGTTCGACAGTCCAACGTCGGCGTCGAGCGCCCACCGGAACGCGTCGGCGACGACGTTTCCGGCGCGGCACTCCCCGCCGTGGACGACCGGACCCGTTCGCTCTATCGGCTCGTCGACACGGTCGACCACCTCGCCGAGGTCGGCCGCGGCCATCCGCTCGTCGAGGGCGGCCGCGAGGCCCTCGACCGGGTCCGCGCCGTCCGGATCGTGGAGCGTCGCGGTCGGAACGCCGGTCGGGATGCCGGCGCTGCCGAACTCGATTTCCGCGACTGTCTCGCCGTTGACGCCGGGGCGGACCAGCCGCGTGCCCCCGACGACCTCGTTGCGCCGGCTGTGGACGTGTCCACCGAGGACCGCGTCGACGTCGAGTTCGCGCGCGAGGTCGTCGTCACCCGCCCCGAGGTGCGAGAGGACGACCGTGTGATCGAGCGAGGATGCAGCCGCGCCGTCCGCTCCGCCGGCGACCGTTCCGTCCGCTCCGCCGGCGATCGCCGCTCGCATCTCGGCGATCGCGTCGCGGGCGGCGGTCACGGGATCGTCGAAGGACAAGTCGGCGGCCATCGGGTTCAGCGAACTCGTCGCGGGGTCGGTGACGCCGACGAACCCGATCGTCGCGTCTCCGACCGCGAGCGTCGTCCACGGGACGACGCCCTCCGAGCGGCCGAACGGCTCCCCGTCCTCGTCGCGGACGTTCGCGGAGACGAAGGTGGCCGGGGCATCGGCGACGAGCCCGCGGAGCGCGTCGGGTCCATAATCAAACTCGTGATTGCCGAACGTGTCGAGCGCCGTGTCGGTCGCGGCGTAGAAGTCGACGATCTGCCGGCCGGTCGCGACCAGCGAGAGAACGCCGGGCGCGGTCGTGTCGCCGGTCGCGACGACCGCGGCGTCAGGGCCCGAGAGCGCGCGGATCCGTCCGGCGAGGCGGGCCGCTCGCTCGGGGACGTCGAAGACGTTCTCGATGTCGGAGTAGTGGACGAGACGAGCCATTCGCTGATCGAGCGAACGGGAGAGCGGCGCTTAAAAAGCGCGGAGCCGGCGAACGGGGGGTGATCCACGGTCGCACACCCGCCGGATATTGAAAGCGCTTTTATGGATGTCCGGATTACGTCGGGTCACAGCCTCTGTGGGGTTGATGATGTGCCGTTCCGTTAGGGACCGACCACGGGACGGGCACGCGAGCCCACACGGAGGAGAGGAGACCAACATATGCCCGTTTACGTAGACTACGAAACCCCAGCCGACCTCGCCGAGCGATCCCTTGAGGCGCTCGAGGTCGCCCGAGACACCGGTACCGTGAAGAAAGGAACCAACGAGACCACGAAAGCCGTCGAGCGCGGCAACGCCGACCTCGTCGTCGTCGCCGAGGACGTCTCTCCCGAGGAGATCGTGATGCACCTCCCCGAACTCGCAGACGAGAAGGGTATTCCGGTCGTCTTCGTCGACACCCAAGACGAGGTCGGACAGGCCGCGGGACTCGAGGTCGGCTCGGCCGCCGCCGCCGTCGTCGACGCCGGTGACGCCGACGACGACGTCGAGGACATCGGCGAGAAGGTCGCGGAGCTTCGATAGTCACCCATGAGCGCAGAAGAGGGCACCGGCGACTCCACCACCGCCGAGGTGATCGAGGTCGTCGGCAAGACCGGGATGCACGGCGAGGCCATGCAGGTCAAGTGCCGCATCCAAGAGGGATCGAACCAGGGCCGGATCATCACCCGGAACGTCCTGGGCCCCGTCCGCATGGGCGACGTGCTCCAGCTCCGGGAGACCCAGCGCGACGCAGACTCCATCGGAGGCCGATAACCAATGGTCGAGACACGCACCTGCGACTACACCGGCGAAGAGATCGAGCCCGGCACGGGCACGATGTACGTCAAGAAGGACGGCCAGATCCTCCACTTCGTCGACTCGAAGGCGGAGAAGAACTACCTCCTCGGCCGTGAGGCCCGCGACCTTGAGTGGACCGAGGAAGGACACAATCAGGGTGGCGAGTAGATGAGCCACCACGACGAGCGCACCTTCGTGATGGTGAAGCCGGACGGCGTGCAGCGCGGTCTCATCGGCGAGGTCGTCTCGCGGTTCGAGGACCGCGGGCTGAAGCTCGTCGGCGGGAAGTTCATGCAGATCGACGAGGACCTCGCGCACGACCACTACGGCGAGCACGAGGACAAGCCGTTCTTCGACGGCCTCGTCGAATTTATCACCTCCGGACCGGTCTTCGCGATGGTCTGGGAGGGCGCAGACGCGACTCGACAGGTCCGTGCGATGGTCGGAGAGACCGACCCCGCCGAGTCCGCCCCGGGAACGATCCGCGGCGACTTCGGACTCGACCTCGGCCACAACGTGATCCACGCGTCGGACCACGAAGACGAGGGCGCGAACGAACGCGAGATCGACCTGTTCTTCGACGAGGACGAACTCGTCGACTACGGCCTCGACACCGCCGCGTGGGTATACGAGGACGAGTAACGCGGCGACAGTTCGGCCAATTCGTTTTTCGCGACGTCTCGACCGTGTTACCGAGAGGTATCGCAGCGATAACACACCGGATTTCCGGTGAACTATCATCGTCGATCCTGCGCCGTCAGGGGATCTGCCATTCGCAACCAGTTAAAAAGACCACACGTCAGTCTCCCGTCCGCTTCAGCCAAACCTCACTAGCATTCTTTCGGCCGCACCTCACTAGCATCCCTTCGGCCGCACCTCACTAGCATCCCTTCGACCGCACCTCACTAGCACCCCTTCGACCGCGCACTCGCAGTTCCTCATCCATGCCGCGCTCACAAAACCGGTCTGTGTTCCGTGCGTCGGCCAGTCAGTCGCTTACGTCGACCGCGACCGCCGTCCCGTCCTCCGTCACGACGATGAGTTCGTCGGTTCCGTCGCCGGTCACATCGGCGAACTGCGGGCTCGCGTACACCACCGCGCCGACGCTCCCCCGGGCGGTGACGCCGCCGTTCCGATTCAATACGAGCAGGTCTCCCTCGCGGTTTATCGCCACCGGGTCGGCCTCGTCGCCGCCGCCGAGCACACCCAGAGACGGCGCGTTCACCCGTGTGTCGCCTCCGAACTGCTGTTTCCACGACACCTCGCCGTCGAGGAGACTGACCGCCCAGACGCTGCCCGAGCCGCCGACGTAGACGCGCCCCGGCCCCGCGTCTCCGACTGCGACCGGAAGGTCCTGAAGCCCGATCTCGTATCGGGTCGAGCCGTCGGCGACCTCGAGCGTCTCGAGATTGCCGTTCGTTCCGCCGAGCGCGAGGATCGGTCCGTTTTGGCTGTCCGCCTGCCGCCAGCTCAGCGGCGTGACGCTCGGTGTGGCCGTCCATCGCACGTCACCGTCGCCGTCGAGCAGCCTGACCGCGTGCTCGTCGCCGTCGGCGGTGACGACGGCGACGCCGTTCGTCACATCGTCGCCGCTCGCTTTGTTACCGCTGAAATCGATGGCCAGCGGTCGGCGCTCGATCGGCGCGCCGACGTCACTCTGGAAGACCGGATCGCCGCCGGCATCGACGGCGAGGACGCCGCCGCTCGTCGAGACCGCGACGACCTCGGCGTCGCCGTCGCCGTCGACATCGCCGATCGCGGGGCGGACCGCGCTTCGACCGCCGGTGTCCACGACGAACCGCTCGGAGCCGTCATCGGCGTCAAAAACGACGAGCGACCCCGAACGCGTGGTGAGCGCGACGACTTGTTCGCCGCCGAGCGTGCCCGTAACGAGCCCGCTCGTCTCGGCCGCCTCGACGGCCTCGCCGCCGTCACCGTCCGCGGGTGCCGCGCCGCCTCCGGCTCCGGTCCCGACCGGAGACGTCCACTCCACGCCGCCACCGACGGCGGTGGCCCGCACCGACCGCGTGCCGTTCGCGGCGACCGACTGCAACACGAGCGGGTCACCGTCCATGGTGGCGACGACTGCGCCGCTGCCGTCGTCACCGGTGACAGGGTCCGATTCCCAGACGATCTCCGCCTCCGTCGCGCCGTCGTCGACGCCGACGAACGCGAAGAGCGCGACGCCGACGCCGGCTGCACCGCCGGCGAACAAGATGAGACTCGCGAAGAGCACGCGCCGGTCCATTGCAGTTGGGTTCGGGCGGCGGCGGCATACCGCTGTCGGATGCGGGGCTCCGTCGGGTCGCCGGTAGGGGGACCCATCAACTGTATGAAACTACGAGGCGGGAGCGGGAGCAGGGACGCTCACAACAGGGTGGAGACGCGGTCCGCGTGCGAGTCGTCCACGAGACCGCGAAGCCGATCGACCTCACGAGTGCCGTTGGCGTTCACGAGGTAGGCCGCCCCGTCTCGGTCACCGTATGCACCGTGGAAGTCGTAGACGAACCCGTACACGTCGGCGTCGCCGGCCGCGTTGCTTTCGCGAACGAGCGCGACCTGCTCGTGGACGTTGTACTCGACCAATTGGTTTCTGACGCTGGCAGCGGCGGTCTCGGATACCGCCGCGTCGAGCCCCCGCTCGACGATCGGGAGGAGGTCCTCGACGTCGGATCGGATGCCGGGATCGGTCGGAATCGGTCCGTCTCTCGCCGCGTCGAGCGCCGCCCCGACGGCCCCGCAGCCGGTGTGGCCGACCACGACGACGACGTCCGTGTCGGTGTGACAGAGGGGATACGCGACGCTGCCGGAGAGCACTCGTTCTCCGTCGACGTCCGTGCTCACGCGGTTCCCGATATTGCCGACGGTGAAGAGATAGCCGGGATCTGCCGCCCACATCCGCTCCTGTGAGACCCGGGAATCGGAACAGCAAACGGAGACGACCGGCGGTCGCTGCCCGTCACGATGTGCCGAGAGCGCGCCGGCACCGAGTGACGCGACGTGGGCGTCGTTGCGGTCGAGCAGATCGGCGAGAAGCCGACGACTCATGCAGGCGGACTCGCGGCCGTGAGTGAAAAGCGGTCGGGCCGGGGCGGGACGCGACGACGACGCCTCACACCACGAGACCGACGGCTTGGATAACGAAGCCGACGACGAAGACGGCGAGCAGGGCTACCGTCGCGATCACGACTGCGGGAGCGAGAGCCTCGTCGTTGTCGTCGAGAGCGATGGACTCCATCTTTGTCATGCGAAGGGGATCGGTGCCGCGCGGTTTGAACGCTTCGCTCGTCTCTCCCCCGCTGTCCAAACGGCGCGGTCGAGCGGCCGTGTTGAGTGCGGTCCGTCGGCACCGACGCTCTCGCGTTCTGGGGCCGGAGCCGACGCTCGGCCCGCGAACGACTGCGCGCCTGTGTACCACACGAGGAACGCGCACACGCGTCTCCCATGACTTATACGGTCGACCGTCTTACTTACTGTATGAGCGAAGAATCCGGGCGTCGGAACCTCCGAATGCCCAACGACGACGAAGTGTTTGCCGTGGTGACAGAGCACCTCGGCGGGAACCACGTCCGACTGCGCTGTGTCGACGGCGAGACCCGTATGGGCCGGATACCCGGCCGTATGAAGTACCGTACGTGGATCAGCGAGGGTGACGTCGTGCTCGCGGAACCGTGGGACTGGCAAGACGAGAAGGCGAACGTCGAGTGGCGCTACACGGAGGAGGACGCCGACCAACTCCGGCGGGAAGGCCACATCCAGTAAAAGCGCGAGACCGGGGCGTCTCCACCGCCTCGCGGTGAATCAAACATAAACAATTATTACATAGCAGTTCATCGGGTGAAGTGTGCCACCCGTAGTACACGATTAACGCAGGCTCGGAGTCGAGTCCGACCGGCGGGCCCGAGTTGCCGAGTACGCGCGCGACGACCGACGAAGCGGCCGAGACGACGAACACGGAGACGGCGGCGGCGATGTTCGATCCGTCGAACACGGTCCGGCTCCCGAACGGGACCGATCGCTGGAACGCCTACGCCGGCTCCTGTCACGGGGGCGACTGACCCGGAGCCGAACACCCTTTTATCCGGAGAGCGGCTACATGTGACCGGCCGATGACGATGCACCGCCCCGAGCTGCCTCGGCACCAGCGATGACGAGCCCTATGAGTGCAGAGGCCGACCTATTACCGACCCGTTATTTGTGCGGTGTTGAATAGCGGCCCCTGAGCCATCGTGAATCGATACTAGTCTTGAGACCAGTAGCGGTAACCACTCGCAAGCCGACGCAACTTGCGACCCTCTTGATCAACACCGCTATTCAACACAGCAGTCGGAACCAGGTCTAAACGTGTCTTCTGTTGCGAATTTCAACGGAGGCGTGAATACGTATAAACCGCTACGTCGCGCAGAGACAGCTAATGGCGTTTGAGATCACGGAGACGTTTGTCCGATTTGTCGGGACGTCTCCGGTAATACAGGCACTCGTAGGAGGCGTCATTATCGCTCTAATGAATCTCTTCGGTGCATCGCTCGTGCTCGTCTGGCGAAATCCATCCGAACGAGCCCTCAACGGTATGCTCGGATTCGCGGCAGGCGTAATGCTCGCAGCAGCCTTTACCAGCCTCATAATTCCCGGTATCGAGGAGTATTCCGGAGGAAATCCGCTTCCGACACTCGTCGGCGTTGGGATCGGCGCACTGTTTCTTGACCGAGCGGACGCACTGGTTCCCCACGCGCACTACCTTCTGACTGGCAGCAGTCGAGCGGACGCATCGAGACCGAGCGAGACGCTCCCAGTCACCGAGGAGAAATTGGCCGGAGTAATACTGTTCATTTTAGCTATCACGCTACATAACATGCCCGAAGGGTTAGCCGTTGGAGTCGCGTTCGGCGCAGCCGGGAGAGATCCAGCTCAACTCGGAAGCGCGCTGTCGCTGATGCTTGCAATCGGTCTCCAAAACATCCCCGAGGGGTTGGCCGTGTCTGTGGCGGCGATAAACGCCGGTCTCAACCGTCGGTTGTATGCTGCGATCGCCGGAATCCGAGCAGGAGCCGTCGAGATCCCATTAGCGGTGGTGGGAGCTGTTGCTGTGGCGACAATCGAACCGCTGTTACCGTACGCAATGGGATTTGCGGCAGGAGCGATGTTGTTTGTGATTTCTGACGAAATCATACCCGAGACACACAGAAGCGGTCACGAACGCGTGGCAACGCTTGGACTCATGGTCGGCGTCATCGTAATGCTGTATTTAGACATCTCGTTAGCCGGGTAGTCTCTCGGCGGGTGATAAATAGTTGCACCAGCTGTATCACGATCCCGTACAGTCATCGGATTCAACAGAGCAATCGACGGAAACCGTTTCGCAGTTCACCGTTGACATCCTCTCCACGCTGAAGCGCGAGGCTTACTCCCCGATTCGCCGTGAAAAACGCCAGTGTCGCCGCGGTCGCGTCTCGGTTGCTGCCTCCGAGACGCCGGCGGCCGCCGGACTATCGTGTCGTCGGCGACGAGGTCAACACTCAGACCAACCGCACGACTCGCACGTCTTGCAGCCCTCGGAGTAGTAGAGGTTCATGCCGCCACAGTCGGGACATTCGGGTGATTCGCCCGCGGCGATTAGCTCCTGCATCGCGTCGGTGGACTCGTCGGGTCTGTCGGAACTCTGTCCGTCTGGGGTCTCGGTCCCCGTCGGTCCGACATCGTCGACCGTCGGGCCGGCGTCGACTGCGCCGCCGTCCGTCTGGCTCGGCGGCTCGGTCACGGTGTCGGTCCCGACGTCGTCGAGGCTCTGCTGTTGGGGAATTCCCTTGTCGACGTCGTCGTCGAGATACCGCCGGAGTGCGGTGCCGATCGCGTCGGGGATCGACTGGATCTGCTCGCCTTTGTCCCACGCGACCTTGGGGCTCCGGGTGCCCTGTAGTTCGTCGACGATCTCCTCGGGGTCGACGCCCGAGCGGAGCGCCGTCGAGATGACCTTCGCAAGCGCCTCCGTGAAGGAGTTGGTGTAGCCGCCGGAGTGGCCGATGTTCGCGAACAGTTCAAACGGTCGACCGTTCTCGTCCTCGTTGATGGTGACGTACAGTTTGCCGTAGCCCGTCTCGACGCGCTGGGTCACGCCCGACAGCGAGTCGGGACGCGGGCTGCGCTCGCTGTAGTCGATCTGCGGCTGCTCGCTGGCTTCGAGCAGGTCCGCGATCTCCGTGTCGATCGCCGCCTGCACGTCCTCGTTGTCGAGGAACGCCTCGATACCGCCGAACACCTCGCCGATCTGCTCGACGATCGTCTCTGCCGCCTCGCTCTCGTCTGCGAATTCCGTGTTCTTCGCGCGCGTCGTGAGCACCTGCTTCGAGCGGGTACCGTCTCGGTAGACGGTAACGCCCTTGCCGCCGTGATCGTAAATGTAGCGGTACACCTCTTCCATCTCCTCTGCTGTGGCGTCGTTCGGGAAGTTACACGTCTTCGAGATGGCGGAGTCGACGCCCTGCTGACAGGCGCACTGAACCGCCGCGTGCTGCTTGCCCGAGAGATCGCCGGTGACGACGAACAGCTCGCCGATGGCGTCCGGAACCGTTTCCAGCCCGTCGACACCGTCGAACTCGTTTTCGGCCATCTGCGCCTGCGCCTCTCGTTTGACCGCGTCGACGTCGACGTCGTTCTCCTCCAGCGTCCGGAGGAAGTAGTCGTCGAACTCGACGAGCATCTCGTCCCCCTGCACGTCGTCGGAGACGTTCTTGTAGTAGGCGACGTTGTAGATAGGCTCGCAGCCGCCGGTGGTGTTGCCGATCATCGACGTCGTGCCCGTGGGCGCGATCGTCGTCGTGTTGTGGTTGCGGATCGGGAAGCCGTCTTCCCACTCGTCGGCGTCGAGCCCGGTGTAGTGTTCGAACCAGTCGCGGTACTCGGTGGGGTTCGCGTATTTCGACTCCTCCCAGTCGTTGAACGTCCCGCGCTCCGTCGCAAGCTCGTGGGAGGTCTGTTTCGACGCGTGGTTGATGTGGGTCATCAGCTGGCGGGCGACCTCGTTGCCCTCCTCGGTGCCGTACCGGATCCCGAGCTGGATGTACAGCTGGGCGAGCCCCATGACCCCCAGTCCGATCTTCCGCATGTCCCGGACCTTCTCTTCGATCTTCTCGACCGGGAAGTCCGACATCGTGACCACGTTCTCCAGGAAGCGGGTGCCGTAGTCGATCCGCTCGTCGAACTCCTCGAAGTCGATCGCTTCTTGTAAGAACGCAGACATGGCCGCCTCCTGCGAGTCGTACTCATCGGCGTGCGCCTCGGACCAGACGCGCCAGTCCGGCGCGTCCTGCGCCGCGAGCGTCGAGAGGTTGATGTGACCGAGGTTACAGGCCTCGTACTCCTCCAACGGTTGCTCACCGCAATTGTGAACCACGAGGCCGTTCGCGACGAACGAACTCGTTTCGGGCTCCGTGAGGTCGTAGACCGCTTCGTGTCCATCGCTCTCGACCGCAGAAACGGTCGCTTTGAATCCCTCGCTGTACGGTCCGCGATCGTAGTTTGCGAGACGCTCGTCAAGCGCATCCTGTTTCGAGTCGAGAAGGAATCCGATCTCCTCCGCGAACCGGACGAGATTGTCCTTCGAGACGACGAGATCGTGATCGACCTGCCGCTCGTATTCCGCGGTTCCGCCCTTTCCGTCGGGCAACTCCTGAAGTCCCGCCTCGTGGCGCTCCTCGTAGATCTTGCTGAAGATTCCGAAGTTGAGCAGGAGTTGCTGGACCTGTTTTAACAAGTCGGTACTGATACTCGTGAGCCGGACGGAGACGCCTTTCTCGACGTTCCCCTGAACGCCGCCGTCAGCGGAGAACAGCGCACGGAGGTATCCGCGCGCCATCTCCTCGCTCCCGCGCATCACTGCCTCGGGCACCTGATGCTTCTGGTCGACCAAGCCGGCTTCCTCGGCGTACTCGTACAGTCGAGTCGACCGGATACGCTGTTCGACGGCCTGCGCGCCACGGTAGTCGTCACCTCTGGCGATCTCGTTGACACCGACCTCGTAGTCCGCGTTACCGACCGGGTCGCGAACGACCTCATTCACGTCGGCCGCGAACGACTCCGAGACCTCGGCGTCCTCGTCGTGGAAGTTGAGGACGGCGCGCTCCTCTCCGGTCTTGAGATGACCGTCGCCGACCATCCAGCCGAGTACACGGCCCTCCGCCGCCGTTCCGTGCTGACCGAACGATCCTTTCCGGTTCTGGATGTGAACCGTGTCGCCCGCGTCGAGGTCACCGGCTTCGACCCACCCATCGTCGGTCATGACGCGGTGGTCGGTGGTCATCCGGAGTTCGTACCCCTCTTCGGTCGTGAGCTTGTAGACGTCCTTCTCGCCAGTTTTGTAGACGCTACTCGCTTCCTTGAGCGTCTCTTCGCTGAGGCGGCCGTCGACGACGATATCGCGAGCGACGCCCTGTTCGTAGAGTTCTTCGGCTTCGACGAGGCCGTTTTCGGTGCTGATCAGCGTGTCGCCGGTGACACAGGGGTTTGTTGCAAGAATTCTGTGGTTTGGATTTTCTTCGACATCGAACGAGTGCTCCTTGTTCACCCGTTCGAGGTAGATGACGCCGGGCTCGCCGTTCTCGTGTGCGCCCTCGATCATGTCGTCCCACAGCTCCTGTGCGGGGATCGACAGCTCCTCGCCGACCTCGACGTACTCGCCGAGGCCGAACATGTCGTAAATCTCCTTCGTCTCGGGGGTCGCAATGTGCGGCTCCTCCGTGCGGGGATTGGTGAAGGTGAACTCCTCGTCGTTGTACAGCGCCTCCATGAAGTCGTCGGTGACGCCGACGCTGATGTTGAAGTTCGAGAGGTGGCCCTCCACGGCGTTCCGGAGGTGTTCGGGGACGCGGCCGTCCTCGTCGATGAGTTCGCGGGCCTCCTCTAAGGCGTCCGCGAAGGAGTTGTGCGTGAAGTCGTCGGGGTCGTTGAGCCGCAGGGAGTGCGCGAGCGAGACGTCCTTGTTCTTCGAGTGGATGAACTGGATGACGTCGGGATGGGAGACGCGCATGACGCCCATCTGCGCGCCGCGGCGCGCGCCGCCCTGTGCGATCGTCTCGCACATCTGGTCGAACGTCCGCATGAACGTGATCGGGCCGGAGGCGATACCGCCCGTCGAACCGACGGAGTCGCCGTACGGACGCAGCTTCCAGAACGCGTACCCCATGCCGCCGCCGGACTGGAACACCTCAGCCGCCTCCTTTGCGGTCTGATGGATGTCCGTGATGTCGTCTGCGGGCGAGTCGACGAAACACGCGGAGAGCTGCTGTAGCTCGTCGCCCGCGTTCATCAGCGTCGGCGAGTTCGGCATGAAAGAGAGCGATTCCATCCCGTCGCGGAACCGGTCTGCGGTCGCTTCGACGTGGTCGCGCACGCTCTCGGGAAGCTCGGGGACGATCG
The DNA here is from genome assembly GCF_000746205.1 of Halorubrum sp. BV1. NCBI lineage: Archaea > Methanobacteriati > Methanobacteriota > Halobacteria > Halobacteriales > Haloferacaceae > Halorubrum > Halorubrum sp. BV1. The sequence continues at coordinate 228,306 of NZ_JQKV01000002.1, forward strand.
TGTCGTACGCGAACTTGTTGACGTTGTGCGCGGTGAGCGTCGTCTCCGCCTCGTCGTCGGCCGTGACGCCCGCGCCGAAGACGTCCTCGGCGAGCTCGTCGCGCCGCGGGTGGTCGGGCTTCAGCTGATCGGGCGTGACGGTGATCTCGACGCCCTGCTTTTCGGCCTCGAAGACCGCCTCCGCGAGCGCGACGTTGCGCGCGACGCGGTCGAACAACTCCTCGGGGTCCTCGATCGCTTCGCCGTCGGCGTTCTTCCGGAGGTAGCGGGCGGGGAGGATGTTGTGGTAGGCGTTGGCCGTGAGCCGTTCTTCCATCGTCTCTCCCGTGGTGCGTTTGATCGGCAGTTCGAGTTCGTCGGCGGCGACGCCGTCGCTGCTCATTCGACGGTCACCCCGATCGGTCGGTGTGGGATATGAATCATCGTAGTGTTGGTGTACTGGCGAGGCGGACTCTTGTACGTTCGGATGTCCGAACCCGACAGGTGGTCTGGTCGGGTACGTGTCTGTTCGGTTATGCAATTCGGTTCCGCGCGTCTGACGCTGGGATCGAGTTCGTCGGTAACGGACGGGTTCTGCACACATAAGCGTGGGCAGACCGTGGTGAAACTGATCCGATACCGAGAAAATCACCGTACTACGCCACCATTTCACTGGAACAGAAGGGGGGTTGATTGACGCCGGTGGCCCACGCGATCGGAGAGTGACGCTCCGTGTCGGCCGCGTAAATCGACGATCGTTCGTGAAGTCGGTCCCCTCGCCTTTCGCACACGTATCAGATTCTAATGATAAGATACGGGCGGTGTTCAGATAAGACCGAAACGTGAGGCGGTGGGACCGCTGAAACCCCGTCTCGACGTCAGCCGGCGCAGCGACGCGCGGAACAGATTCGGCAGCTGCTCACCGACGCAGTCACAACACGGGCGCACCGACGCAGTCACAACACGGGGCGCTAGCGGCACCCCGTCAGGCGGTGCGAGATGTCAGTCGGCGCGCTCGAACCGGTGGCGCACCACGTCGGCGTCATCGTCCCACTCGAAGTGCCCGCCGTGCGCGCTGACCATCCGCTCCTTATAGGCGTCGAGCGACGGCGACCCCTCCCGTTTCGCGTCTTCGTCCGTCATGTCGCCGAGCGTGCGCTCCGTCACCTCGGTCAGCTCGAAGGTCACGCCGTCAACCTCGAATGTGTCGCCCGCCTCGCCGTACCGGTTCCCGCGGTGGAGCTGGGTCACGTCGCCGTCGACGGCGGCCTGTTTCACGCGGTCGTTCGGCAGCAGGTCGGCCGGGTCGTTCTCGGACATATGATGGCGTTGGGGACGGACGGGCTTAGGTGTCCGGCCGGATTCGCCGGGCGGTTTCACTCCGTATTTACCGCGCACCTTTCGAATCTCGAAGTCTCACAGCCGCCCGATCTGCACGGACGTGGACAGCCGCGTCGCGGTCCGAGCCGAGAGATTCAAGAGCGTGCCTATCCCCTTCTTCGACGATGCGTCAGGACCACCTCATCACCGCGAAACAGCTCTCGCGGGATGACATCGAGGCGGTGCTCGACCGGGCCCGGGCGGTCGCCGACGACCCCACCGCCTACGCGGACCGGCACGCCGGACGCGTGCTCGCGCTCTGCTTTTTCGAGCCGAGCACGCGCACCCGAATGAGCTTCGACAGCGCGGCGAAGCGCCTCGGAATGAACACGATCGACATGGGTGACGTCGACTCTTCGTCCGTCTCGAAGGGCGAGTCGCTGGCGGACACCGTCCGCGTCATCGAGGGCTACGCGGACGCGCTGGTGCTCCGACACCCGAGCGAAGGCGCGGCCACGCTGGCAGCCGAACACGTCGAGACGCCCGTTGTCAACGCGGGCGACGGCGCGGGACAACATCCCTCACAGACCTTACTCGACCTCCACACGATCCGCGAGAACCACGGGCTCGACGACCTCACCGTCGGTATCATGGGCGACCTGAAGTACGGCCGCACGGTCCACTCGCTCGCGGCCGCGCTCACGGAGTTCGACGCGAATCAGCACTTCATCAGCCCCGAATCGCTCCGGCTCCCGCGCTCGGTCCGGTTCGACCTCCACGAGACCGGCGCGCAGATACGCGAGCACACGGACCTCGACGGGGTACTAGAGGAACTCGACGTGCTGTACGTCACCCGAATCCAGAAGGAGCGATTCCCCGACGAGAACGAGTACCACCGGGTCGCAGGCGAGTACCGGATCGACGCCCAGACGCTCGACGACGCCGCGGAGGACCTCTCCGTGATGCACCCGCTCCCGCGGGTCGACGAGATCGCGCCCGAGATCGACGGGACCGACCACGCCCGATACTTCGAGCAGGCGCACAACGGAATCCCGGTGCGGATGGCGCTTTTAGACACCCTGATCGAGAACGCGGAGGCCCCCGAGAGTCCGGAGGTGGACCGATGAGCGACCACGAGCTTCGCGTCTCGAAGATCCGCAACGGCACCGTCATCGACCACGTCGAGGGCGGGCAGGCGCTCAACGTGCTCGCCATCCTCGGTATCGACGGCTCCGAGGGGCTCGGCGTCTCGGTCGTGATGAACGTCCCCTCCGACCGGCTCGGGCGCAAGGATGTGGTGAAAGTCGAGGACCGGGAACTCTCCCAGTCGGAAGTCGACGTGCTCTCTCTCATCGCGCCCGAGGCGACGATCAACATCATCCGCGAGTTCGAGGTGGCAGAGAAAAACCGCGTCACCCGGCCCGACAGCGTGACCGGCGTGCTCTCGTGTCCGAACCGCAACTGCATCACCAACGCCGGCGAGCCCGTCGAGACCCGATTCGACGTCGTCGCCGACGGCGTCCGGTGTGACTACTGCTCGACTATCCTGCGGGCGGACATCGCCGAACACATCGACGTCTAGGTCGTCCCGGCCGCGCCGTGCCGGTCGACCGATTTGTCCGCCGGGCCGCCACCGACGTCGGTAGATTTTAGCGACCCCCGTTCGATGATCGGTGTATGAGCAAGAAACTGAAGCTCGTCCTCGTGCTGTCGCTCGTCGCGCTCGCGTACTTCCTCTTCGCCGGCGACAAGGAACCGGTCGAGGTCTGACGCTCCCGCTCGCACGATCGTCTCAGACTCGTTGCATCGAATCGAGGCTCGGCTCCCTCCGACAGGCAGATACCCGTCGTTTTTACCCGACAACCGCGTAGCCGCATGTATGTACGGGGTCGTCACGCGCAATGCCGACGAGGTCGAGATGGAGCCGTTCGACCTCGGCTTCTACGAGGTGAAAGACGTCACGGGCCGGGCCGCCGCGCCGCTCTCTACCGCCGTGAACATGGTGTCGTGTTTCGGCGACAACGCCGCGGCGAGCGAGAACCCAGACCTCGTCCCCGTCGACGAGCGCGGTGAGCCGGCGACCCGCGACCGCGATTACTTCGACTGGGCGTATATCTGCCCAACGCACCCGGAGTACCGCGAGGGGCTGCTGGAGATAATCGAAGACTGTGCCGCCGAGAACGACGACGTGCGCCTCGACGACGTGGGGTTCCCGCGCGAGGGATTCTGTCACTGCGACCGCTGCGAGCGGCTGTTCGGCGAGAGCGACCGCGAGGCGTGGACGGACTGGCGCGCCGACGTCATCACCGAGTTCGTCGCCGACGCGGCCGAGTTAGTCCCCGGTCGACTGCTCCTCACGCTGTATCCCGACCCGTACCCCGGGCATCTTCGGGCGCGTGCTGGGCTCGACGTCGACCGGCTCGCGGAGTACGTCGACGAGTTCGTCGTTCCGCTGTACGACACCGAGTACGCGACGACCTACTGGCTGGAGACGATCGCTCGCGGCTTCCGGTCGCGGCTCGGGGGCGACTACGACGTCCACGGCGCGCCGCCGGAGACGCCGTTCTCGCTCGAACTGTACGCGGTCGAGGTCGACGTCGACGACCTGATCCACGCCGCCGAGGTCGCGGAGACGTACGCGAAAGACGTGTTCTTCGGCTACGACGCCAACAACGCCGCCGCCGCGCTCCGCCGAAAGGACGCCGACTCGCGCGACGGCGAGGTTCACCGCCCCGACTGACTGCGGACCGTTCGGGTACCGCCTCTCCGCTACCCGCTGGCCGGCGTCCTCTCGGTCGCGTGAGCGAGGGCTTATATACCGGCACGGCCGAGACTCATGTGACCGGCCGCCGGCGCGCGACACGCCGGTCGTCTCGCGTTCGCGCGAGGCGGTCGCCTTTCAACGTCCGCGCCGTAGCGGCGGTCGCTCTACAACGTCTAGCCGCGGCCTCGGCATATCCGGACCGACAGGGGGCCACTCAGTACTCGGCAAGGGCCGCCCGCTACTCGTCTATGACCGCCGGCTACTCGGCAAGGAGCGCCCGCTACTCGTCTATGACCGCCGGCTACTCGGCAAGGAGCGCCCGCTACTCGTCCGTCGCCGCGTACGTCTCCAGCGCCGCGATCCGGCCGTTCGCGATCTCGAAGACGTCGACGAAGGAGAACAAGGTGTCGCCGTCGGCGTCGAGCAGCCGGCCGCGGACGGCGACGCCGGGGCCTGCTGGGTACACCCGGTCGACGGCGTGGGTCGTGTCCGTCATCGGTCGCTCGTCGCGCATGAACGCCACGAAGCGCTCGCGTCCCTCGAAGGTGCGGTCGGGACGCCGCTGGATGAACCCCGGCGCGAGCAGCTCTGCGAGCCGGTCGTACTCGCCGGCGTCGAGCGCGTCGTAGTACGCGCGGGCGAGTCGCGTGCCCGCCGCGGGTTCCGGGTCGCTCACGCCGCGAGCGCCTCGAACTCCGCCGCCGAGGTCCGCGTCCCCTTCGAGAGCACCACGTCGCCGGCGCGCAGCGTCGTGTCGATGTCGTGGCCGACCAGCCACCCCTCCTCGGGCCGCCGGAGCGCGATGACGCTCGTCGAGATGTCGGTCGCCGGTATCCCCTCCTCGATCTGCGTTCCTTCGAGGGCGCTGCCGGCCTCGACTACGGTGCGGGTGATGATTTCGTCGGACTCTTGCACCGCCATCTCGACGACCGGGTGGACGCCGATATCGCGGGCGACGCCCTCCGTGATCTCCAAGGCGGCGTCCGATATCTCCTCGGTCGCGACGCCGAGGTGGATCAGCCCGCGGAGCGAGACGGGGTCTTCGGCCTCGCGGGCGGCCCGCAGCGTCCACGCCTCGAACCGCGACTGGAGGGCGTCGACTTCGATCTCCAAGTTGTTCACCTCGTCTGCGAGCGCCGCGTTGTCGAACAGCACGGAGCCGTACGCGAGGTCGACCGCCAGCTCGGAGAGGTTCTTCATCAACACGATCGAGTCGACCGCGCGCTCTAAGTCGTCGATCGCCGGTTCGACCGGTTCGTCCGGCTCGAACGCTTCCTGTGCCAGTTCGGGGTACGCCTCGGCGACACCCGTCTCCGGCCCCCGGAGGAGCGTCACGTCGCCGGGTTCGAGGCGAGTCTCCGGGCCGGGGTTGAGAATCCAGTCGTCCGCGCGGCGGATCGCGATGACGCGAACCCCGGTCACGGACTCCAGATCGATGTCTTTCAGCGTCCGTCCCGCGTAGCCGGAGTCGTCCGCGACGGTCCCGCGGACGAGGGTCTCGACGCCCTCAGTGAGCGCGCCGCGCATCGCGTCCGGGAGTCCGATCTCCTCCGTGACGATCTTCGCGATGTCGCCCGCGGCGTCGGAGATCTTGTCGGCCGCGCCGACCACGCCGAGCACCGGCGCGAGCGTCTCGGCCTCGTCCGGGCTCCGGGCGGCGAGCATGAGGCTCATCCGCGCGCGCATCTGGAGCACGTCCATCCGGTGCTCGAGTTCGACGACCTCGTGGGCGACCGTCGGGCTCCCGTGGAGGACCGCGGAGTACGACAGATCGATCAGCAGCTCGGCCGTGTCTTTCATCTCCACGAGCAGGTCTTTCACACTCGCCGGCTCGTAGCGGACCGTGAGCGGCGACTCCCGCTCGTCGAATCGTCCCATGCGACATCCTCTCCGGCTCCGAGTAAAAGGCTTGTCACGGGCTGTCCCTCTCCGGTCTCGACCCGACGTGTCAGAGCGCGTCGCCGGCGACGTAGGCGGTCGCGTCACCTGCGCCGTCCGGTCCCTCGCCGACCGCGACCGGCTCGGCCAGATCGACGAGCGCGAGCCAGCCCAAGAGCCGGTCGGCGCGCTCGCGCCACGTCGCCTCCCATTCCGGGTCACGGGCGCGGTCGTGACGCGGGACCGACTCCCGGGTCGCCGCGAACAGGGAATCGGGCGTGAGCGGGTCCGCAGGCGAGGCCGCCCGCAGGGCAGACAGCGTCTCCGGAACGAGGAGGACCCCCTCGCGGAGCCCCTCGCGGACGCGCTCCGGCGCCGGGTCGGCGTCGGTGCGAACGAACCCCTGCGGCGTCTCGTCGACCAGCCCCAGCGCGCGCAGGAACGCCAGCCAGTCGCTCGCGGTCCGTCGGTCGGGGAGGCCGCGGCGGTCGCGGAGGCGGACACAGCAGTCGTCCGTGCTGCCGGGGACGAGCGGCACCGCGCGCTGGTACTCGCGGAAGACGTCGAGCGAGTCGGGCGGTTCGGGGACCGGCTTGAGACGCATCGCCGGGGTCAGCGGTAGCCGAACGACGCGGCCAACAGCTCTTCGTCCGTCTCGCCGACCGTGTACACCGGCCCGTCGAGGACGTCGACCGTGACCTTCGCGGGGGCGAAGACGCGCTCGTCCACCTCGTAGAAGTCCCAGTCGGCCTCCTCGAACACCTCGACGAAGGGCGTGCCGTACTCGTCGCGGGCGGTCGAGACGATCTGTTCGAAGCGGTCGTCGTCGCGGGCGACCTGCAGGTGCACCTCGCCGCCGTACGCCAGCGCGTCGTTCGTCCGTCCCATCGCGAGATCCTCGTCGCGGGTGGCCGGGGCCATCGGCGCGGACCCGGAGGCGTGGAGCACGTCGGTCGGTTCGTAGCCCACTTCGAGCAGCCGGAAGACGGCGAGCTCGGCCGCGCGCGCGGCGGTCGCGACCGACCCCGCGGTCGAGCCGGTGGCGTACGCAGGGAGGAAGACACCCTCCGGATCGACCTCGGCGAGGTCGGCGACGTGTTCTGCGACCGACTCCGTCGGGAGCGCCGTCGACTCGACCGCGAGCGTCGCGAACTCGGAGGAGTCGTAGTACCCCACGCGCTCGAACTCCGTCTCGCGGCCGACGAGCGCCCGGGCGGGACCGGAGCCGAGCCCCTCGAAGCCGTCGTCGGTGACGAGTTCCCAGCCGGCCTTCTGCGAGCAGAGCAGCGCGATCGCTGGGTGGTCCGTCGAGAGTTCGACGTACTGGCGCGGCGCGCCGGCGACCTCGCCCATGCGCGTCCGCAGGTTCGCGAGCCCGGCGGTCTGGATCTCGGCGAGAAGGAGTCCCGCCTCGACCCCGCCGGCGGCGTCGACGCCGAAGTCGACGACGGTCGCGCCGTTGTCGAGTTCGTAGCCGACGACGTCGAGCTCGCCGGCGAAGTCGAGCGCCTCGTCGACGAGCTCGATCGCGGTCCGGTTGATGCTTTCCATACCGCCCCTTCTCGCTCGCCCATTAAGGGGTTTGTCTGTCGTCGCCGCCCGCGTATGCGGGGCGACGGCCTCGACGACGGGTTCGTGTCCGTCGACGGGCACCCGATCAGGTGACGTCTTCCCGATCAGGTGACGTCCTCGACATCGACGCCCGGGATGGGTTCGATTTGGAACAGGTACTCGTCGTAGGCGCGGTCCAAGTTTGCGGGCCCCTCAGCGACCGTGTGGTCGACGCAGAGGAGCGCGGTCGATTCGACGGCACCCTTCCCCGTGTCCTCCAGATACCGCTCCGTGACGGAGAAGGCGGCCGGTTCGTCACAGCCCCGGCGGTAACACGTCGTCGGCGCGTCGTCCGGGGGTTCCGTCTCGTCGGCACGCTCGCGCGCCTCCGCGATGTCCTGTCGTGCTCGTCGTCGTTCGGCCTTTCGCGCCTGCTTTTCGCGACCCGACTTGGTGTCCGGCATGCGTACACAAACGCGGGTCATCGGGATAACGCTACGGGCGATTCCGGCTGGCGGAGCCAGTGGTTCCGTGCGGCGCACCACGCGGAAGCCGCCGCCGCCCGGGATCCGATTCGATCACCAGAAGCCGCCGTCGGACACCGTGTCCCACCCGGTCACCAGAAGCCGCCGTCGGAGTCACCCGCTCGCCCGGGACCGCCGGGGCCGCGCGGCCCGCTCGGCCGCGGATCGGGGTCGATCTCCACCAGCTCCGTCTCGGCGCGCGGGTCGACCTCGCGGCCCGCCTCGTAGCGGACGAAAGAGAGGTAGAACGGCTCGCCGCAGCCAACCGCATCCTCGCGCGGCTCGCGGTCCGGCTCGTCGACGCCGGCGTCGGTTCCCCGAACGCCGTCGTGCGGATCCCAGACGACGCCGTCGCTCTCGCCGCAGACGAACCTGACGCCGTCGGCCTCGGCCGCGTCCTCGAACGGCTCCGTCGGGGCGACGTACGCCCACCCCTCAAGGGGATACGGCGTCACCGATTTGTCCGCGAGGTAGCCGTCGCGGTCGAGCTCGACGAGGGTCCCACAGCGCGGACAGTAGTAGGTGACCGGGTAGCTCATCTCCTCGTTCAGGTACGGCCGCCGATCGTATAAGCGGCCGGTAGCCGGTCCCGAAGACGACGCGATCGATCGCGGCGTAGTGGACCGCGGTCGAACACATCGGGCACGGTTCTCTCCCGGACGCGGCGGCGCTCTCCGCCAGTTCTCTCGCGTTTTTATATACCTCCGCCCGTTACGGGCCAACGTGTCTGGCGTCACCGTCTCGATCGACCCGCACGTCCACTCCGATGACAGTTACGACGGCCACGAGCCGATCGAGCTGATCTTGGAACACGCGTCGGAGATCGGGTTGGACGCGGTCGTGATAACTGACCACGACGTGATCGGCGAGTCGAAGCGCGCGGCCGAGATCGCCGACGAGTACGGGCTGATCGGGATCCCCGGCGTCGAGGTGTCGACGGCGCACGGCCACCTGCTGGCGGTCGGGGTAGATCGGATGCCGCCGCGGCGGAAGCCGTACGCGGAGACGGTCGCGTGGATCCACGACCACGGCGGTGTCGCGATCGTGCCGCACCCCTTCCAGCGGTCGCGCCACGGCGTGCGACAGCGCAACATTCCGGTTCCCGCAGAAGCCGAAACCGCGGCGGGGGACCGAGCCGATGGCGGCGTCGCGGTCGGCGACGCGGCCGACGCCGTCGGCGAGGTCGACGAGGTCGACGCCGTCGAGGTGTTCAACGCGTGGCTGTTCACGGGGTATCGCAACCGTCGCGCGCGGCGGTTCGCCGCCGACCACGACTACCCCGGCGTGGCCGCGAGCGACGCCCACCACTTGGAGTACGTCGGGCGGGCGTACACCGACGTCGAGATAGCCGACCGCGACTCGATCACCGCGGTCACGGCCGACGACGTGCTCGACGCGATCCGCAACGGAACGACGAGCGTCGACGGCAGACGCGCGCCGATCCGGATGGCCGCGAAACACTACGTCGGTGCCGCCGGTCGCAAGACCGGGTACTACGCCGCGACCGGTGCGAGCAGAGGCGCGGCCGCCGCGACGCGGGGAGCTGCCGACCTCGTCTCGACGGTCCGCGTCGCGATCGCTCAGGGTGCCCACCGCGCCGCGCGGGTGCTCTCGTGGATGACTTGAAGAATCGCCGAAACCGACGCGGCGCGCGTCGACGCGGCCGCCGCGACACCCGGCCGACCTCACGGCGCGGGAGCGGAACCCGCCGGGAGAGCGGGGTTTTTGCACGCGGACGCGAAACGACACGACATGAGCCACGACAGACGCGAGTCCGGGTTCAAGCGGCGGACCCGGGTCTCGGACGCGCGATCGACGCTGCTCGACGCCGTCTCGCCGCACGACCGGACCGAGTCGGTCTCCCTCCCTTCGGCCGACGGTCGAGTGGTCGCCGAACCGATCGACGCCCCGGCCCCGGTCCCGAGCTACGAACGGGCGGCGATGGACGGGTACGCAGTCCGCGCCGAGGACACGTTCGGCGCGTCGTCCCGATCGCCAGTAGTTCTGCAAACGGCGGGCGAGGACGAGACCGTGGAGCCGGGCGACGTCGCCGCTATCGGACCGGGCGAGGCCGCGCGAGTCCACACCGGCAGCGCCGTCCCCGAGGGGGCCGACGCGGTCCTGATGGTCGAGCAAGCCGAAACGGTCGGCGACGAGATCGAGGCGTTCGACGCCGTCGCGGTCGGAGAGAACGTCGGCGACATCGGCGAGGACGTCGCCGCCGGCCAGCGGCTGTTCGACTCCGGCCACACGCTCCGTCCCTCCGATCTGGGGCTGTTGAAGTCGGTGGGAATCGATTCGCTCCCCGTCTACGAGCGGCCGACCGTCGCCGTGATCCCGACCGGCGAGGAGTTGGTGCAGTCGGATCCGGGGCCGGGAGAAGTGATCGAGACGAACGGGCTCACCGTCTCGCGACTCGTCGAGCGCTGGGGCGGCGAGGCGCGCTACCGCGACGTCGTGACCGACGACGAGGACGCGCTCGCGGCCGCCATCGAACGCGACCTCGACGCCGACATCGTCGTCACGACGGGCGGGTCGTCGGTCGGCGAGCGCGACCTGCTTCCCGAGGTCGTCGCCGAGATCGGCGAGGTGCTCGTCCACGGCGTCGCGCTCAAGCCCGGCCACCCCGTCTGTCTCGGGCGAGCGGGAGACACGCCGGTGGTGTCGCTCCCGGGGTATCCGGTTGCCTGTATCGTCAACGCCGCGCAGTTTCTCCGACCGGCACAAAAACGGGTCGGCGGGACGACGGCGGTCCCGTTCCCGACGCGGCGCGCGCGGCTAGCGCGGAAGGTTCCGAGCGAGCCCGGTACGCGGACGTTCGCGCGCGTGTCGATCGAGGACGCCGATGACGGTCTCTCGACCGGAGAGAGCGACACTGACGCCACGGACGGCGGGGACGCGGACGTCGACCTCCCCGTCGCCACGCCGACCCGCGCCAGCGGCTCCGGGATCCTCTCCAGCGTCGCGCTCGCGGACGGCTGGGTCGTCGTTCCCGAACCGCGCGAGGGGCTCGAAGCAGGAGCGGCAGTCGACGTGCAGCTCTGGGAGGTGACGCCGTGAGCGACCGTCGCGAGTTCCGCGACCTCGCCACGCCCGACGCCGCCCGGGAGGCGATCGAATCGCTCGATCTCGCGCGCGAGTCGGAGACGGTCCCGCTGTCGGACGCCCGCGGGCGGATCCTCGCAGAGCGGATCGACGCCGCGATCGACGTGCCGGGATTCGACCGGGCATCGATGGACGGGTACGCGGTCCGCGCCCGAGATACGTTCGGCGCGGATGAGGTCGATCCCGCCGATTTAGTCCTCGCTGGTGCAGTTCACGCCGGATCGGCTCCCGACGTCACCGTCGAGCCCGGGACGTGTGTGGAGATATCCACGGGCGCGGTGATGCCCGACGGAGCCGACGCCGTGGTGATGGTCGAGCGCACCGACGAGGTGCGGAAGGGAGACGGCGACGCAGGTAGCGACGACGGCGTCACCTCGCCCGACCGAATCGCGGTCCGAACCGCCGTCGCCCCGGGCGACAACGTGATGAGCGCCGGCGCGGACATCGCGGCCGGCGCGCGCGCGCTCGGCCCGGGAACGCGCCTGACACCGCGCGAGATCGGGTTGCTGTCTGCGCTCGGCGTCGACGAGGTCCCGGTCGAGGGGAAACCGCGGGTGGGGATCGTCTCGACGGGCGACGAACTGGTGCGCCCCGGCGACGAGATCGATCCCGACCGCGGCGAGATATACGACGTGAACTCCACGACGATCGCGGCGGGCGTCGCGGAGGCCGGCGGCGACCCCATCCTCTACCCGCACGCCGGCGACGACTACGACGAGATGGAACGCCTCCTCAGACGGGCGGCCGACGAGTGCGATCTCGTGCTCTCCTCGGGGTCCACCTCGGCCAGCGCCGTCGACGTGATCTACCGCGTGATCGAGGCGCGCGGCGAGCTGCTCCTCCACGGCGTCGCGGTCAAGCCCGGTAAGCCGATGCTGATCGGCCGACTCGATCGCGGCGGACCGGAGGGTGACGCACCCGATACCGACGCACCCGATACCGACGCACCTGATACCGACGCACCTGATACCGACGAACCCGACGCCGACGGTGCCGGCTCGAACGACGGGCGCGATCCCGGCGAGTCCGCGTACGTCGGACTTCCGGGGTATCCCGTCTCCGCGCTCACGATCTTTCGGACGTTCGTCGCGCCCGCGATCCGCGAGGCCGCCGGCCAGCCCGAGCCCGCCACGGCGACGATCGAGGGACGGATGGGCGTCGCGGAGCGCTACGGCGAGGGCCGCCTCCGGCTGATGCCCGTCGGACTGCTCGACCTCGATTCGGGAGACCCCCCGCTCGTTTATCCGGTCGACAAGGGATCGGGCGCGACGACGAGCCTCGTCGAGGCCGACGGCGTCGTCGCGGTCGACCCCGACACCGAGGTTCTCGACGCGGGCGAGACCGTCGAGGTCCAACTGTTCTCACCGGACGTCCGCCCGCCGTCGGTGCTCGGTGCGGGCGAGGACGACCCCGCGCTCAACCGGCTGCTCGATCGCCTCGACGCGCCGCGGTACCTCCCCGTCGGCTCCAGAGAGGGACTGCGCCGACTGCGCGACGGCGTCCCGGACGTGGCCGTGGTCGCCGGCCCGACAGACCGCGAGGTCGATTCGGTCGAACTCGGCGGCTGGTCCCGCGAGTGGGGACTCGTCGTCCCCGAGGGGAACCCCGCTAACGTAGACGGGCTCACATCGCTCGTCGAGGCGGACCTCCGGTTCGTGAACCGCTCGACCGACTCCGGGCTCCGACGGAGCCTCGATGACGCGCTCGGCGAACTCGCGGCGGAGCGGTCGGAATCGCGAGCGGATCTCACGGCGCGGATAGACGGGTACGAGCGCGCGGTCCGCGCCTTCGAGAGCCCGGCCAGACGGGTGATCGCGGGCGACGCCGACGCGGGGATCGGCCTCCGAGAGACGGCGGAACGGCTGGGTTGTGAGTTCGTCAGTCTCGGCGCGCAGTCGGTGACCGTCCGCGCCGCACCCGACCGCGCCGATCGCGATGCGGTGCGGGCGCTCGCGGCGGTCCTCGACGACGCCGGCGCGGACGATCCCGTGGCCGCGCTCGACGGCTACTCGTGGGACCGCTCGCCCGACGCCTGACGGGCGCGACGAGAGCGATGTTCTATATCCCATGCCGCGGCCACGCCCCCCGTGACCTGACGCCCCGCTCGCGGCGGCCGAGGCGGTCGCCCGGCGCACCGCCGCGAGACAGCGGCCGCGCCGGCTGTTCGCCATCACCGACCCCCGAGGCGAACCGGATCGTCGTCCGAGACGATCTCGATCCGCACGTCGTCTCCCACGCCGACCGGTGGGTCTCGCCAGACGACCTTCGCGCCGACGCCGTCGCGCGCGGCGAAAAGCGACAGTCCCGTCGCGCGCTCGCCGTTCGCGACGACCGCCACGTCGTCCCACGCAATTCCCCGTCCGCGAGCGACGCCGACGCGACTGCCGCGGAGCGACAGCGCTGTGCCGTCGCGGAGCGACTGCTCGCCGAACGCGCCCCCGCCCGCGTAGTGCGTCAGCCCGCCGTCGAGCGGGACTCCCTCGTCGCTCGCGATCGCCGCGAACCGCTCCCCGGGTGCGGGGTGTGAGGGCTCGTCGAGGACCACATGTGTCGGCCCGCGCTCTGCGACGACGCCGGTGCCGTCCCACGCGACCGGTTCCACGTCGACGGCGGCCGTCACCGGGAGCGACCCGCTCGCCCTGATCGGATTCGCTTCCGGCGATCGGAAGCCGAGGTGTACGTGGTTGTCCACCCACCGCCCGAAGAATCCCGACCGCGTTAGCTCTCCGAGCGGATCGCCGACGGTGACTCGCTCTCCGGCCTCGACCGCCGGGACCACGTGGAGGATCCGAGCGACGGTTCCGGGCGGCGCATCCGCTTGACGACACCACGCCGCGTCGAGATCGACCACGATCAGGTGGTCCTCGTCGGCCGCGTACGACCGGTCCGGACAGCCGACGGTCCGCGTCTCGCGCACGACGCCGGAGACGGGGGACGGCGCGGTGGCTCCGACGGGATAGAGGTCGATCGCGCTCCCGTCGTCGTGAGCGCGGTACGGGGAGTTGAACCGGGAGTACCGACGATATCGGTCGAGGATAGCCGGTGTGATCGATATCGCCATCGTCGTTCTGTTGGGTCCGAGCGGCAAGTACGCGTCGGAATCGACGGCCGGACACTGAGCGTCAGCCGCTCCGATATGGCTCCGCGCGATCACTCACCGCCGTCCGGCTCGACTCCCGATATCACGAACCGAGCGCCGCCGGCGTCGGACGCCTCGACGGCGAGGTCCCACCCGTGTGCATCGGCGATGTCGGCGACGATCGCCAGTCCGAGTCCCGTGCCACCGTCGAGCGAGACGCCGCGGTCGAGCACGCGTTTACGACGCTCCGGCGGGACGCCCGGGCCGTCGTCGCCGACGGCAAGCGCCACGCCGTCGGCCCCCCGCTCGATGGTGACGCGCACGGCGACGTCGTCGCCGGCGTGGTCGATCGCGTTCCGGAACAGGTTAGCGAGGAGCTGTTCGAGGCGGTCGCGGTCGGCGAGCACTGTCGGGTCCGCACCCTCGACCGAAAGCGTCGCCTCCGCGGTTTCGAGCCGGGACCAGACCCGCCGGACCGCGGCGTCGAGTGACACCTGATCGAGTGTGTCGACGGCTTCTCCCGCCGTCGCGAGCGACAGCAGTCCCTCGATCAGGTCGTCCATCCGCTCGTGGGCGTCCGCCGCCCGGTCGAGCGCCTCGTCGGTGTCGCCGCCGCCGTGTCTGGCGAGTTCCACGGCCGCGGTCGCCGCTGCGAGCGGGTTCCGCAGGTCGTGTGAGACGACGCCGGCGAAGTCTTCGAGCCGCTCGTTCTGTCGCTGCAGTTCCGCCTCGCGCTGTTCGAGTTCCGCCTGGCGTCGTTCGCGTTCGGTCACGTCGCGGAAAAGGAAGACGTGTCCGCGGTCGGTCCCGCGGGGGTCCGTGATTGGATTCTCCTGAATGTCGAACTGTCGGCCGTCGATCGTGATCGGGTGTTCGACGCCGACCTCCAAGTCGGGGAACACTGCCGACAGCGATCCACCGACTGCGTCGGGAGGAAGGATCGCTTCCGCCGCGGGGTTGCGGTCGCGGATTCGCCCGTCAGATCCGGTGACGACGACGGGGTCTTGCATGACTTCCACGGCGGTGTCGCGGGCGACGACTGCGGCGTCGAGGGTACCGAGCCAGAAGACGGTGCCGTACAGAAAGACGCCGTGGACGACGAGCGCGGACGGGAACCAGGCCAGATTCGCGTAGCTTCCGACGTCGACAACCGTGACGGCTCCCGCGAGAAACGGGAACACGGTACCGAGCAGGATGACGAACGTCTGGAGTCGGTACCGGTTCCCGGTCCGGTGATACAGGTCGACCACGACCAGCGCGCCGGCGAGACACAACCCGTAGGCGTACAGCACGAACGCCCAGTCTGCGGGGCCGAGCCCGAAGGCCAAGAGCGTGAAGGGGCCTTCGACCACGGATCTGAGGGATCGTCGAGAAAGCCCGTGAGTCGCGCTCGACCACGCAGTAAGCACCCAAACGAACGCCGGTGCCGCGACCGCGACGATCCGATCGTCCGTTCGCCAGCGGTCCCGGCCGGAGAACGCGAGGACGAACCCCATCCAGATGCCGGGGATCGCCGCGACGAGCGGCGTGGAGAGGTTGAGCGCGACCACCATCACCAGCTCGCTCCCGCTCGCAACCAGCAGGGCGTATAGCAGTGAGATTCCACCGCCACACCACAGGTAGAGTGCGACCTCGGTTCCGCCCGGTTCGCTGCGGTCGCGCCACGCCACGCGCCCGAGATAGAGGCCGATACTTCCGGCGAGCAGGCAGGCGACGAGGTACGCCTGTACCGGTAGCGCGCCGAGATCGCTCATCCGTTGATGACTCGGACGACCCCAGCAAAACCCTTGCGTCATACGGCGTCCCCCGCAACGCGTTTCAGGTACCGGTGGATATCAGAGGGCATGGACGTGTTTCGGAGCCGCGCCGATCGTCCGGTTTCGGATCGGTCGCGGACCGACGGCCTGCTCGCGAGCGCGGCGGGCGGCACCCCGGCGCTTTCCGTGTGGCGTCCCCCCGGCGTGATGGCCTTCGGACGCCGCGATGTCCGAGACGACGGGTTCGACCGCGCGGCGCAGATCGCCGAGTCACGAGGGTTCCAGCCGATCGAACGGGACGTCGGCGGTCGGGCCGTCGCGTACCCGGGCGAGACGCTGGCGTTCGCGCACGCGGTTCCGATAGCCGGTGCGTCGGCGTCGATAACCGATCGCTACGAGCGGGCGACGGAAACGCTGATCGGCGCGCTTCGAGAGCTCGGGGCGGACGTCGTCACGGGGGAACCGGAGGCGTCGTTCTGTCCCGGTGAACACTCGATCCGAGCCGCCGACGGCGGGAAACTCGCCGGGCTCGCCCAACGGGTTCGCGCCGACGCCGCGCTCGTCTCCGGATGCGTCGTCGTTACTTCGACCGACGCCGATGCGATCGCCGCCGTCACGGAACCGGTCTACGACGCTCTCTCGGTTCGGTTCGATCCAGCGAGCATCGGCAGCGTCGCGGCCGCGGGCGGTCCAGCGACTCCCGACGTGGTCGCCCGTGCCGTCGAAGACGCGTTCGCCGACGGGCCGTGGGGGAGCGGCCGATGTCGGACCGGTCGGGTCGAAGACGGTCGGTGACGATCGGTGACAGTCGGGTCGGCGGGGGACGGTCGGACTCGGGTCGCACGGTCTCACGTACCGAGTGACGGGACCGCACCGTTCTGCCTTCGATCACGGTTTCGACGTGCTTTTTATTCGTGGGGGTCTCGGTTCGCGCATGGCCGAATTCAAAGTTGTCATCGCCGACCCCGCGACCGGCGAGACGTTCCAGCGTGAAGTCGACGGACAGGACGCGAACCGATTCCTCGGACGCGAGATCGGCGACGAGATCGGCGGCGACGCCGTCGGACTCTCGGAACACACCGTTGAGATCACGGGTGGCTCCGACGAAACCGGGCGGCCGATGCGCGAGGACGTCTCCGGCACTCGCCTGAAGGAACTGCTCTTGGAGGACGGCGTGGGATTCAAGCCGTCCCGAGAGGGCGAGCGCAAGCGTATCACGGTCCGAGGCCGCGAGATCGACGACGACGTCGCACAGATCAACGTCTCGGTCGTTGACGGCGACGACGTCGCCGCGGCGCTCGGCGAGGGCGACGAGGCCGACGACGACGCCGACGCCGACGCGGACGACGAGTAAATCCGGTCGATGCCCCGCGTTCCCTCCGACGACGAGGGCGTCGCTTCGATACGCGTCTCGCTCGCGCGCAGCGGCGGCACTCGCCGTCCCTGCGTCCGTCTCCCGGACGACGACGCGCTCGCCGGACGCGTCGAATCCGGCGCCTGCGAGTCGCTCGATCTCTCCGACGGCGACGTCGTTCGGCTCGTCTTCGACCGAGAGGAGCGGCACGCTCTCGTGCGAGCGGACGGGCGCGGAAGGCTGATCCGCGGCGCGTACGACAACCGACGGCTCGCGCGCGAACCGGGCGAGGGGGACAACCGTCTCGTCGCGTGGCTCGACGCCAACGGCCGCGAATCGGGCGAGAGCGTCGTCCTTGACGTCGTGGTCCCCGGCGAGCTGTACGGGCTTCGTATTCCGGGGGAACGCGCCATCTACGACGCGAACCGCGGACCGCGGTCCTCGCTGTCGGACATCGCGCGGAATCTCGACGGGTGACCCTCTGACTCGGCGGTCGGATCGCTTATTCTCGCTCGGCTCCGATCCGGAGTCATGAGAGAGGTCGACGCGGACCTGACGACGCTCGACCGCGGGATCATCAACGCCTTTCAAGGCGGATTTCCGGTGACAAGACGGCCGTTCGAGCCGGCTGCGGCGGCGCTCCGAGAGCGCGGCGTCGACGTGACGGGGCCGGAGCTGTGCGAGCGCGTCCGCGACCTCGACGCGGAGGGGATCTTGTCGCGGTTCGGCGCGCTCGTCAACGCCGAGGCGATCGGCGGCGCGGCGTCCCTCGTCGCGATGCACGCGCCCGAAGAGCGCTACGAAGCGGTCGCGGAGACGGTAAACGAGTTCACCGCAGTCGCGCACAACTACGAGCGCGAGCACCCGCACCTCAACATGTGGTTCGTCGTGAGCGTCGCCGACCACCCGGACCCGGACAAAGACGGGTCCGACCGGGTCGAGGAGGTGCTCGCGGAGATCGAGGCGGCGACCGGTCAGGAGACGTACAACCTCCCCAAGCTCCGGGAGTTCCACGTCGGCGCGAAGTTCCTCGTCGACGGGCCGGTCTCCGACGGCGACGTCGACCTGTCAGGGGTCGGTCCCGACGTGTCCCCGACCGCCCGGACGACGCTGACTCCCGCTGAACGCGATCTCGTCGTCGAGATTCAGGGCGGGCTCCCGATCACGGAAACGCCGTACGCCGACGTGGCGGCCGCTATCGACGCCGACGTCGACTGGGTGATAGAGACGATACGACGGTTCGAACAGGAGGGGAAGATTCGTCGAGTCGGCGTCATTCCGAACCACTACGCGCTCGGGTACACGGAGAACGGCATGACCGTCTGGGACGTGCCCGAAGACGCGCTCGACGAGGTCGGCCCGGCGGTCGCGGACCTGCCCTTCGTCACCCACTGCTACGAGCGTCCGCGCCACGCCGGCGTCTGGGAGTACAACTTCTTCGCGATGACGCACGGACGGACGGAAGCGGAGAGCGAACGCCGGATAGCGGAGGTCAGAGACCTGATGGCGGAGTACTGGGACGTGAGCGAGGACGACTGGGACACGCTGTTTTCGACTCGCATCCTGAAGAAGACGGGAATTCGCATCGCCGACCGCGCAGACAGCAACACGGCGTGATCGCACCGTGATTCCACTGTATCACGATCTCACCGGCGAAACGGTGCTTGTGGTCGGCGGCGGTTCCGTCGGCGCGCGGAAGGCGGCGCGGTTCGCCGACGAGGCCCGCGTCGTCGTGGTGAGTCCGACGTTCGACGACAGGCTGACCGATCTCGCGGGAGGCGACGCCGGTCGGGGCGGTGTCGAACTCGTTCGCGCCGCGCCCGACGCCGACGCGGTCGGCGACTGGATCGATCGGTTCGAGCCGATACTCGCCGTCGCCGCAACCGACGACGAGGCCGTCAACGCGGCCGTCGAGACGGCTGCCGACGAGCGCGACATCATGATCAACCGCACGGACGTCTCGACCGATCCCGACGCCACCCGCGACGCGAACAGCGTGGTCGTCCCGGCGACGGTCGACGACGGTCCCGTTCGGATCGCCCTCTCGACCGGCGGCGCGAGCCCGGCGCTCGCGAAGGCGCTCCGAGAGCGGATCGAGACGGAAATAGAGGGGGCGGGAGCCATGGCGTCGCTGTCCGGCGAGCTTCGGACGGAACTCAAAGAGCGGGGTATCGCTCCCGAAACGCGACGGAATGCGATCCGCCGAGTCGTGCGATCCGACGGGGTTTGGAAGGCTTTACAAAAGGGGAGATCCTACGGTCGGAGAGAGGCAGATTCCGTGATCGAGGAGGTACTCACCCGATGAACGAGACGGGAGCCATCACCGGCGTCAGCGTCGCCCACTCCCGCGCGACGGTCGACGAGATCGAGGCCGCGGGCGGCGACGGCGTCCGCGCCACCGTCTCTGACCTGCTCGCGCGCGACGGGGTCGAAGAGGCGTTCGCGCTCCAGACGTGTAATCGATCAGAGGCGTTCGTCGTCACCGACCGGACGATCGACGGAGCGGTCGCGCTGGAGTCGTTCGCGCCGGAGGTACGCGGCGGCGCGGTCCGCCGCCTCGACCACGAAGAGAGCTTAGAGCACCTGATGCGGGTCGCGTCTGGTCTCGAATCGCTCGTGCTCGGCGAAGACCAGATAATCGGACAGCTCCGCGAGGCGTACGAGGAGTCGAAGTCCGCCGGCGGTATCGGTCCCGTGCTGAAAGACGCGGTGACGAAGGCGCTCCACGTCGGCGAGCGTGCCCGTAACGAGACGTCGATCAACGAGGGCGTCGTCTCGCTCGGATCGGCGGCGGTCCGGCTCGCCGCAACCGAGATCGACTTGACGGACGGGTCAGCCGTCGTGATCGGTGCCGGCGAGATGGGAATGCTCGCCGCCCGGACGCTCGACGACACGCCGGTCTCCGACATCGTGGTGGCGAACCGCACGGTGCCGAACGCGGAGTTCCTCGCGGAGGAGGTCGACACGCCGGCAGAGGCGGTCTCGCTGGCCGATCTCCCGGCCGTGATACCCGACGCCGACCTCGTTATCTCTGCGACGGGGAGCACGGAGCCGGTTGTCGACCCGGACCACGTCGCGGACGCGGGCCAGATAGTCTGCATCGACATCGCCCAGCCGCGCGACATCGACCCCGCGGCGGGCGACCGTTCCGGCGTGACGCTCTACGACATCGACGCGCTCGAAGACGTCACCCGACGGACGCGCGAGAGCCGCGAGGAGGAGGCCCAGACTGTCGAGGAGATCATCGACGAGGAACTCGACCGCATCCTTCAGGCGTACAAGCGCAAGCGCGCCGACGACGCGATCTCGGCGATGTACGCGGGCGCGGACCGCGTGAAGGCCCGCGAGGTCGACCGCGCCGTCTCGAAGCTGGAGTCGCAAGGCGACCTCACGGACGCCCAGCGCGAGACCGTCGAGGACATGGCCGACGCGCTGGTCGGACAGCTGCTCGCGGCCCCCACGCGATCGCTTCGCGACGCCGCTGGCGAGGACGACTGGGAGACTATCCGCACCGCCCTCCGTCTGTTCGACCCCGAGTTCGACACGCTTCCCGACCGTCCCGGCGCGTTCGCGCCGAACCACGACGCCGCCGCCGAGTTCGACGCACCGCCCGGTTCGGCCACGGAAGAACTCGACGACTGAGCGGGGAGGGAAAACGCCAACACCCCGCGGGGCGATCAGCCTTTTATGAGCGAGACGACCGGACGAGGCCGAGCGGCGCTCATCGAGGACGGGGTCGAGTTCGACGGCGGCGACGCCGCGCTGCTCGGTGCGATCCACGAGACCGGATCCGTCGCGGCGGCCGCATCGGATCTGGGTCGCTCGCGAGCCCGGGCGCTCTCGCGGATCGAAACGCTGGAGGACGCGTTCGGGACGCTCGTGGACCGAACGCGCGGCGGGTCAGGCGGCGGCGGGAGTCAGCTCACGGCCGCCGGGAGACGACTTCTCGACCGGTACGACCGGCTGCAGGCCGTGCTCGCGGCGACCGCGACCGTTCCCGAGACGGTACTTGACGGAACCGTGCGGAGCGTCGACGGCGAGTTGGCCACCGTCGCCACCGCCGTCGGTGCGGTTCGCGGCCTCCACGACGGGGCAGAGCCCGGCGACTCGGTCCAAGTCCGCGTCGGCGCGGACGCGGTGACCGTGTACGCGGGCGGCGACCGAGTCGATCCGGATGAGACGAGCGCTCGGAACCGGTTGCGCGCGGAAGTGCTCGGAACCGAGACCGGGGAGACAGTGAGGACGGTGCGAGTCGATGTCGACGGCGTGGTCTTTCGCGTGTTGATGACCGAGGAGAGCGCGGAGCGGCTGGATCTGTCCCCCGGCGACGACGTGGCCATCCGGTGGAAAGCGACCGCGACGCGGGTGGTGAGTCAGACGAGGGACTCCGATACGCCCTGACGAACGCGGTCGTCGCCGCGCCGCCGACGAGATCGAGGGGATCCCTTTTTGATGGGTCGGTGGGTACTCCGCGGCATGACCGAGTACACCGTCGAGTTCGTCGGCACCGGTGAGACGATCGAGGTGGCCGACACGGAGACGATCCTCCAGTCGTGTATCGAAGCGGGGATCGCACAGGAGTACTCCTGTCGCGTCGGGATGTGTCTGGCCTGTTCCGCGGAGATACTCGAAGGCGAGGTGACGCAACCGGCCGCGCGCGGGCTCACCGATGAAGAAGCAGACGAGTACGCGCTCACCTGTATGGCGCGGCCGCAGTCCGACCTCAAACTCAACCGCGGGCAGTATCCGCCGAGCATCGAGGACGATTCCGCGTCTGGGACCGACGGCGACGGGTCAGGAGACGGCGCGGCGACGGGCGGCGTCGACGGCGCGGCCGCGGACGACGACTGATCGGAACGGTCTCGCACCGACAGTGCGTCTCTCGCCGACGATCACTCTCTCAGAATTCCAAGCCAACGGCGTCGGATCGCGGCGCGAGCGGGCTCGTCGGGTACGGCGGCGACGACGCCGGGTCGTTGAACGCCCCGGGCGCGACGTCGTTCGGGGCGTCCGGGTAAAACAGCGCGGCAAGCGTCTGGATCGCGGTCCGGCCGCTCGCCAGTTCGAACTGCCCGCCGCCGTACAGTCGAATGTCGTTCTCTAGACAGTAGTCGATCGTCTCGAACAGCGATTCGAGCGTGCCGAACCGCGAGGGCTTAACGTTACACCATCCCGGCTCGACGGGCAGCCCGCGCAGGCTCTCGACGCCGTCGACGGGGTAATCGAAGGAGAGCCGGTCTGCTTGTGGCTCCACGAGCGCTCGCGTCTCCGGCGTCACGGCGGGATCTTCGACGACGGCGGTCGGGAACGCGGCGAACACGTCGCGGTACAGCTCGGGGTCGGCGTCGACGTCGACGTCCGTTCCTTCGTACCACCCCTTCAGGTCGAGGATTCGCACGGCGTTCGTCTCGCGAAGAGCGACGAACACCCCGTCTGACCACTTCGGCGTCGGGTCGAGTTTGAACTCCAAGTCGGCGTCAAGCGCCAGCAGCTCCTCGACGCGGTCGGTCGTCGGCGGGTCACCGAGACGGGTCGAAACCACGAAGCGGACGGGATCCGGCTCGATCCCGAGGAACTCGCCGAGCGACTCGCCGCGCTGACGCAGCGCCAGATCGAGTGCGGCGCTCTCGACCGCCCAGCGGCGGTAGTGCCGGAATATCTCTCGGGTCGGCGGTCGCGCAGCGAAGAGGTCCACGTCGTCGAGGTGCGCCGACAGCTCGGCTATCGTCCACTCACCTTCGAGGTCGATCGGGTCCGATCCGGCGAGCGCGTCGTGGTCGTCGGTTTCGTAGGTCACGTCTTCGCCGCGGCCGACGACGCCGTCGCCCGTGAGTCGGAACTCCGTGGTCGTCCGTTCGAAGCCGCTCGTCGTGTCGCTGACGTATTGACGGCGACCGACCGACTCGATCGTCACCGTCAGCCCGGCGATCCGCTCGTAGACGTGCATGTCGCCCACGAGGGCTCGAACGAACTTAAGCGGGGACCGACGCGGTCCACGACGAGCCGTGTTCGGTTCGCGGACGGACTCATCGTCGGAGCGTCGCGACTCGCGTCGCAAGCGCCCAGTACAGCGGCACGACGGTCAACACGACCGCGCCGGCGGCCGCGACCTGGAGGACGGTCGTCGTGAACCACGGCGTCGCATCGGCGTACGGCAGCGACGTGTGCGTCACGTCGCCGGTCACGGGAACAAAGTAGTCCATGAGGAGATCTATCGTGTACCACGCGGTCGCGACGCCGACCGCCTTCAGCGGGAAGTCGGTGATCCGATGGAGGACGAACGCCTGCACGACCATGCCGAGGTGGCTCACGAAGAGGAACGCGTACATGGCGGGTCCCGAGTTCGCGAGGAACTGCGGGTAGAAGGCAGCGAGCACGTACGGCGTCCACAGCCCGAGCTTGATGTTCCCGAAGAAGGCGAGCGCGGAGAGGGTGTCACTCGACCGACCGACGGCCCACGCCGCGAGCGCGGCGGCGATGAGCAGTGTGGCACCGGGGCTATCGGGGATGAACAGCCACATTTCGGTCGGCAGCGTCCGGAATTGGAACCGGTAGTACCAGAACCCGAACGCGGTTCCGGCGAGGTTGATCGCGACGATGACCCAGACGAACCGGAAGGCGACGTCTTCGAGCGCCGTCGGAAGCGGTGCGAGCCACTCGGGAAGCGACTCACTATCCGGGGGGTCGCGACCGAGCGCGCCGACGAGATTCATACGTTCGGGTCGGACCGGGCGGTCAAAGCCGTGGCGGTCGCGGAGTGAGGACGAAAAGGGCTATGAGTCCCCGGCGGGAACCCCGTGGTATGCGCCCGCGAACGCTGCTCGCGCTACTACTCGTCGTCCCACTCGTGGACGCCCTCTTTTTGATCCTCGTGGCGGAGCAGTTCGGCTGGCCGACCACCGTCGCGCTCGTCGTGTTGACGGCCGTGCTCGGGATGCTGCTCTTACGCGCTGAAGGGCGCGCGACGCTCGCACGAGTCCAACGGAAGCTCGCTCGCGGCGAGCCGCCGACGGACGAACTGCTCGACGGCGGACTGCTCATCGCCGCCGGCGCGTTCCTGCTCACGCCGGGGCTCGTCACCGACGCGGTCGGCTTCCTGCTCGCGTTCCCGCTCTCTCGGGTCCCGCTCCGCGTGGCACTGAAAAAATACGTCGTGGTCCCGTACCTCGACAGCGAGACCGGCGGATTCACCAGTGGGAACGTCTACGTGGGTGGGTTCCCCGGCGACGGCGACGGCGGCGGATTCACGATGGGTGGGAGCTTCGGCGGCGGGTTCGACGGCGACGAAGTCGGCGGATCGACCGATCCGACCGGCCGCGACGTGACCGGTGGCGGATCGACCGGCCCCGATAGAGGACACGGAACGAGCGGAGACGACGCCGACGACGTCGTCGACGTGGACTACACCGTCGAGGACGACGAGTCGAAGCGGACTGACTGACCGCTCCCCCGGTCGACGAACGGCGCGGCAGCGACCGGTCGAAACCGCGAGACGGCGGGACGACGATCGAAAGGAAACCCTTAAAATCCTACCCGCGCAACGACTGAATGCGCTCACCTGGGCCAATAGCTCAGTCAGGTTGAGCGCTCGGCTGATAACCGGGAGGTCCACGGTTCAAATCCGTGTTGGCCCACCTACTGTACGCACGGTCTTTGGCCGTGTGAGATTGGTGGGCTGGGACTCCCCAGCCACCCAATTTCGTCGTTCTACACCCCCTAGAGACACCGCTAGCGTGTCTTGTCCGGGCAAGGATTAAGCCGGTAGTCACCACCGTCTCCCGATCTGCGTTAGCCGAGGTGGTGACAGGATGATGTGAGGGCGGTCTCGCGCTGACCGGAGCAACGCCTCACATCAATCCATTACGGGAGCACTTGCGGTACCCAATACAACCCACGACGGATCGCTCCGGAACCGTAGGGGAGTTTCGTCACGTCGTGGACTCTCCTGTGGTCGGCGAGCGTGATCGTTCTCGCGACGGCCAACGACGCCCACTGTCACGCGACGGCGCGTGCCACAAATTTGAATTGAGGATAATGATAATTACCACATGCCGTCTGTACGAGAGGAACGGAGGCGATCGAACGTGGAGAAAACAACAGCACTGAAGCGGTTCCCGGAGGAGAGATCGAAGTTTAAATATCAGTCAGGAATCAAAAGTATCGCGAGCGGGCACGGTATCTACGACACGGAGGATCGAGAGCTAGTCAGCAGCGAGGGCGGTGGTAAGGACCTGATCACGGGTAGTAGCTTCGGCGACGGGATGGTGTTCAGCGACGCCGACGGACGGGAGGTGTGCAGACTGCAGAGCGGATCGATCCGCGAACGGCTGAGCGGAAACGTGTACTCGCTCGTCGACGCCGCCAGCGACGAACCAGTGGCCGAGATATCGTTCCCCCGCAGTCTCACGTCCCACCGCGCGAAAGTGTTCGATCCGGACACCGGCGACCTCGTCGCGAAGGTCGAAAGCGACGGCCGGCTCTCGGCGCTCCTCCGAGAGTCGCCGGCCCGGCTGCTGCTCCCGCCCTCGTATACCGTGCTGACGCCCCGTGAACGATCCGTCGGCACGATCGAGTTTGAGCGCCCGACGGGGTCGTATCAGCTCTCGATGTCGCTCGATGCGGACGCGACGCCGAAGGACGTGCTCGCGTTCGTACCGCTGATGATCCAGTACGACATCGCGTGATAGTGAGGCCTATCGCATGGACAGAACCGGTCACCGACGAGTGCGAATCGCCGATCCATCGAACCCGTTTCGTTCGCTACGCGACACGCAGCTATGACACGCCACGACACCACTATCGGAGGCAGCGACGCAGAGGCATTGGCGACGGAACTGTCTCACATCCCGGAAACGTGCACGTACGTTCCTAATCCGCTCTCGACGACCGCCTCGGTCGAGCGCCCCGACGGCCAGACGATTCTGGAGTTCAACACCGTCGACGACGCGGAGATGGACACCGACACGAACATCGCGTATCCGGTCTCGACTCCAGACGGAACCATCGTTCACCGGATCGAGAAAGACGGCCTGCTCGGTGGGAACTACACGCTCTACGACGCGGGTACCGACCAGCCGATCGCGCTCTATGAGTACAGTTCGTTCAGCATCTCGAACCAGTCTTGGCAGATCAAAGACCCGGAGACGGAGGAAGTCACACACGAGTTCGACGTGAACAGCCGGGTCCGGTCGTATCTCAACCAGCGTCTCACGCGCTTTCGGCTGTCACAGACGAACGCGATCACGACGGCTGACGGCGAGGAAGTCGGGACTGTCGACACGCCGTTTTATTTCAATTTCCTCGTGTTCTTTGCACTGGGATCAGATCGCATCTCGGTCGAGTTCACGGACGACGCCCCGGCGAGAGACGTCTTTCTCACGCTGCTGTACCTGATGCGTGTGAAGAAGTAGCGGCCTTCGAACAGCGTTTCGCGTCGGACCGCAGTGTGCGATATCTTTTTTTTTAAAACAGGTCCGTGGTGGCAACGACTCCGGTGGGAGCCGAGAACGTCTGGGAGCCCGCCAAGTGGCCGCGGCGAGGCGAGTCGGCCCGCGCGAGTGGTCGCCGTCGCGACGAACCCGCCGCCGACCGGAATTACTTCTCGAAGTGACCGTGTGTAGTTCGTGGGCGTTTGTTGTTATCTTATCTAGGTGAACAAATAACGCCGTTCCCGCGTTACATCCCCTGCACTCAGCAACGGCGTCCGACGGCGTTTTACATCGGTACCCACGTTGCTACGTGTGGATCTCCATTCCGTCCGAAACACGTGGACAGACCGGGCGGGCGAATACTCACCGGCCTACTACGCGCATTACGGCCCAAACGAGACGAGCACGGTGATTCGCGATACTCTCTCCGAACACCTCTCTCGCGACGCAGCCGTCCTCGAACTCGGGTGTGGGTCTGGCCGTCATCTGAAGCATCTCGCCGACGACGGCTTCGAGAACCTCACAGGTGTCGATATCGACGCCGGGGCGTTCGACACCATGCGGGAGACCTATCCCGCGCTCGCCGCGGACGGAACGTTTCACTGCGGCCCGATAGAGGAGGTCATCGAGGACTTCGACGACGGACAGTTCGACGCGGTGTATTCTGTCGAAACGCTACAACACCTCCATCCGGATGTCGAATGGGTCTTCGAAGAGGTGGCTCGAATCACCGACGCCGTCCTCGTCACGGCGGAGATCGAGGACCCGGTGGGCGATGCGTCGTCTGACTCGGACGTGAACTACGTCGACGAGGACACCCCGCTGTACTACCGCGACTGGAACCGAATCTTCACCTCGCTGGGTCTCGTGGAAGTCGACGTCGTCCACGGCGACAGAGACACCACGCGAACCTTTCGGACGTCCGAGTAGGAATCGCGGTGCTTCGGGGAGAAACCCACGCTTAAGTCCCAGTCGCCCGCCACGTGAGGTATGGATGTCGACCTCGGCAACACGGTAGAGACGACACCGGGCGTCACGAATGAGACGCTCGACCGACTCGACGACCGCGTCGCAGACGCACACGACCGGATCACGGCCGGCATGGACTCAGACGAGTTCGGATACGCCGCACTGACGCTCCCGGAGACGACGGATCCGGCGGAGATCCGTGCGGTGGCAGAGCAGTTTGACCGCCCCGCGGCCGTACTCACGGTCGGCATCGGCGGGAGCGCGCTCGGCGCGGCGGCGATCGCGGACGCGCTGGAGAGCGACGTCGACGCGTACTTCCTCGACAACGTCGATCCGGACGCGGTCGAGACGCTGCTCGCGGACCTGCCGCTCTCTGAGACGGTCGTCAACGTCGTGTCCAAGTCGGGAACGACCGCCGAGACGCTCGCGAACTTCCTCGTCGTTCGCGACGCCATGACCGAAGCGGACGTCGACTGGACCGAACGGACCATCGTCACGACCGGAGAGGAGGGGAACCTCCGATCGCTGGCCGACGAGCACGGCCTGCCGGCGCTCGACGTTCCCGACGGGGTTCCGGGGCGGTTCACCGCGCTTTCGACGGTCGGGCTCACCGTGCCGGCGCTGCAGGGCCACGACATCGAGGCAGTGCTCGCCGGCGGTCGAGACGGGATGGACGCGCTCGCAGGCTCGCTGTACGAGTCGCCCGCGTACGCGTACGGTGCGGTCGCGTACGCGCTGGCCGAGCGCGGTGCGCTCACGAACGCCGTGATGCCGTACGCCGAGTCGCTGGAGACGTTCGCCGAGTGGTTCGCCCAGTTGTGGGCGGAGAGTCTGGGCAAAGACGGTCTCGGACAGACGCCGGCCCGCGCGCTGGGCGCGACCGACCAGCACTCCCAGCTACAGTTGTACCGCGCCGGTCCCCCGGACAAGCTCGTCTCCCTTATCCGACCCACGGAACGGGCGGAGACGGCGATCCCGGAGACCGACCTCGACGGGCTCGCGTACCTCGGCGGCTCGTCGCTCGGCGATCTGCTCGACGCGGAGTTCGAGGCGACGGAGGCGAGCCTCGCGGCCGCAGACGTGCCGAACATCCGCGTCGAGATCGACCGGGTCGACGAACGGAGTCTCGGCGAACTGCTGTACGGCATGGAGGCCGCCTGCGTGCTCTACGGCGAGCTGGCGAGCGTCTCGACGTTCACGCAGCCGGCGGTCGAGTGGGGGAAGAAGGCGGCCCGGGGGGTACTCGGCGGCGGCGACTTTCCGGAGGCCGACGCCGTGGCCGACAAGCGCGAACTGCGGATCGAGCGGTCCTGAATCGGGCTCCGCGAGTACCGAGAGGCGGACCGGGCGAGCGGTTCCGGAGCGCCTAACACGTCGTGTGCCCAACGGGCACCAATGACGGACGACCTCCCGGTTTCGGTCGACCGACTGGTCCACGTTGCGAGCGCGGTGTTCGCGCTCGTGTTCGCGCTCGTCCTTACCAGCCTGATCACGCAGTTGGTCACGTCGCTGGCGCTGCGAGTCGGCGTCGTCGCCGCGGACACGAACGCGTTCTCTCTCCTCCAGACCGCCGTGAGCTTCGCCGGGTTCCTCCCCGGCGTACTCGGGTATCTGGTGATAACGGACCAGCGCGCGCTCGTCTCGGCCTCGTGGCCGTCGGCCCGCGAGATCGGGATCGTTGCCGGTGGCGCCGTCCTCCTCTACGGGCTTCAAGTCGGGCTGTTGTTCGGGCTCCGATCGGTCGGGCTCGGGACGGGGCGGAACCCGGCGACGGTGGCCGCCGGCGACCCGGTCGCGTACTACGCCGCGATGGTCGTCGTCTCGATCCTGCTCGTCGGGCCGGCGGAAGAGCTGCTGCTTCGCGGTGTCGTCCAAGGCGGGCTGCGGCGCTCGTTCGACGCCGCGCCGGCGATCGTGATCGCGGCCGTGATGTTCGGCGCGCTCCACGGGAGCGTCGAGGGGACCGTCCCCGAGCAGGTCGCGTACATGGGGGTGACGATCGTTCTCGGCACGGTCCTCGGTGTGCTCTACGAGCGGACGGAGAACGTGCTGGTTCCCGGACTCGCCCACGGGCTGTACAACGCGATCATCTTCGCGGGCCTGCTCTGGGGCGCGCTGTGACGTGAGACGCGCCGCGGTGATGCGAGTGCGTCGTAGGCGTGCGGGCGCGTTGTGAACAGCTCACAAGGGCATCACAACGGAGTTTTCCCCCACCGGTGGTCGTCGTAGGTCGACTGCTGCTCGCTGTCGAATCGGTCCTCGAACGCCCGCCTGAGCGCAGACTTCTCCGTGGCCGCGATCCGGGCCAACTCGTCGGCCTTCGCTACGGCTGCCGGCGGCCCGCGAGACGCCGCCACGTCGGCGAGCACCTGCCGGGTGAGCCGCTCGCGGACGTCTCCGTCGCGGATGAACGCGTACGGGGCTTCCAGCTTGTACGTCACGTCGGTTCGCGGGTCGTAAAGGATCATAAACGTCGGCTCGTACAGTTCGGGGTCGAACTCGCGGTCGATGCCGAGCGCGTCGCGGTCGGCGGCCATCGTCTCGTCGGCCCCGCCGCGGCTGTGAAACCAAGTGGTGAAGGTGAGTTCGTCGTCGACGCGATCACCGCTCGCGTCAAGGTCGGCGCCGGACCCGCCGGCTCCGCTGGCGTCCGCGGGTCCGTCGGCGGCTCGTCGCTCCAGCAACCGGGTGAAAAGCGCGGTGTCGTCGGGCCACGGCGGCTCGACGCCGTTGCCGGCGAGCGCGCGCACGATCGTTCCGCTTGACGGGTTCTTTACGAAGCCGACGAGCGGCACGTCCCGCTCGACGAACCGTTCGACGAGCCGGACGTAGTTCTCGACGACCGCGCGCGGCTTCGCCTCGCGGGCGAGCGCGCCGAGTTCGGGATTGCGGTCGTCCCACGTGAACAGCTCTTTGGGGTAGATGGGACCGTCGAGAACGAGGAGTTCGTCGACGCGGTCGGCGTGTTCGAGCGCGTGGGTTCCCTCGGCGAGGTATAAGGCGAGCGCGTGGACGACGCCTTCGGCGTACCGGTTCACCCGCGGCGCGTGGAGCACGCGCTGGCGGGTGTGGCCCTCGTCGCGCTCAGTCCAGTCCCCGTCGAAGTCGGCGGTCGAGTCGCCCGCGTGGACGGTCGCGACGATGGTGCGGTCGCGGTGGAGGTCGAGGTCCGTCGGCTCGCTCGCCATCGCGGCGTGAGCCACGTCAACGACGAGCCCGTTCTTGAACGTCGTGGGGTTGATCGTCCCGGAGTCGAGCCCGTGGACCGTCTCGAACGGACGCTCGGCGAGCGCGGCGTCGTCGATCGGCGCGCGCCGTCGCTCGTGGTCGTCGACAGGCTCGATCACGGTGCGGCCGTCGCGGCGGAGGTCGGGTAGCCACTCGTCCCACACCGTTCCCGCGAGGTCGTCGTGGTCGGTCGTGTCCACGTCGCTCGCGATGCCGTACGCGAGCCGCGCGATGTTCTCGACGTGGATCGGATCGAGCGTCACGGGTGTACTCCGGCCCGACCGGTCTTAAAATCGTTCGCTGAGGGAGGCGGGAAATCGGCGGAAGACGACACGGAACATCCCGGACGGGAGCCGATCGGCGTCGGTCCGGCCGCCTGTCGGCGAGAGAGCGGCTCTAGCAGTATCAGCGGAGATATTCGGGGGAGAACCTTCTTTGCCGGAATCGGTGGAGGTCACTCTATGGCAGAGTCAGGAGTCGCGTCGGAAACGACGACCAACCAACCACAGGGGGCAGCCGAGAAGTTACGCGAGATTGTCAGGTACATTCCGGACGGAAGCTCGATGCCCGAGGAGATGTGGCGGCCGCGCCACCGGAACATCATGATTCTGATCGCGGTGCAGGTGCCGCTCCTCATCGCCCTGGGGCTGTACAGCGGAACCGAATCGATCACCGGGGCGCAGATCCCCGCGACGCCGCTGTGGATGCTCGGCGGCTTCGCCGCAGTCATCCTCGGCACCGCGGGGCTGGCAAACGTCTCCCGGTTCAGCCGACGCCAGCGGACGGTGCTCACGACGTTGAGCCTCATGTCCGTCTCGATGGTGTTGGTGAAGCTATCGGGCGGTTACATCGAGGCGCACTTCAGCTTCTTCGTGTTCGTCGCGGTGATCGCGCTGTACGAGGACTGGGTCCCGTTCGCCGTCGGCGTCGGATACGTGGCGATCGGTCACGGCGCGTTCAGCCTGATCGATTCGAGCCTCGTCTACAACCACACCGCGGCGATCGAGAACCCGATCATCTGGGGCGGCATTCACGCGTTCTTTGTCCTCGGGCTCGTGGGTGCGCTGATCGTCAACTGGTACTCCATCGAGAAGTCGCGCGAGGAGGCGCAGCGCCAACTCGACCTCGTCGCAGAGCAGAAATCGGAGATACAGGACGTAGAAGAGGCGAAAGCGGAGGTGGAAAAGCGCCGCGAGGAGGTCGAGTGGCTCAATCAGCACCTCGAAGCCAAGGCCGACGACTACAGCGCGGTGATGGACCTCGCGGCCGACGGCGACCTCACGGTCCGGTTGGACGCCGAAAGCGAGAGCGAGGCCATGGAGCAGATCGGTTCCGCGTTCAACGAGATGATGGACGAGATCGAGACGACGATGCAGGACGTCCAGTCGTTCGCCGGCGAGGTGTCCGCGGCCAGCGAAAAGACGGTCGATGGCGTGAACACGGCCGAGGCGCGCAGCGAAGACGTGAGCCGGTCCGTCACGGAGATCGCCGAGGGAGCCGACGAGCAGCGCGAGATGCTCGAACAGGTCTCTGGCGAGATGAACAACCTCTCTGCGACCATCGAAGAGGTCGCGTCCTCGACGGAGACCGTCGCGGACGCGGCCCAGCAGACGGCGTCGATCGCCGACAAGGGACAGGACACCGCGAGCGAGGCGATCGACAGCGTCCGAGGGTCACAGGACGCGATAGACGAGACGGCAGAAAAGGTCAGAGTCCTCGACGAGCGGATGGAGGACATCGGTGAGATCGTCGACCTGATAAGCGACATCGCGGAGCAGACGAACCTGCTCGCGTTGAACGCGAACATCGAGGCCGCGCGGGCCGGCGGCACCGGCGGCGGAAGCGACGGATTCGCCGTCGTCGCCGACGAGGTGAAACAGCTCGCCGAAGAGACCCAAGAGGCGGCCCAAGAGATAGAAGAGCTCATCGCCGGCACGCAGGCGCAGACGCAGGCGACGGTCGATGAGGTCCGGACCGCCGAGGAGCACATGGAAGAGGGTGCCGAGGCCGTCAGGGACGCCGCAGACGCCTTCGCCGAGGTGGCGGACAACGCGGGCGAGACCGACGACGGGATCCGCGAGATCAGCAAGGCGACGGACGATCAGGCCGCGAGCACCGAGGAGACGGTGTCGATGGTCGAGGAGGTGGCGGGGATCAGCCGCTCGACCGCCGACGAGGCTGACGACGTCAGCGAGGCGGCAGACGAACAGCTCGCCGCCATGTCGCAGGCGACCGCGGAGGCCGGGTCGCTCGCCGAACAGGCCGATCGGCTCCGGGCGCTCCTCCGGAAGTTCGACGTCGGATCGGAGTCGCCCGACGACCCGACAGCGACCGGGACGCGCACCGTCGCGATGGGTGACGGCGGGCAGTCCGACTAAGAGAGCAGATCGCGGCCGACTCCGGCTCGAATCGACGCTCGTTTTTTACTCCACTCCCGCATTCACTCCGCGCTCGTTTTTCGCTCCGCGTCGACGACGGCCGAAAACACCGGCAGCACGCGCTTGACCTGCGCGCCGTCCGCCACGAACACCAGCGTTCGCGGCGGTCGAACCGCCTTCGGTCTGACGCGGAGATCCGCGTCCGCCGCCGCGTCGGCCGCGTTCTCGACGGCCGCCCGAAACTCTATCCGAACGCGGTCGGGCTGGACGTACACGTCTGCGACGGGCGTTGGATCGCGTCCGTCCCCGGCGTCCAGACCGATCCGATAGGCGAGCGCGCCGTCGGCCGTCGGCTCCACGTCGGGGTCGGCGTCCGCGAGCGCGAGGTCGCGAAGCCGCCCCCCGTCGCCCGAGACCTCGGAGGCGAGGAGCTGTGCGATCCGGACGCCGTCGGTCAGGCGGTCCGAGACCATCACGCGCCCCCCGTCGGTTCGTCCGCTCCGTCCTCGGTACCGCCGTTCGCTTTCTCCTCGGTACCGCCGTTCGCTTTCTCCTCGGTACCGCCGTTCGCTTTCTCCTCCTCGCCGCCTCCACCGTTGCCTTCTGCGAGGTTGTCTCGGACGTCGGCCGCGAGACGCTCGACCGGAGCACCGTGCTCTTTCGCGTACAGCACCGCGGCGGCCTCGATGGTGACCGCGAGCGTCCGCTGGCGCTCGTTGATGCCGGCGACCGCGCGCTGTTTTTCGACGCCCGCGGAGACGATCGCGTCGAGCGCAGTCTCGAAGGTGGACTGCTCGCGGAGGATGGACTCGTCGGGCGTGAATCCCTCCGGAATCACCACGTCGTCGGGGTCGAACTGCGTCACGAGGTCGCCGTCGACCGCGTCGAGGAGCCCGCGGCCGACGGCGACGTCGACGAGCCGCTTCGCCTGGTCCGGCGAGAACCAGTCGCGATCGAGCGACAGCGCGACGACGAACTCGCCTTCGCCCAGCCGCTCTTTCGCTCGCTGTTTGAACGGGGCGGCGACGGCGACCTCTAGGCTCATGTTCGAACTGGGGTGTAGCGACGGCGGTAAACCTACCGAACCGCGGGTGTGGCGACCGGCCCCCCGGCTCGACCGGTCCGGGCCGTCAGTCGTCGTCCGTCGCGGCTCCGGCGGCTCCCGTTTCCCCCGAGCGGGGCGGGTCCTCGACCGACGTCTCGACTGCGTCCGCGGTCGGCGTCGACTCGATCGTGTGGCCGGTCGCCGCCATCGCGAACAGCGCGAGCGGCGACAAGAACGCGAACAAAAAATACGGTGCGTACTCAAGCGTCGGGACGCCGGTGACGCCGGTCATGTACACCGCGCCGGCGTGCCACGGGAACAGCGCGCCGGTCGGCGTTCCGGCCGCCTCAACTGCGCGGGAGAGCTGGTCGCTGTCGAGCGCGAACTCGTCGTAGGTGTTTCGGAGCGTGACGCTCGGGAGGACGATGCTCATGTACTGTTGAGCGGTGAGCGCGTTGATGACGATCGCCGAGACCCCCGTTCCGGCCACGAGGACGCCCGCGCTCCGGACGGCCGACGTGAACGCGTGGGCGATCACCGCGAGAACTCCCGTGCGCTCCAGTATGCCGCCGAGCGACAGCGCGGCGACGACGACCGTGATCGTCCACGCCGAGCCGGTGAGTCCGCCCGTCGCGAGCAGGTCGTTCACCAGGTCGGAGCCCGATTCGGGGGCGGTCCCGTACATGAACGTGTCCCACGCGGCGACGAAGCCGGCCCCCTGCACGAGGACCGTCGTGAACACGCCGGCGAAGACGCCGGCGACGAGCGTCGGGAGCGCGGCATACCCGCGAAGCGCCAGTCCGAAGGTGACGGCGAGCGGGACGAACGCGACGACCGTGATCGCGTACGTCTCGCCGAGTGCGCCCTGAATTTCTGCGATCCGACCGGCCGGGATCTCGCCGCTCGCGCGGAGGCCGAGCGCGAGGAATCCGAGGACTGCGACCCCGAAGGCGGCGACCGTACCGGTCCGCATCCGCCGGATGTGCGCGTACAGGTCGGTGTTCGTCACGCCCGCGGCGAGGTTCGTCGTGTCAGAGAGCGGCGACTGCTTGTCGCCCGCGTACGCCCCGGAGAGCACCGCTCCGACCGTCATCGGTGCAGGGACGCCGAGCCCCGCGCCGATTCCCACGAACGCGACGCCGAGCGTGCCCACGGTGGTCCACGAGGAGCCGATAGCGAACGCGACGACGGCGGCGACGACCGCGGCCGCGGGGAGGAACGTCGCCGGCGAGAGGACCTCCAGTCCGTAGTACATCAGCCCTGGAATCGTGCCGGCGCTGACCCACGTGGCGATCAGCCCGTAGATCGTGAAGATGATCAACAACGCCTGCAGGCCCATCACGAGCCCGTTCGCGATACCGTCGAACAGCTCGTCCCAGTCGTAGCCGAGCCAGAGACCGAACCCGCCGACCGCGGCGATACTCCAGAGCAGCGGGGCGTGCGGGTCGAGCCCCAGCACGGCCGACCCGACGCCGAGAAACGCCACGACGGCGACGATCGGTAGCAGCGCCGCCGCGAGGCTGGGTCGGCGATCCGGGTCGAGGTCGTCGTACGTGGTTGGGGTAAACGCGTCTGTCATGGCCACAGATATTCTTTTGAAGCATAAATATATCTCGAAATATGCGTGTAAAGTATAACAATCGTTCATGCGCGTCGTCGCGATCGGTTCAGAACTGCGGTCCGGTCGCTGAGGCGTCCCCGCGGTCCGCCGTACGAGCTATCTTACCGCATCTGACCGTGTGCCGCCGTGTCGCGCCGATGGACGAACGGACGGTCTTATACGCGTCGGTGGGCAAGAGTGACCAACATGATATTTGAGGGCCTCCCGACGACGCCCCGCTCGGAGGAACTCGTCGACAAGGCGTTCTCGCGGGCGGCGCGCGCCGGCCGCGCCAAGCGCGGCCACGAGGCGCAAGAATCGATGCTGCGGACCGCCGGCAACGTGCTCTCGGACAACTTGGAGAACGTCGTCGTCTCGTGGCCCGACTTCGGATTCGACGTCGACCCCTTCTACTACGAGCTGGCCGACGCCATCGTCGACGTCGACCGCCTCCGGCAGGCGCTCTCGCAGGTGATGTGGGCGAGCAGACAGATAGAGGATCTGCGCGACGAGTACACCTCCAAGATCCGCAACTCCGACGTCGACACCGCGCGCAAGCACCGCAAACAGGCGTTCGCGCGCATGGCGGACGTGATGGACCAGATCGAAGACGACCTGCGATACATAGGCGACTCGCGCGACCAGCTGAAGGTGCTCCCGGACGTCCGGCCCGACGAGCCCGCCATCGTGATCGCCGGCTACCCGAACGTCGGGAAGTCGTCGTTCGTCAACCGCGTCACCCGCGCGTCCAACGAGATCGCGGAGTATCCGTTCACGACCAAGGGCGTGCAGATCGGGCACTTCGAGCGGAACCACATCCGATACCAGATCGTCGACACCCCCGGGCTGCTCGACCGGCCGGCCGACGAGCGAAACGACATCGAGCGACAGGCGGTGAGCGCCTTAGAGCACCTCGCCGATGTCGTCGTCTTCATGCTCGACCCGTCCGGCGACTGCGGCTATCCGCTCGACGTCCAACTCGAACTCCGCGAGGAGGTCCGCGAGCTGTTCGGCGAGGCCGTCCCGTTCCTCACCGTGGCGAACAAACACGACCGGTACGACGCGGTCAAAGCGGAGTCCGTCGACGCGACGATGAGCGTCACCGAAGACGAGAACGTCGACGACGTCCTCGACATGGCCGTCGAGGCGGCCGCCTTCGAGCCGGACCTGCCGACGCGAGACGGCGAGTAAGTCGTCCCGGTGACGGCCGAGTCGCGAGTCGCTTATCGCGAGACGGGTGCGTCCGCGAGCTGTCGCGCGAGTTCCTCGGCGATCGATCCCTCGGC
Organism: Halorubrum sp. BV1; assembly: GCF_000746205.1. Lineage (NCBI taxonomy): Archaea > Methanobacteriati > Methanobacteriota > Halobacteria > Halobacteriales > Haloferacaceae > Halorubrum > Halorubrum sp. BV1. Next base: position 265,551 of record NZ_JQKV01000002.1, read on the forward strand.
CTCCTCGACGAACCGAGCGACTTCCTCGCCGTTCGGCGTCTCGACGACGACCGTCGGGATGCGATCGATCTCGTACGCCTCCACCTGCGGCCCCTCTTTCCCGTCCGGTCCCTTCGTGACCGGGAACTCATCGATCCGGTCGTCGGAAACGCTGGCGGCGTCGAGCGCGGCGGCAAACGCCGGCAGCTGCTGTTGACAGTCGCCACACCAGTCGCCGCCCCACACCTTGAACCGGTAGTCGTCGGCCGCGAGCGCGTCGATAACTGCCTGGTCGAGCCCATCGATGTTCGCGTCGCCGGGAGAGAGCGTTTCGAGCGTCATGGGGCCTGCTACGTCGCCAGCGCTTGTAAACGACGCGCCGGTGGCAACGATCCACGGCGACAGCCCGACTGGTCCGCTCGCCGCGACCGGGGTGCTCGTCTCCGTCGCGCGCGTCTCTTGCCGGAGTCCGCCGAACATTTGAGCGTCGGCCGTCTTCGGTCGGGTAATGAACGACGACGTTCTCGACGGGCTGGGGTCGCCGCTCGTGCGCGTGGACTCCCCGTCGGAGACGACGGTGGCCGCGAAGCTCGAATCGCGCAACCCGGGCGGATCGGCGAAGGACCGGCCCGCGCTGTACATGGTGGAGGCGGCCGAGGAGGCCGGCGGCCTGAAGCCCGGCGACGGCATCGTCGAGCCCACCTCCGGTAACACCGGTATCGGGCTGGCGGTGGTCGGCGCGGTGAAGGGATACGACGTGACGCTCGTCATCCCCGAGGGGAAGTCTGTCGAGCGCCGCCGGCTCATGCGCGCGTACGGGGCGACCGTCGAACTCGTCGACGGTGACATCTCCGCGGCGAAAGACCGGGCGGACGAACTGGAGCGCGACGAGGGGATGGTCCAGCTCCGGCAGTTCGAGAACCCCGCCAATCCCCGCGCCCACTACGAGACGACCGGCCCGGAAGTCCTCGATCAGGTCGGCGACCGCACCGTCGACGCGCTCGTCGCCGGCGTCGGCACCGGCGGCACGATCACGGGGACCGGACGCCGGCTCCGCGAGGCGTTCCCCGACGTGCGGATCGACGCGGTCGAGCCCAGCGACAACGCCGTCCTCTCCGGCGGCGAGCCGGGCGTCGACGACTTCCAAGGAATGGGTCCCGGGTTCGTCTCGCCGAACCTCGACACCGACCTCCTCGATACGATCCACACGGTCGACATCGAGGACGCGGAAGCCGAGTGCCGCCGGCTCGCGCGCGAGGAGGGAATACTCGTCGGACAGTCTTCCGGGGCCTCGAACCTCGCGGCCAAGGACGTCGCGACCGAACTCCGCGACTCCGGCGCGTACGCCGGCGAGGAGCCGCTCGTCGTCACCGTCTTCTGGGACAGCGGCGAGCGGTACCTCACGGCCGGCACCTTCGACGAGCCGTCGGCGGAGTGACCGGCGGTCCGGTCGCCGCGACCGTCTCGGTACTCGTCTCTCGCCCATCCGGGCGTTGATTACCGTTCGGCCCCTCACAGAGGGCGTGCACACGCGCGCCGAATCGACGCCTGATGATCCCGATGGCGGTCCGGGCGACGACGCCGCGGATCGGCGGTTCGACGGTCCGTGGCTTCGGTTCCTCGCGGTCGCTCTCGTGGGATGGTCGGTCGCGTACGGGCTCGACCGAGTGCTGTTGGCCGCCGGCAGCCCTGCCGGGGCCGCGGCCGCCTTCACCCACGGGTACCTCCTCGCCCCGCTCGTGACCGCGGCGATCCTCCTCGACGCCCTCTCGCTCGCCGAGCGGAACGTTGCGGATCTCGGTCTCTTCAAGTGGCCGTACGCGCTCGTCGCGCTTTCGGCTCCGCCGGTGGCGGTCGTCTACTACGCGCACCGCGAGTGGCTGAAGCCCGACGACGCGGCGCTCCTCTCCGGCCCCTCGTAGCTGCGCCGCTCTCGTGCGTCCGAATCGCCTCATCGCGGTCGGTGTATATAACCGCCGCCCGGTCCCCTTTCGACACATGACCGACGACCTCGATGTTCCCGTGCTCGATAATCACCTCCACCTCGACCCGCGCCACGGTCGCGGGATCGAGGCCGTCGAAGAGTTCGCCCGGCTCGGCGGCACCCACCTGCTCGTGGTGAACAAGCCCTCGTGGCTCCTCGGGGTCGAGCCCGACGAGCCCGACGATTTCACCCCCGTCTTCGAGGAGACGATAGACGTGGTCGAGCGCGCGACGGAGGTACTTCCCGGTCGGGCGTGGCCCGTCCTCGGCGTCCACCCCGGACTGATCGACCGACTCGTCGACGATCGGGGATTCACGCCCGGCGAGGCGCGGGACCTCATGCAGGGCGGACTGGAGGTCGCGAGCGAGTTCGTCGCCGACGGCGCTGCGCTCGCGCTCAAGTCCGGACGCCCGCACTACGACGTGAGCGACGCGGTGTGGACGGCCTCGAACGGCGTGACGAGACGCGCGTTCGAACTAGGAGCCGAGTGCGACTGCGCCGTACAGCTTCACACCGAAGCCACCGAAGACCTGACCGATCTGGCCGCCGTCGCGGCAGAGTCCGGGATGGACCCCGAACGCGTCGTGAAACACTACGCGGCCGGCGAACTGTCGGGGGCGACGCCGAGCGTGATGAGTGACAAGGATCGGCTCGAACGGGCTGCGGAGTCGGGCGAGCCCTTCCTGATGGAGACGGACTTCGTCGACGACCCCGACCGCCCCGGGATGGTGCTCGGCCCGAAAACCGTCCCGCGGCGAGTCCGCTGGCTCCTCGAACGGGGGTACGACGAGGCGGTCCGGCGTGCGCACGTCGAGACCCCTGCCGCGGTCTACGGGATCGACACCGAGGCCACGCTTCAGTGATCTCCGAAAAATCCCGCCGTCGAGCGGGTGTGAGGCCGTCTCGCGGGACGATCGATAGGAAAGGCATTTGAGTAATCCGAGCGACGTACGCGGTATGACCGACGACGACGCCGTCGAAACGTTCTATACCGACGAACGCTGGCAGAACTGGCTCGACAGGTTAGAGGAAGAAGAGCTCGACCCCGAGAACGAGGACTCGGCACGGCTCCTGTTGAACCTGCAAGACGACGCGGCGATCGCCGTCGTGAAGGTGCTCGCGGCGTACGACGACGACCGCATCGGCGAGGACCGCGCGGTTTCCGAGATCCATGACATCCGCGAGATCGTCCTCGCGGAGGTCTCGTTCGACGACGAGGACAAGGTCATGCTGATCGACGGCGTCCAGACCTCGCTCGTCCCCGTCTTCTACGCGGCCGAGGAGTACGTCGTCGGCGGCGTCGTCGAGGGCGACGTGAGCGAGTTCGTCCGCGCGGCAGCCGACGCCGAGGCCGAAGAGGACATCGACGCCGCGCTCGGCTACGTCGTGCAGGCCGGCACTCGGGTCATCGACGGCGAAGCGCTCGATATCGACCTCGTCGAGGATCTCGAGTACGGGCTCGTCTCCGAGTGGGTCAACGGGCTCGACTCACTGCAGTCGGCCATCGAGGACCCGGAAGTCGTCGAAGAAGACGAGTAACTCTCGATCGGTTCTGTGCTGTTCTCGCCCGCTCTATCACCCGCGAGCGTCGCTGTCGTCGAGATCACGCCGCGACCGCGAACAACAGCAGATTGTGCGCCGCGGGACCGAGCCCCACGGACGCGACGAAGCCCAAGAACAGGAATCCCTCGGTCGGCGTCTCCCGGACGTACGCCGCGAACAGCCACGTCACGACGCTCGCGACGACGAGCTTGACGAGCAGGAACAGCCATCCCTCGCCGAGGACGGGTACGGCGGGGAGCCCGCCGAGTTCGAGTAAGAGCCGCGAGACGGGCGTCCGCTCGCCGAAGCCGAGCTGCGTCGTGCCGATCGCGGTCGAAACGCCGTCGAGCGCGTGAGCGAACACCGCGAGCGCGCCGACGCCGCCGGTGACGGCCGCCTCGGGTCGGAGCCGAATGAGGCCGACCCACGCGACGCCCGCTATCGGCAGCGTCAGCGCCAGCGACACGCCGGACCAGAACGCGCCGTCGGGCGACAGGCCAGTCGCGAGCGCGACGAAGACGACCGGGGCGAGGAGACATGCGCCGCTCGCGGCGAGGGCGGTCGGCACGCGCTGCGGCCGGATCGCGACGCTCGCAAGCCACGCCGCGCCGGCGAGCGAGCCGACGGTGAGGTAGACGGTCGGCGACCCGGCGAACGGGGCGAGGACCGCTGGGAGCGCGTCGACGACGTACAATACGTGCGTGGCGGAGCCGAGCGCCATCCACGGAGCGAGCGCGAGGACGTGTCGGTCCGTGACGGTCGGACGGCGACGGCCGAGGCCAGCGCCGACCGCGCCGACCACGATCGAGACGGCGATCAGATATGGCAGCGGCGGGAGCGTCGTCCCCGCGGGCACGAGCGGAAGCCCGCCCATCAGACGGAGAGGACGGGCTGGCTCGCGTACAGGAGGACGTACTCGGCCGCCTTCCCGAGCACCTCACCGGGGTCGCCGGAGACGGGCTCGCGCGGGACGACGATGAAGTCGGAGTCGAGCTCCTCTGCGGTGTCGAGGACGACGCTGCCGGGATGGACGGTCTTCACGCTCATCGAGAACCCGTACGCGATGGAGTTGCTGTGGGGGACGCCCGCGGCCTCGGCGCGGCGAGCCACGGAGTCGGTGAACGCTTCGGTGTCGTCGGCCACGTCGGCCTCGTCGACGACGCCGTGGTCGATGGCGCGGACCACGTCCTCGTCGAGCACGTACAGGGCGTGGACGCTCGCGTCGTACTCGGCGGCGACCGCGATCGCGTAGTCGACCGCCTCGTGTGACTCCTCGCTGCCGTCGACCGGGACGAGGACGAGGTCGATGTCGAGATCGGTCATACCCGAGTCGTCGTCACGGGTGGTGAAAAAGCCCGCCCCATGCGGTCGACGGCTCCGCGGATCAGAACTCCGGAAGCTCTCGCTGACCGTCCGTCCGTCGTTCGCTCGGAGACACGTTCGTCGCGACGATCTCGTCGACCGCGTCGCGGTTCGCTCCGTCGCTGTTGATGGCGCGCGTGGCGCCTTCGACGTCGACGCTGAACCCCGCCTCCGCGTACGGTTCGTACATGACTCCGCTGTTGCTCACCACGACCGACACCCCGGCGTCGTCGAGGTCGCTCGCGACGTCGAGCAGCCGCGTCTGGTCCGCGCGGTCGAACCCCTCGGCGCTGTACTCTGTAAAACTCGCGGTCGCGCTCATCGGCTCGTAGGGCGGGTCGAAGTAGACGAGATCGCCCGGATCGGCGGCGTCGAGGACGTACGCGAAGTCGTCGTTCCGAACCGACGCGTCGGCCAGCACGCGGCTCGCCGCCCGAATCCGGTCGCGCTGTACCCAGTCCGGGTTCGCGTACCGGCCCACTGGCACGTTGAATCCGCCGTCCGCGTTCTCGCGGTAGAGCCCGTTGTAGCAGGTCCGGTTGAGATACACCAGGAGCGCCGCCTCCTCTAGCGGGTCGAACTCTCCCTCGTACGGTCGCCGGTTGAACCGCGCGCGCTGCTGGTAGTAGTAGCTCTCGACGGACCGTCCCCGCGCCGTCTCCTCGGCGTACGGGAGGTCGGGGTCCGGGTCGGCCGCGGGGTCGTCGAACGACCGCAATCGCTCGACGAGCGCCTCCGGCTGGTCGCGGACCTGTTCGTAGAAGTTGACGAGCCGCGGGTTCGCGTCGTTGACGGTCGCGTTCGCGGGTTCGAGATCGAAGAAGACCGCGCCGCCGCCGAGGAACGGCTCGTGGTAGCGGTCGTAGTCGGCCGGGAACCGGGCGTACAGCTCGTCGAGCAGCTGTCGCTTACCGCCCGCCCACTTCAGGATCGGCTCGGCCATGCGATGTCGACTGTCGTCCGCGGGCGCGGATAAACGTCTCGGGCGAGCCGACACGGCTCGTGGTGAGCGACGCCGCGAATCGGGTCACAAACTGTCGGCGACGCGCTCTCCAACGTCGAGCCCGTTGCCGATCGCCGCGTGGAGCCGCGGCTCGCCGGCGACCCAGTCGCCGATGAGGTACAGTCCCGACCCCCGCGCCGCGTCGATCGGGTCGGTGTCGACTCCGGACTCGGGCAGGGCGTAGCGCCACCCCTGCGTGTCCGTCCAGTCCGGGTCGGCGAGTCGGTCGTCTCCGACGATCGCGGCGGCGTGCTCGGCGAGTTCGGCGGCGTTTTCGGCGGGATCACGGTCGTAGTGCGCGCGAGACCAGTCGTCGTTCGCCTGCACAACGAGGAGCGTCTCGCCGTCGGGGACGTGTCCCGCCTTGCACTCTTCGCGGGAGATCCAGCCGACGGCGTGGTCTTTGTCGGCGTTGACAAGCCCGTAGTAGGGCACGTCGAGTTCGAACGGGTAGCGTGCCACCGCGGTCCATACCGTGCGGTACTCAACGTCCGAGACGGTGTCGACGAGCCGGTCGCGGATCGGCGACGTCCACTCCGCGGTTCGGAGGAGGTCCGCGGTCTGCGGTGCCGGCGGGTTCATGAGGAGTCGGTCGAACGGCCCCCACGTCTCTCCGGTCGCGTCGACGAGTTCCCAACGAGCATTCCCGTTCGTAGCACCGGCCTCGCCGCTCTCGGTGTCGCCGGCCCCGCCGGTATCGGCGTCGCCGGTCGCAGTGTCGCTCTCTACCCGACGAACCGTCTCCACGCGGGTGCGGCGGTGGACGGTCGCGTCCGTCCGCGCGAACAGCCGCTTTGCGATCTGGGTGAGGCCTCCCCGGTAGCTCCACTTTCGCTCGTCGGCGTCGCGGCCGGGCGACACCGCGCCGTCGGCGTCGAAGGTGTACACGGGTTCGTCGACGTCGACGAGCCCCTCGTCGTCGAGCGTCTCCGTGACAAGTTCGACGACGCGGTCGTCGTCCGACTTCAGGTAGTTCGCGCCGTAGTCGTACGTCAGGTCTTCGTGTCGGCGGGTGGCCGCGCGGCCACAGAGTCCGCCGGACTTTTCGAGCACTGTCACGTCGGCGTCGGGAGCCGCGTCGGCGAGGGCGAACGCTGCGGCCGCCGCGCCCGCGCCCGCGCCGACGATGCCGATTTCAGTCACGTCCGTGGTACGTGTCACACTCACTTAACCGGTGGTGTCGGTGCAGGACACACACCAGTCTCCGCGTCATCCCGACGCCGGCAGACGGCGGATTTTGGGCCGACTCTGCGCTCGACCCGACCGTCCTCGACCCGATCTGTCCCCGTCCGACTCAGTCGTCGGCGCCGACGACTAACACGGGGGCCGACGCCCCGCGTTGGACCCGTACCGGGAGCGTCTCCGGGCGGACGAGCCGATCGAGGCCGGTCCGACGCGCGGAGCCGACGACGATCAGGTCGGCGTCGTGTGCGGCGGCGAAATCGAGCACCTCCTCGTGGGCGGTCCCGTACCGGAACCACTTGTCCACGTCGACGCCGACCGCCGCGCCGCGCGACTCGGCCGCCTCGACGAGCGTCTCGCCCTCGCGTTCGTGTCGCTCGACCGCCATGTCCCAGTGTTCAGTGGTGTCGACGACGTACAGCGCGTCGACGCTTGCGCCGTGGGCCGCGGCGACCTCGACGCCGGCGTCGACCGCGGCGCGGCCGGCGTCGGTGTCCGCGGTGACGACGAGCACGCGATCAAAGAGCGATCCGGCCGCGCCCGACTCCGAGGGCGCGGCTGCTGGCGAGTGCGTGACGGTCGGTGGGCTGTTCGTCGAGTCGGAGGCGTCTGAGTCGGCTGACATGGTGTCGGTGTCGGTCTCGCCGGTCGGCGAGCACCGGTTTCTCTCGAATTCGAGTAGGAGCGGCCGCCTCTTAACGGTTTTCGACAGGATAAACGATTATCATTATCTATGTCTCTATCAGGGCCGATGCAGAATTTCTCACGGATATTGTTCGACGATTGCGGACTAACCGAGAGAGATCCGACATCATCGCATCCGTTCACGGCCGCGACGGCAAGAACGACTGGAACGGCGCGTTTTAACTAGCGAGTCGGTTTGTACCGGAACGACGCGGCTCGGTACACGGGAGGTCACATGATATCTACACACACCGCCGACGCGACGGAGCGAACCGATGGCTGACGGAGGAACCGACGGGGGCGTCGACTACGCCCGCCGCGCGGCCGACACGCTCGGCTTCTCGCGGTGGTGGCAGATCCTCGCCGCGGCGGGGATGATGGCTGCAGTGAGCCCGTACCAGTACGTGTGGTCGTCGATCGAGCAGCCGCTCGCGGCGAACCTCGACATCGCGCTGCCGGCGCTCGGCGCGGTGTTCTCGTTTTACGTCGTCTTCCAGTCGCTCTCGCAGTTCCCAGCGGGGAAGTGGCGCGACCGCCACGGACCGGGCGCGTTGACGTTCCTCGCCGCTGTTCTCGCCGGCGGCGGCTACGTCGGGCTCGCGTACGCGACTGCGGTCTGGCAGCTGTACCTGTTGTACTCTCTCGGGGCGATCGGCGTCGGGATCGTCTACACGGTCGCCGTCAACACCGCCGTCAAGTGGTTCCCCGACCGCACCGGCCTCACCACCGGCATCGGAACGATGGCGTTCGCGGGCGGGAGCGCGCTCGTCGTCCCGTACGTCCGCGCGAACGCTACTGTAGGTGCCTACGCCGACGTGCTCCGGAACCTCGGCGTCGCGATCCTCCTCGTGACGCTCGTCGGCGCGTACCTCCTCCAAGACCCGCCGGACGACTGGCTCGACGACGGCAGCGACGACAGCGACGGCAGCGACGACGTCGCGGACTGCGAAGACGACGCCGTCTCGGAGTCCACTGGAACGACCGACGACAGCGACGTGGCGGCGTCGCTTCGCGGCCGCGACTACGGGACCCGCGAGATGCTCTCGACGTGGCAGTTCTGGCTCCTGTACGCCATGTTCATCGCGACCGCCGGAGCCGACCTCATCGTCACCGCCAACGTCGTGCGGTTCGCCGACCACTTCGGGCTTGCCGCGGTCGTGGCGACCGCCGCCGCGACGCTTCTCCCCGTCGCAGCCGGCGTCTCGCGCATGATCCTCGGCGAGGCGTCGGACCGGTTCGACCGCATGTGGGTGATGGCCGTCTCGTTCGTCCTCGCAGGCGTATTCAGACTCGGACTCATCGGTGCAGGCCGCGCCGAGGCGGGGATTCCGTTCGTCGCGCTCGTGATGGCGGCGATGTTCTTCTCGTCGCCGCTGTACGTGTTCTTCCCCTCGATCGTCGCGGACTACTACGGCGCGTGGAACTCCTCGGGCAACTACGCGGCCCTCTACACGGCGAAGGTCGGCGGCGGCGTCTTCGCCGGGACCGTAGCCGGCTATCTCGTCGCCGAGTTCGGCTGGGAGCCGACGTTCGCGCTCGGCGGTGCGCTTGCCATCGGCGCGGGACTCGCCACGTTCCTGTTGCGCCCCCCCGGCGACGCGGGACTCGGGGGCGACGAGAGCACAGCCGCGGACTGATCGCTCCTCGACTGCCGGTCGGCGGGTACACGCCGCCGTGCCGGGCCTCCGCCGTCGGTCACTCTCCGTTCGCCGTCAGTCACCGCCTGCTCGCCGCCCGCTCGATCGAGTGGCGAAGCGCGTCGAGTCTACCACCGACGTCGCCGACCGCCGCGAGGACGGGATACGTCACCGGGAGGTCTTGGTACAGGTAGGCCTGTACGTCGGCGTCGTCGTCGAGCGCGAGCGTCCGCCCGGCGTCGGCGATCACCCGCTGACGCCGGGCGGCGATCCGGTCCACATCCGACACGAGCACGCTCGTCCGAGCGCGACACGCGTCGAGCGTGCCGAAGTCCGCGTCCGCGTGCGCTTCCGCGACCATCGCCTCGCGTTCGTCGTCGATCGCCGCGAGCCGCGAGCCGGCCCGTGCGACGGACTCCGCCTCGGTGTCGATCACGTCGAGGAACCGCTCGCGCTCGTCGATCGCCGCGTCGACGGCGTCGACCAACGACCGCTTGTACTGCGCATGGAACCGCGAGGTCCGCGTGAGCGCGAAGCAGAGCTCCGGACCGAACTCCTCGCGGACGCTCCGCTCGTAGGTGTCGTCGTACTCGACGTCGTAGTGGGGGACCGACATCACCGTCTCGACGTACGCGTCCCTGACCGCGACCAGCCCGGAGCCGGCCGGGGCGCGCGTGTCGACCGACGCTCCGGAGTCGGCGACGCCGGCGTACCCGGAGGCGTTCCGAACCCGTTCGGGGTCGACGCCCCCGGCGACGCCGCGTGCCGACGCGTCCCGGCGGTCGCCCGCGTCGATCGGCTCCGACGCGATCGATCCGACGCGCGTGCGGAACGCCCGGAACGCCTCCCGTTCATCGCCGACGCGACGCCGCTCGACCCGAACCGCCTCTCGGGCGTCGGCGAGCGCCCCGAGGCCCGTCGGGCGTGTGTCGTCGGCCGTGGTCATACCTCAGGCCTCGCGGATCGCCCTCCTAAGCGTGTATATGAGGCGTATCGGGCGCGGGGGAGCGGTATTGAGCCCTCTATAGCGAACGCGTGACGGTCGCGGACGGCGGACGCGAACGGGAAACGCACATCCGTCTCGGCGTCGTACACGGGTTCGATGGAGGTCGCGTTGATCACGGTCGGCGACGAGTTGCTCTCGGGGGACACGGTGAACACGAACGCGAACTGGCTCGCGAGCGAGCTCGGCGACCGAGGGGTCGCCGTTCCCCGGATCCTCTCGGTCCCCGACGACAGGCCGGTCATCGCCGACCGGGCGCGCGAGTACGCCGACGCCTTCGACGCCGTGATCGTCACCGGGGGACTGGGGAGCACGCCCGACGACGTGACGATGGAGGCCGTCGCCGACGCGTTCGGGCGAGAGTTGGCCCCGACGGACCTCACGCGAGAGGCCGTCGAGCGCCGACTCGCGGTCGTCCGCGAGCGTATTCCCGACCGCGACGTCGACGTGGACGTCGACGCGGAGGCCGCGATCCCGACCGAAAGCAGACCGCTCTTAAACGAGGCCGGACTCGCCCCCGGCTGTGTCGTCGAGGGCGTCTACGTGATGCCGGGCATCCCCGACGAGCTGAAAGCGATGTTCGACACTGTCGCCGACGAGTTCGCCGGCGACCGCCGGTCGCGGTTCCTCTACACGGTCGAACCAGAATCGAATATCGTCCCGGCGCTGGAGACGGCCATGGATCGATTCGACGTCGCCGTCGGCTGTTATCCCGACCGCGAGGCGGACCACAACCGCCTGAAGGTGACCGGGACCGACGAAGCGACGATCGACGCCGCGGTCGAGTGGCTGCTTTCGAACGTCAACGCGAGCGAGGAACCGGTGCGTCGCGGCTGGGACGACTGACGGAGGCCTCCGCCGCGCCGGTCGACCTGCGAATCGAACGGCCTGCCGTGCTCGCCGGTCGGCCGCGACGCGGACCACGACGCCGACCGTCTCGCGACCGCTACGGCGGCCGCTCGATCTCGTATCGGTCGTCGGTGCTGGCGTACCACTCGCCGGCGAGCCGACCCACCGTGTCGAGCCGATCGACGTCGATCCGACCGTCGGTGAGAACCGACTCGTCGGCGTGGGCGTAGACGACCTCGCCGAGCACCAGCGTCGAGGTACCGACCTCGACTGTGTCGTACAGTTCACACTCCAGTCCGACGACCGCGTCGGCGACCCGCGGCGCGTCCACCCGATCCGCGTCGACGCGCTCGATCCCGACGTGGTCGAACTCGCTGTCTCCGGGATCAAGGGTCGCGCTCGACCCGTTCATTGTCTCGACGAGGTCGGCGGTGACGACGTTGACGACGAACGCCTCGGTTTCGAGGGCGTTCGCGAGCGTGTCCTTCGGGTTCGCCGCGGTCGCCACCGGCGCGAATCCGACGACCGGCGGGTCGACCGCGACGACCGTGAAGAAGCTGTACGGCGCGAGGTTCTCACCGGCCGGCCCGCGCGAGGAGACCCACGCGATCGGTCGGGGCGTCACCGCGGTCGAGAGCAGCCGGTACGGCGATCCGAAGGCGTCCGGCCCGCCGCTCCGGTGGATGTCGTCGCACTCGCGGTGAGTGCCGTCCTCTTCGTCTGCCATCAGCGCTCGTACCCGCGCTCGAACGGGTCGATCTCGTCGCTGCCCGGCTCCTCCTCGTCGCGAGCGAATCCCGGTCCCTCGGTGGCCAGTTCGAAGACGAGCCCGTCGGGGTCGCTGAAGTAGATGCTCTTGAAGTAGGTGCGGTCTTTGATCTCGGAGACGCGGACGCCCCGCTCGCGCAGGTGCGTCTGCCACTCGCGGAGCGTCGCCTCGTCGTCGACGCCGAACGCGAAGTGGTGGCTCGCGCCCGGCCCCGGCGCGCCCTGCGAGTTCGGGTACTCGAAGTAGGTGACGGTGGTTCCAGGCTCCCCCTCGGGGGTAGAGGAGAAGTAGTAGTGCGGCGTTCCAGGGTCGTCGTAGTTCTGGGTCCGCTTGACCGTGTGCCAGCCGAGCGCGTCCTCGTAGAACGCGACGGTCTCGTCCATGTCGGTGCAGATGTTCGTTACGTGGTGTAAGCCGGTGGTCGGCGGCGCGTCGGTCATATTCGTGTGTCGAGGGTCGTCGCGGAGTCAGTTAGTGATACTGGCGGTCGAACCGTCTGGGCGCGCCTCGCCGGATCAGAACAGCCCGACGCCGAGCGCGTACGGCCACGCGGTGCCGCCGACGGCGAGGAGCGCGAGCGCCGCGCCCGCACCGTAGACGTTCTTCAGGAAGCTCGTCATCTCGCTCTGCTTCTCCTCGGGGTCGTCGACCGACCAGAAGTCGTGCATCGTCACGGCTGAGGCGAGGAGGAAGGCGGCGAGCGCGCCGGCCGAGAGCACGGGGAACGCGCCGGCGGCGACGCCGATCCCACCGAGCACGAGGAGGAGGCCCGAGGCGACGACAGAGAAGCGCGGCGCGGGAAGCCCCTTGAACTCGGCGTAGCCCGTCATCGCGTCGAGATCGCCGAAGTGATTCACCCCCGTGAACGCGAGCGTCGCGCCGAACAGGATCCGGCCGAGCAGGAAGATCTCGCCCGCCAAGGGCGTGTCGAACTGAAGCGGTAGCGCCGTGATTTCAGCTAACATCGTGTAACCACATATACGGACGTAACCTATATATCGTTTCCCGGACAATCGGGTAAGCAGGTAACACCGATGTCCTCACAAGAACTCGCGGACGGAAACTCGACGGACGCGGGTGACGCCGCGTCCGGGTCGGACACGTCGTCGGCCCCGGAGACGCCGTGTCCCGTCGTCGACTCGCTCGAACAGATCGGCTCGCGGTGGCGGCTCGTCGTCCTCCACGAGCTGTTGAACGGTGAGTCTCGGTTCAACGAGCTGAAACGCGAGACCGACGCCAACGCCCGCACCCTCTCGCGCGTGCTCGACGACCTCCAAGAGACGGGGTTCGTCGACCGCCGGCTCGAAGAGGACTCGCCCGTGGCGACCTACTACAGTCTCACCGCAAAAGGCGAGTCTCTCGCACCCGTCTTCGAGGAGATCGACGAGTGGGCGCACGAGTGGCTCACCGAGTGTAACGCCTGACCGACGGTTCTGCCGGCGAAACGCACACCACCGTCCGGCCCCAACGACTCGTCGTGTACGCCGGACTGAAGAACACCCCCTGTTGTCTGTGCGGCCGCGACGACACCCACACCCGGATCGCGGTGCCGCCGCGCGCGCTCACGCTGATGGAAAACGGCGAGCCGATCGCGTGGCGCGACGTGGTCGGGGCCGTCACGCTCCGCTTTTGTGCCGACGACTGGGACCTCGTGCGCGACCTCGCCGTCGAGATGGACACCCACCCGCTCTCGCGGTGTAACGCCGCGCACGTCTCCTTGGACCTCCGCGAGGACCACGAGGCGCTGCTGTCGGCGACGAAGGCCGAGACGGACCAGACCGAGCTAGAGGCTCGGCTGGAGCGCGAGGCGGAGGCGACGCTCGACGCGGTCGACGACCCCTACACCGAGGAACGCGACGTGGTCGAGGCGATCGTCGTGTTGCGCGCGCTCGACGCGCTCGGCGTCCGCGACCGACCCGGGGACGCGGTCAGGCCGTAACCGCTCGCGCCGGGCGAGTGGTCACCACCTGACCTCGAACCCGTCGAGCCCCTCTGGCTCCTCGTAGGTCGCGTCGACGGCGTCGACTTCGGCCGCCTTGCTTCCGGTTTCACACCACTCGACCATCTCGCGCACGGCCGCCTCCTCGCCCTCGAAGACGGCCTCGACGCGGCCGTCCTCACGATTCCTGACCCAGCCGTCGACGCCCGCTTCCCGGGCGGTGTCGCGGGTGGTCGCGCGGTAGTAGACGCCCTGGACGCGGCCGGAGACGTACACGTGTGCTCGCGTTCGATCGGTCATCGATCGGCCGTGCGTCCGCGAGCGTTGTAACTACCACGGCGGACCGACCGTCCAACGCACCACGGCGGACCGACCGGTCGGCGGCGTCCGTTCACCACGACTCGGCACCGACCGACGACTTCTAACGACTCGCCCGCGACACTCCGGACATGGAACTGTTCGGAACCGCGGGAGTCCGCGGGAGCGCCACGGAACGGGTCACCCCCGAACTCGCGCTCGCCGTCGGCCGGGCGGTCGCGGCGGCGGTGCGCGATCGCGAACCGGTCGGCGACGGCGGCGGCGAGAGCGACCGCGGGGACTCGGATGCCACGGGGAGCGCGAACGCCACGGACGCCGCAACGGAGCCGGCTCCTGAGGTCGTGATCGCTCGCGACGGGCGGGTGACCGGTCCGGCGCTTGCGGCCGCGATGGAGGCGGGGGTCGCGTCGGGCGGCGTCTCGGTCGAGCGAGCCGGCCAACTGCCGACGCCGGCGCTCGCGTACGCCTCGCAGGGCCGATACGGCGTGATGCTCACGGCCTCGCACAACCCGCCGGCCGACAACGGGATCAAGCTGTTCCGCGACGGCAGCGAGTTCGATCGCGACGCCGAGCGCGCCGTCGAAGCGCGAGTCGACGCGGGCACGTCGCCGGCGGCGTGGGACGAGTGGACGGATCCCGAGCGCGTCGACGTGCTCCCGAGCTACCTCGACGCGGTGTGCGAGTACGCGGGAGAGTTCGGAGCCGACCTCGACGGGCTCCGGATCGCCGTCGACTGCGGCAACGGAATGAGCGCGCCCGCGACGCCGACCGTGCTCCGCGAACTCGGTGCCGACGTCGTCACCCTCAACGGGAACGTCGACGGCCACTTCCCCGGTCGCGGGAGCAAGCCGACGCCCGAGACGCTCGCCGACCTCAGGGCGTTCGTCGCCGACGCCGACGACGGCGGGGACGACGCGGGGTTCGCGTTCGGCATCGGTCACGACGGCGACGCGGACCGGATCGTGATCGTCGACGCCGACGGCGAGGTCGTCCACGAGGACACCGTCCTCGCGATGCTCGCAGAGCGGTACACCCGCGAGAGCGACGCCGACGACCCGGTGGTCGTCACCACGCCGAACGCCTCGGGCCGGATCGACGAGCGCGTCCGCGCGGCCGGCGGGCGAGTCGAGCGCGTGCGGCTCGGGGCCCTCCACGAGGGGATCGCGGCCGTGCGAGAGACGGCGACCCCGACCGGCGACGACACTCGGGTCGTCTTCGCCGCGGAGCCGTGGAAACACGTTCACGTCGGGTTCGGGGAGTGGATAGACGGCGTCGCGTCTGCGGGCGTGATCGCTCGGCTCGTCGCCGACGAGGGACTCGACGGGCTCCGCGAGCCGATCACGGAGCGCCCGTATCGCAAGGTCAGCGTCGACTGTCCCGACGACGCCAAGTCAGACGCGATGGGGCGGCTCGAATCGGCGCTCCCCGACGCCTTCCCCGACGCGGACGTCGACACCGACCACGGCGTGCGTCTCGAGTTCCCGGACGCCTCGTGGGTTCTCGTTCGTCCCTCGGGGACCGAACCGTACGTCCGCGTGTACGCCGAAAGCGACGCCGTCGACGAGCTGATCGCGGAGGCCAAAGCGGTCGTCGAGACGGCCGTCGGAGCGGTCGCTGACGCGGCGGACGTGGAGTGACGCTGGCGGCTGGGTCGGATTGGGAGTGCGGGTGTGCGTTAGGCCGAGAGTGCAGAAGCGTGTCGGCAGAGACGCGGCGATGACGCCCGTGAGACGCCCGGAGCGACGAATTTATGGCCCGCTCGCGCTCCGTTGTAGGTGACATGGATTCCGAGATCGATCGGCGGCGACTCCTCAAGGCGGCGAGCGCGGCGGGCCTCATCGGACTCGCCGGCTGCAGCGGCGGACCGAGCGGCGACGGCGCGGACGGTTCCGACAGCGAAGACGGCGCTGATGGAAACGACGGCTCCGACGGAAGCGACGGAGACGGCGTGGACGGCGCAGACGACGTTCCGGCCAGAGTCGGCATCGTCTACTCCGACGGCGGGCTCGGGGACAACTCGTTCAACGACGCGGCCCAGCAGGGGCTCTTGCAGGCCGAAGAGGAGTTCGGAATCGAGTACAACGAGGCCGAACCGGACGGCGCGGGCGAGTTCGCGCGGTTCCAACAGCGGTACGCGAGTTCGACCGACCCGGCGTACGACCTCGTCTCCTGTATCGGGTTCAACCAGGGCGACGCGCTCTCCGAGACCGCCCCGCAGTACCCCGATCAGGACTTCATGGTCGTCGACACCACGGTAGACGAGTCGAACGTCGCGAGCTACCTGTTCCGCGAGGAGGAGGGATCGTTCCTGATGGGCGTCCTCGCCGCACGTCTGACGGAGACGGATTTCGCCGCGGGCGAAGGCGCAACCAACCCAGACTCGACGAACGTCGGATTCGTCGGGGGCATCGACAGCCCCGTCATCCGCCGGTTCCAAGCCGGCTTCGAGGCGGGAGTCGACTACGCGTCGGACGACGTCGACGTCACCACGAGCTACGTCGGCAGCTACGCCGACCCCTCGGGCGGACAGGAGGCGGCGCTCTCGATGTACCAGAGCGGTGCCGACATCGTCTACCACGCCGCCGGTGCGACAGGCGTCGGCGTCTTCCAAGCCGCCCAAGCGGAGGGGCGGTTCGCGTTCGGAGTCGACCAAGACCAGTCGATCACCGAGGAGTCGTTCGCAGACGTGATCCTCGCGTCGATGGTGAAACGCGTCGACACCGCGGTCTACGAGTCGATCGCGAACGTCATCGACGACGAGCATCAGGGCGGTGAGACCGTCGCGCTCGGACTGGAGTCTAACGGCGTCGAGTGCGTATACGGGAACGAGATCGGCGATCAGGTGCCGGACGAGATCGTCACGGCGGTCGCCGACGCCCGCGAGGAGATCATCGCCGGGAACATCGACGTCCCGGACACGACCGACGGGAACTGAGCCGTTCGGTCGCCGTCGGTTGAATCGCCGCGACACCGATCGACCGATCGTGGCCGTGGGCCGTGAGTACCGTCACAGCCGCTGAGGCGGGCGGCTGCAGGTGAGTGCTCGCTGCCGCCGTCACGGCATCACTTGTTCCGGCCGTGTACGTAGGTCTGGTCGTGGTCCGGAAACACCTCGTCGACCGCCTGCTCTCCGTTCTCGTCGGCGATGAGCGTCCGGAGTTCGTCCTCGTAGTCGGCTTTGGGCACCTCCTCGCTCGGTCCCTGCTGGACGTCGAAGGTCGCCTCGACGAGGCGGTCGACGGCGTGACGACCGAACCCGGACAGCGGTGAGATGTAGTCGACGCCGTGGCGGTCCTCCAAGCTCTGCGCCTGTGCGCGCGAGACCGTCGGCACGCGGTCGTCTCGGCGCGTGCCGTCGGCGACGGCGTCGACGTCTCGGGTCGCGACCACCTCCAGCGCGTGTTCGTGCACGCGCTGGATTCCGTTGCGGGGGTATCCGTCCGCAATCATCCGCTCTGCGGCCGCCGCGGCCACCTCGTCGTCGAGGTCGACCCGCTCGAACGCGTAGCCGAGTTCTGCGGCCGCGCGCTCGGCGTGCTCCCAGTCGTCGGTGAGGCCGAAACTGCCGGTGACACACCGCACGTCGTAGAATCGATCGAGCAGGTGAGCGGCGAGCGACGAGTCTTTCCCCCCGCTGTACAGCAGCGCGAGCTCCATCTATCGCCGCCGGATGTCGAAGCTCTGCTGGTCGGGCTGGAGTTCCTTCAAGAGGTCGCGCATCTGGTCTTCGTCGATGCGTCCCTGGATGCGGCCGCTCTGTGCGAGCGCGGCGACCTGCTGTTTCACCTTCTCGCCGAACTCCGGTTTGGACATCTCGACCGCGTTGAGTCGCTGGCGCGCGCCGTCTGTCAGGTACTGTTTGAGCACCGCCTCCTGTTGTGCATCCGCGCGCTCTTGGGCTTCCTTTTGGGCTTCGGGGTCCGTGCCGCCCTGCTGTTTCCGCTCGCGAAGCTCTTCCATTTTCTCCTCGCGAAGTTCCTGTAGCCGCTCGTCGTCGGGGTTCTCGCTCATACTCGCCCGTTCACGGTCCGCGCGAAAAACGATTTCGGAGGGATCGGCGTCGGCGGCGCTGGAAGACGGGCACGCGGTCGGCGGCCGCGATCCGTTCGGCACTGCTCGGCGGCTCCGGTCCGCGCCGCTTAAACGGCTCCTCGGTGTATCTCGCGGCAATGAGCGAATCGCGGGAGTTCTGTCCGCGCTGCGGTGACGCGGTCGCCGAGCGGCGAGAACCGCTGCCGGGCGATCCGGGGGGGCGGGACGCGCTGTTGTGTGACGACTGCTACTTCGAGGACTTCGACCTCGTCGACGCCCCGGACCGGATCGAGGTGCTCGTCTGTTCCGGGTGCGGAGCGGTGCGACGCGGCGAGTCGTGGCGAGACGTGGGCGCGCGCGACTACACCGACGTCGCCGTCGACGAGGTCGCGGAACGGCTCGGCGTGCACGTCGACGCAGAAGAGGTGGAGTGGGGGGTAGAGCCCGAGCAGGTCGACGAGAACACCATCCGGATGCACTGTCAGTTCTCCGGGGTCGTCCGCGGAACGCTCCGCTCGGCGGAGGTCACCGTTCCGGTCAAGATATCTCGGGGCACCTGCGACCGGTGCGGACGCATCGCCGGCGGCTACTACGCCGGCATCGTCCAGATCCGCGCGGACGAGCGCGACCTGACGCCGGAGGAGCGCGCGGAGGCGCTGTCGATCGCGGAGTCGTACGTCGCGAAACAAGAGGCCGACGGCGACCGCGAGGCGTTCATCACCGAGGTGAACGAGACCGACGACGGCCCCGACGTGAAGCTCTCGTCGAACCGGCTCGCCCAGAACGTCGCCACGCGGATCACGGACCGGCTCGGCGGCAGCTTCGAATCGTACCCCACGCTCGTCACCGAGGACAGCGACGGCAACGAGGTGTACCGCGTGACGTTCGCAGTCCGCCTCCCGCGATACGCCGAAGGAGAGATACTCGACCCCGAGGACGGTGACGGCCCCGTCCTCGTCACGAGCGTGTCGGGCCGGCTCCAGGGAGTCCGGCTCGCGACCGGGGAGGCGTACACCTCCGAGTTCGAGGACGCAGAGGCACCCGACGCGACGCGGCTCGGAACCCGAGACGACGCCACGGAGACGACCGTGGTGACCGTCGAAGACGAGAACGCGATCCAGGTGCTCGATCCGACCACCTACGAGGCGAAGACGGTCCCGAATCCCGAGTTCGTCGACGACGACGCGGACACCGTCCTCGCATTCGAACACGGCGGGACAGTCCACCTGGTCCCCGAGGCGTAGAAGAGCACAATTCCGTCGGCGTGAGCGCTGACTGAAACGATCTGAGCGGAGTGAAGAGGCAGAGGGGAGCGAAGAGGCGGAGGAAAGCGAGAGATGGAGCGTCGATCAGTCCGCGTGGACCGGCTGTTCCTCACCGAGTGCGGCGGCACGCTCCGAGTCGGGGACGTCGATGCCGCGGCGCTCTAACTGATCGATGAACTCCGACTCGCCGAGACCAGCCTGCGCGGCCGCCTGCGAGAGTGTCAGCGTCCGCGCTCCATACAGCGTCAGCGCACTCGACAGCCCGTGTGTGACCATACCTCCAGTAGGGGCATGAGGGATTATGAAGGTTACTACTTCATTGATGGCCCTGATACACCTTATACGATATATATTGACGATCGATCAGTAGCGTGTGGTATAACCACTATCGAACCACACGCGATCAGCGATTTCCCCGCGGGGTCTCGAAGCGACCCCGCAGGAATTATCAGCGTCTGCGACGGAGCAGGCACATGGAGAGACAACAGCTCATCGCGCTGTTCTTCGCGTTCCTCATGATGAGCTCGATGGTCGCGTGGGGCATCTCACTGCTCTAAGACGTCCGTCCCCCGTGATGCGGGCGATCGAAGCGGGGGGAGACAGCGTCAGCCGTCGCCCCAAACGTCGGAGAGCGGGTGATTCCGCCGGCGCTCGGCGTCGGTCTCCGACCGAGTCGTACCGCTTCCACCGGCGTCGTCGCTTCCGGCGTTGCCGCCCTCGCCGCTTTCCGACCGTGACTTCGACGCACCGGCGCGTCCCGCGTCGCGAGTCCGACCGCGCGCGGCGTCGTCCGTCGGGCGGCCGCCCCCTCCGCGCCGCCGGCCCGCACCGGCCGGTCCCGACGGGTCGGCGTCGATCCCGGCGAGGGCGGCCGCCGGATCGAACTCGGGCAGCGACGGGGTCGTCATCGCGTCGATCTGATCGCGGAACCACGGCGGGGTGTCCGCTTCGGCGCGGTCGAAGAGATCCAGAAGCGAGTCGTCCGCGAGGTAGGTCACACCGTGGTCGTCTGGCGCGCGCACGACGCGCCCGCACGCCTGTATCACGGTCCGAAGCGCGGTCCGGTGGTACCACGCCCACTGTCCGTCTGCCAGTCGGCGAGCGACCCGCGAGTCGTTGGTGTTGCGGTAGGGCGCTTTACACACCACCTGCCAGCGGCACAGGTCGTCGCGGAGGTCGAGCGCTTCCTCCATCTTCACCGAGACGAACACCGACGGCTTATCGCTCGCCCGCCACGCCGCAAGCTCCGCGTCGCGGTCGTCGCGTCCGTGCCGGCGCACCCGCGCCGCGACGCCGAACTCACCCAGCAGCTCGGTGAGCCGGCCGGCGATGTCGTACGAATGCGCGTGGATGAGCCCTTTCTCGTCGGGGTGGTTCGCCATCAGGCGCACGATCAGTCGGGCGATCTTCGGCACCGTCTCGTCGCGGTGCTCGTAGGTCATCGACCCCTGCGTCACGTCGTAAAGCGGTCGGTTCTCCAGCGGGAACGTGTGGTCGACGTCGACGAGGGCGACGTTTCCGGGATCGAGACCGACGCCCCGACAGAACGCCTCCTTCGAGAGGATGGTCGCGGACAGTAAGGCGAATTTGTTCCCGCGGTCCCACACGGTGTGTCTGAGGTACCGCGCCGGATCGAGGGGTTTGATCGCTATCGCCGACCCCTCGCCGCCCGGCTGGTCGACGACCCACGTCGTCGGCGACTCCGGGTCCCGGTAGTCCTCCAAGAACCAGCCGAGTTCGCTTGCGAGCTCCTGAAGCCGGTCTCGGCGCGCGACCTCCTCGCGGTCGAGTTCGGGCCGGCCGGTCAGCTCGTCTTTCGCGTGGGTCGCGACATCGAGAAGCGACTCGACGAAGCGCGCGGTGCGGTCGAGCGCGTCTTCTTCCGGGGCGACGTCGGCCTCCACGTCGGGGACGCCGACCTCGTCCCACACCGGGACGCGGCTCGGCGAGAGGTCGATCGTCGCGTACATCTCCGCCCACTCCGCGAGCCCGTGGGCCTCGTCGATCACGACGACGTCGCGCTTGCGGAACACCTCCGAACCGGCAGTCCGCATGAAGTAGGCTAACGTCATTGCGGCGTATCGGTTTCCGGAGGCGATGGCGCGGTCGGAGAAGTACGGACAGCGGTGTTTCACCGAGCAGTCGAACCCCCGCTGGCGGACGCAGGGGGCGCGGTTGACCGGCGTGTCGTGCTCGCCGGGGAGGATGCAGTCGTAGTTCGATTTCCCCCGAATGACCGCCAGGTCGTCGAGGAGGTCGTCGGCCTCCACGTCGTCGATCTGCGACACCTGCGGCGTCGTGTAGTACGCGCCGGTCGCCTCGCTCGGCGACGTCTCCTCGACGGTGTCGGCCGCGCCCATGATGGCGCGCGCGAGAAGCGACTTGCCGCTGCCGGTCGGCGCGCGCACCAACACGACGTCGTTGCCGCCCGCGAACGCGTCGCGGATGTCCGCGAGCGCCTGTCGTTGCGCGCCGCGGAAGCTCGGCGCGGGGAACTCGGCGGGGATCCGATCGGGGTCCACGGATGTCTCTGACGCGCTCGCCGAGTTAAACGCTCGTTTCCTCGCCGGCGATCACCGACCGAACGCGCCGAGACTCGACTGCAGTTCGCGTGCGGGCACGTCTTCGGTAAGTTCGTAGCCGACGAGGTCGCGCGCGTCCACCGCGTACGTCGAGCCACCCCGGTCGATTACGAGCACCCGGCCCTTCCAGCCGCGGACGGTTCCGGCCGCCATCGTCTCGGCGACCGGCCGTTCGTCGAGGTCGAGCCCGTAGTCGAACGCGAACCGCTCGATGGGATCGAAGCCGTCGAGTACGGTCTCCCACGCCGTCGCGTCGACGTCGCGTCCGAGTCCGTCGACCTTCGTCGGGACGCGAACCCGGTCGACGAGGCCGTCGCGGGTCGCCAGTTCGGCCTCAACCTCGCGGGCGACCCGCCCGTCCGGAAACGTTCTGACGTGAGCGGCTCGGTCCGCGCCCTGCTCGCGGAGCCGCGTCTCCAGCCGCCACAGCCGCGTGACGCCCACTTTCAACACGTCCGGTGCGAACGCCGCGAGGTACATCGCGTGCTCCTCGTGACAGTCCATCTCGTCTTTGAGACACGTTCCCGTACAGCGTGCGCACACCCAGACGTGGCTGTGGTCCTCACAGTAGGGAGCGTCGGCGGCGTCGCAGGCGATGTGGTCCCCCTCGTGGACCGTCCCGGCACAGCGCCGGTCGCCGAGACCGAACGCGAGGTCGTCGCCGGCGTCGGCCGACACGAGTTCGACCGCGCCGCCGCTTTCGACGTAGAGCCCCTCGCCCGTCTCGTAGCCGACGACCTGCACGACGCGTTCTAGGCGGAGCCGCGACTTATGCGCGTCGTCTACGCCGGTCCGAGGCGACGAGCGAGTCGGCGAGCGGCCGGCGAGCGGCCAGCGAGCGGTCGGCCAGTCGGTCAGTCCCCGCCGTGAACCGCGCCCTCGACGGCCGCTTCGAGCCGGTCGCGGGTCCGGTGGCTCGCTTCGGCGTCGACGCGAACCTCGATCAGGTGCGATCCGTCCGCGTCGCGGGCCGCCGCGTACGCTGCAGAGAGGTCCGCGGCGGCCGACTCGGGGTCACTCTCGGTGCGTTCGTCCGGCCGCGCCTCGACCCGAGCGTACGAGAGTCCGTGGAGGTCGGTGAGCGGCTCGAAGTCCATCCCGTGCGGCGTCTTGAACTGCGCCGTGAACGGCGGGTCGAACGACTCTATCGGGAGAATGTGGAAGATCCCGCCGCCGTCGTTGTTGACCAGCACGACGGTCACGTCGACATCGCAGCGGTCGATCGCGAGGAGGCCGTTCGCGTCGTGATACAGCCCGAGATCACCGACGACGAGCGTGAGATCGTCCGTCGTCGCGGATCCCGCCCCCAGCGCGGCCGAGACGATCCCGTCGATGCCGGAGACGCCGCGGTTCCCGAGCGCGGTCACGCTCGCCGTCGACGGGCCGACGAACCGGTCGAGATCGCGGACCGGCATCGAGTTCGAGACGAAGAGCGTCGCCGGGTCTGGGAGGCCGTCGGCGACGACGCGCAACACATCTCCCTCGTGGAAGGCGGGAGCGTCGTCGTCGACTCCCTCGACTGAGCCGTCGGACGACCCGCGGCCCGCGCCGTCGACCGCGCCATCGTCCGCCGCGCGGTCGGCGTCGCGCTCGCGGGCGTGGACCGCCAGCGCCGCGCGGTCCGCCTCCTCCCACTGTGCGCGCCACCCCGGGGCGGCGTCTCCCCCACTCGCGGTCCGCGAGAGCCGGGCACAGAGGCGGTTCGGCTCCGCGACCACGAGGTCGGTCGCGGCGAACTCGGCCTCGCGCCAGCGACCGGCGGGATCGACCTGATACTGGTCGGCACCGGTCGCAGCGAGGTACTTCCGGAGGCGCTTCGAGGTGGGCGACGCGCCGAGCCGCACGACGAGGTCGGGGTCGTCCCAGTCGGCGGCGGCCGCCGAGCCGCCGTCGCCGGCGAGGGCCGCAGAGAGGTACGCGTCGTACGCCCCGATCACGGGCGCGACGCGCGTGTGTCCGCCGAACCGGACCCCGGAGAGGGGGTCGGCCACGATCGGAAATCCGGTCACGTGCGACAGCGCCGTCACCGCCTCGGCGTCGAGGCCGGGCGGGTCGGCCGGCCCCGCGACGATCAGTCCGCGGTCCGCGGCGGAGAGGGCTCGTGCGAGCCGACGGAGTTCGTCGTCGCCGGGCTCCGGCGCGCCGGGCGTCACGTCGACGTACGGCCCCTCGCGACCCGACGCTGCGACGGGGTCGAGGTCGTCGGGCACGTCGCCGTCGACCGGCGTCGGTTCCAGCGGTTTCGCGAACGGGACGTTGAGGTGGACCGGGCCGGCGTCGGCCCCCTCGGCGGCTGCGACGGCGCGGACGACGGTCGTCCGGAGCGAGCGGAGCGCGCGGTCGGTCGCGGCGGGCTCGGGTAGGTCCTTGTAGTACCGGACGGCGTCGCCGTATAGCTTCTCTTGGTCCGCCGTCTGATTTGCCCCCGAGTCGCGCAGTTCGGGCGGGCGGTCCGCGGTGAGCGCGAGCAGCGGGACGCGGGCGTTGTCGGCCTCCATCACGGCCGGGTGATAGTTCGCGGCGGCCGTGCCCGAGGTGCAAATAAGCGGCGTCACCTCTCCAGTCCGTCGGGCGCGACCCAAAGCGAAGTAGGCGGCCGAGCGCTCGTCCAACTGCGAGAAGACGTGGAGGTCGTCGGCGCGAGCGGCGGCGGTTGTCAGCGGGGTCGACCGACTCCCGGGCGAGACGACGACGGCGCCGACGCCCGCGGCGACAAGCTCGTTCACGAGGGCGCGAGCCCACAGCGTGTTCCGGTTCGGCGCGGTCATGACGCCCACTTCGACGTCGCGATGTAAATACTCCGGCGAGTCGTCGGCGTCCGGTTCTGCAACGCTTATGCCCGCCGACCGACTTCGATCGGTCATGAGCGACGACGACGCAGTCGACGTCGAGGTCGAATCTTCGGACGGCCCCGAGACCGACGCGTCCGCGGCGACCACTGACGAGTCGCGAGACGCGGCGAGAGCGAACGGGACGGCCGCGGCGACGGCCGGCGACCCGAGCGAAGACGCGGCCGACGTCGAGGGGGAGTCACTCGTCGACGCGGTCGCCGAGCACGACGCGGACCTCGCCGCCGAGGTCGCCGCGTTAGAGGACGAACTGGCCGAGGCCCGGGCGGAGCTGCTCGAAAGAGACGAGGAGATAGACGAGCTGACGAGCAAGCTCGCGCGTGTCCGCGCCGACTTCAGCAACTACAAGCAGCGCGCCAAACAGAAACAGGAGGACATCCGCGAGCGCGCCTCCGAGTCGCTCGTCGAGCGGATCACCCCGGTCCGCAACGACCTGCTTCGCGCCCTCGATCAGGAGGAGGGAAGCGACCTCCGTCCCGGCGTCGAGTCCACGCTAGAAAAGTTCGACGAGGTGCTCGCGGACGAGGGCGTCGAGCCCATCGAACCCGATCCCGGTTCCGACGTCGACCCCGCCCGGCATCAGGTGATGCTCCGCGTCGAGAGCGACCAGCCGGACGGAACGGTCCACGAGGTGTACGAGCCCGGCTACGAGATGGGCGACCGCGTCGTCAGCGAGGCGAAGGTCACGGTCAGCGCCGACGAGGAGTAGGCCGGTCTCGGTTTTCAGCGTCCGTAGCAGTCACGAGCGCCCGCCGTACGCGTCGGCGAGTCGAGAGAGCCCCGCGTCCGACGCGGCCTCGTGGGGGACCGACAGCGGCGAGACGGACACCTCTCCGTCGACGACAGCGCGTCGGTCGGTGCCGACGGGGTCCGGGACGTCGGCCGCCGTCATCCGGCCCCAGATCGGGTCCGAGAAGGCGACACGTCCGTCGCCGTTCTGCGTGGCCTCGATCCCGTACCACTCCGAGGGCGTGGTCACTCGCATCGGAGCGCCGCCGTCACCCTCGACAGCGCCGCCGTCACCCTCGACAGCGCCGCCGTCGGCACCGACCGACGCCGCCTCCGCGATCGGCGCGTTGACGTTGAGGTAGTCGGCGCGGTCGAATATCCCCGTCTCGCCGACTCGGTCGACGAGGAACGTCGTCGCCCGCGTCGCGTTGGCGAACTCCGCCGGTTCCAGTTCGCGTTTCCACCAGTCCTCGTCACCGGGAACATACATGGACGTCGCCACCGCGGGCACGTCGAAGAAGGCGGCTTCGACGGCGGCCGACACCGTCCCAGACCGGCCGAGGGTGTACGCGCCGAGGTTCGCGCCCTCGTTGCAGCCCGCGACCACGAGGTCGGCGTCGGGAACGAGCTCGCCGAGCCCGGCGACGACGCAGTCGACGGGAGTCCCGTCGACCGCGTAGCCGAGCTCGTGGTCGCTGACGGCGACCCCCTCCGAGAGCGTCCGCCCGGTCGACGACTGGTCGGCGGTCGGCGCGACAGTCACCACGTCGTAGTCGGCCGAGAGCGCGTCCCGCATGGCGCGGAGCCCGACGGCGTCGATACCGTCGTCGTTCGTCAACAGGATTCGATCGACGCTCATACCGATACGACGGGCGGTTCGGGCAAAAGCCCACCGGCGTCGCACCTCCGACGGCGCTCCAAACCGCCCCGACACGGCGACAGCGGCGAGCGAAGGAAAGGCACAGGTACCGCGGCGTCCACCGACCGGTATGGGATTCGGCGACACGGCAAAAAAGATTCAGACGCTCGCCGACAAGGCCGAGCGCACGTACCAGAAGATAAACGAACTCAGGACGGAGGTCGAGCAGACCCAGTCGACTGTGCTCGATACCTCAGAGCGCGTTCAGCGACTCGAAAACGAGATGGCCGAACAGCGGGCGGTCCTCGACGCCGTGGCCCGCGAGGTCGGCGTCGACTTAGAGAGCGTGAGCACGGAAGCGCACATCACGGACGCGGAGGCGGCAGCGAAGTCCGACGTCGGATCGCCCGACGACGCGCCCGCTGACGGCGAGTCAACGGACGACGCGCCCGCTGACGGCGGATTGACCGAGTAGCCCGCGGTCACGCGGTAGACTCGGCCTGCGAGACGACCTCCGCCGGAACGCCAGCGACCGTCGCGTTCGGCGGGACGTCCGCAGCCACGAGCGAGTTGGCCGCGACGCGGGCTCCCGCGCCGATCGTGACGCCGGGGAGGACGACCGCGCCGGCTCCGATCATCGCCCGCTCCTCCACGACCACGTCGCCGAGGCGATACTCCTCGTGAAGGAACTCGTGACACAGCAGCGTGGCGTCGTAGCCGACGATCGCGTCGTCGCCGACCGCGATCCGCTCGGGCCAGAACACGTCGGGCGTCGACTCCAGCCCCCACGAGACGCCGGTCCCGACCGTCACGCCGATCCGCCGCAACAGCCAGTTCTTGAGTCGGAGGCTCGGACAGACACGTGCGAGGACGATTACGACGTAGTTGCGGACGACCGCGAGCGGTGACTTCGCGTCCGGCCACGACCACAGCGAATTGCGCGGCCCTCGGGTCGGGAAACGGTCTAGACGGTCGGCGCGGACGCCGTCCGTAGTCGTCTCTTCCGGCCGGCTCTCCTCCGCACTCGTCGGGTCGGCGTCGTCGCTCACGACGCGACGTTCGTGGGGCTCTGGTAAAAAGAGTCGCTGCCGCATAATCCGCGCGGGCGACCGTTCAAGTACCATGCCGCGGCCATCGCGCACACGACGGAACTCCGGCCCACGGTCGGCCGAGGCGGGTGCGCGATCCACCGCCGTGGGGCCGAATCGAGGATCGCCTGTTCGCCAGACGACGTCCGAGAGCGGTGCTGATACGCCGCCGGAAGCGCCCCGGCTCGGCCGTTCGGTCGCCGTTCAGGACCGGATCTCGTCCATGTGTTCGATCCGCCGCTCGACGAGGTCTGCGGTCCCGATATCGTGTCGGATGCGGACGCGGTCGCCGGCGGCGGCGAGCGCGTCTGCCGCCTCGGCCTCCGCCGCCGCGATGGAGTCGCCGCGGCCGACGACGGCGAACGATCGCGAGGTCGTCGTATAGAGGCCGTCGTCGCGTTCGTCGACACTGGCGTAGTAAAGGAGCGCGTCGCCGACGCTCGACTCGTCGACCGCGACCTTTGCGCCCGCGTCCGGATCCGTCGGGTAGCCGTCGGGCACGGCGTACTTACAGACGGTCGCCTCGCCGGAAAATCGGAGCTCCGGAAGCGGGTCGCCGTCGCGCGCGGCGGTGAGCACGTCGAGGAACGGCGTCTCCAAGACGGGGAGCGTGTTCATCGCCTCCGGGTCGCCGAAGCGCGCGTTGAACTCGACGACCTTCGGCCCCTCGTCCGTGAGCATGAACTGTCCGTAGAGGACGCCCTTGTACGCGGGAAGCGCGCCGACGACCGCCTCCAGCACGTCGACCGCGGCGTCGTAGTCGCCCGGGTTCATGAAGGGTAGCGACGGCTCCGTGTCTGTGTACGAGCCCATCCCACCCGTGTTCGGCCCCTCGTCGCCCTCGTAGGCGCGTTTGTGGTCCTGGACCGCGGGGGTCGTCCGGAGGTCCCCGTCGGCGACGAACGCCTGCACGGTGAACTCCTCGCCGACCAGTCGCTCTTCGAGCACGACGCGGTCGTACTCGGAGTCGCGGAGGTACGCCTTCGCCTCCTCGGCGGTCACCTGATCGCCGATGACCTTCACGCCCTTACCACCGGTGAGTCCCACGGGTTTGACGGCGAGGTCGCCGTCGTACTCGTCGATGTACGCGCAGGCCTCGTCGATGTCGTCGAACACCGCGAAATCGGGACAGCCCGGGATCGACTCCTCGTCCATGAACCGGCGCTGGTACGCCTTGTCGGTCTCCAGCCGCGCCTCCGCGGCGCGCGGGCCGAAGGCGTACACGCCGGCGTCGTCGAGCGCGTCGGCGACGCCCGCGTCGAGCGCCGACTCCGGGCCGATGACCGCCACGTCCGCGCCCACCGACGTCGCGTAGTCGGCTATCGTCGCCGCATCGGTCTCGGCTATCGACTCGAACCCGTCTGCGAGCCGCTTGATTCCCGGATTTCGGTTGCTCGCGCAGGCGTACAACGCGCAGTCGTCGGCCACCGCGCGGGCGATCGCATGTTCGCGTCCGCCGCCGCCGACGAGGAGTACGGTCTCCGTCATGCTCGACGGGTTACCGCACGGTAGTGTAAACGTTACTCTCTATCTGCACGAATATATGCACCGTCGTGGATAGCCGTTCGACGGGACGACTGGTGTGCGGACCGGTGTGACGGGTTTTTGCCGCGCCGGATCGAACCGCGCGTATGTCACAGCCGACGGCGCAGAACCGCCTCGACGAGGAGGCGAGCCCGTACCTCCGACAGCACGCCGACAACCCGGTCAACTGGCAGCCGTGGGGCGAGGAGGCGTTCGAGCGCGCCCGCGAACACGACGTGCCCGTGTTCGTCTCCATCGGCTACTCGTCGTGCCACTGGTGTCACGTGATGGCCGAAGAGAGCTTCGAGGACGAGTCCGTCGCGTCGATCCTCAACGAGCAGTTCGTTCCGATCAAGGTCGACCGCGAGGAGCGCCCGGACGTCGACAGCACGTTCATGACGGTCTCACAGCTCGTCACCGGCGGCGGCGGGTGGCCGCTCTCAGCGTGGTGTACCCCCGAGGGGAAGCCGTTCTACGTCGGGACGTACTTCCCGCCGGAGCCGCGCCGGAACCAACCCGGATTCCGCGACCTGTGCGAACGCATCGCGGAGTCCTGGCGCGATCCCGACCAGCGCGAGGAGATGCGCCACCGAGCGGAGCAGTGGGCGTCGAGCGCCCGCGACGAACTTGAGTCGGTTCCGGACGGTATCGGCGGCGACCCGCCCGGTTCGGAACTGCTTGAGGAGGCTGCCGCCGCCGCGGTCCGCGGCTACGACGAGGAGCACGGCGGGTTCGGAAGCGGCGGCGCGAAGTTCCCGATGCCGGGTCGAATAGACCTGCTCTTCCGCGCGTACGCTGAGAGCGGACGCGACAGCGCGCTCGCGGCCGCGACCGGCACGCTCGACGGGATGGCGTCGGGCGGGGTGTACGACCAGATCGGCGGTGGATTCCACCGCTACGCGGTCGACCGGCAGTGGACGGTCCCGCACTTCGAGAAGATGCTGTACGACAACGCCGAGTTACCCATGGTCTACCTCGACGGGTATCGGCTCACCGGGAACCCGGCGTACGCCCGGGTGGCAAGCGAGACGCTCGGGTTCGTCGATCGCGAGCTTCGGCACGCGGACGGTGGGTTCTTCAGCACGCTCGACGCCCGGAGCCGGCCGCCGACGGCGCGCACCGGCGGGGGTTCAACGGGCGGCGACGACGGAGACGGCGGAGACGTGGAGGGCGCGTTCTACGTCTGGACGCCGAGCGAGGTCGACGCGGTGTTAGACGAGCCCGCAGCGTCGCTCGCTAAACAGCGGTTCGGAATCCGGCCGGGCGGGAACTTCGAACGCGGCACGACCGTCCCGACGATCGCGGCCTCGATCGAGGAAATCGCCGAGGAACGCGATCGGTCGCCCGAGGCGGTCCGCGAAATGCTGACCGACGCGCGCGTCGCCCTCTTCGATGCGCGGGAGTCGCGGCCGCGTCCCGCCCGCGACGAGAAGGTTCTCGCCTCGTGGAACGGGCGAGCGATCTCGGCATTCGCGAGTGCGGGTCGCACCCTCGGCGAGCCGTACGCCGACATTGCACGGGACGCGCTCGACGTCTGTCGAGATCGGCTCTACGACGCGGACACGGGCGAACTCGCCCGGCGCTGGCTCGACGGCGACGTGCGGGGTCCGGGGTACCTCGACGACTACGCGTTCCTCGCGCGCGGCGCGCTCGACGTGTACGGGGCCACCGGCGATCCGGAGCCGCTCGGGTTCGCGTTAGATCTGGCCGACGCTATCGTCGCAGACTTCTACGACGCCGACGACGGGACGGTCTACTTCACGCGGGATCCGGAGTCGGACGCGGACGACGAGGGTGTAGACGGGGAGCCCGACGACGGTCCCGGCTCGCTTTTCGCGCGGCCGCAGGAGTTCACCGACCGGTCGACGCCGTCGAGCCTCGGCGTCGCGGCGGAGACGCTCGCGATGCTCGACGGGTTCCGAACCGACCGTCGGTTCGCGGAGATAGCGGAGTCCGTCGTGACGACGCACGCCGACCGGATCCGCGCGAGTCCGCTGGAGCACGTCTCGCTCGTTCGCGCCGCGGAACGAGTCAGAACAGGCGGGATCGAGGTGACGATCGCGGCCGAGACGGTGCCCGACGAGTGGAACGAAACGCTCGGCGAGCGGTACCTCCCGGGAGCGCTCGTCGCGCCGCGGCCGCCGACCGGGGACGGCCTCGACGAGTGGCTCGACCGGCTCGGACTGGAGTCGGCTCCGCCGATCTGGGCGGACCGCGACAGCGATGGCGGCGAGCCGACCGCGTACGTCTGTGAGGAGAGAGCCTGTTCGCCGGCGGAGACCGACCTCGACGCGGCGTTGGCGTGGCTCTCGTCGCGGGGTCGGGAGGAGGTCTAGAGCGCCCGGCTGATGTAATAGCGTCGACGATCGCGTCCGCGGGTGCTGGGTTCGTGGAGGCCGACGACGCGGCTCTGCGCGTCGAGTCGGACAGGGACATCGACGGCGACTGGAGCCGACTCCAGCAGGCGTTCGAGACCTTCTTTCCAAACGCGGTCAAACGCGGCGGGAGCGACGAGGGCGGCGCAGGGGTCGAGATACGCGGGCTGGAACCGAGCGGCAAGTAGCGGACTGGCCGTCAGTCGTGTCGGAAACAGCGCGATCCGGTGAACGCCATCGCCATGTCGTGGTCGTCGGCGGCGGCGATCACGTCCTCGTCGTTGACGGAGCCGCCAGGCTGGATCACGGCCTCGATACCGGCGTCCGCGGCCTCTTCGATGGCGTCCGGGAACGGGAAGAAGGCGTCCGAGGCCATGACCGCTCCCTCGGCCGACTTGCCGTCGGCGTCTTTCTCGGCTTTCATCGCCGCGAGCGTCACCGCGTCGACGCGTGACACCTGTCCCATGCCGACGCCGACGGTCTCGGTGCCGGTCGCGAACAGGATACCGTTCGATTTCACATGTTTGAGCGTCTTCCACGCGAAGGTCATCGTCTCCAACTGCTCGTCCGTCGGCTCGCGCTCGGTGACGACCTCCAGATCGTCGGCGGCCGGCGACTGGCGGTCGCGTGCCTGCACGAGCCGTCCACCTACGATCGGCTTCTCCGTGAACCGCTCGGTGAAGCGCTCGTCGCCCTCGCCGAGCGGCCCCACGTCGAGCACTCGGAGGTTCTTTTTATCCGTGAGCACGTCGAGCGCGCTCTCGGTGTAGCCGGGAGCGACGACGACCTCCTTGAACGAGTCCGCGACGGCGGTGGCGGTGTCGGCGTCGCACTCGCGGTTCAAGGCGACGATGCCGCCGAACGCCGATTTGGCGTCTGTTCGGAGCGCGCGGTCGTACGCGTCTGCGAGCGTGTCGCCCGTCGCGCAGCCCGCGGGGTTGGTGTGTTTGATCACGGCGGCGGCGGGATCGTCGAACTCCTTTACGAGATCGAGGGCGGCGTCGGCGTCGTTGTAGTTGTTGTACCCCATCCCCTTCGCGCCGGGGTTCAGCTGTGAAGCCCCGACGACGCTCGCCTCCTCGCAGCCGTCGTCGGCGTACAGCGCGGCGTCCTGGTGGGGATTCTCGCCGTAGCGGAGTTCGGCGGCGCGCTCCTCGGAGACGAATCGGCGTTCGGGGAAGTCGCCGCCCGTGTCGCCGTCGACGGTCGCGTCGACCGCCTCTCCGTCCTCGCTCCGCTCGACGGTCACCCGTCCCTCCGCGAACCAGCGAACCGCCCGCGGGTACGCCGTGAACTCGGCCTCGTGGAGCACGCGCTCTTTCAGCGAATCGGCGTCGTCGTCGCCGTAGACGGGGACCGGCTCTTGGGTCACGATCGGCCCCGAGTCGACCGCTTCCGTGACGACGTGGACGGTGCAGCCCGTGGTCCGGACGCCGGCGTCGAGGACCTGCTCGTGAGCGTCGGTTCCGGGGAACGACGGGAGAAGCGAGGGGTGGACGTTCAGCGTCGTCGGAACGGCGTCGAGGAACTGGTCGGTCAGGACGCGCATGTACCCGTCGAGGCAGACGAGGTCGATGTCGTATCCCGAGAGCCGGTCGACGATCCGGCGCTCGTGGGACTCACGGGACTCCCCGTCCTCCCGCTCGACGACCTCGGTGGGTATCCGGCGCTCCGTCGCGGCCTCGAGGACGGGTGCCTGCTCCCGGTTCGTCAGAACGACCGACAGCTCCGCGCCGCCCGGCGCGACATCGGCGATGTGTCTGAGGTTCCGTCCCCGGTTGCTCGCGAGTCCGGCGATCTTCATACACGAGAGGACCGACCGATCGGGTATATCGATTGCGGTCCGTCGCGGAGATAGATCCATGTTCACGGATAAGAATCGGGTATCGAACCGACTTGGGCGACGAACTTATCCACATCTGTGCGATTCGCACCTGTCCAAGTAGGTCGCCATCGACACGCTTTTGCTGGCTCCGAGGGCACTCGCGGACATGACCGACGACTCCGAACCGACGGACGACGACACCATCTCCGGGCTGTCTCGGTCCGACCCGCTCGCGGCGGTCTCGCCGCTCGACGGGCGGTACGCCTCCCGCACCGCGCCGCTGTCTCCGTACGCGAGCGAGGCCGCGCTCATGCGCGCTCGGACCCGCGTCGAAGTCGAGTACCTGATCGCCTTGGCCGACCTCGACGCGACGCCGATCGGACTCGACGAGGCCGCGCGCGAGTCGCTCCGAGAGATATACGACGCGTTCTCCGCGGAGGACGCGCGGCTGATCAAGGCGCTCGAAGTCGAGGGCACAGAGGGGTACGCCGCGACTAATCACGACGTGAAGGCGGTCGAGTACTTCCTGCGCGTCCGGATCGACGGACTGGCGGAGTCCGGGTCGGGAGACGACGACGCGACTGCGAGCGCCGGCCCGCCGATCGGCGACGCCGAGGCGCTGTATCCGTGGATACACTTCGGCCTCACGAGCGAGGACGTGAATAACCTCGCGCACCGACTGCTCCTCGCGTCGGCCGTGACCGAGGTGGTCGTCCCCGCGATCCGCGAGGTGCGCGACGCGCTCGCCGAACTCGCACGAGACCACCGCGACGCGTCCATGCTCGCGCGCACTCACGGCCAGCCCGCGACGCCGACCACCTTCGGCAAGGAGATGGCGGTGTACGCCGCCCGGCTCGGCCGCGCTCTCGGCCGCGTCGTCGTCGCGAACGGGGACCTCTCGGGGAAGCTCGCCGGCGCGTCCGGAACCTACGCCGCCCACGCGGCCGCGTATCCCGAGGTCGACTGGCAGGCGTTCGCCGAGTCGTTCGTCCGCGACCTGGGTCTGGAACACACCCCGCTCGCGACACAGGTGAACCCCTGTGACGACCTCGCCGCGCTTTTCGACGCGCTCCGGGGAGTCAACAACGTCCTCCTCGATTTGGATCTTGACGCGTGGCTGTACGTCTCGGACCGCTACCTCGGTCAGCGGACGGTCGAGGGAGAGACCGGCTCGTCGACGATGCCGCACAAGGTCAATCCGATCGACTTCGAGAACAGCGAGGGGAACCTCTCGAAGGCGAACGCCGACCTCACCTTCCTCGCCGACTACGTCACCGGCTCGCGGCTCCAGCGCGACCTATCTGACTCGACGGTCAAACGCAACGTCGGCGCGGCGCTCGCACACTGCCTCATCGGCTACTCGAAGGCGGGAGACGGGCTCTCGAAAGTCGTTCCGAACGAGGCGGTGATGCGCGAGGAACTCGACGCGACCCCGGAAGTGATCGGCGAGGCGGTCCAGACGATCCTCCGACGCGAGGGAGACACCGACGCCTACGAGCGCGTGAAGGAACTCACCCGCGGGCGGTCGGTGACGCTCGACGACTTCCGCGAGCTGTTCGACGACCTCGACGTCGACGACGACGTCCGCGAGGAGCTGAAGGCGCTGACGCCCGCGGGCTACACCGGTGTCGCCGGCGACCTCGTCGACGAGATCGACGAGTAGCGCGGGACGGGCGCGTGGCGGGGGATCAGCTCCGCGGGTCGAGCCCGACGGCCTCAGCCAGCATCGCGTGCGATTCCAGGGCCACGTCGGGATCGGGCACCGTGTGCTGGATCATCACCTCGTCGGCGTCGATCCGGTCGGCGAGCTGTGAGAGGACCGCCGCGATCGTCTCCGGACTCCCGGAGACCGACCGTGGCCACTCGTCCGCGTCGAGGGTCGCCGGCGTCGGGTCTGGCGTCCCGCCCAGTTCGTCGATCGCCTCCGCGACCGACGGCGTGCGGTCGCCGAGGTTTCCGCGTTGCATCCGGCGGTAGACGGCCTCGGCGGGAGCGCGTCGTCGCGCGGCCGCCTCGTCGGTGTCCGCCGCGACCGCGTTGATAGCGAGCATGGCGCGAGGCGAATCGAGGCTCGCGGGGAGCGTTCCGGGATCGAACGCCTCGCGGTAGGCGGCGACGGCGCGCTCGGCGAACCCCGGGCGGATGAACCCCGCGAAACAGTAGGGGAGCCCGAGCGTCCCCGCGATCTCACCGCTTGCCGGACTCGACCCGAGCACCCACGGAGCGGGCGGCTCCGCGCCGGAACGCGGAACCGAGAGGTCGGCGTAGGAGTGACCCTCCGGATACGCGTCGTAGAGGTGGTTCACGAGCGCCCGGATCCGCTCTTCGTGGTCCTCGTTCGGATTCTCGACCCGCCGTTCCGTGCCGAGCGCGCGGTCGGCCGCCGGCGAGCCGTTCGCCCGGCCCAGCCCGGCGTCGACGCGTCCCGGGGCGAGTCCGTCGAGCGTTCCGAACGTCTCGGCGACCTTGAACGGGCTGTAGTGGTTGAGAAGCACCGCGCCGCTTCCGATCCGGATCTCCTCGGTCGCGGCGGCGAGCCGCCCGAGCAACACCTCCGGGGTCGTGCCGGCGAGTCGCTCGGCGCGGCCGTGGTGCTCGGCAACCCAGAACCGCGAGTAACCGAGCTGTTCGGCCTGTTTCGCGGCCGCGACGGTGTTCTCGAAGGCGTCGGCGGCGGTACCGCCGGCGGGGATCGGCGAGAGGTCGACAGCGGAGAGGTCCATGGGCGCACTCGGCCGTCGGTGCGGGAAACGGTTGGGTTCCCGGCGGAGTCATACTCGATCGAAACGCGCGGGCTCCGACGCCCGACTGCCGGACGCACGGCTACGAAATCGGCGGGGGACGAAACGAGAAACGAGAGACCGTCGTCAGTTGTCGCCGGACTTCGACTGCCAGGCGTAGTCGCGCCGGGAGGCGGAGTCGCCGAAGCCGCACGACGAGCAGCGTTCCTTCTTGACGTGGTATGACTTCTCGCCGCAGCGGCGGCACTTCACGTGAACCGTCTTGTTCTTTTTCCCCTGAGAGGGCGTTCCGGAGCCGGTCATGCTTTGATGGTGACGACGTTATCGCCGCGTATAATCGTTGTGTCTTCGATCGCGACCGCGAACTCTCCGTCTAGGTCGTCGTCGACGCGGTCGTCCACGTCGGTCTCGGGCTCGATGACGACGTTCATGTGCTGGTCGTAACCGGCCAGGACGCCGTAGTACGTCGTGCCGTCTTTGAGGTGTACAGTCACCGGCTCCTCGAGCGACGCTTCGAGCACGTCGAGGGGTCGTCCACTCATTAGGTGTATCGCGGCTCGTGGCACTATTAAAAATACCGGGAGGACGACGGGACGGCGTCGAGAGAATCCGCGACAAAGACGCGGGCGCGGCCGAACCCGGGAGTTTTTAACGTGCCCGGGAGTACGCCGAAGTACCACACTCCCGCGGGACACGGTGAGTCACCGGCGACTCGGCCGTAGCGGGGCCTCAACGACGCACGGTCGGACGTAGCGCAGAACGGCTCCTTGCGGGGTTTCAGTGATCGACGCCATTCAGGCGCTCGATATAGACAAATCATGGAAATCGAAATTGCGACACTCGGCGGGTACGAAGAGGTCGGTCGACAGATGACGGCGGTTCGCGCGGGCGACGACATCGTCATCTTCGACATGGGCCTGAACCTCAGTAAGGTCCTCATCCACGACAACGTGGAGACCGAGAAGATGCACAGCCTCGATCTGATCGACATGGGCGCGATCCCGGACGACCGCGTCATGAGCGAGCTGGAGGGCGACGTGCAGGCGATCGTCCCCACGCACGGTCACCTCGACCACATCGCTGGCATCCCGAAGCTCGCACACCGGTACGACGCGCCCATCGTCGGCTCGCCGTACACGATCGAACTGGTCCGCCAGCAGATCGAAGACGAGGGGAAGTTCCAGGTCGACAACGACCTCGTGAAGATGCAGGCAGGCGGCACGATGGCGATCGGCGACTCCGAGCAGGTCGAAATGGAGTTCGTCAACGTGACCCACTCGATCATCGACGCGATCAACCCGGTCTTACACACGCCCGAGGGCGCTATCGTCTACGGGCTCGACAAGCGACTGGACCACACGCCCGTCATCGGCGACCCGATCGACATGGACCGGTTCCGCGAGATCGGCCGGCAGGACGAGGGCGTCCTCTGTTACATCGAAGACTGCACGAACGCGGGTCGGAAGGGCCGGACGCCGTCTGAGGCGTACGCCAAAAAGCACGTCGAGGACACGCTGACCTCGATGGAGGACTACTCCGGCGGCATCGTCGCCACGACGTTCTCCTCGCACATCGCCCGCGTGAAGACGCTCGTCGAGTACGCCCGCGAGATCGGCCGGCAGCCGATCCTGCTCGGCCGCTCGATGGAGAAGTACTCGGGGACGGCAGAGCGGCTCGACTTCGTCGACTTCCAAGATGACATCGGCATGTACGGCCACCGGAAGTCCGTCAACCGCGCGTTCAAGCGCATCATGAAGGAGGGGAAGGGGAACTTCCTCCCGATCGTGACGGGCCACCAGGGCGAGCCGCGCGCGATGTTGACCCGCATGGGCCGCGGCGAGACGCCGTACGAGATGGACGACGGCGACAAGATCGTCTTCAGCGCGAGCGTCATTCCGGAGCCGACCAACGAGGGACAGCGCTACCAGTCCGAACAGCTGCTTCGGATGCAGGGCGCGCGCATCTACGACGACATCCACGTCTCCGGCCACCTCCGCGAGGAGGGCCACTACGAGATGCTCGACGCGCTCCAGCCGCAGCACCTGATCCCCGGTCACCAGACGCTGAAGGGTCGCTCGCCGTACGTGGATCTGGCGACTTCGCAGGGGTACAAGCTCGGCCGTGACGTCCACGTCACGCAGAACGGCAGCGTCATCCAGCTCGTCGAATGACGAGTGAGACGAAGGAGGCGCGGGTGCTCGACGCCATCCGCGAGCGGCGCGACTTGGTCAACGCCGCTATCGACGAGGAGCTGCCGGTCGAAGAGCCGAAGCGCCTCTACGAAGCGACGCGGTACATCCTCGAAGCCGGTGGAAAGCGGCTCCGCCCCACGGTGGCGACGCTGGCCGCCGAGGCGGTTACCGGCGTCGAACCGCTGAGCACCGAGTTCCGCGAGTTCCCGGCGCTCGACGGTCGGCCGGTCGACGTGATGCGCGCGGCGGTCGCCATCGAGGTCATCCAGTCGTTCACGCTGATTCACGACGACATCATGGACGAGGACGCGCTCAGACGCGGCGTACCCGCCGTCCACGAGCAGTACGACACGTCGACGGCGATCCTCGCCGGGGACACGCTCTACTCGAAGGCGTTCGAGTTCATGACCGAGACTGGCGCGGATCCGGCGAACGGACTGGAGGCGATGCGGATGCTTGCGTCCACCTGCACCGAGATCTGCGAGGGGCAGGCACTCGACGTCGCCTTCGAGTCGCGCGATGACATCCTCCCGGAGGAGTACCTCGAAATGGTCGAGTTGAAGACCGCGGTCCTGTACGGCGCGTCGGCGGCGACGCCGGCCGTGCTGCTCGGAGCCGACGAGGAGGTCGCCGAGGCGCTGTACCAGTACGGGATCGACTCCGGCCGAGCGTTCCAGATCCAAGACGACGTGCTCGATCTGACGGTCCCCTCTGAGGATCTGGGCAAGCAGCGCGGCTCCGACCTCGTCGAGGGGAAGGAGACGCTCATCACGCTCCACGCCCGCCAACAGGGCGTCGACGTCGACGGGCTCGTCGAGGCTGACACGCCCGACGAAGTGACGGAGGCGGCGATAGACGACGCGGTGGCCGCGCTCGAAGACGCCGGGTCGATCGCCTACGCTCGCGAGACCGCCGAGGACCTCACGGCGCGCTCGAAAGAGCACCTCGACGTGCTCCCCGAGAGCGGGTCGCGCGAACTCCTCCGTGACCTCGCCGACTACCTGATCGTCCGCGGCTACTGAGCGGCCAGAGTCGAACGCGGACGGCCGCCACCCGACCGTCCCGACAGCGAAACGGACACGGCTTTATCCGCGGCGGCCGTCCGGTAGCGCGTGTCCGGATACCGAGACGTCGCGTTGTTCTTCCTGCTCGCGCTCCTGTGGGGCGGGTCGTTCGTCTCCATCGAGGTCGGCCTCGACTACTACCCGCCGATACTGTACGCCGCTTATCGGTTCGACGTAGCCGCGGTCGCGCTGCTCTCGTACGTTCTGTTCACCGAGTCGTCGCCGCTCCCGCGCACCCGCGGAGATCTGGCGGCGATCGGGTTCAGCGGCGGCCTCTCCGTCGCGGTCAACAACTCGCTTCTGTTCGTCGGCCAGCAGTACACCACGAGCGGGATCGCCGCTATCACTTACAGTCTGGTCCCGATCGCGACCGCCGCCGTCGCCGCGCTCTGGATCGGCGGCACGAACCTCGACGCGCGGGGCGCGGTGGGTGTCGTGTTTGCGTTCGTCGGCGTCGGGCTCGTCGCACAGCCGGATCCGGCGAACCTCGCCGGCGGCGTCACGATCGGGGTCGGGCTCATCTCCGTCGGCGTGCTCGCGGTGGCGGTGGGCAGCGTCGGCCTCCGCACGGTCGAGACGAGCTTCTCCAGTATCGCGCTCACCGGCTGGGCGATGGCGTTCGGCGCGCTGCTCATTCACGGATTCAGCCTTGGGTTCGGCGAACCACAGCGGCTTCCGGCCACGGAGCTGCCGGCGCTCGCGGCGCTCGGCTTCCTCGGCCTGCTGGCGTCGGCCGTGGCGTACACGATCTACTTCACGCTTCTCGGCCGGCTGGGTGCCTTCGAGATCAACCTCGTCTCGTACGTCGTCCCCGTGGTCGCCACGGTCACCGGCGCGCTGCTGCTCGAAGAGCCCGTCACGTCGCTCACGGTCGCCGGGTTCGCCGTCATCGTCGTCGGCTTCGGGCTGTTAAAGCGACACGCGATCGCGGCCGAGGTACCGAAGCTGCTGGCGCGCGTCGGCGGGCTGTTCTAGCCGTCTCTGTGCGCCCGCCGTCCACTAGCCGTCCAGCGCCTCGACGTCCTCGAGTATCTCGACCGCGTGTTCCTCGGGGTCGACGCCCTCGTACGCGAGCACGATGGTGCCGTCCGAATCGAGCACGTACGTGTTCCGGAACACGCCGTCGAAGGTGTTTCCGAACATGTTCTTTTCGCCGTAGGAGTCGTAGGCGCGTGCCACCTCGCCGTCGGGGTCAGAGAGGAGCGCGAACGGGAGGTCGTACTCGTCGGCGAACGGGGCCAGATCCGCGACCGGGTCGTCGCTGACGCCGACGACGGCGACGTCGGCGTTCGCGAAGGCGTCCCACTTGTCGCGGAAGCCGCAGGCCTCGGTCGTACAGCCCGGCGTGTCCGCGCGCGGGTAAAAGTAGACGACCGTGTAGCGCGCGTCGGCCGGGTCGACGGTGACGGTGTCGCCACGGTGGTCTGCGAGCGAGATCGGTGGGGCGGCGTCTCCGGGCTCGAGCATACGCCGTCTCTCATCCGAAACCGGTTAGCACGTTCGGTCCGGTTCCTTTTTACTCGCTACCGTCCTCGGGACGGTACCGATGGAGTGGCAACCGACGCCGTTTACCGCGCCGTTGCTGGTCGCGGCGCTCGCGTCCTTCGGGTTCGCCGGGTACGCTCTCAGAAACCGGCTGCGGGGAGGACGGCCACTCATCTCTAGTTTCGTCGGCGTCACCGTCGGTGCGGGTCTCTGGGCGCTGGCGTACGCCGCACAGCTCTCTGCGACGACGCTCGCCGAAACGCTGTTCTGGAACCGATTCGTGTGGATCGGCATCGCCGTCCTCGCCGTCGCGTGGCCGGCGTTCGTGCTCGCGTACGTCGACTGGCGGGAGTGGTTTCGACCGAGTCGCCTCGCGCTCCTCTGTGTCGTTCCGCTCGCCGTCGTCGTCGCGATCCTCGCGTTCGGTGCCGATCCGCTCTTTTACCGGTCGCCGGCGCTGTCCGATTCGAACGGCTACCTCGTGTTGACGTTCCTGCCGACGCCTGCGCTTATCGGCTTTATGGCGTACACGTACCTCGTGAACATTCTCACGTTCCTCGTGCTCGGTTCCGTCGCGCTCACCCGCGGCGGGGTGTTCCGCCGGCAGGCAGCGCTCCTCCTGGTCGCCGGTATCGCACCGATGGCCGCCGGAGTGCTCGGCGTTTGGGGGGCGTTCGGAACGGCGTTCGTCGATTACACTCCGATCACGTTCACCGGGACCTCTCTC
Source organism: Halorubrum sp. BV1 (assembly GCF_000746205.1). NCBI lineage: Archaea > Methanobacteriati > Methanobacteriota > Halobacteria > Halobacteriales > Haloferacaceae > Halorubrum > Halorubrum sp. BV1. The sequence goes on from NZ_JQKV01000002.1 coordinate 307,139, forward strand.
GTGCTCGGCTGGGTCGTGTTCAGATACCGCCTCTTCGACCTCTCGCCCGTCGCCCGGGATGTCGTGTTCGCGAACCTCTCCGACGGCGTCGTCGTCGTCGGGCCGGACCGGCGGATCGCAGATATGAACGACCCCGCGCGGGCACTGTTCCCATCTGCGACCGTCGGGTGTCGCATCGACGACGCGTTCGAAGACGCGCCGGGCGTTGTCGAGGCGGTCGACGGCGGCGGAACGGACGCCGAGCGGTCGCGATCGGCGGAGACGGACCCGGAGATACGCGTGACGGTCGACCGCGGGGACGATCCGCGTATTCTCACCGTGACGCCGCACGACATCACCGCCGGCGAGGGAAGGCAGTCTGCCAGCGGCGGGACCGTCCTGTTGTTCCACGACGTTACGGCGCAGGAGACGCTCCGACGTCGGTACCGGGCGCTCATCGAGAAGTCACCGAATGTCATCGCCGTGTGCGGCACGGACGGGCTCGTTCGGTACGTGAGTCCCTCCGTCGAACGGTTGCTCGGGCACTCGCCCGCGGAGGTCGAAGGGCGGCCGGCGATCGACTTCGTTCACCCCGACGACCGCGAGACGTCTCAGCGCGCGTTGGAACGCGCTTTTCAGACCTGTGATCCCCAGACCGTCGACCACCGCCTCATCCACGTGAACGGAAACTGGCGGCGGTTCGAGACGACCGTGGAAGGGCTGTTCGAGGAGACGAGCGAGGTGGTGATCACGGCGACCGACGTGACGGAGAGCCGGCGATACGAACAGCGGTTACAGGTTCTCAACCGCGTTCTCAGACACGATCTCAAGAACGATGCGAACGTGATCGGCGGGTACGCCGGCCTCTTGCGCGATCACGTCGACGAAGGGGGATCGGAGTACCTCGACATCATCGACCGCAAGGTACAGACGCTGACGCACCTCAGCGATCAGGCCCGCGAGATTGACGTCGCGCTCCACAATGACGCCGGACGAGCGACGATCGACCTCTCGGAGCTGCTCTCGCGGCTCTGTGCCGCGCTCGAATCGGCGTTCCCCCGCGCGAACGTCAGCGTCTCGACCCCGGAGACGGCGGTCGTCCGGGCGGACGAACTGCTCGAATCCGCCGTGCGAAACGTGTTGGAGAACGCCGTCGTCCACAACGACCTGACGGAACCGGTCGTCGAGGCGAGCGTCGACGCCGTCGACGACGGCTATCGAATCGCGGTCGACGACGACGGTCCGGGGATCCCCTCGGTCGAGCAAACGGTCTTCTCGGAGGCCCGCGAGACACCGCTCGAACACGCGAGCGGACTCGGTCTCTGGCTCGTCCACTGGATCGTCTCGCAGTCCGGCGGCGAGCTGTCGATAGACACCCGTGAGCCGCGGGGATCGCGGGTGAGTATATGGCTTCCGGCGACCGACGCGGACCGAGAGGCGGACGCGGATCGAGAGGCGGACGCAGACCGAGAGGCGGACGCGGACCGAGAGGCGGACGCGGACCGAGAGGCGGACACGGATCGAGAGGCAGACGGCGATTCCGGCGGCGTCCCGGAGCGGTGACCCGGCCGGCCGCCGGCGCCAGCGCCTCTCTCCGCAACCTCTTTGCGGGCGGTCGTCGAACCGGAACCTATGAGTCACGGACCCCTTGACGACGGCGCGGTCGAGAGCTACCGGGAGGCCGGTGCGGTGTTGGTCGAAGCGATGAACGAGGCCCGAGAGATGGTCGAACCGGGGCGGACGCATCTCGAAGTCGCCGAGTGGACGGAGGACTTCGTCCGCGAGCAGGGGGCCGGTCTGGCGTTTCCCGTGAACATCAGCGTCGACCCGGAGGCGTCACACGCGACGCCGAGTCGGGATGACGATACGACGTTCGGCGAGGAGATGGTGTGTCTCGACATCGGCGTCCACGTCGACGGCTACATCGCCGACGCCGCCGTCACGGTCGACCACACCGACACCCCGGAGCTCGTGGAGGCCGCCGAGATGGCGCTCGAAGCCGCCGTCGACGAGGCCGGTCCGGGCGTGGAGGTCGGGGTCGTGGGACAGGCGATAGAGGACGTGATACGCGGGTACGGCTACACGCCCGTGTTGAACCTCTCCGGGCACGGCGTCGAGCGGTACGACGCGCACACGGGTCCGACGGTGCCGAACCGCGGCGTCGACCGCTCCGTCGAACTGGAACCCGGGCAGGCCGTCGCCATCGAGCCGTTCGCGACGGACGGGCGCGGCAAGGTCGGCGAGGGGACGGACGAGGAGATCTTCGAGCAGACGGGGTCGGCCAGCGTGCGCGACCGCCGCGCGCGGCAGGCCTTGGAGGAGATCGAAGCGTTCGACGACCTCCCCTTCGCCGCGCGGTGGCTGGAGGGCGACCGCGTCGGGATGGCGCTCCGGCGGCTCAAGCAGGCGAACGCGATCAAGGGGTATCCCGTGTTGAAGGAGGCGGACGACGCCGTCGTCAGTCAGGCCGAACACACGCTTCTCGTCACCGACGACGGCGTCGAGGTGACGACCGCCGGCATCCACGACTTCGATTAATGGACCGGATCTACGCGCCGTGGCGGATCGAGTGGGTCGAGCGCGAGTCCGACCCGATCGACGGCTGCCCGTTCTGTGTGCTCCCCGAACGCGAGTCCGACCGCGAGGCGCGGATCGTCGCGTACAGCGACCGCAACTACGTCCTGTTGAACAACGCGCCGTACAACCCCGGCCACGCGATGGTGATCCCCCGCGAGCACGAAGAGCACGTCACCGACCTCGACGACGCGACGCTCGCGGACCACGCGAGACTGGAGGCCGCGACGATCGAGGCGATGCGCCGCGACATCGACCCGGACGGCGTCAACACCGGACGGAACCTCGGCGGGTCGGCGGCCGGCGGCTCGGTCGATCACCTCCACACGCACGTCGTGCCGCGGTGGGACGGCGACACGAATTTCATGCCCGTCACCGCGGACACGAAGGTGTTAGTCGAGGCGATCGACCGGACGTACGAACACCTCCACGCGGGGTTCGCCGCGGACGGTCGCGTGACCGATCCCGGCGACGCAGACGGCGGCGAGGCCGTCAGGCTGTCGTTCGACGACTGAGAGTCGAGAGACGGAACGGCGGCTGAGTCGAGAGGGCGACCGTCGAGTCGGCATGGCGACCGCGTCTCTTCTCGCCACGCGCGCCGATCACTCCGTCCCGTGCGTGTAGCCGCGGTCCGGGAGCGGGTCACCGTCGGCGGTGATCCCGTCGGCGGCGGCCACGACGGAGCCGACGCGAACCAGCGAGCCAGGACACCGAGCGGCAACGCGGTCCACCGCCGGCTCGGGAAGCGTACAGACAAGTTCGAAGTCCTCGCCGAAGTGCGCGGCGAGTTCAAACCGCTCCGCGGGGCCGTCGGTCACCGCGTCGACCGCCGGGTGAACCGGGACGGCGTCGCGGTCGAGCGCGAACCCGACCTCGCTCGCCTCCCCGAGCTGGTGGAGCGACCGGGCGAGGCCGTCCGAGGAATCCATCATCGCAGTGGCGTCCGCCGCGAGCGCGAGCCCGTCGGCCACGCGCGGGGTGAATCGGAACAGCTCGTTGGCGCGTTCGATGTCGTCGCACTCCGCTGCTGGGTCAGAGACTGCGTCGTCGGATCGGCCGCGCTCGAACAGCCGGAGAGCCGCGGCGGAGCGTCCCCACTCGCCGGTGACACAGAGCGCGTCGCCCGGCGCAGCGCCGGCGCGCGTGACGGGACCGCTCTCGGTGAGCGTCCCGATCGCGGTCGAGGCGGTCGTGAACTCCGCGTGCGTGTCGAGGTCGCCGCCGACGTACGAGGCGTCGACGGCGTCACAGACGTCGACTGCGCCGGCGACGAACCGGTCGAGATCCGCCTCGTCGAAGTCGGCGTCGGCGTAGACGGCGACCGCCGCAGTGGCGGCTGCGCCCATCGCGGCGACGTCGGAGAGCGACGCGCCGACCGCGCGCCAGCCGGCCGTGTACCTGCTCGTTCCCGGCGGGAAGTCCGTCCGCTCGTGGAGCATGTCCGTCGTGATGACGGTGTCGCCGACGACCGCCGCGTCGTCGCCCGCGTGCGGGAGGTCGTCCGCGAGCACCCGGAGCGCGTCTCGCTCGTTCACAGTGTCGGGTGGACGAGCGGCGCCGATTAGAAGGGATCGGTCCCCTCCGTGCCCCTCGTTGGCAAACACCATTTAAACGGGTAAAACACATTAACGAATATTATCATTATCAATCATTATGTTTATTACCACCCACCTGCTCGTACCGAGTGCAATGTCAGTACCCGTACGCGGACACGTCACGGACCGACGCACAGACACGCCGATCCCCAGACGCCCGCCGACCCCACCCCAACCCGATGACAACCCCTGACGACACGACGAACACGACCGACGCGACGACTCGCACACCGACCGACCAGACATCGACGACGACCCGAGACGGGCAGACGCCCGACACCGACGACGCCGCGCAGCGGCCAAACGCGACCACCCCACAGATCCCCGGCCGCATCCCGACGACCGAGGAGGCCGGCGCGCCGCTCGTCCCACGCACTCGACCGACGACGCGGCCCGCGATCGATCCGGCCCCGGCCGGTGGAGCGACCCGCCGTCCGAGCCCGCCGCCGGCCGACGGCGAACGGGACGCGCCGCTCGTCCCTGACCTGCGTCCGACGCGCCGGACACGCGCCGACGGAGGGGCGCAATGACGGCGACTCGTTCTCGACGCCCGCGGCCCGCCGCGAGCCCCGTCCCGATGACGGGCACCGGCGACGGTCCGCGACCCGACCCGACCACGTTCACGCGACGCGCGAATGACCGATTCGACGACGACAGCGAGTGACATCCATGCATCCAAGCGAACTCGACGACGACGTTTACGCCAGAGACATCGACAACCCGGCCGGCCGCAAGCTCCGCGAGCAGTTCGCCGAGCAGGACTACACGTTCGCGCCCGGGATCTACCACGCGCTCGACGCCCGCCTCGCCGAGATGGCGGGTGTCGACGCCGCCTACATGAGCGGCTACTCGACCGTCCTCGGCCAGTTCGGCTTCCCCGACCTGGAGATGGTCTCCATGACCGAGATGGTCGAGAACGCGAAGCGAATGGTCGAAGCGACGAACCTCCCGGTCGTCGCCGACTGTGACACCGGCTACGGCGGCGTCCACAACGTCCGCCGCGCGGTCCGCGAGTACGAGAAGGCCGGCGTCGCCGCCGTCCACATCGAAGACCAGACCTCGCCGAAGCGCTGCGGCCACATCGCCGGCAAGCAGATCGTCTCCCGCGAACAGGCGCGCTCGCGCTTCGAGGCCGCGGTCGACGCCAAGCAGAGCGAGGACACAGTCATTATCGCCCGCACGGACGCGTACGGCTCCGCGAACGGCGACTGGGACGAGCATGTCGAGCGCGGCCGGATCTACGCCGACGCCGGCGTCGACCTCGTCTGGCCAGAGATGCCCGACCCGTCCCGCGAAGACGCGATCCGCTACGCCGAGGAGATCCACGAGACGCACCCCGATCTGGACCTCGCGTTCAACTACTCCTCGTCGTTCGCGTGGAGCGAGCAGGAGGACCCGCTCACGTTCGAGGAGCTGGGCGAGCTGGGCTACCAGTACATCTTCATCACGCTGTACGGGCTCCACTCCGGCGCACACGCCGTCTACGAGGACATGGAGAACATCGCCGAGAACGCCGAACAGGCCCAGTGGGATCTGGAAGACCGATACCTCGGTCACGAGACCGAGAGCCACCACGAGCTCTCCTTCGTCCCGCGATATCAGGACATCGAGGCGCGCTTCGACCCCGAGGCGAAGGCGCGTCAAGAAGAGTCCGCCGGGTTCACCGAAGACGACAGTGACCCGATCACGGCCGGCGACGAGTCGGAGACCGAAGACGACAGCGACCCGGTCGCGACGCCTGAGAGCGCGGACGACTGATTGGCGACCGCTCGGTCTGACGACGCGCGAGGCAACTCGCACACCACGATTTTTTGCCGACGGAGTCACAGAACACGGGGTGCGAACCGGCGAGAGCCGTCAGCCCCCGACGCGTTCAAGCTGCGAGCGTGTCGATCCCGTTTATTTCGACGAATCCGTAGCCGCACTCCGGACAGCGCCACTTCGTCTTCTCGCCGAGGTGAAGCGTCATCGCCGCGGTCCGATAGAACTCCCGGGACTCGCCACACGATGGACAGTCCACGTTCTTTTCGAGCGCCATGCTGCGGGGTCCGTCCGGCGCGGTTTTCAAGCTACTGATTCGCGCTCTCGGAACCCGTCACACCACGCCGACCGCGGCGAGCACCGCGAACAGCACGTCGCCGTACGTCAGCGAGACGAGGAGCCCGACGGCCATGGGAACGACGAACGGCATCCCCGGCGAGACGAGCACGCGGTCCGCGTGCGCGACGGCCGCCAGCCCCCCACGGAGCGTGTCGGCGTCGGTGCCGTACGCGCCGTGGTCGATCTCCTCGAGGAACCGCTCGGCAGCCCACGGGTCGCCGTCATCCGCGCGCTCGTCTCCCGGTTCCGCGACGCCGCCGTCGGTTCGTGGACCGACGTGCGTGCCGCCGTCGGTGGGGGCGAACGTCTCGCCGACGCTGTCCGGATTCCGTAGCCGATCGGGGTCGGCGCGCAGATCCGCCAGCGTGATCCCCCGCCAGCGGAGGTACATCCGGAGCGCGTCGAGGTCGAGCCCGCCGCGCGTCGGTCCGTTCTCGTCTTCGAAGAGCCGCCCGTGTCGGTCGGAGAGCGATCCGACGCTCACCGGCCGCGCGAGGAACATGCTCGGCGAGACACGACCGCGAACGAGGTTGAGAGCCGCCAAACCAACGGGGTACGCCAGTCCGAGGAGGACCGCGTTCGTTAAGATCGTGAGCGAGAAGACGCCGAGCTGTGTGTCGACGACCGGAAGCGTCGCCCCGGCGATATCGTAGGCGGGGAACGTCGGAAAGACGACCGCGAGCGCGATGAGCGCCTTCGCGTCCGCGCCGCCGAACGCGCCGAGATACCAGAACGCGTAGCCGAGCGGGGCGACGAAAACGAGGCTGATCGCCGCCCGAACGAGGAACAGCCGCCCCTCGACACCCGCGAGCGGCCACAGCACGGCAGCCTCCCAGATGAGAAGCAGCGCCCCGAAGAGGTACAGTGGCGGCCACAGCCGGTTCGGGAGGCGTCGGGTCCGGACGTCCCGTATCGCCGCCCACGCGAAGACGGGGACGACGAGCAGTCGGAGGACGTCCGGCAGCGTCGCGAACATGTCATCACCCGCGGTGCGGGCGTAATTAGGCGTTCGGGTTCGGGTATCGCAAACGATACCTCGATCCGGCGGTCGGTGCGGCCGCACCGCCAGTCAGCCGTCCGACCGCCCGCCCGTCAGCCATCCGACCGCCCGTCCATCAGCCGTCCGACCGCCCGCCCGTCAGCCGCCTGGCCGTACCGCCCGTCGGTCGAAGACACCGAGGACGGGATCGGGGTCGGCGAGCAGCGGGACCTTCCGTTCGCGGTCGCCGAGGTCGATCACGACCGTCCCGGTTCCGAGCCGGCGGTCGAGCCACGTTCGGACCAGCAGAAGGTCCGTCTCGTCCCACGGCTCGACCCGCCACAGCGCGGTCCCGAACGGACGAGCACCGAGGAGAGCCAGATCCGCGCGTTCGTTCGGGGGATCGGAAGCGAGAGGCGGCGGGCGGCGAGCGGCCCGGCGATAAGCGTCCCGGGCTCGAACTCGGACGGTCGCCCGGCGAACAGGCCGCGCACGACGGCCCAGAACGAGGCGATCCCGAGTTCGAACCAGTAGAGCGTCACGAGTGCGGCGGCGTTCCAGCCGAGCGCAACGACCCCGACGAGCGGGATCAGCGTGGTGACGGCGATCGCGAGCGCCTAGGGACGGCGTCCGCGAGCGATCCGACTCACGATCCGGAGGCGTCCGACGGAGGGCATCTGTCGGTCATTCCGCGCCACGGCACTTCGCAGGTATTCTCCTTAATTTCGTATAAACAGACGGGAGGCGTTCGGCTCAGTTTCCGGTCGGATCGCCGTCCCGGTACACGTAGAGGTACGCGAGCACGGGGACGATGGTGAACGCGAGCGTCGCGAGGAACCACGCCAACGCGCGGTCGCTCCCGCGGGCCTTCGCGTCCCGGTAGATCCAGACGGCCACCGCGAGCACGATCCCGTAGACCGCCCCGTAGTAGAGCAGCGACCGGAGCGTCTCGAACTGGAGGGAAACCGGATCCATAGCGGGCGAACGCCGTGAGAGAGAAAGAGCGTGGCGGTTCGGGATGCGGGAGCTTGTGATCCTGGGGGTCCTCTGCCCGTCCGCTCCGCCACCGGATACGCTGAGTGCTTCGCTTCGTCGCTCGCGCCGATGTCGCACGTCCGCCGCAGTCTCCGGGATCAGCACGCGAGCCGCGTCGACGTCGACGGCATCGGCGACCGCGGCTATCGCCAGGGCTGTGACTCCTCCGTCAGCTCGCCCGCGAGGTCGCGTCCCATCGCGTCCGCGGGATCGGAGACGTTCGCGAGCGCCCACATCAGCTTCACCTTCGCGGTGCCCGGGAGGGTGTCTCCCGCCTCGACGACGCCCGCGTCGAGCAGGTCGCGTCCGGTGTCGTACACGCGGTCGCACACGCGGCCTTCGAGACACTGGCTCGTCATCGCGACGACCGTGCCGTCCTCGACGAGCTCCGCGATTCGGTCGATAAGATCGGTGTGGACGTGGCCGAGGCCGGTTCCCTCGATCACCACGCCGTCTTTCCCGTCGAGGTAGTCCCACGCCGCCGGGTCCATCCCCGGCGTGAACTTGACGAGCTCCACGTCGGCGTCGAGATCGGGGTAAAAGCCGATATCGACCGACGTGTCGCCGTCACCGTCGACCGCCTTGCCGCGAGAGAGCGGGTCGCGGTTCCACTCGATCGCGGCGTCGGCCGCGTCCCCGTCAGCGCCCGCCTCGGCGGCCGCCGCGTAATCGATCAGGCCGAGCGGCTCGGCACCAACGGTCTCGAAGGCGTCCCGGCGCGAGGTGTGGTTCTTGCGCACGCGGGTGCCGCGGTGGAGCGCGCAGGCGTCGTCGGACTGCGTCGCGTGCATACACACCAGCGTCTCGGCGTGGGCGGCCTTCGCGGCCTCGACCGCACAGACCGCGTTCATCACGTTGTCGGAGGAGGGCCGGTCCGCGGAGCGCTGGCTCCCGGTGAACACGACGGGGACGGGCGAATCGAGCACGAAGGAGAGCGCGGACGCGGAGTACTGCATCGTGTCGGTGCCGTGCATCACGACGACGCCGTCGGCACCCGACTCGATCTCCTCGCGGACGGCCGTCGCGAGTTCTCGCCAGATCGACGGGTCCATGTTCTCGGAGAGGATGTTGGCGACGACCCGCCCGCGATAGTTCGCCCGCCCCGCGAGGTCGGGAACCGCCCGGAGCACGTCCTCGGCGTCGAACTGCGCGGTGACCGCCCCGGTCCTGTAGTCGACAGTAGACGCGATGGTACCCCCCGTCGAGATGAGCGAGATGGTGGGGAGATCCGAGTCGAAGGTGATCTCGGAGGCTTCGCCGCCGCCGGCGTCCGCTCCCTCGTCGACGTCACGGGCACCGGATTCGAGCACTTCCACCGCTGCCGTATCGCGGTCGATGCCGACGTTGTAGCCGCCGTCGAGCTTGACGACGAGGTGGTCGCGAGTCGTCGAGGGGAGCAGTACGCCCTCGTTCGTGACGTCCCCGCGGTCGACGCGGACGCGATCTCCCGGTTGCATACCACCCGATTCCCCGGCGGCGGACTTGAATCCAACCGTTCGGCGGTCCCGGAACCGACGCCGCCGCCAGAGAATAAAGCTTGATACCGGTTCACACGATTCAAAATGTATTTGTAGACTCGCTAGCCTAGTACTACGTGCATCCGAGGTGGTCTGCAATGGCCTTACCGCGACCAGCCAGTTCGTGGACACAGGGGCTCGACTTCCCGAGCCGACTGTTCGAATCCGGTAGCAGCGACTACGAACTGTACGAGGAGGACGACGAGTTCGTCCTCACCGTAGAACTCCCCGGGTTCGACCCCGAGGAGATCACGGCCTCGTGGGACAGCGGCGTCCTCAACGTCGCCGGCGAACACGAGGACGAGACCCGCGGGACGCGCCGGACCTACCACCGTCGATTCCGGTTCCCGAAGACGATCGACGAGGACGGCATCGAGGCGACCTACCAGAACGGCATCCTCACCGTGCGTCTCCCCGTGGTCGTCGACGCAGCGGTGACCGGCACCGAGATCGAAATCGAGAGCTGATCGGTCGGCCGCGCGGCGATCGCTCGTCCCGGCCGACGAACCCCGCCGAGTCGGACCCAGTACGCCTTTTTATCCGCACCACTGACGGTGAGCGCATGGACCGCGACGAGTTTGCCGCCAGCATCGACCACACCGTGCTCGGCCCGGAGACCACGTGGGGCGACGTCGAGACCATCCTCGACGAGGCCGCAGACCGCGGGATGAACGCCTGCGTCCCGCCCTGTTACGTCGCCGAGGCGGCGGACTACGTGAACACGCTCGAAGAGGAGATGTCCGGCGCGCTCGCGACGGTGGTCGGGTTCCCGCACGGTCAGCACGCGCCGAACGCGAAGCGAGACGAGGCGGTCGCGGCGTGGAACGACGGCGCGGACGAGATCGACGTGGTGATCAACGTCGGCCGGCTCAAGGCGGGCGCGGACGACGCCGTCGCCGCAGAGATATCCGACGTCGTCGCCGCGGTGCCGATTCCGGTGAAGGTGATACTCGAAACGGCGCTTTTGACCGACGCCGAGAAGCGCCGCGCCTGCGAGGCCGCCGTCGACGCCGACGCCGACATGGTGAAGACGTCGACGGGGTTCTCCGACGGCGGGGCGACGGCCGCAGACGTGGAGCTGATGAGCGAGTACCTCCCGGTGAAAGCCTCCGGTGGTGTCGGCTCCTACGAGGAGGCCGCTGCCATGCTCGACGCCGGTGCGGTCCGGATCGGGGCGTCCTCCGGCGTCGCCATCGTCGACGGATATCGCGGGTGATCGCCGATCTCGTTTTCTCTCTGTGAGAATCCCGTGGTGATGATTTATACGTGGCTCGCGTACTCGGTGGTATGAGCCACTCGACCACTGCGGCACAGCCCAGACTCGATGCGGCGTTCAAAGTGTTCGGCGCGGTCGGCATCCTCATCGCCGTCGTGCTCACCGTCGGAGTGCTCGCCCTGACCGATCCGTTCGGCGAGTACGTCACCGTCTCGCCGGCCGTGTTCGGGAGCCTCCTGTCTGTGGGGCTCCTCGCCGCCGTCGGCTACGCGACGTACGCGCTCCGCCGCCGCTGAGAGGGTCCGAACCGCGTCGTGAGAAGCGTGTCGACCGCCGCCGGAGCGAGGGGGTGACCGCGCACGACGACGCCGTCACTTGACGGTGTGTGAAAATATGCGGACGGAGAGGCCGAGACGGCGTTATTCGAGCGTCTGCTCGGTGACGAGGGTGTCGTCTTCGAGGTAGTGCTCGATGTGGTGGCCGTGTTCCTCGACGTCTTCGAGGATTTCGCGGAGCTGTTCTTCGGTGTTGTAATCGCCGAGGCTGTTCGCGAGCTGAATGTGTTCGCGGAGCTGTTCTGTGATGTCGCCGAATATCTCGAGGTCGTTTTCCAGCGACGTGCGGATGTCGTACGCGTCGGCGTCCTCGGGGCTCACCGGCGCGTGTTCCTCGTAGTTCGCGCCGCCGGAGAGCGGCACGCCGCCGAGCGCCTGCGCGCGCTCCGCGAGCACGTCCGCACCCGCTTCGAGGTCGGCGGCGACTTCCCCGAGGTACTCGTGGATCCCGAGGAACTCGGCGCCCTCGACGAGCCAGTGGTGTTTTTTGACCTGGTGGTAAAGGACGTACGTCGCCGCGAGATCGCTGTTGAGCGCATCGACGAGCTGCTCCGCTTTCTCTTCGGGAACGCGGAGGGCGTCGCTCTCGTGAACCTCTCCGTACCGCTGACGGGCCTGCTTTTGCGTGCTCATAGGTATATACACGTACGCGCGTAAGGTACTTAAAACCTTCCACATACTGAATAGATGTTCTAATTGTTGAAAACAAAATTTTAGAGAACGAAACGATAGTGTGGAACAGTCCACAGACATCTGCCGCGGATCGGCGTTGACGGTCGGACCACTCTCGGGTCACGGGCGATCGTCGGCCGAAACGGGCTGGCTCAACCGATCGACAGGGTCGCCCGCGAAGGGAAACGTCTTAATGGACTACGCGCGCAGTCTGTGGTGTATGAGCAACGGCGACGACGACCCGGCGGACGCCTCCGGAGAGGCCGACGCCCCGGGCGACGCGGAGGACGCGGCGGACGCCGGCGAGTCGACGGAGGCCGCCGCACCGACGCGTCCCGACGAACCGACCGAGGAGTCCCTGAACGAGTACCTCGACGAGATCGAGACGCATCTCGACGGGGCCGAGACCGAGGCCGACTTCGACGACGTCGACGCGCTCCTCGATGACGCGGAGGCGGGCGTCGAGGAGGCCGACCTCCCCGAACCGGACGAAGACGATGAGGACGCAGACGATCCGCGCGGCGACCTCGAATCGCGGATCGCGGAGCTTCGCGAGGAGGTTAAGGACGCGCGCGGCCCGTACGGTTCGGACGTTGTCGACGAGATCGAGGCGGCGGCCGAGACGCTCGACAACACCGAGTGGACCGCCGACGGCCACGCCGACGCGGCCGACGCGGTTCGGGCGTTCGTCGACGCCGCCGCCGACGCGGTAGATGTGGAGGGAGGCGACGACGCGGACGCGGTTCTCGACGCGGCCGACACAGCAGAGGCATCCGAGTCCGAGGCCGGTTCCGAGAAGCCGACCGACGCCGTTCCGGTCGAGACCCTCGTGACGGCGCTCGACGCGGTCGCGAACGCGGTTGCAGACGCTGATCTCGACGCCGACGCCGACGCAGACACCATCTCGGCGCTGCTCGACGCGGCCGACGACCTCACCGACGGTCTCGACGCCGCAGAAGAGTGGGACGACTTAGAAACCCACGAGCAGCTCCGCGCACAGGGCTACTACGACGTGCTCGGCCACTACAAGGACTACCCGGTCGAGTGGGCCGCGCTGAAGGAACACGAGACGCGCGGCAACGTCGACATGATCCTGCTCGCGCTCGACTCGCTCACCTCCGATTTCATGGAGCGGCATTGCCTCGAAGCGCTCGAACGGATGGGTAAGCGCGGGAAGACGGAGGCGTCCCTCGAAGAGCTGCTCGGCCGCGCCGAGAAACGCGACCAGTTCGCCATCCGCATCCTCGGGAAGATGGCCGCAACGGAGGCGACGGAGACGCTCGTCGAGTTCGTCCCCGAAGACTCGAACCCGCAGCTACAGAAGGCGGCGTTCAAGGCGCTCGGCGAAATCGGCGCTCCCGAGGCCGTTCAACCGCTCGCGAATCAGCTCGCGGCCGACAGCGATACCGACGACCTCGTCCAACCGCTCGCGGCCAGAGCGCTGGGTCTCATCGGCGACACTCGCGCCGTCGATCCCCTCGCAGACGTGCTCGCGGCCGACGACCGCGACGACGACCTCCGCGCCGCCGCCGGCTGGGCGCTCCGACAGATCGGAACCCGAGAGGCGCTCGAAGCGGTCGCCGACCACGCGGACGAACACTCGTTCGTCGTCTCGACGGAAGGCGAGAAGGCCAAGCGCTCGCTCGACGCGGCGGCCGCGACCGCCTAACGCCGGACGTTCCGGTCCCTCCGCTTTTTATCCGATGCCGCAGGAACCGACGACGTGCGTTCCCACCCACCGATCGGTTCGAGCGTCGCCGGTCGATGGCCGCCCGTCGTCGTGCTCGCGCTGTTCGTCTGCGTCGCTGTCGGCGGTGCTCCGTCGGTCGCTGTGGCCGCCGTCGGTCCGCCGGCCGCAGACGGAACCGCAGACGCCGGCGACGCCGCGACACGCAACGCATCCGCGCGCCCGACAGCACCGGCGATCGTCGAACTGTACCCCAATCCGACGACCGAGCGGGACCGCGGCGAGTACCTCGTCGTCGCCCTCCCGTCGCGGGGGAACTGGTCGCTCTCGGACGGCTATCACGAGGCGTCGATTCCGTCGAACGCGAGCGGGACCGTCGCGCTGTCCGCGGACCCCGAACGGAGCGCCGCGTTCCTGACCGACGGCCCGGCGGCCGACGACCGGGGACAGGTCGATCTCCACCGACTCGACGGTCACTTTCCGCTGTCGGCCTCAGGTGACAGGATCGAACTCCGGCACAACGGCGTTCCCGTCGACGTCGTCGAGTACGACCGCGTCAGCGACGGACACCGTTGGCGAGCGGACTGGGGCGAGTGGCGGCCGCGCGGGTACGACCCCAGAGCCCCGGTCCGGATAGGTGACGCGAGCGTGACTCCGTTCGTCCTCCCGGACAGCTCGGACGTCCCCGTCAGCGCCCTGCGAGGGGCAGACGATCGGCTGCTGCTCGCGGGGTACACCCTCGAATCGAATCGGATCGCAGACGCGCTCGTCGCCGCCGCCGACCGCGGCGTCGCGGTCCGCGTCCTGCTCGAAGGCTCGCCGGTTGGCGGCTTCTCGGCGCGGAGTGCGCGCCTCGTCGACCGACTCGTCGCCGCCGGCGTCGAGGTCCGGATCCTCGACGGCGACGCGGAGCGGTTCCGCTTCCACCACGCCAAGTACGCGGTCGCCGACGACCGCGCGGTCGTGCTCACGGAGAACTGGAAGGCGTCGGGCACGGGCGGGCGAACTAACCGCGGGTGGGGCGTCGTCGCCGAGCCGACAGCGAACGGCGGGTCCCGGTCCGGACCGAACCTGTCGCCTTCCGCGGCCGACGACCTCGCGGCGCTGTTTCGCGCGGACGCCGCCGCCGTCGACGCTCGCCCGTGGAGGGAGTTCAAGGCGGACACCGAGTTCCACGAATCGGGACGAGCGAACGACACGTATCCCACCCGGTTCGAACCGCCCGCGCCCGCCCGGGCCGACGTGACGCTTCTCACCGCCCCGGGCAACGCGGCCGATCGGATCGTCGCCCGGATCGACGCCGCAGACGACCGAGTCCTCGCCGTGGTTCCGCGAACGGGCGGGCAGAACGACCGGATCGTCCGCGCGCTCCGGCGAGCGGCCGACCGCGGCGTCGACGTTCACCTCCTCCTCTCGGGTGCGTGGTACGACCGCGAGGAGAATCAGGAACTGGTCGCGACGCTCGAATCGGAGCCGATCGCGGTCGCCGTCTCGGAGCCGCGGGGGAGGTACGGAAAGATCCACGCGAAGGGCCTCGTCGTCGACGACGCCGCTATCGTCGGCAGCCTCAACTGGAACGAAGCCGCGGCGGCGGAGAATCGCGAGGTACTGCTAGCCGTCGACGACGCCGGAGTCGCCGACTTCTACGCCCGGGCGTACGCCGCCGACTGGCGCGGCGGCGGGATACACCTCCCGATCGGACTCCTCGCGGGACTCGGCGTCGCGGGCGTCGGAGCGGGGGTCGCGGCCCGCAGGGAGGTGCGGTTCGCGTGATCGAGAACCGGGACGGCACGACCGCCGGCGGCGCAGTCGAGTCGACCGCGATCAGTCGTCGAGCGCGGCCGTCGAGGAGAGCGCCTCGTCGATCTCCGCGTCCGCCATCTTCTCCACGAGGGTCTCGATGACCGCGCCGCGGCGGCCCTTCACGAACTTGATCGAGCCGACGACGAGGTGGCCGCCGCCGGAGACGCCGGCTTCGGGCAACTCCTCGTTCAGCTCGGTCACCATGTTCGGGATGTCGAGCCGGACCCCGTCCGAGCGGAGGACACAGAAGTCCGGCCCGTAGCCGATCGTGATGACGGGGTCGCCGGTCTCTCTCACGCGCGTGTCGTGAAGTTCGCCGGTCGTCTTCCCGGGGGCGGGGTAGGTGAACCGGTGGGCGTACTCGTCGAGGTCGATCCGGTACAGGTGTGCGCCCGACGCCAGCCGCTCGTGGTCGACGTGGTCGTCGAGCGCGGCGAGCTGGCGGTCGACGTCACGCTCGGCGCGCTCGGCGAGGAACTCGACCAGCTCCTCGTGGCGCGTTTCATCCTCGCAGCCGACGTTGAGGGCGTCGTTGACGAGGGTCTTTCCCTCGGAGTAGCGCAGCCAGTGGGCGGCGTAATCGAGCGCCTCGCCGATGTCGAGCAGGTCGGACTTCTCGTAGCCGGCCTCGGCGGCGAGGTCGACGTAGTCGTCCATCGCCTCCGCCTTCGAGCGGTCGGAGAGTCCGGCGACCGCGGGGACGTGTTCCAGCTCCTCGGTGATCGACGGGTCGATGAGCCGGGCGAGTTCGACGCACATCATGCCCGTCGTGATCCGGTAGTCCTCGTCGTGGAGGTACGGGTTTACGTGTGCGTCGAGCAGCGGCTCGACGGCCTCGGGATCGGGATGGTGGTGGTCGACGACCGCGATGGGGATGTCGTAGTGCGTGAGATTCTCGTAGGCGGGCACGTCCTCCTCGGTCGACCCGTTGTCGAGCATGAGCAGGAAGGGGAGCTTCTGGCCGTGGCGAGCGCGCCCCTCCAGCGCGAAGTTGAGGTCGCGCGTCACGTCTTCCATCTCGTAGTACGGGGCCTTGCTCGGGAGCCGCTTGAACAGGTGTCGCGCCGCGTCGGGGTCCTCGTGGACGTCGCGGACGAAGTCTTCCAAGGCGAGCTGGACGGGGATCGCCGCGCACATCCCGTCGCCGTCGGCGTGGTGTCGGACGCGGATCGGGCGGCCGGCGAGGACGGTCCGGCGCAGCAGTCGGGCCAGCTCGCGGAGGTCCTCGTGTATCGGCTCGAACGCCTCCCACTCGACGAGCGGGTCGATGTCAGCGGGCTCAGCGCGGTCGTCGAGCGCGGCCTCGAATCGCTCGCGGGCGTCCGCGGCGCGATCGTCGGGCAGCCGGCTCAGGGAGTCGACCTCCAGTTGAAGGGCGTTCTCACGGGTTTCGACCGTGCCAGAGACGTGGACCATGTCGCCGACGGCGATCTCGGGGTACGCTCGAACGCCGGCCTCCTCGAAGGCGGCACACGAGAGGACGCCGGTGGCGTCCGCGACGGCGAAGATGGTCGGACCGCCGGTCTGTTTGGCCTGTACGACTTCCCCCTCGACGGTGACCTCGTCGCCCGGCGAGAGGCCGTGAACGCGTGAGACCGAAGGTTCGTGTGAGACCGTCTCGGTCCGGTACTCGTCGAGGTCCGCGTCGTCGAACGCGACGTCGCCGTTCGGTTTCACCTCGGTGAGCCGGACGACGAGCCGGTCGCCGACGGCGTAGTCGTCGTCGAGATTCGATTCGTGGACGAGGCCGCTCACGGCGTCGGAGACGTCGACGAAGACGCCGTAGTCGACGACGCCGTTGACTTCCGCGTGGTACAGCGCGTCGACTTCGGCGTCTTCGAGCGTACAGTCGGGTGCCAGGTCGTAGACGATCGGCCGGTCGTCGGCCGCCCCCTCCGCCGCCTCAGCGTCGGGTTCGAGGCTCGAATCGCCTCGCGTGCCGGAATTCCCGGCGGTGTTCTCGCTCATGCGCGTTCATCGGGAACGGCCGGGGTTAAGCCTGTTCTCTTGCGTCTCCGCGGTGGGTGCACACCACCTCACTCGTCTCGTTGCTGTCGTGGTCGGCGGTCCGGAATCCCTATGAGGCGACGGCGACTGCGTTCTGGTATGCGACTGTTCCGCTCGGACGAACTCCTCGGGATCGCCCGAGAGGCGTTGGAGTTCATCCTCGAGGCGAGCGAGGAGAGCCACCCCAACGAGTACATGGGGTTCCTCCGCGCGGACGACGCTCGCAAGCTCGACGTCGACCGGGACGGGCAGGTGATAACCGACGTGCTCGTCATCCCCGGCACGGAGTCGAACCCGACGAGCGCGAGCGTTCAAACTCACATGAAACCGAACGACATGCGCGCTGTCGGCTCGGTCCACTCGCACCCGAACGGAGTGCTTCATCCGAGCGACGCCGACCTCGCGACGTTCGGACAGGGGCGCGTCCACATCATCGTCGGCGCGCCCTACGGGTGGGGCAACTGGAAGGCGTTCGACAACGAGGGACGACAGACGACGCTCGACGTCCTCGACGTCGAGGTGCCGGACGAGCACTTCTTCGATTTTACACAAGAAGACATCGACCGCGAACTCGGCGACGAGCGGCGAGACGACAGCGGATTCCTCTCGTGGTTTCGATGACGCGGGTCGTCGCACAGGGGACGTTCGACCTGCTGCACCCGGGCCACGTCCACTACCTCGAAGACGCCGCGACCCACGGCGACGAACTGCACGTCATCGTCGCGCGGCAGACGAACGTCACCCACAAGCCGGACCCGATCCTGTGTGCCCGACAGCGACGCGACATGGTCGACGCGCTCGGGGCGGTCGACGAGGCGCATCTCGGTGACTCCGAGGACGTGTTCGTCCCCATCGAACGGCTCGATCCGGACGTGATCGTGTTGGGGTTCGACCAGCACCACGACGAGGCCGACATCGCCGGCGCGCTCGCCGACCGCGGGATCGACTGTCGTGTCGAGCGCGCCACCAGCCGGGAGCCTCGGTACGACGGCGAGGTGTTATCGAGCGGCGACATCGTCGACCGCATCCTGCGACGGCGGACCGCGGACGGTGACGGAGCGGCGACCGGCGAGCGCCCGTGACTCGCCGAAGCGCGGGACATATATGGATCGGTTCCTAAGCCTGTTCCGTGACGATACCCGACCGATTCCCCGCGGTCCTCGCCGCGACGGCGATGGGCGTGTACCTCCTGCTCGTCGTCGGTGCGACCACGTCGCTCACCGAGGCCGCGGCGGCCTGCGGGGGGTGGCCCGCCTGCGGCGACGGGACGGGACTCCCCGTGTCGCCGAGCGGATGGATCGCGCTCGGGCACCGCTTTATCGCGGCCGTCGTCGGCGTCCTCGTCGCGACCTCGGCCGGTCT
The DNA here is from genome assembly GCF_000746205.1 of Halorubrum sp. BV1. Classification (NCBI taxonomy): domain Archaea; kingdom Methanobacteriati; phylum Methanobacteriota; class Halobacteria; order Halobacteriales; family Haloferacaceae; genus Halorubrum; species Halorubrum sp. BV1. Next base: position 326,000 of record NZ_JQKV01000002.1, read on the forward strand.
GGCGTGGCGTACCGACGTGAGCCGCCGCATCCGTGCCGCCCTCGCCGGTGCACTGCTTTTGTACCCCGTGCAGGCAGCCGTCGGCGCGCTCGTCGCCACCGGCGCGCTTCCGGCCGCCCTCGGCCCGCTCCACCTGCTCTTTGGCGTGGTCATATTCGGCGCGGTTCTCGCCGGGCTCGCGTGGTGGCTAGAGGCGGAAACGGGTGACGACGACGCCCCCGTCGACTTCGATCTGGGAGCGGACGATCTCCCGCCGGTGGAGGACGCGCCGGAGCCGGAGATACCGACGGCCACGCTGCCCCGGCTGCGAGCGACCGCGGCCGCCTACTTCCGGCTCATGAAACCCCGGCTGATGTGGCTCCTCTGTCTGGTCGCGGCCGCCGCGATGGCGCTCGCGGGCGGGTCGGGGTTCACTCCGTACGCCGTCGGCGCGACGCTCGCGGGCGGCGCGCTCTCGATCGGCGCGTCGGGGACGTTCAACCACGTCCTCGAACGCGACGTGGACAAGCGGATGCAGCGGACGAGCGACCGCCCGCTCGCGACCGACCTCGTTCCCGTGCCGAACGCGCTCGCGTTCGGCGGACTGCTCACGGCCGTCTCGCTCGGGCTGTTCTGGAGCGTGAACCCGCTCACCGCCGCGCTCGGGCTGGTCGCCATCGTGTTCTACAGCGTCGTCTACACGCTCGTTCTCAAGCCCAACACCGTCCAAAACACCGTCATCGGCGGGGCCGCCGGAGCGCTGCCGGCGCTCATCGGCTGGGCGGCGGTGACCGGGACGGTCGGCGGCGGCGGGCTGCTGCTCGCGCTCGTCATCTTCCTGTGGACGCCTGCCCACTTCTATAACCTCGCGTTGGCGTACAAAGACGACTACGAGCGCGGCGGGTTCCCGATGATGCCGGTCGTTCGAGGCGAGACGGCGACACGTCGACACATCGTCTGGTACCTCGGCGCGACGCTCGTCGCCGCGGTCGCACTCGCGGCGGCCGCCGATCCGCTCGGCGTGTTGTACGCCGTCGTGGGCGTCGCGCTCGGTGCGGTGTTCCTCTGGACCGTCGTTCGGCTACACTACGAACAAACGGAGGCCGCGGCGTTCCGCGCGTTCCACGCCTCGAACGCCTACCTCGGACTGCTGTTGTTCGCCGTCGTGTTCGACGCGCTGTTGGTCTGACTCGCCCGTGATCGGCGACGGCCCAGTGGCCATACACCGCGCGTTTAATCGGTTCCGGGTCCAACGCAGTCCCATGACCCGTGTCGAGATCGAATACTGCGTTCCCTGCGGCATGTTGAACCGCGCCCGAGACGTCGCCGAGGCGGTCCTCCGACAGTTCGGCGAGTCGCTCGACGAGGTCGCGCTGGTGACCGGCGACGACGGGGTGTTCGTCGTCCGCGTCGACGGCGAGATCGTCTTCGACGTGTCCGAGGACGCCTACGACGTCGACGAGATCGTGCGAGCGGTGCGACCGCACGTCGGCACGCGCGCCTGAGACGAGTGACGCGAACGAACAGCCTCTTTTGTGTCCGTCGCCAGTAGCGGACGGACATGTTGCTCGCCGGGACCGTCGTCGTCGACCCGGAGACCGTCGTGCCCGACGGCGCAGTCGTCGTCGACGGGCGGACGATCGCCGCGGTCGGCGACGCGTCGACGCTCCGTGACCGATACCCCGACCACGACCGCCGCGAGTGCGACATCGTCGCGCCCGGGCTGATCGGCGGCCACGTGCACTCGGTGCAGTCGCTCGGGCGGGGGATCGCCGACGACGACGCGCTCTTGGACTGGCTGTTCGACGCCGTCCTCCCGATGGAGGCCGCGATGGACGCCGAGGCGACGCGCGCGGCCGCCGAACTCGGCTACCTCGAGTGTCTGGAGTCGGGAACGACGACGGTGGTCGACCACCTCTCCGTCCACCACGCCGCGGAAGCCTTCGAGGCCGCGATCGAGACGGGGATCCGCGCGCGGCTCGGAAAGGTGCTCATGGACAGGGACTCGCCGGACGGTCTCCTCGAAGACACGGAGACGGCGCTCGCTGAGAGCGACGCGCTCATTCGCGAGTACCACGGCGCGGCCGACGGTCGGATCCGGTACGCTGTCACGCCGCGGTTCGCCATCACCTGTTCTGAGGCCTGTCTCCGCGGCTGTCGCGACCTCGCGGACCGCCATGAAGGGGTGACGATCCACACCCACGCGAGCGAGAACGAAGACGAGATCGAGGCGGTCGAGGCAGACACGGGGAAACGGAACCTCCTCTGGCTCGACGAGGTGGGACTGACGGGGCCGGACGTGACGCTCGCCCACTGCGTTCACACGGACGAGCGGGAGCGCGAGGTGCTCGCCGAGACCGACACGGTCGTCACGCACTGCCCATCGTCGAACATGAAACTCGCCTCGGGGATCGCCCCGGTGCAGGACTACCTCGACCGCGGGATCACGGTCGCGCTCGGGAACGACGGCCCGCCCTGCAACAACACGCTCGACCCGTTTACCGAGATGCGGCAGGCGAGCCTCCTCGGGAAGGTGGACGCTCGCGACCCGACCCGACTTCCGGCCGCGACGGCACTGGAGATGGCGACGACGAACGGCGCCCGCGCCGCCGGCTTCGATCGGCTCGGGACGCTGCGGGTAGGTATGCGCGCGGACGTGATCGGGCTCACCACGGACCGCACGCGCGCCACGCCGATCCACGACCCGCTCTCGCACCTCGTGTACGCCGCGCACGGCGACGACGTGACGTTCGCGATGGTCGACGGCGAGGTGCGGTACGCCGACGGCGAACACGTCGGAATCGACGCCGAGGCGGTCCGCGAGCGCGCGACCCGCCACGCGAAGCGAGTGGTCGAGACGGCCGGTATCGACACGGCCTCGCGGTGAGCTGGCGGGGGATTCCTGGCGCGTTGATACCCGACAGCGGACGAATGAAATAAAACTGGGTTGATCCGCATAAATTCGGGCTGAGGGTCTTCCGTGTATATCCGTCTAGGGGCCGTTCGATGAGCCACCATGACAGACCGACCGCAGACGAATGGCGACGACTCGCACGACGCGTTCACCGACGGCCTCGCCCGACGGACGTTCGTTGCGCTCGGGGCGGGCGCGAGCGTGACGGCGCTTGCAGGATGTAGCGGAGAGGACGCTCCCGCGTCCACCGACGGCTCGGGCGGCTCGGACGGTTCCGACGGCGGCGACGGCTCGAACACCCTCACCGGCAGCTTCCGGCTACTCGTCAGCGACGCGCCGGCGGACATTGGCGATTTCGACCGGCTCGACGTCACGCTCGAGGCGGCTCGGCTCTTCGAGGCCGAGAGCGGCGATGACGGAGACGAAGACGAGGAAGACGCTGAAAACGAGGACGGTGACGAGCAGACTGCTGATGACGAGCAGGGTGGCAACGAGAGCGACACCCAGAACGACACCGACGCCGGCGCAGACGGCGGGGACGTCGAAGGCGAGAACGGAGAGGATAACGACGCAAACGAGGGCGGGAACGCGGACGGCGAGGGCGGCGACCGGGGCTTCACGGTCATCGATCTCGACGGGGCGACGGTCGATCTCACCCGAGTGATCGGCGACGACGCGACCGCCGTGTTCGACGGTGAGATCCCGGCGGGAAGCTACGAGAAGATAGCGGTCGACGTCTCCGAGACTGAGGGGGTTGTCGACGGCGAGACCGTCGACGTGAAGCTCCCGAGCGAGAAGCTCCAGATCACGAACAGCTTCGAGGTCACGCCAGAGGAACCCGTCAGCTTCGTTTTCGACATCAACGTCGTCAAGCGAGGCCGGACCAACGGGTACATCCTCACGCCCGTGATCTCGGGGAGCGGCGTCGCGGGGCGCGACGTGAAGGTCAACGAGGTTGACGATGATGACGACGACAGCGAGGGCGACGCCGACGGTAACGAAACCGAGTCCACTGACGGTGGCGACGGTAACGAAACCGAGTCCGCCGACGGCGACAACGCGGAGAACGGGACCGCCTCCGGGATCGACAGCTAAGGCGGTAGTCCGCGTCGCTCACCGAATCACGGGTGTTCCAACGCCTTTCGGCGCTTTGTGAATCTACCCGCGTGGTCGTGTCGACGGATGGACTCGCGTATCCGTGTCGTCTGAGAAACGTCCTACGTGGACGTGTCGATCGACGGCGCGGCCACAGAGGGACTCTCCGCCCACCCGCGGGCGGCGGCGGTGTCGTTGAACGCCTCGACGTCGACCCCGTCGATGTCGATCGTCCGTTTGAGGTACCGGCGCTTCGATCGCTCGCCGACGACGGCGAACCGCTCTGCGCCGCGAGCGACCGCGATCTGCGCGGACTCCCGGAGGGCACGCCGCCCGGCGTCGGAGCACGGACGGCTCGTTCGGACGACGATCACGACGGCGTCGATCGGTCGGTCGGTGGTGGTCCGCCACCGGTCGAGGAGCGCCTCGGCGTCGTCGGGGCTCAACCCGGTTCCGTGCGGAAACTCGACGACGATCACTCCGTCGTCGGCCCGCAGCGCCCAGCGCTCGCTCGGTTCCATGCCCGGTTCTTTCCCCTACCGGATAATAAACCCGCGGAGTGCATTTTCAATTTTGATAATCAAAGTACACCGGGGGAACAGGCAGAGATCGGGTGTACAGCCCCACTCGCGTCGTATTGTCGATTCTTCCGAGGACGGTGTCGATCGCGAGAACTGGAGGGGGTATCGGTCGCGGTCGGGAGCGACCCGGCCGCTCACTCGGTCGCCGCGTCGACGACAGCCGCTGCGAGCGCCTCGAACTCGGCGTCGTCGGGGACGACGTCGACGTCGAGTCCGCGGTCGGCCGCCGTCTCCGCGGTCGGCGCGCCGATGGCACCGACTACCGCCGAATCGAGTCCCTCGATAGCCGCGTCGCGAACGCCCCGCTCCGCGGCGGCCGCGAGGAAGTGCTCGACCGTAAGCGACGAGGTGAACGCCGCGGCGTCGAGTTCGCCGGCTGCGGCCAGCTCGGCCGACTCGCCGGCTTCCGGCGGACGCGTCAGGCGGTACAACACCGTCTCGGTCGGCTCCGCGCCCGCCGCGCGGAGTCCGTCCAAGAGTACGTCGCTGCCGTGGTCGGAACGAGCCACCTCGACGCGATCGCCCGCGACGCGGTCGGCGAGCGCCGCAACGAGCCCCGCCGACGTATACTCGTCGGGGACGACGTCGACGGTCCAGCCCGCCGCACGAGCCGCGGCGGCGGTCGCGGGGCCGATAGTGGCAAGCACCGCGTCGCCGGGGTCCCACCCCGCCGCGGCCGCGAGTTCAACGCCAGTCTTGCTCGTGAGGACGACGAACGGGGCGTCGCTGGGGACCGCACCGGTCGGCTCGACGGCGAGCATCGGGTCCGGGACCGGGTCCGCGCCGAGCGACTCCAGATGCGCGGCGGCGGCGTCGATACGCTCGTCGGCCGGCCGGAACACGGCGACGCTCGGACGGCGAGCGCTGCCGGCTCCGGGTGCGTCGTCGCCGTCCTCGGCTCCGGGCGTGTCGTCGAGGTCTGCGTCGCTCATACGGCGTCACCTCCGTCGGCGTCGTCGTGTTCGTTCTGCAGAAACGCGACCACCCGGTCGCGAGTCGCCGCGACGTCGCCGATCACGGTGATCGCGGGCGGCTCGATCCCGGTCTCGTCGCGGACCTCGACGATCGAACCGAGCGTGCCCGTCGCCACACGCATCTCGGGCCATGTGGCCCGCTCGACCAGCGCGACGGGGGTGTCGCCGTCGAGTCCGGCCTCGCGCAGCGCCGCGGTGTACCCCGGGAGCTTCCCGACGCCCATCAGCACGACGATGGTGCCGCCGGTCGCCGCGAGCGCGTCCCAGTCGACCGCGGACTCGTCTTTGGTCGGGTCCTCGTGGCCGGTGACAAAGGAGACGGAGGAGGCGTGATCCCGGTGTGTGACCGGTATCCCGGCGACCGCGGGGCCGGCGATGGCGGAGGTCACGCCCGGGACGACCTCGAAGGGAACACCGGCGGCCGCGAGGTGTTCCGCCTCCTCGCCGCCGCGGCCGAAGACGAACGGGTCGCCGCCCTTGAGGCGGACTACCGACTTCCCCTCGCGGGCCAGTTCGACCAGCCGGCGGTTGGTGTACTCCTGCGGGGTCCACTCGCCGCCGGCGCGTTTGCCCACGTCTTCCCGTTTCGCCTCGGGGATCTCGCCGAGGATCTCCGGGCCGGGAAGCTTGTCGTGAAGCACTACGTCGGCAGACTCGATCAGCCGCGCCGCCTTCACCGTCAGCAGGTCGGGGTCGCCGGGACCGGATCCGACGAGGTAGACGGTTCCGACCGCCGACTCGTCATCCGGACTCAGTTCGTCACCCGGGCTCAGTTCGTCACCCGGACGCGACTCATCACTCATCGTCCGCCTCCGCCCGGGGCACCTCGTCGGTCTCCGCCTCCTCGCGTGCCGCCGCGATCAGGTCGGCCGCGCCCCGGTCCGCCAGATCCGCCGCGAACGACTCGGCCGCCTTCGCGTGCGACCGGATCGGCAGGTCGCGGGTGTCCGCCACCTCCTCGGTCCCGTCCGTCGAGAGCACGCGAACCCGCGTGTGGACGTGTTCGCCCTGTACGAGCGCAGAGACGCCGATCGGTGCGACACAGCCGCCGTTGAGTTCGCCGAGAATAGTCCGCTCGACGGTGACCGCGACTCGCGTGCGCGGGTGGTCGATCGCGGACCGAACCGTCTCGATCACGTCGGGATCGGCCGCGGTGACGGCGATCGCCCCCTGCCCGGCGGCGGGAACGAACTCCTCACGGGGGAGCCGCGTGGTCTTGACCTCGTGAAACAGCTCGGAGCGGCGGAGTCCCGCCTCGGCGAGGACGATCGCGTCATACTCGGTTTCGACCTTGCGTTCCATCGCCGAGCGTTCCAACTCGGTGAGGGAATCGAACCACTCCTCAACGGTGCGTTCGAACGTCTCGTCGGAGTCGTCTGCGTCCGCCTCGTCGACCTCATCGCCCGCCTCGTCGTCGAGAGCGTCCCAGTTCGGCTCGTCCGCCTCGGGTGTTCCCTCGTCGGCAGCACCGTCTCCCCCCGTTTCGGTTGTCAGCGCACTCGCTTCGCCCGAAGCGATCAGTCGCCGCTCGTGTTCGGCCTGTAGTCGGGGTGCGAGCAGCTTCTCGATCCGGGTGTCGACGTTGCCGCGGAGCGGCTCGACGACGACGTCCGGCCGCGCGGCCTTGAGTTGGGCGGTCCGCCGGAGCGACCCCGTGCCGACCACCGCACCCGCGGGGAGGTCTTCGATCCCGACTCCGTCGGGGTGGACGAGCACGTCGCCGGCGGGAGCGCGCTCGGGGACGCCCGCGATCACCACGTCGTCCATCCCCTCCGTCGGGACGTCCTTCAGCGAGTGGACCGCGAGGTCGGCGTCGCCGGCGAGCACCGCCTCGTCGACGGCGCGGACGAACGCGCCCGTCCTGCCGAGGCGGTGGATCAGTTCGTCCGGGATCTGGTCGCCGCGCGTCTCGACGCGCCGGATCTCCACGTCGCGCCGGCGGCTCGATAAGGCGTCGCGGACGGTCCCGGCCTGTTCGAGGGCCAAGTCCGACCCGCGGGTGGCGAGCCTGAGTGTCTCGGTCATACCGAAGAGAGGTCCCCCGCGTTCAAAAGGGCACTAGTTCGGCCGTGACGCCGACGCGCGGGCGGAACGCCGTATCGCGACGCGGCCTCCGTTACACCTCGGTTACGCATCGAGCGGCGGCGCGCCGGTGAGCGGTCGCCGCCGGCGACCGCGAGACCGTCCGCGAGGGACGCGGTGAGCGACGCGGGCGACCGGAGGGAACTCCGAGCGAGCCGCGAGGCTGGGGAGGCGTGAGGTGCGGTGCGGGGCTGCAGTACGGGCTCCGAGGAGCCACCTCGCCGTCGCGGAACTCGTTCAGACGCGATCGTCCGGACGCGATCGTCCGGACGCGATCATCCAGATCAGAGGTACTGGCAACACGTACCGGACCGAAGGTGTGTTAGTGCTCGGGCCCCCATACGGGACAATGGGAGTTCAGGAACAGTACCCGTTCGACGTGGAGGCGGTCCGCGCCGATTTCCCGATACTCGACCGAAAGGTCGGCGGCGACCCCGAGACCCCGGGGGAGGGCGCAGGCGACGACACGCCGCTCGTCTACCTCGACAACGCGGCGACCTCGCACACGCCCGATCCCGTCGTCGACACGATCGCGGACTACTACCGCGGTTACAACGCCAACGTCCACCGCGGGATCCACCAGCTGAGCCAAGAGGCCTCGGTCGCGTACGAACAGGCGCACGACACCGTCGCCGACTTCGTCGGTGCCGCGGGCCGCGAGGAGATCGTCTTCACGAAGAACACGACCGAGGCGATGAACCTCGTCGCGTACGCGTGGGGGCTCAAAGAACTCGGCCCGGGCGACAACGTCGTCCTCACCGAGATGGAACACCACTCGTCGCTCGTGACGTGGCAACAGATCGGCAAGCGGACCGGCGCTGACGTCCGGTTCATAGAGGTCACAGACGAGGGGCGACTCGATATGGACCACGCCGCGGACCTGATCGACGACGACACCGAGATGGTCTCCGTCGTCCACGTCTCGAACGCGCTCGGGACGATCAATCCGGTCCGCGAGCTTGCCGACCTCGCGCACGACCGCGACGCGCTGATCTTCGCCGACGGCGCACAGTCCGTCCCGAACCGTCCCGTCGACGTGACCGAACTCGACGTCGACTTCTTCGCCTTTTCGGGTCACAAGATGTGTGGGCCGACCGGGATCGGCGCGCTGTACGGCCGCGAGGCGCTGCTCGACTCCATGCAGCCGTACCTCTACGGCGGCGACATGATCCGGCGCGTCTCCTTCGAGGAGTCCACCTGGGAGGACCTCCCGTGGAAATTCGAGGCCGGCACACCCTCGATCGCGCAGGGGATCGGCTTCGCGGCCGCGGTCGAGTACCTAGAGGAGATCGGGATGGAGCGGATCGAAGCCCACGAGAACCTGCTCGCTGAGTACGCGTACGACGAGCTGTCCGCGCTCGGCGGCGTCGAGATCTACGGTCCACCCGGTGACGACCGCGGCGGACTCGTCTCGTTCAACGTGGAGGGCGTTCACGCCCACGACCTCTCAAGCATCCTGAACGACTACGGCGTCGCGATCCGCGCCGGCGACCACTGCACCCAGCCGCTACACGACACGCTCGGCATCTCCGCCTCGGCGCGCGCGTCCTTCTACGTCTACAACACCGTCGAGGAAGTCGACGCCTTTGTCGACGCGGTCGGCGAGGCGCAAGACCTGTTCGCCTGACGCCTCGATTTTATCAATCCACCCTCTCAGACCGTCTTTTTGCTCCACGCGGACGATTAAACGGGTTTAATCCGGCTTAATCCGGACTGAGTATCTCTACGGTATACCCGTAGGGCGTGCATTTGGGAAACCGTGATGACACCGATCGGGAGGACAACCACCGATCGCTCTCCGGACGCTCCAGCCGGTGGCTTCCGGCGGGGAGCGATCATGGCATTCGGCGAGCGTATGAGCGCGACGAGATCCGCCGCAGTCGCTCGAAGGTGTCTGGCAGATATCACCACATCATGAGTAACTACACACCGGCACCCACCGCAACCACTGTCCAGACGGATACGCACACCGCTGCCGGCGGTTCGTCAGACGAGGTCGACACCGTCGTCCTGCTTCACGTCGAACCGGACGCCCGCTCCGCGGAGCTGTTCGCGACGTTCGCGGAACGGCTCACGGAGGGGTTCACGGTCCGGTCGGTCGACGGGATGGAGCCGGCGCTCGACGCGGCCGACGATGTCGACTGTGTCGTGACCGAACAGCGACTTCCGGACGCCTCCGGCGTCGATCTGGTCGAGCGACTTCGGAGTCGAGGCGTCGACATCCCGGTCGTGTTTCACACCACCTGCCGCAAAGACGAGATGGGAGCGCGGGCGCTCGCGGCCGGCGCGGACGCCTACTTCCCAAAGCAGCCGGAGCGCGGTCAGTACGACCGTATCCTCGACCGGCTCCGCGAGCTCGTCGACGACGTGTCGGAGACCGACACGGCGACCACGACGACACCGGAGTCGTCCGCGCCGGCTCGGGAACCGTCCGCGAGACGGCCGTCGTCAGAGGAGTAACCGGGTCGCCGCCGCCTCGCGCTGGCCCCTTCCTCCGCGCCCGACGGAACCCTTTTTGCTCGCACCGGCGTACCAGTTTCTGATATGGGACTGGGCTCGGACATGTACCGACAGCAGATCCTCGATCACTACAAGAACCCGCGCAACTACGGGGAACTCGAGGATCCGGACGTGACACACGTCGGAGAGAACCCGTCGTGTGGCGACACGATCCGGATGGAGATCGACCTCGACGACGCGGGTGACGCGATCGAGGCGGTCCGGTTTACCGGTGACGGCTGCGCCATCTCGATGGCCTCCGCGAGCATGCTCTCAGAGCGGCTCCACGGCATGTCGGTAGCGGAGCTGGACGCGCTCGACACCGACGACATCACCGAGATGCTCGGGGTCGACATCTCGCCGATGCGCGTGAAATGCGCCGTGCTCGGGCGACAGGTGGCCCAAGACGGCACGAAGATTCACCGCGGGGAACTCGATCCCGACCGCACTCGGACGAAGACCGAGGAGTAGCGCGCCGCCGGCGTCGGTCGTCCCGAGCCCACGGAACTTTTGCTCGTGAGTACGTTCGTCCAGACATGAGCGACGGGTTCGACAAAGAGGCCGAACGAGAGAAGCTCCGCGAGAAGTTCGCGGGAGACGACGAGAAGCGCGAACACACCCAGCGGATGTCGGAGCTTCTCTTGCAGGGTGCGACGATGACGAACCGTCACTGCGACGACTGCGGCGACCCAATATTTAGACACGACGGCCGCGAGTTCTGTCCAACGTGTCAGGCGGGCGATTCGGGCGACACGGAGAAGACAGCGGGAACGACTGCGGACACAGTCGGCTCGTCGTCACCGGAGACCGCGGAAGCCGAATCGGCGGGCACACTCCGCGCGGACACCGCGGAAACGACACCGGAACCTCCGGCGTCGACGGCAGCCGACCCGGCGTCCACGGCAGCCGACCCGGCGTCCACGGCAGCCGACCCGGCGTCCACGGCGGCCGACCCTGCATCGGTCGGCGGCGATGCGACCACACCGCCGACCGACGGTGAACGGCAGGCGCGCGCGAGCGGAACGGCCGGATCGACGCGGCGCGGCGGCGAGCGTCACGTCGCGTCCGACCCGGCCGGCGCCGCGAGCGTCGGTGACGCTCGCGACTCGCTCGCAAAAACCCTGCTGCGGTTCGCTCGCAACGCCGAGGCCACGGATGATCCGCGACGCGCACGCGAGCACCTACGGGCGGCCCGTGAAGCGGCCGAAACGCTCGAAACGCTCGATTGATATGTTCCTGTCCGCGCTCGACCTGTCGGGTGGTCCGCTCTCGGCATCATATAACTGTTCCCTCGTTCTCCACTTTTGGAACTACTGCACAATACTATAACCGTGGAGCACGAAGGGACACTTGTACCCATGTCCACTATCGATATCGAACCCACCGACACCGTCGACGCCCGAGGCGCAGCCTGTCCGGGGCCGCTCATGGATCTCATCAGCCAAGTCCGAGGAGCGGAATCCGGTGATGTGATCCGCCTCTTGAGCGACAACGACCAGTCGCTTACCGACGTCTCGGAGTGGGTCGACGAGACCGACAACGAACTGCTCGCGGTCGACGAATCGGGCGACGAGTACGAGTTCTACGTCGAGGTGGCCTGACGTGACCGACCGCATCGCGATACTCGGCGGCGGCACCGGCGGCGCGGTGCTCGCAAACAACCTCGCCGAGCGGCTCGGCCCGGAGATCGAAGACGGGGACGTCGACGTCACCCTGATCAACGACGACCCGGACCATGTGTACAAGCCGGTATGGCTGTACGTCCCGTTCGGCAAGCGCGAACCGGCCGACGCCCGCCGGCCGCTGCAGTCGCTCGTCGACGATCAGATCGACCTGCGAATCGACCGGGTGACCGAGATAGACACCGACGGGAAGCGGCTCGAACTCCGCGACGCTGCCGGCTCCCTCGAGTACGACTACCTCGTCGTCGCGACGGGGTCGACGCTCGCGCCGACGGAGATATCCGGACTCGAAGAGGGCGGTCACGACTACTACTCGGAGTCGGGAGCGCTCGCGCTGCGCGACGACCTGCTCTCGATGACCGAGGGACACCTCGTGTTGAGCGTGATCGGCACGCCCCACATGTGTCCCGCCGCGCCGCTCGAGTTCGTCTTCATGGCCGACGACTGGCTCCGCGAGCGCGGGCTTCGCGAGGACATCGACATCACCTACACCTACCCGATCCAGCGCGTCCACGGTAACCCCCACATCGCCGAGTGGGCCCAGCCGATCATGGACGAGCGCGGGATCTCCGTGGAGACGTTCTTCAACGCCGACGCGGTCGATCCGGAGGCGGGAACCGTCACGTCGATGGAAGGGACCGAGATCGAGTACGACGTGCTCGCCGCGATCCCGCCGCACCGCGGCGTCGACGTGGTCGAAGAGGCCGGTCTCGGCGACCGCGGCTGGGTCGACGTGAACAAACACACGCTGGAGGCCGAGGAAGCTGAAGACGTGTACGCGCTCGGTGACGCCGCGACCACCGGCGTGCCGAAGGCCGGCAGCGTCGCTCACTATCAGGCGGGCATCGTGGCACAGCGGCTCGAAAGCGAGATCCGGGGGCGACCCGCGACGGCGACGTACGACGGCAAGACGCTGTGTTTCATCGAGACCGGGATGGACGCGGCCTCGTACGTCGAGTTCGACTACGAGAATCCGCCGTCGCCCGCGCCGCCGTCCGAGAAGCTCCACTGGTCGAAGCTGGCGTACAACGAGTCCTACTGGCTCACCGCACGGGGGTTGCTCTGAAATGTCGGACGCCACTGACGACGCCGACGACGAGCAATCGACCCCCGAGGGCGTGGACGGGGAGAGCGACGGGGAAGAACTCGACCGCGCCGACCTCGAGTCGATCGTCGCGGAGAACCCCGAGGCGGTCGCCGCGTTCGTCGAGCGGCTCGACGCGGTCAACGAGTTTCTCGACGTCGTGTCGCTCGGCGAGAACGCGCTCACAGACGAGATGGTCGTCGAACTCACCGGCACGGCCTCGACGCTCGCGGAGTCCGCGGACGGACTCGCGACGGACGAGACGGTCGCACTCGCGGAGGCGGTCGGCGCGAACGGGGCCGAGCTTCACGACGCCTTGGAGACGCTCGTCGAACTCCAGCGAAGTGGTGCGCTAGACGACCTCGCAGAGGTCGCACAGGTCGGGTCGCTCGCGAGCGACGCCCTCGACGACGAGATGGTCCGCTCGCTCGCGAAGACCGGATCCGCGCTGGGTGAGGTGGCGGACACCGCGGCCGACGACGACGTCCGCGACGGCGCAACGACGCTTCTCGAAGGCGTCGGTGCCGCAGAGCGCAGCGACCCCGAACCGGTCGGCGCGCTCGGACTCGCGCGCTCGGTCCGCGATCCGGAGGTGCAGTACGGGCTGGGCTACGTCATCGCCATCTCGAAAGCGATCGGGCGGTCACGGGCGGCTGACGGAGACTGACACCGTCCTGCGGCGATCGCCTCGGCCTGCGCGATAGGCAAGTTGCACACCCGACGACGGAATCGGTCGGTCGCTCGTAAAAAAGACGCCCGAGAACTAGACGAGCAGTTGGATGTCCGCGTCGGCCATGTCCTGAAACGCCGAGGCGGCCCCGACGCCCGTTGTGACACCGTCGTAGAAGTCGTCCTCGTCGTAGCCGAGGAGATCGATCGTCATCTGGCACGCCTGCAGTTCCACGCCGCTCGCGAGCGAGGTCTCTATCAGCTCCTCGATCGAGGCGACATCGTTGTCGGCGATCTTGTTCCGCATCATCCGGGTGGTCATTCGGTCCATACCGGGGAGCGCGCCGATGACGTTCGGCACCGGCATGTTGGGGTTGCCGACGGAGCTGAGCTTGAGGTCTTTCGAGTTTTCCTCGTGGAGGATCTCGAGTCCCCAGAAGGTGTGGAAGAGAGTGACATCGTAGCCGAAGGCGGCCGCCGTGCTCGCGAGAATGAGCGGCGGGTACGCCATATCGAGCGTGCCCTTCGTGGCGATGATCACCATCTTCTGTGCGCCGTCGTCGTCGACCTCGGCGCGCAGGTCGGACACCTCGGACTCGAGGTCGTCGATGCGCGTGCGTAGGTCGGCGACCGTCTCGGGCGCTGGCTCGGAGCCGGGGTCCGTCGCGTCGTCGCCGTCTGCGGACGCGGATGTGTCCGTGCTCATCTCACTCGGTCTTGCGGAGGTAGTGTTTGTACACGTCTTCGCCCCCTTCGGTGGCTTCCTCCTGTTCGACCAGCTCTGCGCCGTCTGTCGAGTCGGCCCAGCCGGCGATGTCGCTCATACTCCCCGAGTCGGTCGCGACTACTTCGAGCACCTCGCCGGGGGCGAGGTCGTCGAAGGCACCGCGAGTCTTGATAACGGGCATCGGGCAGTTCTGTCCCTTCACGTCCAGCGTCTGGGCTGCAGTTTCCGTACTCATGGTTAGTTCCCCATGTTGGGGTTACCTCACAATACTGTTCAGATCAGTATAAGTGTGTCGATTCTTGTACTCGGTGTGAACGACTGGGACTCCGGAGCAGGGGGTAACAGGTCATAAGTGCGATCGCTCACACGCGGGCTGTGACGGCTTGTTCGTTCGAAGCTGCACTCGCCGGTATCGGTCGAATCGGCGAGGTTCGGTTATCTGACTCTCTATATTGTGTATATGGTGAATTACTATACAAACTCTTAAGTTGCTGCTTCCGCTATGGTGGGGTGTACATGGACCCAGACGAGATGGACTTCCCGACGCCGGACGCGGATGTTGATTCGATCGCCCCCGAGACGCTGAAAGCCCGCATCGACGACGGGGAGTCGGTGACGCTGCTCGACGCGCGAATGTCGAGCGACTACGAGGAGTGGCGGATCGACGGTGAGAACGTGGAGTCGATTAACGTGCCGTACTTCCACTTCCTCGACGAGGAGATCGACGACGACGTGCTCGACCAGGTCCCGGACGACGAGCACGTCACCGTACTCTGTGCGAAAGGCGGCGCGAGCGAGTACGTCGCCGGCGCGCTCGCCGACCGCGGCTACGACGTCGATCACCTCGAAGACGGGATGAACGGCTGGGCGTCGATATACGAGGCCCACGAGGTCACCGAGTACGACGGTCCCGGAACGCTGCTGCAGTATCAGCGTCCCTCCAGCGGCTGTCTGGGGTACCTGCTGTACGACGGCGGTGAGGCCGCTATTGTCGACCCCCTCCGGGCGTTCACCGACCGCTACCTCGCCGACGCCGACGACCTCGGCGTCGAGCTGACGTACGCGTTCGACACCCACGTCCACGCCGACCACATCTCGGGACTCCGCGACCTCGCAGACGAGGGCGTCGAGGCAGTATTGCCCGCGCCCGCCGCCGACCGCGGCGTCACGTACACCGACGCGGTGACGCTGACCGAAGACGGCGACGAGTTCGCGATCGGCGACGCCACCGTGGAGACGGTGTTCACGCCGGGCCACACGACCGGGATGACCTCCTACCTGCTCGGCGACAGCCTGCTCGCGACGGGCGACGGCCTATTCACGGAGAGCGTCGCCCGCCCCGACCTAGAGGAGGGTGACGACGGCGCGCCCGACGCGGCTCGCACGCTGTACGACTCGCTGCAAGAGCGCGTGCTCACGCTCGACGACGACGTACTGATCGGCGGCGCACACTTCAGCGACGCGGCCGAGCCCGCGGCCGACGGCACGTACACCGCACCGATCGGCGAGCTCCGAGAGCGGATGGACGCGCTCTCGGCCGAGAAAGACGAGTTCGTGGACATCGTCCTCGCGGACATGCCGCCGCGGCCGGCCAACTACGAGGACATCATCGCGACGAACCTCGGCCAGAACGCGGTCGACGACGACGAGGCGTTCACGCTCGAACTCGGCCCGAACAACTGCGCCGCGAGTCAAGATGCACTCACGAGCGACGACTGATCCGATCGTGAGACACGCCATCCGGTCCGTGACGCGTGCTCGGTCCCTGCCCGTGACTCGCAGCGACCCGTCGCCGAGCGCAAGGCGGGGTGATCGGCGATGATCGATGCCGCCGTCGCCGAACTGCTCGGTCACGGGACCGTCGACGCGCTGTTCCCGAACGGCGTTTCGCGGTACGCGATAGGCGGGCTGTTCGTCGGACTCGGAACCGCGCTGATCTACCTCGGCACAGGGATCACGGCGGGCGCGAGCACGTTCCTCGAGTCGACGCTGTCGTACGTGTCGGGACAGTCGCGGTTCGCGCAGTACGTCTCCTCACGGGACTGGCGGCTCGTGTTCACCGCCGGCATCATCGGCGGTGCCGCGGTGTACGCGCTGATCTATCAGGGCGATCCGTGGTCGCTCGCGGGGAGCGGCTGGACGACGCAGGTCTCGCCGTGGCGGCTGTTCGTCGGCGGGATCCTCGTCGGGATCGGCACCCGCGTCGGGAAGGGGTGTACCTCCGGTCACGGGATCTGCGGCGTCGGGTCCGTCTCACGGACCTCGCTCGCCGGCGTGGCCACGTTCCTCGTCGTCGCTATCGTGACGGCGAACGTCGTCTCGGCGCTGGGGGTGGGACTGTGAGCCGACATCCCCTGTTCATGCCGCTGGTGCTCGTCGGAGGCCTGATCTTCGGGTTCGGGCTCGGATACAGCCACATGGCCCGTCCGGAGGTCGTCCTTGACTTCCTAACGTTCACCGACTTCGGGCTGTTGTTCGTGATGTTCGGCGGCTCGATAGTCGCCGGACTCGCGTTCTGGACGATGCCGAAACTCCGCTCGTCGGCACCGCTCACGGGTCGCGCCTACGGCCGCCGGCTGAAGTCGTTCGATAGGAACGTCCTCGTCGGCGGGTCGATCTTCGGCGTCGGCTGGGGGCTCTCCGGGATCTGTCCCGGGGCGGCGTACGCGAGTCTCGGCGTCGGCAACTGGCCGATCCTCTACGCCATCGCCGGGATGTTCATCGGGGCGTACGCCCAAGGCGTCTGGCGAAGCCGGGACACGCCGGGCGCGGCCGGAGCGGCCCCGAGCGACGACTGACCGGCACCCGCCATGCCGCACGACTCACCGCTCCCGTCGACCGAGCGCGTCGTCGACATCGCGACGGATCTGATCGCGATCGACACGCAAAACCCGCCGGGCGACGTCCGCGCGATCGTCGATTACGTCGAGGAGTTGTTAGCGGCGGCCGGCTTCGACACCGAGCGCACCGTGACCGATCCGGCGAAGCCGAACGTGCTCGCGACGCTGTCCGGCGACGGCGACCGAACGCTCCTGTACAACGGTCACGTCGATACCGTTCCGTTCGAGGCCGGCGCGTGGACGCGCGATCCGCTCGGCGAACGGGACGGAGAACGCCTGTACGGTCGCGGTGCGACGGACATGAAGGGACCGCTCGCGGCGATGCTCGCGGCCGGCGAAGCGCTCGCTTCGGCTGATCGCGACCCGCCAGTCTCGGTCGCGTTCGCGGTCGCGAGCGACGAGGAGACGGGCGGGTCCGCCGGGGTCGACACCCTCGTCGAGAGCGACGCGTTCGGTCGTATCGCACCGGACGCCTGCGTGATCGGCGAGACCACCTGCTCGCGCGGGCGTCACTCCGTCACGGTCGCCGACCGCGGCAGCATCTGGCTGACGCTCCGGGCCACGGGGACGGCCGCGCACGGCTCTCGCCCGGCGCTCGGCGACAACGCCATCGACCGGCTCTGGGAAGCCACGTCGCTCGTCCGATCGCGGCTCACGGCCCGGGAACTCGACCTCGATCCGACGGTCCAGCCGATAGTGTCGGAGTCCGTCGAGTACTACGAACCCACGCTCGGGGCGGACGCCGCCCGCGAGTCGTTCGAGCACCCGACGGTGAACCTCGGGACGATCGAGGGCGGTGAGGCGATCAACACCGTTCCCGACGCGGCGACCGCGCGGCTCGACGTGCGGCTCACGGCGGGGGTCGAAACCGCGGCCGTCCTCGCCGACATCCGCGACTGTCTCGCCGAGTTCCCCCGCGTCTCCATCGCGGATGCGAGCTGGTCCGTCGGGAGCCGAGAGCCGCTCGACAGCCCGCTCGTCGAGGCCGTTTCCGAGGCCGCGGCAGCCGTCAGCGACGGTCGCGTCTACCGGCGGAGCGCCACCGGCGGCGGCGACGCGAAGACGTTTCGACACGCCGGGATCCCCACCGTCGAGTTCGGGTTCGGCACCGACACGGCCCACGCCGTCGACGAACACGTCACGATCGAGGCGCTCCGACGCAACGCGTCGGTGTACGCGCGTCTCCCGGCCATCTGGGCGTCTTCGGACCGCTGACCCCGGCGTACGAGGAAGGGGGTTTATGCGTTCGGGAAGCCAATAGTGGGCATGACAGCCAATACTCGGAGCGGCGAGTCGCCCGGTGACGAAGGGGTCCGACGCCCCGTCTCTCTCGACGATGAGGACGCGCTCGACGCGTTCGTCGCCGACGCAGACGCCGCGCTCGTGGAGTTTTACACCGACGGCTGTGGGATCTGCGCGAGCATGGAGCCCGTCCTCGGCAACGTCGCCCGCGCGGTCGACGTCGACGTCGCGCTCGTGAACCCCCGCGACGACCCGCCGCTCGTCGAGCGGTTCGACGTGCGAAGCGTGCCGCTTTTCGTGCTCTTCGTCGACGGCGAACCCGTCGCGCGGCGCGCCGAGGGGTTCATTCCCGGCGACGATCTGACGGCGTGGGTCGACGAACACGTCGCGTGAGGTCGCGTCCGCTCGTCTCCGATCGCGTGCGCTGTGGCTCGACGCGAATCAAGTGCGGCGAAAATGAACCGTTCTCGGCGTACGCGTCCCGCGTGACCGACCGGCTCAGAGCCGGCCGACGTTCTCGACGGCGACGGACTCGACGCCGTCGACCTCGGTGAACGCTTCCTCGACGGCCTCGGTACCGCCTGCACCGTCCGGAACGATGACCGTGGGGAGGAGCGCGACCAGTCCGAACGCGACGTCGTCGCGCTGGAACCCGCGGATCTTCGCGCCCTGCGGGAGCGACTCCTCCAGACGGTCCTGAAGGTCGTCGAGGTCGACGTCGGGGCTGTCCGGCATGACCTTGATCTTGGCGGCGACGTCGCCCATGTTAGGGCCCCCGGAAGCCACAGTCGTGACACTCGTAGAGGTTGCTCTGCTTCCGGCACTTCGCACACCGGTGGATCGTCGCGCCGCAGTCCGGACAAGAGAAGCGCGCGGCGTTCATACCGGCGACCTGGATGCCACAGGAGACGCACTGTCGAGCGCCCTGCGTTTCGCTCTCGCTCATACCCGATCCACCACCGCGCGACTTTTAACCGTTGTTCTTTGCCCTCGGCGGGGGCCGATCGACTGTCACGCGGTACCGCGGTTCGTGCCGGCTCCGTCGTACGCGCCGCCCGCGACCGCCCGCGACCGCCCGCTTTACCCCACGATCAGCGGTCCGATCAGCACGCCCATCAGGTGCACCCGCCGCGTGCCGACTCGCGGCGGGAACAGTCCGAGGACGCCGGCGACGACGAACACGCCGACGCCGAAGACGCCGGCGAACGCGAACGAGATCGCCGCGAGGAGCGTCAAGACGCCGATCGACAGCCGCGTGTAATCCGCGGTCCCGACGGTACGGAGGTAGCCGTCGCCGACGAGGACGACGAGGGCGAACCCGCAGCCCGCGGCGGTCGCGGCCGCGACCAAGAGGATCGGGAGCGCGAGCGGAACGGCCGCCCGGTCGATGGCGACGGTGACGCCGGTTCGAGGCGTGCCGAGCGCCGCGAGCGCGAACAGCGCGAAGATCGTGTTCGCCGTGTTCGCGCCGCTCGTGGCGACGATGAAGCCGCGGTCGCCCTCCGACGGCGGGATCGCCGGGAGCGCCGCGACCGCGGCGATGGCGGCGGAGACGCCCGGCACGTACCCGACGACCGCGCCCGCGAGCGATCCCGCTCCCGCGCTCACGCCGAGGTCACGCGGAGTCATCGTGATCCGCGCGTCGGCCTGCGGCGGCACGCCCTCGCCGCCGAGCGCGTCGACGAGCACCGGCGCGCCGAACAGTCCGGCGAAAAGCGGCGCGAGGATACCCCCGGCGTCGAGGGGTGCCGCGGGGTCGACATCGAGCGTGGCGAGACCCAGCGCGGCGCTCGCGAGAAAGGCGACCAGTCCGCCGACGGCGGCCCGCTTCGAGGACTCCGTGAGCACGAGCGCGGCGACGACCCCAGCGAGGAGGAGAGGGAGATGGGCGCGGACGGCGGGATACCCGCGGACCATCGCCCACGTGATCGGGACGGCGAGCGGCACCGCGAGCGCGACGGCGAGCGCGGAGCCGACCGCGGAGAGCCGCAGCGCCTCGCGCCCCCGCCCGGCGAGCACGAGTCGGTGGCCGGGGAGCGCGGCGATAGCCGTGGCCGCGTCGGGCACGCCGAGCGCGAGCGCGGGGACGATGTCCAGGAACGAATGCACGACGCCGGCCGCGAGCATCGCGATCCCGACGAGGAGCGGATCGCCAGGGACCGACGGCGCGAGTCCGGCCAGAAGCAGCGCGAAGTTGTTCGCGTGGAGCCCCGGGACGAGCCCGCTCGCCGTTCCGAGCGCGACGCCGCCCACGAGGAACGCGAGCGCGGCCGCGGAGAAGGCGGGGTCGACGACGGGTCGAACGAGTGCGTCCATCCTCCCGAGGTGGCCGCGCTTTCGGATATAAGCGGTCGGCCGACGGAGTCGAGACTCACCGGTCGTTTCGAGTCGTCGCCGCAGAACACGAACCGCCGTTAGGCGGGCTGGGCCGCCTGTGCCTTCTTCCGCGTGACGTAGCCGGCGATCCGGTTGCGGACGCCCTTCGACTCGACGGTCGTCAGCGCGGTGACGCTCTCCTTGTTCGTCTCGAAGTCCGTATTGAAGGAGTCGGGATACTGCTCTAACAGGACGTTCCCGAGCTGTTTGATGTACTTGGGTTTGATGGCCATATCGAGCGATACCCTCGGGGCGAACTAAAAGGGTTCGTTCCGCCGCGAGCGGCCGCGAGGCGGGTGTCGGCAGACTGGAGGCGAACGGAGACGCCGTGAAACTCACTCGCGACCGCCCGCGCGGTCACGCCACCCGGTGACCTCGTGGATCCGCGCGAACGCCTCGCGCTCTGCCGGTCCGCCGCAGCGCTCGACCACGTCGGCGAAGTACGCCAGCCGGTCGAGGAGTGTCTCTTCGTCGAAGCCAGGCACGTCGAGCCGCGAGGCCGCGACCGTCGCGTCGACGACCGCGCCGAACCCGCGGTTCACCGTCGGGACGCGCTCGGCGAGCACCGCGCTCTCGACCGGATCGAGTTCCCACGTCCGGATCGTCGTCTCTCCGTCGGTCTCGCTTGCGACCTGCTCTGCGCGCACCTCGACCCACGCGTCGGCGGTCGCGAGCACCGGGTCGTCGACTTCGTGGACCGTGAGCGCGGCGTCGACGAACGTCCGTGGGTCCGTCGTGAACTGCACGACGCCGCCGCCGCGCTCGGTGAAGTTCCGCCACGTCCGCGTTCGCCCGTACGTCCGCGCCGTGACGGAGCCGCCCGGAGCCTCGGTCGCGTCTGAGTCGGGCGGAGCCTCGGCCTCCGCGGAACCGTCCGGCGCGTGGAGTCCCAGCGCCGCGGCGTTCCACCGACCGTTCGGACCGAGCGTCGTCACCACGGACTCCGTGACGCCGCGGAGCCGGACGGGCCAGCCGTCGAGGGAAACGCCGTCGGTCACGGCGCGACCTCCGCGCCGCGTCTGAGCGCGACGTACAGCGCCGCACAGGTGAGGTCGGCGGTCGTTCCGGGGTTTATCCCCTCGTCGACGAACGCGTCAGCCAGCGTCTCGGCTGTGGCGAGGTCGACCGCGTGGACCGCGTCGGGAGTCGGCGGGTCGGTGAGCGGCCCGCTCTCGCGGTCGCCGGGGCCATCGAGTACGCTCACCTTGTGGTTTCCGCGCACGACCGCGGCCGCCCGCGCCGTCGCATCACGAGCGACGTCCGGACCGCGGTTCGTCGCGACGAGCGTGTCTGGCTCCGTCGCGAGTAGGCCGAGGAACGCCCGAGCCGCGCGGTCCGCGAGCGGGCCGTCGTCAGTCAGGATCCACTCGGCCGCGCGGAAGGTCCGCGGAAACCCCTCGGTCCACTCCTGCGCGTTGCGGTCGGGAACGCGCTCGCTCGGGAGTGACTCCGGTCCGTCTCCCGCCGACGTGGATAGTGCCATCACGTCCCGCAGCGTCGCCCCGCGGTCCCTGAGTGTCGTCTCTGCGTCGCCGCCGCGGCGCACGTCGAGCGCGTCCGCGTCTGCGGGAGGCTCGGCGACCGCGATGTCGACGCGCTCGAACGACCGATAGAACGCGACCGCGTCGCCGACGGTCGTATTTCGGGTCACCCGGTCGACGCCGGCGGGCGAGAGGTCGCCGGTGGCGGTCGCCCGCACGAGCGGGACGAGGAGCAGCAGACAGCCGAACTGCGTGTTCGTCCCGGCGCGGTCGGCCATCCCGGCGACGGCGCGCTCGAAGGCGGTTCCGACCGACGTCTCACTGGTCGCCTCGCCGCTCGGGTCGCCGTCTGCCGCCTCGCGTTCTCGGCCGCGAGCGGCCAGTTCGAGGCCCCCCCTAGCTCCGACCGCGCCGCCGAGGAACGACTCGAATCGGAGGTCGGCGAGGTCGCGACGCCGGTCGACGTTGCCGGGTTTCGGCGTGCCGGCGACTTCGAGGAGCATCGCGAGGACGGCGTCGTCGGCCGGCGACCGGTTTTCCGTCGCCCGAGGGCGGCCGCCCTCGGCGGTCACGGCGACGCCTCCGATCGCTTCTCGGGTTCGACCCCCGACAGCGATCCCTCTCGCCACGCCGTCACCGCGTCCGCGACGCGGGCGAGGGCGGTGAGACGGTCGCTCGGTCGACCGACGCTCACGGCGTCGGCACCGTGGGCGGCGTACTCGGCGACCGTCTCTCGGTCCCTGACGCCGTTGTTCGCGATCACGGTGAGGTCGGTTGGGGACGTCTCCGCGTCGGTTCGGAGGCCAGCCGGGCCTCGCTCGGCGAGGTCGTGAACGACCCGCTCCGAGTCCATCGCGTCGACGTGGAGCCAGTCCGCGCCCGCGCGCTCGACTGCGTCCGCGACGTCGACGAGGTCGACCCCGTCGACCTCCGCGCGCACCTTCACGCTCGTCGTCGCCCCCGTCTGCGCGGCGGCCGCGACGTACTCGGCGAGCCGGTCCGTGTCGCGGAGCAGCGACTCACCGCAGCCCACCTCGCGGAGTTCCGGCTGACGGCAGTGTGCGTTGATCTCACAGACTGCGGCGCGGTCGGCACAGACTTCGGCCGCCTCCCGTATCGGATCGACGGTCGCGCTGCGGACGTTGACGCCGGGAACGATGGGGACGTCGGCGACCGCGTCGAGCTGACGGCCGATCCACGCGATCGGGTCGTCGGGGAGGAACTCCGAGCGGTCGCGGGCGACGAGGGCTCGCGCCGCCGCTCGGCTCTCCGGTTCGAGTGCGATCCCGCCCATCACCCCGGCGTCGACGTGGGGGGCCGCCCGCCGGGCCCAGTCGGCGTCGGCCGCGCCGCTGAGGCTCGCAGCGGCGAGAAAGGGCCGTTCGAGCGCGCTCGGCCGGCGGCTCACCGCTCCGTCACCTCCGCGTCGGAGGCGAGGTCGCCGTCGGGGTCCGGGCCGCCGCTGGGGGGTAGTTCGCCCGCGCCGACCGCCTCCAGCGCACGCTCGCAGGCCCGAGAGACGCGCTCTGCGTCGTCGCCGTCGCCGATCTGCGTGTCGGTGCGCTCGACGTGCCGATCGAGGGACGTCGGATCGTCCTCGTCGAGCACGAACGCGTCCGCGAACGGGTACGTCTCGGCGACGCCGGCGGTCGAGGGATCGGTCCCGGTCCCGGCCATCAGGTCGGCGGCCGGCCCCGAAAAGACCTCGTCGCCGACGAACGGCGAGACCGCGACCACCGGCGTCTCGCGGAGCGCGCGCTCGAAACCGGGGAGCGCGAGCATCGGGCCGATGCTCGTGACGGGGTTCGAGGGACCGATCACGACCGGGTCCGCGAGCGCCTGCCGAACCGCGTCGGTCGGAGCCGCGGTATCGGCACCGCGGAACTCCACGTCGGCGACCGCGGGCTTGCCGCGTCGCGCCACCCAGTACTCCTGAAAGTGGAGCGTCTCGCCGTCCGCGGTGTGGACGAGGGTCGCGACCGGGTCGTCTGACATCGGGAGGAGATCACCGTCGAGCCCGAAGGCGTCGGCGAGCGTGCGCGTGGTTTCTGTGAGCGTGTGTCCCTCGTCGAGGAGGCTCGTGCGCGTGAGGTGTACCGCGCGGTCGCGGTCGCCGATCTCCATGAACTCGCCGACGGCCGAGAAGCGCCGCCACCGGGCGATCTCGCGGCCCGCAGTCTGCGCGTCGGCGTCGAGGTACCGCGGTCCCGGCTCGATTCCGATCTCGTCGGCGAGCCGACGGAGCTCACCGTGAGTTTCCGTCGTATCGCCCTCGATCCCCCACCACCGGTCGCGGTCGAGGACGCCGCCGCCCGCGAACAGCACGGTGTCGACGTCCGGACAGACGAGGTGGCCGCCGAGTTCGACGTCGTCGCCCGTGTTGGCGACGACCGCGACCTCGTCGGGATCCCACACGCGGGTCGCCCCGTCGAGCAGCTTCGGCGTCCCCGTGCCGCCGGCGAGGAACGTGACCATACCCGACGCACGCGGCGACCGGATTTGTATCCTCGGCTCCGAGACGGCCGGCGTGACGAGCGGTGTCGGCGACCGACCGCGGATCGGGCGTCGCCCGCGACCCCGTCCCCGCAAGACCTATTTCCGCGCCTCGGAGAGACTCTCACTGTGAGTGACGACGGACGAAACGGGTCGGCGACCGACCGCCTGCGCACCGCGTTCGGCGATCGCCTCGGCGTCGACCGGCGCGCGCTCGCGGCGTTCCGGATCGGGCTCGGGATCGTCCTCCTCGTCGACCTCGGGCTCCGCGCGCGGAACCTGACGGCGTTTTACACCGACGCCGGCGTGCTTCCGCGCGCGGCGCTGGCCGAGGCGTACCCGCTCGCCGCCCGTGTCTCGCTTCACGCCCTCGTTGGCGACCCGCTGGCGGTCGCAGCGCTGTTCGCGCTGGCCGGCGTCGCGGCCACCGCGCTCGCGGTCGGCCATCGGACCGGGCTCGCGACCGCGGCGTCGCTCGCGCTCCTGCTATCGTTGCAGGCGCGGAACCCCCTCGTTCTCAACGCGGGCGATCTCCTCGTTTCACACCTGCTCGCCGTCGGCCTGCTGTGTCCGCTCGGCTCGCGGTGGTCGGTCGACGCGGTCAGGCGCGACGGGGACGCGATCGGAGCCGCGGACCGCTCCGACGACGGGGGAGAGTGGTTCGTCGGTCCCGCGTCGGCGCTGCTTTTGGCCGTCACGATCGTGGTCTACGCGTCGAACGCGCTCGTGAAACTCCGCGGCACGGCGTGGACCACCGGCGAGGCCGTCGGCCGGGTGTTCCGACTCACGTACCTCCACGGGCCGCTCGGGGGCCTCGTCCCCGAGGTTTCCGGCCTGCTCGCGGCGGCCACCTACGGCTGGGTCGGGCTGCTCGTCGCCGCGCCGCTTCTCGTCCTCGCCACCGGGCGGATCCGAGCGGCGCTGGCGGGCGTCTTCGTCGCCGGCCATCTCGCGATGCCGTTCCTCCTCCAGATCGGGGTGTTTCCCCTCGTGTCCGTCGTCGGACTGCTGCCGTTCTTTCCGCCCGCAGCGTGGGACCGGGCGGAGCGGCGCGTCGCTCCGGTTGCGACGCGCGTCGGAGGAGTGGTCGGATCGCCGCGGTCGGGTCCGAGCAGACCGGGATCGATGGCCTATCGCGCCGCCGCTGCCGGCCGACGAGTCGCGCCGGCCGTCGCCGCGGTCCTGCTCGCGGCGCTGCTCTGCTGGAACGCACTGGCGATCGGTCTCGTCGCGACGCCGGACCCGGTCGCCGCGGTGAGCGACCCCACAGAGAGCGGGTGGGACATGTTCGCACCGGATCCACCCACGACAGACTCGCTCGTCCTCGCGACGGCCGCGACCGCGGACGGCGACCGGGTTGACGCCCTGTACGGCGACGACGTCGCGGCCGACAGGCCGCCGGCGGCGGCCCGGGCGTATCCGACGGCTCGGTGGCGGAAGTTCCTCACGCTCCTCGCGGACTCGCCGGATCCGACGCGCACCCGTCACCTCCTCGGGCACCTCTGTGATCGCGCCGGCGGACGCGCGGGCGCGGAGATCGAACGCGTCTCGGTCTCGTTCGCCGCCGTCGACGTCGCCGACGGCGAGACGCGAGTCACGCTGCTCGGCGAGCGGCGGTGTGACGGCCGGTGACCGGTTCGCCGTGGCGCGTCCGTCGCATCCGCCGCGTTGGTGCGTCTGCCGCGGCTGACCGCCCGTGACCGCCTTTCGGCCGCTGCAGTCGATCTGGCCTCGCCGTTCGGTTCCGGCGAATGCGACTCCAGCGGCAAAGCGGCAGGCACTTTAGGGGGCCTCAAGAATCCACGAACGTTCATGAGCTACGACAAGGTCGACGTCCCCGAAGACGGCGAGGCGATCACGCTCGCCGACGAGGAGACCGGCGAGCTGAACGTCCCGTCGAACCCCATCATCCCGATCATTCACGGCGACGGGATCGGCACCGACGTCGGACCGGCAGCACAGAAGGTACTGGACGCCGCAGCGGAGGCGACCGGCCGCTCCATCGCGTGGATGCGCGTCTACGCAGGCGAGAGCGCCCGAGAGAAGTACGACGAGAACCTCCCCGAGGACACGGTGTCTGCCATCCGCAGTCACCGCGTCGCGATCAAGGGGCCGCTGACGACGCCCGTCGGCGCGGGCTTCCGATCGCTGAACGTCGCGCTTCGGCAGACGCTCGATATGTACGCGAACGTCCGGCCGACCTACCACCTCGAAGGCGTCCCGTCGCCCGTGAAAAACCCCGAGGCGATGGACATGATCACCTTCCGTGAGAACACGGAGGACGTCTACGCCGGCGTCGAGTGGGAGGCCGGTACCGACGAGGTAGAAAAGGTACGCGAGTTCCTCGAAGACGACATGGAGGTCGCGGACGTCATCCACGACGGCCCCGTCGGGATCGGCGTCAAACCGATCTCGGAGTTCGGCTCGAAGCGCCTCATCCGCGAGGCGATCGACTACGCCGTCGCCAACGACCGCGACACCGTCACCCTCGTCCACAAGGGGAACATCATGAAGTTCACCGAGGGCGCGTTCCGCGACTGGGGCTACGAGGTCGCAGAGGAGGAGTACGGCGACGACGTCATCACCGAGGACGAGCTATGGGACGAACACGACGGCGAACAGCCCGAGGGCACGGTCGTCGTGAACGACCGCATCGCCGACAACATGCTCCAGCAGCTCCTCACCCGGACGGACGAGTACGAAGTCATCGCGACGATGAACCTCAACGGCGACTACATGTCCGACGCCGCCGGCGCGCAGATCGGCGGTCTGGGCATCGCGCCCGGTGCCAACTTCGGCCACGGCCGCTGTCTCGCCGAGCCGGTCCACGGCTCCGCGCCGAAATACGCGGGCGAGGACAAGGTGAACCCCACCGCGATGATCCTCTCCGGCCGCGAGATGCTCGATTACCTCGGTTGGGACGACGCCGCGGACCTCGTGCGTGACGCCGTCGAAGAGACGATCGCGTCCGGGCAGGTCACCTACGACCTCCACAGGCAGATCGACGGCGGCGAGAAACTCGCGACGAGCGAGTTCGCCGAGGCCGTCGTCGACAAGATCGACGAACTCGCCTGAGAGCCGGCGTCGCGGACGCGTCGGGTCGACTCCGACTCCCTCGATTTCTGTTTTATATACGACGCTCACAGCGCGTCGACCACGCCGGCGTCTCGATCCGACAGTCCGCGCGGCGATGTCCGCGCTACCGCCCCGAAGCGTAGAACTCCTCGCGATACACGCGCCCGAACGCGTTCCGGCGAAGGGTGCTCGCGGCCGCGTCGGGCTCCTCTTGATACGTCGCCGCGATCACCGTGTCGGCGAACGGTATCGGGTGCCACACCACGTTCTCGACGGTTTCGGAGCCGATCCGTACCACGTCCTCATCGTCGAACTCGCTGTCGGCGAGCCACGCCTCGAACTCGCTCTCGTCGCCGACGTGGACGGCGAGCAGCTCCGAGAAGGTCGCGTCGCGGGCGGTCTGGACCACTTCCGGGGTGACGCGCTCGTCGTACTCGTCGGCGTCGAACTCCATCGCCTTCGTCGCCTCGCGGACGACCACCTGCGCGACGGGGCCGACCTCCTCGTAGCGTTCGAGCGCGTCGGCGCGGGTCTCCGGCGCGAACGTCCCTCTGGTGTGCATACCACCGATTCGACGTCGACGGGAAAGGGCGTTCCGTTACGCGGTCGGATCGTCGCGGTCGTCGCCGTCGCGGTCGTCGTCCTCGCCCGCCAACCCGTCGGCGAGCATCTCGCGGGTCATCTCTCTCGCCTTCTCCAGCGCCTCGGCGGTCTCCGGGTCGGTCGCGCCGCTCTCGTCGACGATACCGGGGCTCGCGGCGGAGCCGTGTGCGTGTCCAGAGTGACCGCCGTTCGCGGGGGCGTGGTCGCCGTGTCCGGGGTCCGGGTGCGCGCCATCGTCTACGTTCGGTCGCCCGCGGTCGGCGGTGTCCTCGAACACCTCGTGGTACTCGGCGTCGTCGGCGTGGGGGATCACCGCGGCCGCGAGCCCGTCGGGATCGCGGTCGCTCCAGTCCGGGACGCGCTCGTCGAGCCACGCGGCGTGGTCGTCGCCGTGGAGCAATGCCGTGAACGCGAGGTGGTGTGCGAGGTGCTCGCCGTCACGCTGCGGGGTCTCACAGACGGGGCACGCGTATCCCATGTCGAGAGCGGCTACGACCGTGAGGCGTAAAGTCGCGTCGGACGGAGTCGTCGCCCGCGGCGAGCGGAGCCCCGGCGGCGTCGATCGACGGCGCGTGAGAGCGTGCGACGTACCGACAGGTGTCGAGTGCGGCTTAACCCGCTCCGGCCCCAAACATATGGTATGACAACGATAGCACAGGAACGGCTGCTCGAACTCACGGTACTCGCTCTCGTCGCCACGGTCAGCGGCGACCTGCTCGGAATGACGCTCCTGACGAGAGTCGGCGTGACCGGATTCTTCCTCGGCGTGGCGGCACTGCTCGCGGTCATGACCGCCGCGCTCGTCGTCGGGCTCGGCCGGTCGTCCGGCCCGGACATGCGCGACTCGATTGTGACGCGACCGTGAACCGCCTCGGGGTCAAGCCCCGAGGCACTCGGCCTGTTCCGCCTGTAGAACACAGCGCCACTATAACAGCAACTTTATCACTCGCACGGGGCGAATTTCGGGTAAGACTGCTCCGTTAGGAGGTCCAACAGTGACTGAAGCCAACACACAACCGGAGGTGAACATCGGTCTCGTCGGTCACGTCGACCACGGGAAGACGACGCTCGTGCAGGCGTTGTCCGGCTCGTGGACCGACCAGCACAGCGAGGAAATGAAACGCGGCATCTCGATCCGACTGGGCTACGCGGACGCGACGTTCCGCCGCTGCCCCGGCGTCGACGCGCCCGAGTGTTACACCGTCGACGAGACGTGCGAGGACGGCTCCGAGAGCGAGCCGCTCCGAACCGTCTCGTTCGTCGACGCGCCGGGCCACGAGACGCTGATGGCGACGATGCTGTCGGGAGCCTCGATTATGGACGGGGCCGTCCTCGTCGTGAGCGCCACGGAGGACGTCCCGCAGGCACAGACGGAAGAGCACCTGATGGCGCTCGATCTGATCGGGATCGAGAACGTCGTCATCGCCCAGAACAAGGTGGATCTGGTCGACCGCGACCGCGCCGTCGACAACTACCAGCAGATCCAGGAGTTCGTCGAGGGTACCGTCGCGGAGGACGCGCCGATCGTCCCCGTCTCCGCCCAGCAGGAGGTCAACCTCGATCTCCTCATCGACGCCATCGAGACGGAGATCCCGACCCCTGACCGCGATCCCGGAGAGAGCGCCCAGATGTACGCGGCCCGCTCGTTCGACATCAACCGTCCGGGCGCGACCGCGGCGGATCTCAAGGGCGGCGTCGTCGGCGGCTCGCTCGTCAGCGGCGAGCTGTCGGTTGGCGACGGGCTGGAGATCCGACCGGGCCGCGAGGTCGACGAGGAGGGACAGACGGAGTGGCGACCGCTCGAAACGACGGTCAGATCGCTGCAGGCCGGGAGCAACGACGTCGAGAGCGCTCGCCCGGGCGGTCTGCTCGGCGTCGGCACCGGACTCGATCCGAGCCTGACGAAGGGCGACGCGCTCGCGGGACAGGTCGCTGGCGAGCCCGGCACGCTCCCGCCGACCCGCAACGAGTTCGAGATGCAAGTCGATCTGCTCGACCGCGTCGTCGGAAAGGAAGACGACGAGAGCGGCGAGAGCGACATCGAGGAGATCAGCACGGGCGAGCCCCTGATGCTCACCGTCGGCACCGCCACAACGGTCGGCGCGGTGACGAGCGCGCGCGACGGCGAGTGCGAGGTGAGCCTCAAACGCCCCGTCTGCGCCGAGGAGGGCGCACAGATAGCGATCAACAGACGAGTCGGCGCGCGGTGGCGGCTCATCGGCGTCGGGACGCTCTCGTAACGTGACCGAACCCGCCCGCGGCGCTCTCACGGCCGACACTTCGATGCTCGCGGACGCGACCCCGCCGGTCGTCGCGCTCGACGCGAGCGCGCTTATGGCCCCGGTGGAGGCGAACGTTCGGCTCTTCGAGGAACTCGATCGGCTCCTCGTGACCTACGAGGCGGTCGTTCCCGCTGCGGTCGTGGCCGAACTGGACGGGCTACAGGCCGGGAACGGCGCTGAGGCGACCGCGGCGAGCGTGGGAGCGGACCTCGCGGGGCGGGCGGCGACGGTAGAGACCGAAGCAACGTACGCTGACGACGCGCTCGTCGAACTGGTCGCCGACGGCCGGGTCGACGGCGTCGTCACCAACGATCGACCGCTGGCGAATCGGGTGCTGGAGGCGGACGCACCAGTAATCGGTTTAAGGGGTCGGAACACACTGGCGATAACGGAACCCTAGCGGACGCGGACAACCAACACTATGTACAAACGAGTTCGACTC
Organism: Halorubrum sp. BV1; assembly: GCF_000746205.1. Taxonomy (NCBI): domain Archaea; kingdom Methanobacteriati; phylum Methanobacteriota; class Halobacteria; order Halobacteriales; family Haloferacaceae; genus Halorubrum; species Halorubrum sp. BV1. The sequence continues at coordinate 357,120 of NZ_JQKV01000002.1, forward strand.
AAGGATACGGTCGAGGTACCGCCGAAACACTTGGCGGACGTCACCGACGAGCGGGTGAAAGCCCTGCTACAGGACAAGCTGGAAGGACGGATGGACGAGGATGTCGGCAGCGTCGTGAGCGTCATCGACGTCCACGACATCGGCGAGGGAGCGGTGTTACACAACCGGCCCGGCGTTTACTACGAGGCCGAGTTCGACGCGCTCACCTACGACCCCGACATGCAGGAGGTCGCGGACGGCACCGTCGTCGAGACGGTGGAGTTCGGCGCGTTCGTCGGTATCGGTCCGGTCGACGGGCTGCTCCACGTCTCGCAGATCACGGACGAGTACCTCACGTTCGACGGAGCGAACCAGCAGCTCGCCTCCTCGGACTCCGACAAGACGCTCGGCGTCGACGACGCCGTGCGGGTCCGCGTCGTGACGAAGAGCATCGACGAGCGCAACCCCCGGGACTCGAAGATCGGACTCACGGCGAAACAGCCCGGACTCGGGAAACACGAGTGGCTGGAGGGACAGCGAAAACACCGCGAACAGACCGGTGAGGAGGCCGACTGATGGCCGAGGACCGCCTCGCGTGTCGGGAGTGTCACCACGTCAACGACCCCGACGCACAGACCTGCGAGCACTGCGGGTCGTCGTCGCTGACGGAAGACTGGGCGGGCTACGTCATCATCACCCAGCCGGAGGAAAGCGAGATCGCAGAAGAGATGAACGTCACGAAGGCCGGCTCGTACGCGCTGAAGGTCCGGTAGCGCGGCACGCCGGAAGCTGACCAGTCATGCTCACCCTACCAGACTCACTCAGAGACGCGTTCAAGGACCCGCTCGGCCCGGTAACCACCGACGCGGACGAGCTGCTCGCGGCGGCAGCGGAGACGGCGGCGGCGCACGCCGAGCCGACCGCGGACGACCCGACCGTGAGCGAGGCTCCGATCGTCGCCGTCGGCGACGTGGTCACCTATCACCTCTGTGCGGCCGGGCGTGTACCCGACGTGGCCGTTATCGACGGGAAGACGGAGCGCGAGGCGGTCGGCGAGGAGATCGAGGCGGCGCTCGCGGACCCGGCGGTCCGACGGGTCGCCGTGCGCAATCCCGCGGCGTCGCTGTCGGCGGAGCTGCTCTCGGCGCTCGCGACGGCGGTGGCCGACGACGAACCGGTGTGGATCGAGGTGACCGGCGAGGAGGACCTCGCGACGCTGCCGGCGATCCTCGCCGCGCCGGACGGGGCGAGCGTCGTCTACGGACAGCCGGGCGAAGGGATGGTTCGGGTTCCGGTCACCTCGGAGACACGGGCCGAGGCTCGCGAGCTGTTCGAGGCGCTCGACGGCGACGTCGACGCGGCGTACGACGCGCTCGGCGTCGATCCGGACGACGGGTGAGAATCGTCGTTCCGCCGCGACACCCCCGCTTCGAAATCCTTTTACAGCTTTCGGGGGGATATACGCGTAACTGACCATGGACGTCGACATCATCTCCGAAGAGGAGAACCCCATGTTGCACCGCACCGACATCCGCTTCGAGACGACCCACGAGGAGGCGACGCCTTCGCGCCTCTCTGTCCGCGACTCGCTCGCGGCCAAACTCGATAAGGACTCCGAGGAGGTCGTCGTCCACGAGCTGGACACCAAGTTCGGCATGCGGAAGACGGTCGGCTACGCGAAGGTGTACGACACCGCGGCCGACGCGCTCGACGTCGAACAGGAGTACATGCTCGAACGCAACAAGATCGGCGGCGAGGGCGACGCGGACGCCGAAGAGGCCTAACGCTCCGCCGAATGCGCGTTCTCGGCATCGAGGGAACCGCGTGGTGTGCGAGCGCCGCGCTGTACGACGCCGAGACCGACTCCGTTCTCATCGAATCGGACCCGTACGAGCCGGACAGCGGCGGCATTCACCCGCGCGAGGCCGCAGAACACATGTCCGAGGCGATCCCTGCGGTCGTCGACGCGGTGGTAACCGCGGCTGAAACCCGGCACGGCCCGGACGCCGTCGACGCCGTCGCCTTCTCACGCGGCCCCGGCCTCGGCCCCTGTCTCCGCACGGTCGGCACCGCGGCGCGGGCGCTCGCGGGCGCGCTCGACGTCCCCCTCGTCGGGGTGAATCACATGGTGGCCCACCTCGAGATCGGCAGGCACCGTTCGGGATTCGACAGTCCGGTCTGTTTGAACGCCTCCGGCGCGAACGCGCACCTGCTCGGCTACCACGACGGTCGCTACCGCGTGCTCGGTGAGACGATGGACGCCGGCGTCGGCAACGCTATCGACAAGTTCACCCGCCACGTCGGGTGGAACCACCCCGGCGGACCGAAGGTCGAGGCCGCGGCCGCGGAGTACGCGGCGGAGCACGCTGCGGACGGTCCCGAAGACCTCCTCGATCTCCCGTACGTCGTCAAGGGAATGGACTTCTCGTTTTCCGGAATCAGCTCCGCGGCCAACGACGCGTACGACGACGGCGTACCGGTGGAGGCGATCTGCTTTTCGCTGCAAGAACACGTGTTTGCGATGCTCACCGAGGTCACAGAGCGGGCGCTGTCGCTAACCGGCGCGAGCGAACTCGTCCTCGGCGGCGGCGTCGCCCAGAATGACCGGTTACGAGAGATGCTCTCGACGATGTGTGACGACCGGGGAGCCGACTTTCACGCGCCCGAGCCGCGCTTCCTCCGCGACAACGCCGGGATGATCGCGGTCCTCGGCGCGAAGATGGCGCGAGCGGGCGACACCGTCGCGATCGCCGACTCCGCCGTCGATCCGAACTTCCGTCCGGATCAGGTGCCCGTGACGTGGCGCGACGACGGATCGGTCGCCGTCGGCGAAGGCGTCGACACGCCCGAGACTCGCGTGACCGACCGCCGGGGAGCGGAGGCAGTCGTCGATATCGAGACGGGCGACGGGGACGGCCGCGTGATCAAACGCCGGGTTCCGAAGCGGTATCGACACCCGGAGCTGGACCGCTCGATCAGACGCGACCGAACCGTCTCCGAGGCGCGGATCACGAGCGAGGCGCGCCGCGCCGGGGTTCCGACCCCGCTCGTGTACGACATCGACGTGCCGAACGCGACGCTCACGCTCCAGCACGTCGGCGACCGGGACCTCGCGGTCGCCATCGACGACGGTGACGCGTGGGTGCGCGCGACGGGCCGACACCTCGCGACGCTCCACGAGGCCGGGATCGTCCACGGGGATCCGACGACCCGGAACGTCAGAATCGCGGACGAGCCGCAATCGACCCCGGAAGCGGAACGAACCACGCTCATCGATTTCGGACTCGGCTATCACACCGGCCACGTCGAGGACCACGCGATGGACCTCCACGTTTTCGAGGGGTCGGTCCGGGCGACCGCGACAGACCCTGAGGCGCTGATCGACGCGTTCGAGGCGGGATACGCCGCCGTCGGCGACCCGACCGTCCTCGACCGTCTTCGCGACGTCGAGGGGCGCGGCCGGTACCAGTGATCGAGCGGTATCGGAGGGCGCGGGCGACGGCGGCTTGCGCCACGATTTATATGGCCGGCGAGCGATTTACCGATATGGCAGATAAACCGTCGTCGGGTGAAATACTCGGAATCCCGTACAACTTCGATCGACCGAGCCTCGGTCGCCTCCTCTCGTCGCACTGGCAGCCGGACGAGGGCATGTTGGTCGAGAAGCCGTTCGGCATCGGCTACACCCTGAACCTCGCGAACTGGCGGTCGTGGATCGTCCTCGCGGTCGCCGGCGGCCTCTACTACCAGCAGGCACAGAGCGGGGCCGGCGGCAGCGACGGGGACGCGTCCGACTCGGACGACGACGGCCCCGTCGAAGTGATCGTCGACGGCGAGTAACTGAACAACCGATCCCACGTCTTTTCCGCTACTCGGACCAGTTCTTGCAGTCGGCACAGACGAACGCGTCGCCATCGCGCCAGCGGCGAGTAGTCGGCTCGCCGCATCGGTCGCAGTCGGCACCGGCGGTGGTCCACGTCGCGGTCGCGGTGACCGGCTCGGCGTCCGCCTCGCTCTGTTCGCCGCGCTCCGACTCCGCGTCTGCGTCGCTCCGACCGCCGCGTCCGTCGCCTCCATCGGCGTCCGCGTCGCCGGCGAAGTCGTCGAGCGACCGGTCCTCGGCCATCTATGCCTCCCGTCGAAGCCGCTCGACCACGTACTCGCGCTCCAGTTCGCCGAGGAACTCGCCGAGCCGCGGCCCCTGCGTGTCGTCGAAGAAGAGCCGGTAGCCGGCCGAAAAGAAGTCGCTGACCTCGATGTCGTGGTCGCGAGCCGTCTCGTACATCTCGCTCTGTATCGCCTCGCCGTCGTGTCCGGCAGCGACGAAATCGGCGAGGTCGTCGAGCGCGGCCGCCACCTCGTCGTCGAAGTCGACGTCTGGAAGCGCGGTCTGGAGCCGGTAGTCGTACTCGTTTTCGGTCCGTTCGGCCCAGTTTCGGGCCTTCTCGACGCGATCGAGGGCGGCCGCGATCGCCTCGTCGCTCGCGTCCTCAGGGATGTGGCCTTCATCGCGGGCGAGCCGCTCGCGGAACGCCGGGTCGTCGACCATGCCGAGGACGGCCGCGAACGTGTAGGGAAGCCGGATCGGCTTCTCGGTCGGCGGGTCCTCCGGACGTCCGACGACGAACGGGTACGCGCGCTCGGCGAAGGCGGTCAGCCCCTCGTCGTCGACCTCGCCGAAGTACGCGCGCTCGAACCGGTCGAAGCGGTCGACAAGCTGATCGAGCCGCTCGACGTCGAGGTCGCGGGCCTTCTTCGGGTGGAGCGCGAAGAAGTACCGCAGCACTGCGGGTTCGAGAAGCTCCAGTAACTCGGGAACGGTGACGATGTTACCCGCGGACGAGGAGAGCGGCTCGCCGTTGAGCGTGAACCACTCGTACACCATCGGCACCGGCGGCTCGATCCCGAGGACGTTGCGGGCGACATCGACCCCGGAGGGCCACGATCCCTCCGCGTGGTCCTTCCCGAACGGCTCGAAGTCGACGTCCAGCACCTCCCACTGGCCGGGCCACTCCAGCCGCCACGGAAGCTTCCCTTCGCGGAACGTGGCGGTTCCCTCGTGGCCACACCCCTCGATCGTCTCGTCGCCGACCGCCATGTCGGTGCAGGCGTACTCGACCGTCTCGCTCTCCGTGTCTACCCCGGTGACCGTCTCCGTGATCTTCCCGCACTCGGCACAGACGGGGTTAAAGGGGACGTACTCCCCGTCGACTTTGTCCTGATACGCAGAGAGCACCTCGCGGACGCGGTCGAGGTCGGAGAGGACGGTTCGGGTGACCTCGTCGAAGTCACCGTCGGCGTACAGCTCGGTGTTAGACACCATCTCGACGGGGACGTCGAGACGGTCGGCGTCGGCTTCGAGCAGGGCCGCGAAGTGGGCGGCGTACGACTCGCGCTCGCCGAACGGGTCCGGGATCGCGGTGTACGGCTTACCGAGATTCCGCCCGATCGCGCCGGCGTCGACCTCGCCGAGCCCGACGATCTCGCCGTCGGCGTTCGCCAGCTTTCGCGGGATCTTCCGGAGGGGATCTTTGTCGTCGGAGGTGAACACCTGTCTGACCTCGTGTCCGCGGTCGCGGAGCACCTCGGCGACGAAGTAGCCGCGCATGATCTCGTTGACGTTCCCGAGGTGTGCCACGCCCGAGGGCGAGACACCGCCCTTGATCACGACCGGATCGTCGACGCCGCGCGACTCGATCTCGTCTGCAACGACGTCGGCCCAGAACGCGCGGAAGTCGCCGTTGCCGGCCGTTTCGCCGCCGACCGCTTCACCGTCGGCGAGTGCGTCCTCATCGTCGCCGCCGGTTTCTCCTTCGCTACCGCCCATCGCCGGACGGTCCGAGAGGATGTGCGGGGAGTCTGTCGGTCCGCCGGTGGCGTCACGGTCGGTCATGACTGCTCCGTGCGTACGGGGTCGGTCCGTTCGTCGTCGCCGACCGGTATCACGTCGGTGCCGGAGTGGTCGCCGGAGACGACGGCGTCGACGACGGCGCTCGGGTCGGTGCCGTCGAGGACGATCGCGCGCATCCCCGCGCGGTCGATGAGCTTCGCGGCGAGCAGGTCGACGGGGGCGGAGGCACCGGCGTCGCGGCTCATCGGCAGGACGACCTCGACGAGTTCCGCGGGCGACAGCTCGGCGAACTGCGTCGCGTTCGGGTCGACGTTGGGGTCCGCGTCGTACACGCCGTCGGCGCTCGTCGCGTACACGAGCAGGTCGGCGTCGACCGACTCGGCGAACGCGGCGGCGACGGCGTCGGTGGTCTGTCCGGGCGTCATCCCGCCCATCACAGACACCTCGCCGCGGCGGAGCCCGGCGGCGGCCTCGTCGTACTCGGTCGCCGGCGAGACGGCCGCGACATCTCCGAGCGCGGCGATCAGCAGCCGGGCGTTCAGTCGGGTCGTCCCGATGCCAAACTGGTCGAGTTCGACCTCGTTCGCGCCGAGGTCGCGTGCCGTCTCGATGTATTCGCGCGCGACGCCGCCGCCGCCGACGACGACGCCAACCTCGTGGTCGGCCGCGACCAGCCGCTCGATCGCGTCGGCGTACGCGGCCACCCGGTCCGGGTCGAGATCGGGCGCGAGCACGCTTCCGCCGACAGAAACGACGACTCTCATTACCGTCGAATATCCCTGTCGCGGTCTTAAGGATTATCAAGCCCGGACGCGCCCGGCCGGGAAACGCCTAAGCCGCTCGCACACCGCTACCGAGTATGCAGCCGATATCGATCCTCGGGTCCGACGCCGCGGCCCTCGCCGCGGCCCTCGCCGATCGGCTCGACGGACGAGTGGCCGTCGTCGACCGTCGCGAGCGACACGACGGCGACGGGGACAGCACGGCGAAGAGCGCGCCAGACGGCGGGGTTGCCGACGTTCAAAGCGCAGAGGCGACGCTGACGAACCCCAACTGCGACACCGAAATCGCGCTCGCCGCGGACGGATCGTGGTCCGGCTCCGGGCGCGTCGACGGCCTCGACGAGCTGCTCGACGACCTCGCCCCCGCCCACGACTACCTCCTCGTACTCGGCGAGTCGCGCCTGCGCGTGCCCGCCGTTCTCCTCGACGACGATGTCTCCCCCGGCGACGTTCCGGGTCAGGTTCTCGCCACCGCATCCTCGGCGGACGACGTCGCGCTCGACCGACTCGTCGCCGACCTCGACGACGCGGAGCCGTGGATCACCCGCGAGACGCTGGTTCGAAGGGTGGAGGCGTCCTCCGACGCCGACCGCTCCGGGGCGATCGCGACGTTCACCGGACGGGTGCGCGAGCGTGACGGCGCGGACGACGACCGAACGACGCACCTCGCCTTCGAGACGTACGAGGGCGTCGCGGGCGAGCGGATGGACGCCATCGCCGCAGACCTGACCGATCGCGACGGGGTCTTCGACGTCCGCATGCACCACCGGACGGGCGTGATAGAGTCAGGCGAGGACATCGTGTTCGTCGTCGTGCTCGCGGGACACCGCAGGGAGGCGTTCCGCGCGGTCGAAGACGGGATCGACCGGCTCAAAGACGAGGTCCCGATATTCAAAAAAGAGACCACCGAAGCCGAGGCGTTCTGGGTCCACCAGCGCGAGTGACCGGCCCTCGATTCGACCGGCGGACGTGATTCGTTCAGGCGGTGAGACGAGAAACGAATCGCCCGTCCGGACGCGAGCGAGGAGCAGCCAGCCAGATAACGGCCCGATTCGCCCCTAATGTTCGGCAATAGTGTAAAATTAAATATGTAACGTCTTACTTCATCTGTGTCTCTAAAACTTCCTCTAATAGCTTTGTAAAATGTCTAACTCTACCTGCAGCCGTTATGAACGGTTCGCCAGACACGTTTTAGATCGGTCGCGTCTGGTAAAACGCCATGAAAGCTACTGAACACCATTCAACGGTCGCCGCTTTATAACACCGTTCGGGGGCAAGAGAGGAGTGTACCATGAGCGCGACTGCAAACCCCTCCACGAACGCGACGGCCGACGACCGCAGCAAAGAAGAGCGGCTGAAACAGTACCTGCTCGATCGCGCCGAAGAAGGCGAGATGTACTTCAAAGGAAAGTTCATCGCAGACGACGTCGACCTCTCACCAAAAGAGATCGGCGCGCTGATGGTGAAGCTCCGCGACTCGGCCACCGAACTCACCGTCGAGAAGTGGTCGTACACGGGCGCGACGACGTGGCGTATCGAGCCGGCGTAATGCCACCGGACGCCATCGAGTGACCGGCAAACCGCCGCACGACTGCGCGCTCACGCGCGTCCCCGCGTCGCCGTTCCTCCGAGCGCTTTCTCTTTCCACCCGCGTGACGACCGCCGGTGTCGCGGTTTTCGATAGTCCGCGCGCGCCGGCGTGTTGTACGGCCATTCTCGGATATCTACCGCGAGCGCGCTCCCGCCCGTCAGGCGACCGTCGTCCGACGCGGGGTTTATACTAGACGACCAGTTACGACGGACGATGCCAGAACACGACGGAAGGGCGTCGGCGACGACCGACGCGCCGCGTCCGGAGCCGCTGCGGACGTTCTTCCGGGTCGACGAGGTTCACCGGGACGACGGCCGCGTCCGGTACGTGGGCGAGTCGTACGTTCCGGAACGGACGCTGGTGAGAAAGCTGGTCCCGCCGTTCCGCGAGGCCGGATACGACGTCGACGTCGATGTGGTGGACGGCCGGCACGTCGTCGTCGCGACGCCGTTCGGCCACGACCGAGGCGGGATCCCCTGGGTCAACCTCGCAATGCTCGTCGCGACCGTCCTGTCGACGCTCTTCGTCGGGGCGTACGGGTGGTTCTATGTTGGATGGGGAGAGATCACGGCGAACCCGCTCGCCGTCCTGCGAGGGTGGCCGTTCACGGTCGCGGTGCTCGGCGTCCTGCTGACGCACGAGCTGGGCCACTACGCCGCCGGGCGGTATCACGGCGTCGACGTCTCGCTGCCGTACGTCATTCCGTTCGTGTTCCCGTTCGGCACGCTGGGTGCTGTGATCCGAATGCGGGGACGAATGCCCTCGCGGAAGGCGCTCTTCGACATCGGCGTCGCCGGGCCGATCGCGGGACTCGTCGCGACGGTCGTCGTGACCGCGATCGGCCTCTCGCTCGATCCGATCCGAGTTCCCGCGGCGCTCGCCGACGCCTCGGGCACCGTCATCCAGTTCAATAATCCGCCGCTGTTGTCGATCATCGCCGACCTCCTCGGGCAGCCGACCTCCTACGAGGATCCGGGCCTGACGGCGCACCCGGTAGTGATCGGCGGCTGGGTCGGGATGTTCTTCACGCTTCTCAACCTCCTTCCAGTCGGCCAACTCGACGGCGGTCACATGGTCCGCGCGATGGTCGGACCGCGACAGGAGACCATCGCGTCGCTCGTGCCCGCCGCGCTGTTCACCGTCGCCGCGTACCTCTACTTCTGGCGCGGCTTCGGAATCGACCAGTCAGTCGGGTTGTGGGCGTTCTGGGGCGTGTTCTCGCTCGTGATCGCGTACAACGGCCCGGCGAACCCGACGGACGAAACGCGGCTCGGATGGCCGCGGCTCGCCGTCGGGATCGCGACGTTCGCGCTGGGCGCGCTCTGTTTCCTTCTCGTACCGATACAAGTCGTGACGACCTGAGGTAACGGTCGCTCATCCGAAGTGATGGTCGCTCATCCGAAGTGACGGACTCCCGAAACCGGGTCTCAGACGGACCTGCTCTCACTCCTCGCGCCGCTTTTTCATCCCCTGTCGCGTGAACTGCGGCCGCGCGCGGATCCCGCGCTTCTTTCGGAACGATCGGTAGAGGGCGACCGCGAGCGGCGCGGCCAACACGAGGACGACCGCCGCGAGCCGCCACTCCTCGGCGAACGAGTAGAGGATCGTCGACGAGAGCACGCCGACTGCGAGCAGCACGGAGTACGCGATCCGCATCGCGAGTTTGTCGAGGACCTTCGAGTCGTCTTCGATCGTGACGTCGACGTGGAGGTCGCCGCGGTTCGCTCGGTCGAGGAAGTCGTCGGCCTTCGGCGGGACGGTGAAAAGCGCCTCGGCGGTCCGTTGGGCCTGCTGGCCGGCCTGCTGGGCGAGGTTCCGTGCCGTCTCCTCGTAGTACCCCTCGTCTCTGAGGTACTCCGTCGCCGTCGAGATGAAATCGAACTCGGGATCGAGCGTGACACAGACCCCTTCGACGACCGTCGCGACCCGCAACACGAGTGCGAGGTTCGGGGGGAGCCGCAGGGGGAACTCGTATATCGTTGATTCGACCTGCTCGATTATCTGATTCACCTGGTACTGCTCTATGTCCTCGCCGCTGGCGTCAGCGATGGCGAGTTCCATCACGTTGCCCATCACCTCGCGGTCGGCGTCCGGCGACAGCGTCCCCATCGCGATCAGCGTGTCCAGTATCGCGTCGATGTCCTGTCGGGCGACCGCGACGTAGAAGTCGACGATCTTCTCTTGGATGAACGGCTCGACGCGACCCGCCATCCCGAAGTCGTAGAATATCACCGTGCCGTCGTCGTCGACCGCGAGGTTTCCGGGGTGAGGGTCGGCGTGGAACACCCCGTCTTCGATTATCATCTGGAGGTACACCTCTTGGAGCGTCTCCGCGATGGCGTTCCGGTCGAACCCCGCGTCGTCGAGCGTGTCGATGTCGCTGATCTTCGTTCCGGGGACGTACTCCATAGTGAGCACACGCGGGCCCGAGACGGCCTCGTAGGTGTCCGGAATCCGGATCCGGTCTTCGTCCGCGAAGTTGCCGCGGATCTCTTCGAGGATGATCCGCTCTCGCTCGTAGTCCATCTCCTCGCGGATCGTCTTCGCGAACTCGTCAGCGAGGTTCTCGAGCGAGAACGCCCGCCCGCTTCCGGTGAACTGCTTGACGAGAGGGATCGACCAGCGGATGGTCCGGAGGTCCGCCTCGACGAGCGACTCGATCCCCGGGCGGCGGACCTTCACCGCGACCGGGTCGCCGTCGTATCGGGCCGTGTACACCTGACCGAGGCTCGCGCCGCTTATCGACTCGCGGTCGAAATCGTCGAAGACGTCGTCGACGGGGCCGAGTTCGTCTTCGAGTACGGTCCGTGACTCCTCCCACGGGGCGGGCGGCACGTCGTCTTGGAGGTCCTCCAACACCTCGATGTACGCGGGCGGGAGGATGTCCGGTCGCGTCGAGAGCAGCTGCCCGAGTTTGATGAACGTCGGGCCGAGCGTGAGCAGGGTGTCGAGGAGGATCGCCGCCCGCTCTCGCTGCGTCTCCGCGTCGACATCGCGGCCGCCGCCGAACAGGAGGTACCGCTTCCGGTCCCGCCAGTAGGCGACGATCAGCGGCGAGAACTGCCGCATGACCACGACGAATCGCCAGTAGGCGCGAAGGTTGACCAGCGTCACCACCCGTCAGGCGTCACCGTCGGAGCCGTCTCCGTCTCCCTCGTCGATCGGGATAGTGCGCGCGGCGTCGTCGCTCCGCTTGGGGATGGTGACTTCGAGGACGCCGCGGTCCATCTCAGCGTCCGCGCCACTTTCGTCGGCGTCCGCGGGGAGCGGCAACTCGGCGTCGAGGAACAGCGGACGGTCCTCTCGCACATAGCGGAAGTCGTCCGGAACGGCCTTCTCTCGTCGGCCTTCGATAACGAGCCGCCCGTCCTCCGCGAGGACCTCAGTCGTCTCTGCAGTTGCACCCGGGAGGTCGACGACGAGAACGTATCCGTCGTCGGATTCGAGCAGATCCGCAAACACCGCGTCCGGGAGGTCCCGGAGCGCGTCGCGTAACGCTGACATACACACTCGTAGGGTCGCCGCGGCGAAAAAGGTGTGGAAACTGCGGATCGGCCACGCGGCGGGCCGCCGCGGTCAGGTGAGGCTGACCGGCCGGCCGGAGCGGTCAGTCATCCCGCTTGCCACCGCCGCGGTCGAAGTCGAGGTCCAAGTCGATGTCGTAGATGTCCTCGCCCTGTGATTCGCCCGGAAGGATGTCGCCGAGTCCGGCACCGAAGGCGGCGGCCGCCCAGACGAGCGCGACGCGTCCCATCCGCTCGACCGCGCTCGGGTCACCCTCGTGCAGCCGTCCCCACAGCAGTAACATGACGACCGACGTGAGGAGCGAGACGAGTAAGACGCCGGCGTACCGTCGCGGGATGACGCCGAGGATCGGATGCCGAACCTCGATCTGCCGGAAGTCCGCGAAGTAGAGCAGGCCCGCGGTGACGAGGAGGACGAACCCGATGTGGACCGCGAGCAGCACGGGGACGTCGGCGACGGTGACTGCCGCGAACCACGCCGCGATCTCGAAGACGCCCCCTTCGACGAGAAGGGGGAGCGCGAAGAGGACCGACCCCACGAACGCCTCCGCCATGTCCCGCGAGGTGTACTTGGTGATCCGGCTGGTGAACGCCCCGCTTCCGGGCATCTGTTCGACGAGGGAGATCGTCTGTCGAACCGCCTCGCGCTCGTGCGGGTCGTCGACGGTGTCGCGGAGTGCGTCGAGTTTCGCAAGCAGATCGGTAATGTCGGGGTCGCTCGGAGCGCGTGGCGAGTCGATCGATCGATCGCCGGGGGTCGTCGGTCCACCACCGGATCCCGCAGAGTCGTCCTCGACGGCGGTCGCGGAACCGTCGTCGGATCCCGCCGCGTCGTCGGAGCGCCTCGTGTCGTCCCCGTCGGTACCCATGGCTCACTGCTTGCTGCCGACCACCGAAAGCGTACCGGGTACCGCGCTGATACCGCGCACTCGGACGCGTTCGATCGGGGGTCACGCGGTAGCGATGTCGGGAGTGGTCGGGCACCTATCGACCCGGACCGCTTGGCCCCGCACGCCCGGCGTCGATCATTTTATATTCCGTGGGTTGCTACTACATACCACGGGGTGAGTATCGAGAATATCGGAGACCGATATCAACGGCGTTCAGTTGCCGAGCGGTATCACAATGAGTCCAGTGTGGACCGTCTTCGAGGCGCAGAGCGCGCGGCTCTCTGTCAGCGATCCGCGCTCTGCGGTGCGTTTTTCGTCCGCGTTCTCCGTTTCTCGTAGCTTCCTGCGTCACGTATCGTCCGGTTCCGAGACGACGACTACGCCGAGGGGTGCACGCGCGCCAGGAACGTCGACAGCGCCGCGTTGAACGCCGCGGGCCGTTCGAGCATCGCGAGGTGAGCGGCGGCGTCGATCACCGCGTACTCGCAGTCGTCGATCCGGTCGGCGAGATACTCGTGGGACGCGGGCGGCGTGAGCGCGTCGTGCTCGCCGACGACCGCGAGCGACGGAACGGCGACCTCGCCGAGGCGCTCGCGGACGTCGAAGGTGTGGCAGGTCCGGAAATCGCGCTCCGTGACCTCGCGGCCGCACTCGCGCATGGCGATGCGCGACCGTTCGACGTACTCCGGCGGCGCGTCGTGAAAGAGGCGGTCAGGCTCGTGTAGGTAATCGATCGCCCGGTCGAAGTCGGTCGAAAGCGCGTCCAGAAGCTCCGGCGTTACGCCGAGTGTCGCGCCCGTGCCCGCGAGCACCAGTCCGTCGAGCGCGTAATCGCGGTCGAGCGCGACCCGCAGCGCCACGGCCCCGCCGAGCGAGTTGCCACAGAGCACGGTCGCTCCCGTCGCCGCTGCGACGGCGACGACGTCGTCCGCGTACGCGGCGAGGGTCTCGGTTCCCGCCGCCGTGTCCACGTCGTCGCTGTCGCCGTGGCCGGACAAATCGAGCGCGACGGTCCGGAACCGGTCGCTCGCGCGAGCCTGCGCCTTCCAGACTCCCTTCGTTCCGCCGCTTCCGTGGATGAAACAGACCCCCGGACCGCCGCCGCGGCCGGAGGCGCGGTAGGCCGTCCCGCGACCGTGATGCGTGACGCGCTGCATACTCGCCTCTCCTGTGCGACGACCCATAAGCGTCCACCACCGAGTGGAGTCAGAAACCCCGATCTCCCTCCGCCGCCGGCTCCGAACCGCAACACCACCGATAGTTCGGCCGTTTACTCACGTCGTGCGATTTTACCCGATGGGCTTAAATACTTCTGCGCCTAACTTGTTGTTAGGATGAATCACCAACAGACCCAATCGGCCGGCGACGGCGCGCTGCTTCGTCGGTACGAGTATGAGGACGAGTGGGTCGTCGCCGCCGATCTGGGCGTCGACGCCGAGAACGTCTCAGTCGACACCGTCGGCGAGACGGCGATCGTCGTGATCGAGGGGTCCGGCGAGCCGGTCGAGTCCGAGTTCGACTTGCCCGGAACGGCCGAGTCCGTCTCGGTCGCAAACGGCGTGATCACGGTGGAGGGCGACCGATGAAACTCACCGTCAGACCGCTAAAACAGAAGGACGCCGGGCGTCGGCTCGCGGCTATCGACCGTGTCGCGGCCGACGAGTTAGGGCTCTCCGGCGGCGACATCGTCCGCGTCGAGGGTCAGGACGGAGCCGCGATCGCTCGCGTCTGGCCCGGCTACCCCGAAGACGACGGCACGGGCGTCGTCCGTATCGACGGTCGGCTCCGTCAGGAGGCGAACGTCGGGATCGACGACCGCGTGACGGTCGAGTCCGTCGATGTCTCGCGGGCGGAGTCGGTCACCATCGCGTTCCCGAGCCAGCTTCGGGTGCGCGGTCAGATCGCGCCGTTCATCCGCGACAAGCTCTCCGGACAGCCGGTGACCGAGGGACAGACGATCCGCACCTCGATGGGCTTCGGCCTGATGGGCGGTCAGTCGCAGGCGGTGCCGATGAAGATCGCCGAGACCCACCCCGGCGGCACCGTCGTCATCACCGACGAGACCGATATCTCGATCTCAGAGGTCGCCGCCGAGGAGATAGCGGAACGCGGCGAGGGTCCCGACGGGACCGGCGAGGGGCCGGACGTAACCTACGAGGACATCGGCGGGCTCGACAGCGAGCTTGAGCAGGTCCGCGAGATGATCGAGCTGCCGATGCGACACCCGGAGCTGTTCAAGCGGCTCGGCATCGACCCGCCGAAGGGTGTCTTGCTCCACGGCCCGCCGGGCACGGGGAAGACGCTGATCGCGAAGGCCGTCGCCAACGAGATCGACGCGAACTTCCACACAATCTCCGGCCCGGAGATCATGTCGAAGTACTACGGGGAGTCGGAAGAGCAGCTCCGTGACGTGTTCGAGGAGGCCTCGGAGGAGGCGCCCTCGATCATCTTCATGGACGAGCTCGACTCCATCGCCCCCAAGCGCGAGGAGGCCGGCGGCGACGTGGAACGGCGCGTCGTGGCCCAGCTGCTCTCGCTCATGGACGGGCTCGAAGAGCGCGGCGAGGTCGTCGTCATCGGGGCGACGAACCGCGTCGACGCCATCGATCCCGCGCTCCGGCGCGGCGGTCGCTTCGACCGCGAGATCGAGGTCGGCGTCCCCGACCGCGACGGCCGCAAGGAGATCCTGCAGGTCCACACGCGGAACATGCCGCTGGTCGAGGACATCGACTTGGACGAGTACGCCGAGAACACCCACGGCTTCGTCGGAGCCGACCTCGAATCGCTGGCGAAGGAGTCCGCGATGCACGCGCTTCGGCGCATCCGCCCCGAACTCGACTTAGAGAGCGACGAGATCGACGCGGACGTGCTGAACTCCATCCAAGTCACCGAGAGCGACTTCAAGGAGGCGATAAAGGGGATCGAGCCCTCCGCGCTGCGCGAGGTGTTCGTGGAGGTTCCCGACGTCACCTGGGATCAAGTCGGCGGCTTGGACGACACGAAAGAGCGGCTCCGCGAGACGATCCAGTGGCCGCTCGAGTACCCCGAGGTGTTCGAGGAACTCGACATGCAGGCCGCGAAGGGCGTGCTGATGTACGGCCCGCCGGGCACGGGGAAGACCCTGCTCGCGAAGGCCGTCGCCAACGAGAGCGAGTCGAACTTCATCTCGATCAAGGGGCCTGAGCTTTTGAACAAGTACGTGGGCGAGTCCGAGAAGGGCGTCCGCGAAGTGTTCAGCAAGGCCCGCGAGAACGCGCCGACCATCGTGTTCTTCGACGAGATTGACTCGATCGCGACCGAGCGCGGGACGAACTCGGGCGACTCCGGCGTCGGCGAGCGCGTCGTCTCCCAGCTGCTGACGGAACTCGACGGGCTCGAATCGCTGGAGGACGTGGTCGTCATCGCGACGACGAACCGTCCGGACCTGATCGACTCCGCGCTGCTCCGGCCCGGACGCCTGGACCGCCACGTCCACGTCCCCGTGCCGGACGAGGAGGCGCGCCGGAAGATCCTAGCGGTCCACACCCGGCGCAAGCCGCTGGCCGACGACGTCGACCTCGACACGCTCGCCCGCAAGATGGAGGGGTACGTCGGAGCCGACATCGAGGCCGTCGCCCGTGAGGCGTCGATGAACGCCTCGCGGGAGTTCATCGGCAGCGTCTCGCAGGAGGAAGTCGGCGAGTCGGTCGGCAACGTCCGCGTGACGATGCAGCACTTCGAGGACGCCCTCCGAGAGGTGAACCCAAGCGTCACTCCCGAGACGCGGGAGCGCTACGAGGAGATAGAAAAGCAGTTCAAGCGGTCGGACGTCGACCGCACGGAAGCCGAGCCCGGCGCGGCGTTCCAGTAAGCCGGCTCCGGAGCCGCCGGTCGGTAGCGACCGGCGGCGCGTCCGCGTGTTCTTTTTCGTGTTTTCGTTGCCTCAGATGTTGTGCCGTTCTCACCGCCTCAGATGACGCCGAGGACCGTCAGCAGGTAGACGGCGGCGACGACGACGATACCGATCGTGACGAGTCGCCACGCGAGCTTCAACACGAACTTCCCGAGGACGATCACGATCGCCGCGGCGACGAGCGCAGCGAGCAACTGTCCGGTCGGGCTGGCGAGGATCCCGGCCTGAAGGGGCGTCGACGCTGCGCTCTCGGCGAGTGGCGTAGTCATGTCCGAGGCCACGGCGAGGCCGGGGATAAGCTTGTGGGGCCGAAGACGACTCACGGTTGAGGGTGAGCGAGATCAGCGAGATCAGTGAGATCGGCCGTACGCTGGCGTCGATCCCGACACGCCCCGACCGGTCTCTGTCTGACACGCCCCGACCGGTCTCTGTCTGACACGCCCCGACCGGTCTCTGTCCGTGAGTGACAGAACGCGAGGCGTTCGGCGGAGCCGAACCCGCAAACCCCTACGAAACGAACTTCAACAGGTCGTCCCGGTTGTGCTCGTGAAAGCGTGTTCTGAGGCACTCCTCCAGCGCCTCGATGTCGCCGCGTTTCGCGCAGATCGGGGCGATCCGGTCGGACCACTGCTGCCACGGCGGAAACAGTCCGAGTCGGTCGCAGATCTCGTCGAGCCGCTCGTCGAGGTCGTCGATCTTGTCGGTCTTGTTCACGGCCACGATCGGTTCCACGCCCACGTCTTCGAGGAACCCGTACATCTCCACGTCGTGCGGGACGTTCCCGCGCTCCGCGTGGCGGTCGATGATGTCGACCGCGGCTTTCCCGTCCATCACGACGACGCCCGCGAGGATGTGCTCCGCGTTCTCCTCTAGGTACTGGACGATGTCCGTCTTGATCTGCTCGCGGCGCTCGTCTTCGACGCCCGACATGAAACCGAACCCGGGCAGGTCGGTGAACATGAACCCCTCGCTGGCCCAGTCGAAGTGGTTCGGCTGGCGGGTCACTCCCGGCTTGCCGCCGGTCGAGAAGTCGTGACCCGTCAGTTCGCGCATCAGCGTGGACTTGCCGACGTTCGAGCGTCCCACGAGGACGACCTCGGCGTCGCGGTCCGGCCGGTCTTCGAACATGTGCTTCTCTGCGCGAGGGAGCCGGTTAAAGGGCGCGTCGTGGGGTCGGCGGGTGAGACCGAGCCGAGAGGCGACGCTCGGCGCGACCCGTACGACCAAGTGCGCGCCGCGAGTACGGGCGCGTATGATCGTCGAGGAGGTGATGTCGACGGAGTTGGTCACCTGCGACGTCGGCGCGTCCGTCAGGGAGGCGACGGAGCGGATGCTCCGGAACCGAGTCGGGAGCGTGATCGTCACCGACGGGCGGACACCGGCGGGGATCGCGACCGAGGCCGACGTGCTCTACGCGGGATACGCCGCCGACGAGCCGCTTTCGACCATTCCGCTACGGAAGGCGATGACCAGCCCGGTCGTGACAATCCGGCCGTCTGCGACGCTCCGGACCGCGACAGACCGCATGCGTTCGGAGAGTGTAAAAAAGCTCGTCGTCACGGAGGAGATGCAACCGGTCGGGATAGTGACCACGCAGGACATCGCCGACAACTACGGGCAGATCCGGCGCGAAGTCCGGGACCTCGCGGCCGACGCGACGAACTGGTCGAATCGGAGCGACCGCCCCTGAGACGACCGTGTCCGGCAGTCGCCGGGCAGGTATCGAACGCGACAGCGGACGCCACGCGGGCCGCCGTTCTGTTGACCGGGCGAGCGGTGGTCATGGCCGCGAGAGACCGTAGCACATATGCTCGCGCCGAACCGAGCGGTCGTATATGCGCATCGACCCGTTCGGCCTTGAACGCTGGTTCGCGGAACACGAACACGAGGCCGACATCATGTTGGCCGAGAGCGGGATTCGGTCGCTGGACGCGAGTCGCTTCGACCTCGACCCGGGTCGGTTCGACTACGTCATCCCGACGAACGGCGACCCCGACCTCCGCGCCTCGGTGGGTGAGAGGTACGGGCGCAGCGCCGACGAAGTTCTCGTCACCTGTGGCACCCAAGAGGCGAATTTCCTCGCGTTCGCGTCCCTGCTCGGCGACGACGGGGGGATCGGGGAGGGTGGAGGCGACGACGACCCGGTCGGTACCGGCACCCACGCGGTCGTCGTGACGCCGACGTATCAGGCGCTCCACGCCGTTCCGGAGGCGTTCGGCGAGGTGACGCGCGTCGAGTTGGACCCTCCGACGTGGGAGCTCTCGCCCGACGCGGTCGCCGATGCGGCCCGGGATGACACCGCGGTTATCGTTGTGAACAACCCCAACAATCCCACCGGTCGGTACCACGACGAGGCTGCGATGCGGGCGGTATACGATGTCGCCGTCGATCACGGGGCGTACCTGCTCTGTGACGAGGTGTACCGACTGCTCGCGGAGGACCCGCAACCGCCGGTCGCGAGCTACGGTCGGCACGGGATCTCCACGACGAGCCTCACGAAGGCGTACGGACTCGCCGGGCTCCGGTTCGGTTGGATGGTCGGTCCGGAGCCGGTCGTGGAGCGCGCGTGGCAGTGGAAAGACTACACGACGATCTCCCCGTCGATCGTCGGCCAACACGTCGCGGAACAGGCGCTCGGCAGACGCGAGGACCGAATTCTCTCCGAGAACCGCGACCTCGCCGAGACGAACCGAGGCGTCGTCGCCGACTGGGTCGCGGACCGCGGCCTCGACTGGTACGACCCGGTCGGCGTCAACGGATTCGTGACGGTGCCGAACGGCTTCGCCGACGCCGAGACGTTCTGTCGGACGGTCGTCGCGGAGGCGAGCGTCGTGCTCGCGCCGGGCACCCTGTTCGGGTTCCCGGATCGCTTCCGGATCGGGTTCGGGCTGCCGACGGCGGAGTTGGAGGAGGGGCTCGGCCGCGTCGACCGCGTGATCGACGAGCGGCAGGAAGGGACCGCGACGAACGGGGGTGCGGCCTGATGGGGCTGTTGAGCGAGCTCAAAGCCGACGTGGTCGGATTCGTTCGAGACCCGACGGACGAGCAGAAGCTGCTGTTCCTCGCGGTGATCGCGATGGCGATCTCCGACCGCTTCTTCTACTGGGTCGACTTCCCGATCGTCGTGCGGACGACCGCGGCGGTCGGCGTCGGATTCATCGTGCTGTTCGTCGCGAGCTACCTGTACACGGGGTCGTTCGTGCCGCCGGACGGAAACGTCGACGACGAAAACGAGGAAGACGACGCGTACGTCGACGAACTCGACCCCTGACGACGAGAACGGTCGCGGCGGCGTTCCAAACCGTTTATACCCGCGCCGGAGGAAGGTTCGCGCATGCCGCGAGAGCAGAAGCAGGTTCGCGAACTACAGGAGGGCAGCTACGTCATGATGGACGACTCGCCCTGCAAGATCAATCACTACAGCACCGCCAAGCCCGGAAAACACGGGAGCGCCAAGGCCCGCGTCGAGGGGAAGGGCGTCTTCGACGAGAAGAAGCGCTCGCTCTCCCAGCCCGTCGACGCGAAGGTCTGGGTGCCGATCATCCAGCGGAAACAGGGACAGGTCGTCTCCGTCTCCGGTGACGACGCGCAGGTCATGGATCTGGACACCTACGAAACGTTCACGATGCGCATCCCCGAGGACGAGGACTTCTCCTCTGACGACAACATCGAGTACTTAGAGTACGAGGGCCAGCGGAAAGTCGTCGGGTAATCGAGGCCGATGTTTCCGGGAGCGACGACCGATCGCGAGGCTGCTTCCTACGTGGTCGTCGGCGCTCCCCTCGACGCCACGACCACCTTTCAGCCGGGCACCCGGTTCGGACCGGACCGAGTCCGGCGGTTCGCCGAGACGTTCGACGACTACGACCGCGAAACGGCGAGTCACTTCTCCGCTCACGGCGTCTGTGACGCCGGGAACGTGCGGCCGTGGGACGACGTCGAGGCGTACCTCGACCACCTCGCTGCCGAACTCAGGAGCGTCGTCTACGACGACGCCATCCCGCTTCTCGTCGGCGGCGAACACACCGTCACGCACGCGGGCGTCGACGCGACCGACCCGGACGTGCTCGTCGTCTGTGACGCCCACCTCGACCTGCGAGACGCCTACGACGGGAACCCGCTGAACCACGCGTGCGTCACGCGGCGCGCCCTCGACGACCTCGGCGTCGACCGCGCCGTGATCGTCGGCGCGCGCACCGGCTCCGAGGCCGAGTGGGACCGCGCTGCAGACGCCGACGTGACCGTGGTCGCCCCCGAGGACTCACGCGAGTGGATCGACGCGCTCGGCGAGGGGGACGCCGATCCGTTCGCCGGCGAGTCCGTGTACTGTTCGATCGACATCGACGGCCTCGATCCCGGGTTCGCGCCGGGAACGGGGACGATGGAACCGTTCGGACTGACGCCGCGTGCGGTCCGCGATCTGGTTCGGACGGTCGCGCCGCGCGCCGCTGGCTTCGACATCGTCGAGGTGAATGACCGCGACGACGGGCAAGCGGCGGCGCTGGGCGGGAAGCTCCTCCGGGAGTTCGTCTTCGCGCACGCGGGCAGCGCGGCGGAGCGGTGAACGGGGACGGCCCCGTGCTCACGAGACCTCGGAGAGGCGTCGCCGCGCGGCGGTGACCGCCTCCATCGCGTCGATCCACTCGCGGGGGTCCGTACACCAGATGCGGTCGCCTTCGACGCTGACACAGAACACGGAGTCGCTGGAGGGCGAAAGCGTCACCGCGTCGACGTCGGGCCGATCACCGAGGTACGAGTCGATCAGGCGGCGGGCCGTCTCGGCCTCCGGCTGGAGGCGACTGCCGGCGGCGTACTCGATGGCTATCTCTGCCATACGTGACCGAACGATCCGCATGATTAATAACTACACTTTGCTGGCAGCGCTTGCAGCCTTTTGTGAGGACGCGTGGCACGATGTCGGGCTGGTCGCTCGCCGCACGTCGCGTACCGCACTGATTCCGTCACCGCGCCGCCGTCGGAGATATCACCACGCCGACCACGCCGTCAGACTCTCGTCGCGAGCGTACACGCGCTTGAGGTCCTTGGCATACGCGAAGTCGCCCGGGTGGTCGAGCTTTTCGTGGCGGTACTCGGGGGCGTCCTCGCGGATCTGAAGCCCTTCGACGGTGAACTCCTCCTCGCCGAACTCCGCCGTCTCGTCGACGGTGAACTCGTAGTCGCCGGGGACGTTCACGCGCAGCGACCGCGTCTGGTCCGCGGTGCCGTCCTTCGGGTGGAGCGTCACCGCGACGGCGACGTTGTCGACCGCGCGCGTCCACAGCGTCTCGACGTCCTCGATGTCCGCCTCCTCGACGCGCTGTTCGGGGCCGACCTCGATCCCGGTGACGCGAACCTGCATCAGCGCGTCGTCGGTGTCGACGACGAACTCCTCGCCGGTCGCGACGTAAGTGTCCGCGGGCACGTCCATCCGCGTCGTGAACGACTCGCCGTCCTGTGAGACGACGATCGTCAGGTCGACGGTCTCTTCGTCCGGGATTTCGGTCTTGTACGTGTGGTCGCAGTCGGTACAGCGGACGGTCGCCTGTCCGCCGGGGCGTAACACCTCGTGGACGGTCTCCTCGCCCGGCGAGCACGCCGGACAGGGGAGACCGACCGGATCTCCGGATTCGCTCATTATCGCGTCGTACCCGTCCAACGCGTAAATATCCGCCCCTGTGAGGCCGGTGCGTGGATCGCTGGCGTGTGCGAACGTCTGGCTCGCTCGGTGTCGGCCGTCAGCGGAGCCGCCGTGCCGGCGGTGTACAGAAACTGGTTTACCGGTGACGGGATACGGGCGACCATGATCGTACCCGGATCCAGCTCACAGCTCCTCGCGGCCGCGCTCGCGGAGAAAACGGGGGAACGGCTCGCGACGCCGACGTACGACCGGTTCCCGGACGGCGAGTCGCTCGCCGCGGTCCCCAACTTCGACGCCGAGTCGGCGACAGTCGTCGCCGCGACCGACTCCGACGCCGCGTGGGTCGAACTCCTCCAGCTACAGGACGCCGTCCGCGAGGCGGGCGCGACGGACGTGACCACCGTCGTCCCGTACATGGGATACGCGCGACAGGACCGGTCGTTCGCCGACGGCGAGCCCGTCTCGGCGCGCGCGATGGCGCGCGCGATCTCGACCGGGACCGACCGCGTCGTCCTCGTCAACCCCCACGAACGGGACGTCGCGGCGTTCTACGACGTGCCCGTGGACATCGTCGACGCCGCGGCCGTCCTCGCCGACCCGCTCCCTGCCGACCTCGCCGACCCGCTGTTTCTCGCGCCCGACGAGGGCGCGGTCGACATCGCAGAGACGGTCCGGGACGCCCACGGCACCGGTGCGGTCGATTACTTCGAGAAGCACCGCGACCGTGACACTGGCGCGGTCGAGGTCTCGCCGTCGGACGCGCCCGTCGCCGACCGCGACGTGGTCGTCGTCGACGACATCGTCGCCACGGGATCGACCATGAGCGAGTCCGTCTCGGTGTTGACCGACCGCGGCGCGGCGGGCGTGATCGCCGCTTGCGTCCACCCCATGCTCGCGGCCAACGCCGTGACGAAGCTCCGGAGCGCGGGCGTCGATCGGCTCGTCGGGACCGACACGATAGAGCGCGGGTGTAGCGTCGTCAGCGTCGCCGCCCCGCTCGCCGACGCGCTCGGTTCGCTCGGCTCGGCTTAACTGGATGTAGGCGCGTCGTCGGAAATCTCCCGGATCACCCGTGCCGGGTTCCCGCCCGCGACGACGCGCTCCGGCACGTCGCTCGTCACGACGGAGCCGGCCGCGACGACCGCTCCGTCGCCGATCGTCACGCCGGGCGTCACGACGGCGCGGCCGCCGATCCACACGTCGTCGCCGACGGTCACCGGCTCTCCGCGCTCGCGTCCCGTCGCGCGCTCGTCGGGGTCGATCGGGTGCGTCGGCGTGTACACATGGACGCCGGGACCGAGCAGACAACGGTCGCCGAAGCGGATCGGGGTGACGTCGAGGAACACGCAGCCGAAGTTCGCGAAGAAGTCGGTGCCGACGGCGACGTTGTAGCCGTAGTCACAGCGGAACGGCGGTTCGACGACGGCGTCGCCGCCGCCAGCGTCGAACAGTTCGTCGAGGAGCGTCCGTCTGTGATCGCGTTCCGCCTCGGTCGTCGCGTTGTACCGGCGGACGAGCCCGCGAGCGCGCTCGCGGTCGGCGACGAGGGCCGGATCGGTGGGGTCGTACGGCTCGCCGGCGAGCATTCGTTCGGTTTCGGTCGGCATGGTCTGTGTGGCCGCCGCATCCCGATAGTGGTTTTCCCCGGCCGATCTTCCCGCAGGACGGGCCCGTTGGCGTACCGTTATTTGCCCCCGGATCGAATCGGGGAGTATGTACGACGACATCCTGGTGCCGACCGACGGTAGCGAGGCAGTCGACCGAGCGCTCGACCACGCGGTGCGACTGGCGAGCGACCACGATGCGACGGTCCACGCGCTGTACGTCGTCGACCGCCGGATCGTCACCGCGAACTCCGGCGACCTCCACGACGAGATCGTCGCAGACCTCGAATCACAGGGCGACGCGGCGGTCGCACGCGTCGCCGACCACGCTCGCGAGGCCGGACTCGACGCGGAGACGCACGTCGTCGAGGGGACGCCCGACACGGAGATCGTCGCGTACGCCGAGGAAAACGAGATCGACGTGATCGTCTTGAGCCCCGAAGGGAAGTCACCGCGCGAGCGGATCCAGTCGCTCGGGAGCGTCTCGGACCGCGTCGCAGACGACGCGACTGTCCCCGTGTTCCTGATCAAATAACGAGTCGGCTACACACTGGTCCGGCGGGCCGGGGCGGAGAGGCAGCCCGTGGCGGTGGGATGGGCCAAGGCTAACCGTGGCGGTGGGATGGGCCAAGGCTAACCGTGGCGGTGGGATGGGCCAAGGCTAACCGTGGCGGTGGGATGGGCCACCGTCCCGGACCGTCACTCGGCGAGGTCGTCCGCAGCGTCAGCGATCTCCGCGACCCGCTCGCGCTGGCGGCCGGTCGCGGTTGCGATCTCGCTTGCGCCGTCGGCGACGGCCTCGGCGGAGTCGGCCGACTCGTCGACCATCGCGGCCACCTCCTCGACGGAGGCGGCCTGCGAGTCCATCGCCTCCGACACCTCGGCGACCCCGTCCGACGCGTCGACGACCGCGTCTTCGATCTCCGCGAGCCGGTCGAGCGCGCGGTCGACCCGCTCTGTCCCCGTCTCGACGCGGTCCGCGGTCCGTTCGAGCTCGGCGACCGTCGAGTCGCCGCTCTCGGCCACCTCATCGACGGTCTCCTCGATGTCGGCCGCGTGGTCGCTCGCGTCCTGCGCGAGCGATTTCACCTCGTCCGCGACGACCGCGAACCCCGACCCGGCCTCGCCGGCCCGCGCCGCCTCGATAGAGGCGTTCAGCGCGAGCAGGTTTGTCTGGTCCGCGACGTCACCGATCACGTCGGTGACGCCGCGAATCTCGTCGACGCGCGCCTGCAGCCGGTCCATCTCCGCGCGCACCTCCGCCGTGGCCGCCTCGATCTCGTCCATGGCGTCTGCGGCCTCCTCGGCCGCGGCAACGCCCTCGCCGGCGATATCGGCCGCGTCGTCGCTCGTCGTCGCGACCTCGTCCGCCGTCGCCGCCACCTCCTCGACCGTCGCCGTCATCTCGTTTGCCTCCCGTGAGAGCTGGTCCATCCGCTCCGACTGCTCGCGCGCGAGGCCGTCGATCCGGTCGCTCTCCGCCGCGACCTCCGCCGTCGACTCTCTGAGCGCTCGCGCCGGCTCGCCGATCTGCTCGCCCACGTTGCGGGCGAGTTCGCGCTGTTGGCGCGCCTCTCGCTCGGCCTCCGCGGCATAGGAGTCGACGTAGGTGTCGATCGCGAGCTGCTGGTCGAGCAAGAACGCCTTGAGCACCGACAGCGCCTCGCGCTTGAACGTCTCGACCGCCTCGGCGGCGTCCGGTTGGGTCGGCGTTTCGGCGGCGGAGGCGTCGGCCACCCCCGCCGCGGCGTTCGGTCCACCGCTCGTCCCGTCCACAGCGTCGACGCCGCCGTCGCTGACGGCGTCGGCGTCGGCGCGCTCGCCGCGGCCCGCGACCGCCCGCTCGGCGAGCACGTCGAACAGCTCCTCGTAGTACACCGAGTACTGTCCGAGGTACGCCGCGGGGCCGAGCCCGAGGAGGTCGTGCAGCCGCCCGACGCGGGCGCGGTCGGCGAAGTAGTCGCGACCGTACTCGCCGGCGACGAGCCGGTCGAGGTAACGGCGCTGCCCCGCGACGAGCGCCGGCATCGGCATCGACGAACGGTCGAGTATCTGCGCTATCTCGGGGTCCTCGCCGATGTGTTCATAAAAGTCGTCTACGATGTCGTCGGCGACCGGATCGAGGTCGTCCGCGATCGATTCGAGCCGCGCTTCGTCGTCCTCGCCGAACCGCGTATGACGCTTCCGCCGAGCGATCTCCGCGTCGTCGACACCGAGGTCGTCCAAGAGTTCCTCTCCCTGCACCGTCGCGCGCACGTCGTCGTCGATGGCCACACCCTGACTGCCCATAGAGACCGGAGTTGCGAATCGATATATGTACCCTCGTCTCCGATTATCAGGTTCGTTTTTTCGGATGCCCGCGGTGGGGTGAACGGTCGGCCCGACCGCCCACCGTGGAGCACTTAGGCGGCTATGGCCTCGGTCGAGGCATGGAACTCACCGTGCTCGGCTCCGGCAGCGCGATGCCGGTCCCGGACCGCGCGCAGGCCGGCTACCTCCTCACCGACGGCGACCGACGGCTGCTCGTCGACTGTGGCGAGGGCGTCCTCCACCGACTCGCGGAGACCGATCCCGGCTACGAGGGGGTCTCGACCGTGCTCTTGACGCACCATCACCTCGACCACGTCGCGGCGCTGTTACCGCTCGTGAAGGCCCGGTGGCTCGCCGGGGCGGACCACCTGGAGGTCGTCGGGCCGACCGGGACGAAAACCCTCGTCGACGGGCTGTTCGACGTCCACGAGTACCTCGACGGTCGGATCGACCTGTCGGTCCGAGAGGTGTCCGCGGCGCGGTCGTTCTCGGCGGCCGGCTTCGGCGTCGCGGCCCGCGAGACCCGCCACTCGATGGACGGCCTCGCCTACCGGTTCTCGCCGCCGAGCGTCGACGCGCCGGGTGAAACCGGACCGCTCGCGATATCGGGCGACACGGAGGCGTTCGCCGGGATGGCGTCGTTCGCCGACGGAAGCGAGGTGGTCGTCCACGACTGCTCGTTCCCCGACGGGACCGACGTGTCGAACCACCCGAACCCGACCGAACTGGGTCGGGCCTTCGCCGACGCCGACGTCGGCCGCCTGCTGCTCTCGCACCTGTATCCGCACACCGGGGGCCGCGAGCGCGAGATGGCACGGAGCGTCAGAGACGCCGGCTTTTCCGGCGAAGTCGAGGTCGCGAGAGACGGACTGGTCGTCGAGGTGTGAGCGGCGGCCGCGCATCGGGCGGTCGGCGGGGATCTAGCGGCCGGGCGGAATCAGATCGGCGAGCCGCCGGACCGCGTCGACGGCGGTCGATCCGAGCACGTAGGTGACAGGTTCGATGCCGAATGCACCCTCGTGGTACACGACTGGCCGGACGCCGTCCTCGCGGAACCGCTCGCGGAGCCGTCGGTCCCGGTCGTCGTAGTCGGCGTCCACCCGGAGCGGATCGAACCCCCGCTCGCGCGCGGCGTCGAGCAGCGCGTCGTCGGTCCGGACGTTGATCGCGGCCCGCACCGACGGGTCGACGCCGAATGCCGCGAGGACGGTGCCGGCCACATGACGGGACGCGCCGAACTCGGGGTTCGCCGGGACCTCGACGCGGCCGTCCATCTCGTAGATACGACCCGGAATCGCGGCGACGTCCGCGTGGTCGGTCGCGTCGGGGAGAGCGGTGCCGACGTTCGTCCCGACGTTGGGCACGACGCGGGCGGCCCCCTCGGTTCGGGCGAACAGCCGCGCGGCCTTCCGGACGTCGGCGAGCACCTCGCGCTCGGCTCGAATTCGGTCGTCGTCGCCGCGGACGCACAGATCGCAGCCGAGCCCGGCGAGCGCCGGCATCTCCTCCTCGTGTATCGCGCAGATCGGTCCTCGGTCCTCGAGTTCGTCGACCAGCGCCGACAGCTCCGCGAGCGCCTCGTACTCGTCGATATCTCCGGCTTCGAACCCGTTCGCGACGGTCTCGATCGTCCGACGCGTGTGGGGGTCCTCCGCGATCCGCGATTCGATCGCGGCGTCGCCGCTCACGTAGCGGCTCACCGCCGCCTGCGTGACGCCGAGCCGATCGGCGATCTCCTGTTGGGTGAATCCGCGCTCGTCGAGCGCGCGCGCGAGTAACACGCGAACGGTGGGAAGGAACCGCTCGACGACGATCTCGCTCGGCAGCTGCAGCGACATGGCGGACCCGACGCGGGCCGACTCCTAAAAGGGTCCGACGGAGCGTGGACTAGAAGCGGCCGGGAGAGACCGAACGGCGCGAGTGGTATACATTAGTTATATTAGTCGCTAATACAACGGGTACCCATGGCGTTCAGCGACGATCTGCTCGACGCGGGCGCGGAGATATGGGCCGCACAGCTCGACCATCCGTTCGTCACGGAACTGGCCGCGGGCGACCTCGATCCGGTCGCGTTCCGGCGGTGGCTCGAACAGGACTACCGGTACCTGTTCGACTACGCGCGGACCTACGCCGTGGCGGGCGCGAAGGCGCGAGACGAATCGGCGATGGCGACGCTCTTGGGCGGGGCCGACGCCGTGCTCTCCGAGGAGCTCGACCTCCACCGGTCGTTCGCGGCGAAGTACGGCGTGAGCGAGGCCGACCTCGCGGAGACTGAAAAGACGCCGACCTGCGAGGCGTACACGAGCTTCCTCGTCCGCACGGCTCACGAGCGGCCGGTCCCGGTCGCCGTCGCGGCGCTGTTCCCGTGCATGCAGGGGTACCTCGACGTCGCCGAACACATGGCCGAGATCGCGGAGGGCGACAACCGGTACACGCCGTTCATCGAGACGTACACGAGCGAGGCGTTCCGGGCGGAGACGGCGGCCCTGCGCGATCTGGTCGACGACCGCGCGGCCGCCCGGCCCGGCTACCGCGACGAGATGCGGGAGGCGTTCCTGACGAGCGCCCGCCTCGAACTGGCCTTCTGGGAGATGGCGTACGCCGACGAGGGGTGGGCGGCGTGAGCGACCGCCTCACCGCGACGCTCCGCGACGGGGTCGAAGACGAGTGGCGTGCGGCGACCGACCACCGGTTCACCCGCGAATTGGGAGCCGGAACCCTCGACGGCGACGCGTTCGCGCGATACGTCGTACAGGATTACGCGGTCGTCGAGGAGCTGACCGCGGCGTTCGCCGTCGCGCTCGCAGACGCGCCGTCGGCCGACGCGCGCCGCCGCTACGTCGCGTTCCTCGACACGCTCACCGACGCCGAAAACGACTTTTTCGAGCGCGCGTTCGACGCGCACGACGTTCCGGAGCGAGACCGGACCGACCCGGACCTCGCGGAGCCGACCGCGGCGTTCCGTGACCTGCTCGGCCGCGCCCGCCGCGAGGGGGGATACGCCGAGACGCTGGCCGTGCTCGTGCCCGCGGAGTGGGTCTACCTCGCGTGGGCGAGCCGAGAGGCGACCGACCGACCGGCCGACCCGCTGTTCGACGAGTGGATCGAACTGCACGCCGCGCCGCCGTTCGCGTCGTTCGTCGACTTCCTGCGTTCGGAGCTCGACCGCGTCGGGGCGTCGCTGTCCCCGCGGCGGCGCGAGCGGGTCGCCGAGCTGTTCGATCGAACCGTCTCGCTCGAAGTCGCGTTCTTCGACGCCGCGTACGCGACGGAGGAGATCTGATGGTCTCGACCGAGCTCGCGCTGGCGGTCACCGTCGTCGCGCTGGGAGCGTTCACCGTAGCGGGCGTGCTCCACGCCCGCGGGCGCGTTCGCACGCTCGACGATTACGTCACTGCGCGGTCGACGACCGGTCCGGCGGCCACGACGGCCACCCTCGTCGCTAGCGTGATGGGCGCGTGGATCCTGCTTGCCCCCGCAGAGGCCGGTGCCGCGTTCGGCGGCCTCCCCGCGGTGCTCGGCTACGCAATCGGGAGCGCGGTGCCGTTCCTGCTTTTCGTCCCCGTCGGCCTGCGCGTCCGGAAGCTGCTCCCCGAGGGCCACTCGCTGACGGAGTTCGCGCTCGCGCGGTACGGGCGCTCGATGTACGCGCTCGTGGTCGCCGTCTCGATCTTCTACATGTCCGTGTTCCTCGCCGCCGAGCTGACCGGCGTGGCGGCCGCGCTCTCGCTCGTCGCCGAGGTGCCACAGGCGTACACTGCGGCGCTTATCGGCGGGTTCGTCCTGCTGTACACTGCGTACGGCGGCCTCGTCGCCAGCGTGTTCACGGACACGCTTCAGGCGATCGTGATCTTGCCGCTTCTGGCGGTGAGCTTCGCCGGAGCGGTCCTCGCGCTCGGCGGGGCGGGGTCGCTCCACGCCGCAGCGACGTCGGCCGACCCGACGCTTCTCGACCCGACGTTCGGACCGGGCGTCGCCTTCGGCGTGTACGTCGCGTTCGCGGTGCTCGGCGCGAACATGCTGAATCAGGGCGTGTGGCAGCGCGTGTACGCCGCGCGCGACGACGAGTCGGTTCGCCGCGGGTTCGTCGTGGCGGCGGTGGCCGTGATCCCGCTGGTGTTGCTCGCGGGGCTGTTCGGGATCGCCTCCGCGGCGCTCGGGCTCACCGCCGACGGCGGCGCGTCGGTCGCCTTCTTCCTCCTCGTGGTCGAGGCGTTCCCGGAGTGGGTGGCGCTGTCCGTCGTCGTCCTCGCGGTGCTTCTCGTCGCCAGCTCCGCCGACACGATGTGTAACGCCATCGCGAGCCTCGTCACCGTCGACCTCGCGCGGGTGGTCGACGCCGAGGGGCGAACGCTCGGTCGCGCCGGTCGCCTGCTCACCGCGCTCGTCGCGGTCGGCGCGGCCGTCGTCGGCGCGCAGGGGTACAGCGTGCTCGCGCTGTTCCTCACCGCGGACCTCGTCGCGGCGGCCGTCTTCGTCCCGTTCCTCGCCGGCCTCTGGTCGACGAGCCTCTCGGACCGCGGCGCGGTCGCCGCCAGCCTCGTCGGGCTGGCGGTCGGCATCGCGTACTTTCCGCAGTTCGCCCCGGCGCTCGCGGCGCTCCCGATTCCGACGCCGACCCCGTCGTTCCTCGTCTCGTTCGCCGGCGCGACGATCGTCTCAACTGCCGCCACCGCGGTCGCTCACGTCGTCGGCGGCGAACAGGCCGATCTCGGAACCCTCGGCGCGGAGATCCGACGACTCGATAGCCCGATGACCGACGGGGGCGTGGTCGCGGAGAGCGGCGACGGCGACGTGACCGCTGAGGGCGGCGACGAGAGAGGCACCAGACCCACCGACGGCGACGACGCGGCCGAGCGGACCGACGGGGGTGTGGAGGCGTGACGCCGCCCGTGCTCGCAACGCTCGGACCGACCGCGTTCGCCGCGCTCGTGTGGGGGTCGCTCGCGCTCGTCGCGGTCGTGTTCGGGTACGTGGTGACAGCGTACGCGCGGGAGGCGCTGGGGGCTGTCGGCGTCGACGACGGCGGGAGAAGATAACCGAATTCGGTTTCCTCACCCGCCGATCGAACCAGATATTTAAGCGATCCCAGCGGGTTCGTGTGAACATGAACGGGCCGCTCGCGGACGACTTCGGACGGGAGGTGACAGGGGTGCGGATCTCGCTTACCGACCGGTGTAACTTCGACTGCGTCTACTGTCACAACGAGGGGCTCGGCGACACGCGCGGCCCGATGGAGCCGAGCGAATCGGAGATGAGCGCGGACGACGTGGTTCGATTCCTGGAGGTCGTCGAGGGGTACGGCGTCGACTCCGTGAAGTTCACCGGCGGCGAGCCGATGTTGCGACAGGATCTAGAGGAGATAATCGAGCGCACGCCGGAGTCGATGGAGGTGTCGATGACGACCAACGGGACGTTCCTGCCGGGGCGCGCCGCGGACCTGAAGGCGGCCGGACTCGACCGGGTGAACGTCTCGCAGGACGCGCTCGACCCCGACGACTTCGCCGAGGTGACGAAATCGGGCGCGTACGAGCAGGTGTTAGAAGGCGTGAAAGCCGCCGTCGACGCCGGACTCGACCCCGTAAAGCTCAACATGGTCGTGTTCTCGCACACCGCGGGCTACGTCGAGGAGATGGTCGAGCACGTCGCCGACAACGAGGGACTCCAGCTCCAGCTCATCGAGTACATGCCGGAGCTGACGGGCAAGCCCGAGTGGAACATCGACATCGGGCGCGTCCACGACTGGCTCGCGGCGGAGGCCGACCGCGTCGAGCACCGCGAGATGCACGACCGCAAGCGGTACTTCGTCGGCGAGGACGCTGATGGAGCGGGCGGCGGCATGGTCGAGATCGTCGACCCCGTCGAAAACGAGGAGTTCTGTGCGAACTGCGGCCGCGTGCGCGTCACGCACGAGGGGTACCTGAAGGGGTGTCTCAACCGCAACGACGACCTCCGGTCGATGGGCGAGATGACCCGCGAGGAGATAGCCGAGACGTTCGAGGCGGTCGTCGCGAACCGCGTCCCCTACTACGGCGAGTACCTGATAGAGAACGACGACGGCGAGTACGAGATCAACGACGCGTACCTCGGGACGCCGCCCGCGGCGGACTGACGTCGCGCCGTCCGCGGCGGGCTGCCCGTGTCCGAGGTCGCCGGCGAGTCGTTCCGTTCCGCGCCTTTTAATCCCGTGAGCGGCCAAGTGCGCCCATGTCCCAGCCGCGCGTCCCCGGTGGCGATGAGAACACGCTGGAGCTGCCGTGCGGAGAGACGATCGGCGTCGGCGATCTGGATCTCGGGATGCGCGAGTTCGCGTGCGACTGCGGCGAGACGCACGCGGTCGTGATGGACGTCCACCCCCCGGAGCGCTTCCTCCCCGACTTCCTCGTCGACGTGCTCCGCGAGGCGATCGAGACGACGAGCGAAGAGATGCCGGAGTTCGACACGCCGCACCTGCTCGGCGTCGTGTTAGAGGAGTTTCCCGACCGGGTCGTCGCGCACGACGCGACCGAGAACGCCGACGTCGGCTACGCGATGGCGTGGGTGACGGCGTTCGACTCTCGTCGACTCCACGAGATCGTCGTCGAACTCGTTGTCGAACTGATGGAACACGCCGTGAGCCACGCCGACGACGACGAGGCGCTGTCGGCGTTCGAAGCGGAGATGGTCGAGTTCGACGTGAGCGAGTTCGTCGACCAATACCGCGCCGAGCGTGACCTCGAAGCAGAGGACCCGTACGCCTGACGATCCCGTCCGCTGACGCGGCCGACATCGGACGAAACGCGTGTGAACCGCCGTCTCAGCGGGCGTGTCAGACAGTTGTCCGACTCGTGTCTCACTGAACCCTATATGCACCGGGACCGTACGTAAGACGTATGAGCACCGGTGAATTCGACCGGTACGAGCGCATCCGCGACGTGCTCGCCGACGCCGACGAGCCGCTCACGGCGCGGGAGATCCTCGCGCTCGTGGAGGAGCGCGACGGCATCGACAGTCCACACCGCGTTGCGACCGTGCTGGGGCGGCGAGCCGAACGCGGGGAAGTAGAGGTCATCGCTGACCGACCGTACCGCTACGCGCTCGACGCGTGATGCGACCGCGGCCGCTCGCGGCGTCACGCCACGACGCGTGTGTCGCATCGCCGCAATATGACACACCATACCTTGCGAAAATCGCAAACTGATTGCGAGATTCGTATTCTATCGTCGGCCTTATTACGATGAACGTATTCCGTCCGCTCAATGAGCGAGGACCGGACCATACTGCTCATCGGTAGCGGACCGATACAGATTGGACAGGCGGCGGAGTTCGACTACTCCGGAGCGCAGGCGTGCCGCGCGCTTCAGGAGGAGGGCGCGCGCGTCGTCTTGGTGAACTCGAATCCGGCGACTATCATGACCGACCCGGATACGGCGGACCGGGTCTACATCGAGCCGATCACGCCGGAGGCGATAGCGGAGGTCATCCGGATCGAAGAGCCCGATGGCGTCATCGCCGGGCTCGGCGGACAGACCGGGCTGAACGTCACCGCCGAACTCGCCGAGCAGGGCATTCTCGAAGAGCACGACGTGGATGTGATGGGGACGCCGCTCGACACAATCTACGCGACGGAGGACCGCGACCTGTTCCGCCAGCGGATGGAGAACATCGGCCAGCCGGTACCCAAGTCGACGACCATCTCGCTCGGTGAGGACGAGTCGGTCACGGACTTCGACGAGGCGGCGTTCCGCGAGCGCGTCAGGGACGCCGTCGATTCGGTCGGCGGGCTTCCCGTCATCTCGCGGACGACGTACACGCTCGGCGGCT
The DNA here is from genome assembly GCF_000746205.1 of Halorubrum sp. BV1. Classification (NCBI taxonomy): domain Archaea; kingdom Methanobacteriati; phylum Methanobacteriota; class Halobacteria; order Halobacteriales; family Haloferacaceae; genus Halorubrum; species Halorubrum sp. BV1. Next base: position 390,984 of record NZ_JQKV01000002.1, read on the forward strand.
CCGGCTCCGGCGTCGTCGAGGAGTTCGACGAGCTGGTCGAGCGCGTCCGCAAGGGGCTGCGGCTCTCGCGCAACAGCGAGGTGCTCATCACCGAGTCCATCGCGGGCTGGGTCGAACTGGAGTACGAGGTGATGCGGGACGCCGACGACTCCTGTATCATCATCTGCAACATGGAGAACATCGACCCGATGGGGATCCACACCGGCGAGTCGACGGTCGTGACCCCCTCGCAGGTGATCCCGGACGACGGCCACCAGGAGATGCGCGACGCAGCGCTCGGCGTCATCCGCGAACTTGGGATCCAGGGCGGCTGTAACATCCAGTTCGCGTGGCACGACGACGGTACTCCCGGCGGCGAGTACCGCGTCGTCGAGGTGAACCCGCGCGTCTCCCGGTCCTCGGCGCTCGCCTCGAAGGCGACCGGCTACCCGATCGCCCGCGTGACCGCGAAGGTCGCCTTGGGCAAGCGGCTCCACGAGATCGAAAACGAGATCACCGGCGAGACGACGGCCGCCTTCGAACCCGCGATCGACTACGTGGTGACGAAGGTGCCGCGCTGGCCGATCGACAAGTTTGACGATGTGGACTTCGAGCTCGGGACGGCGATGAAGTCGACGGGCGAGGCGATGTCCATCGGACGGACGTTCGAGGAGAGCATGGTGAAGGCGCTCCGCTCGTCGGAGTACGACCCGGCCGTCGACTTCGGCGAAGTGGCAGACGCCGAGCTGGAGTCGGCGTACCTCGAACGCCCGAGCCCCGACCGGCCGTACGCGATGTTCGAGGCGTTCGATCGCGGCTACAGCGTCGACGACGTGATCGACCTGACTGGGATCCACCGCTGGTACGTCGAGCGCTTCGAGAAGATCGCCGACGGGACGGCCGCGGCCGCGGAGGGCGACTTCACCGAGGCCGCCATGGTCGGCCGGACGGACGCCGAGATCGCGGCGACCGCGACCGCCGGCGGCGTCGAGGCGGACGTGAGCGACGTGGAGACACAGGTGCCGGACCGGACGTACAAGCAGGTCGACACCTGCGCCGGCGAGTTCGAGGCGTCCACGCCGTACTACTACTCCGCACGGCTCCCCGAATTCATCCAGGACGCAGACACCGCGGGCGCGGCCGACGAGGTCCGCGTCGACCCCGACGTCGAGAGCGTCGTGGTCGTCGGCGGCGGCCCGATCCGCATCGGGCAAGGCGTCGAGTTCGACTACTGCGCGGTCCACGCGGTCCGCGCGCTCCGCGAACTCGGCATCGACGCGCACGTCATCAACAACAACCCCGAGACGGTCTCGACGGACTACGACACCTCCGACGGGCTGTTCTTCGAACCCATCTCTGCTGAGGAGGTCGCAGACGTGATAGAGACGACCGGCGCGGACGGTGTGATGGTCCAGTTCGGCGGGCAGACCTCCGTGAACGTGGGCGAACCGCTCAAAGCGGAGATCGACCGCCGCGGGCTCGACTGCAAGGTGCTGGGCACGAGCGTTGAGGCGATGGATCTGGCGGAAGACCGGGACCGCTTCAACGTCCTGATGGACGAGATTGGCGTCGCCCAGCCGGAAGGAGGAACCGCCACGAGCGAGGCCGAAGCGCTCGATTTGGCCCACCAGATCGGCTACCCCGTCCTCGTCCGTCCCTCCTACGTGCTCGGCGGCCGCGCGATGCGGGTCGTCGACAACGACGCGGAACTCGAAGAGTACATCGAGGAGGCGGTCCGGGTCTCGCCCGACAAGCCGATCTTGGTCGACCAGTTCCTCGCCGACGCGGTCGAACTGGACGTCGACGCCGTCGCGGACGGTGAAGACGTACTGATCGGCGGCGTGATGGAACACGTCGAGAGCGCCGGTGTCCACTCCGGCGACTCCGCCTGTATGATCCCGCCCCGCTCGCTCGACGACGACACCCTCTCGCGTGTTCGCGAGGTGACGGAGGACATCGCCCGCGCGCTCGACACCGTCGGGCTGCTCAACGTCCAGCTCGCCGTCACGAGCGTCCACGACGACGACACAGAAAGCGAGGTGTTCGTGCTGGAGGCGAACCCACGCTCCTCGCGGACGGTCCCGTTCGTCTCGAAGGCGACGGGCGTCCCGATCGCGAAGCTCGCGGCGAAGGTGATGACGGACGGTGTCTCGCTCGCCGACCTCGACGCGGCAGAGCAGATCCCGGAGCACCTGAGCGTGAAGGAGGTTGTCCTCCCGTTCGACCGCCTGCCGGGGTCGGACCCGCGGCTCGGCCCGGAGATGAAATCGACCGGCGAGGTCATGGGCACCGCCCGGTCGTTCGGAAAGGCGTACGACAAGGCGCAGGACGCGACGAGCAAGCCGATCCCCGAGTCCGGCACCGCCGTCGTCGACCTGTCGGCCGAGGAGTTCCCCGATCCCGACACGGAGGCGGGCGAGGCGCTCGTCGAAGGGTACGCAGAGCACTTCCAGTTGAGCGAGGCGACGGACCTGATCGAGGCCGCGAAACACGGCGAGATCGACCTCATCGTCTCGCGCCAGCGCGAGCTGCTGGAAACAGCCGTCGAAGAGGAGATAACGTACTTCTCGACGTACGCCTCCGCGCAGGCGGCGCTCGAAGCGATCGAGCACGCGGACGACGACATCGACGTGATGGCCGTCTCAGACCGGCCGAAGCGCGTCGAGAAGTGGGGCGCGACCGAGTGAGCGGCCGAAGCTGATTATAACGCTTCGAGCGTCGCCCGGTCGACCTCGGTCGCCGGCATCGACTCGCCGCCGTACTCGGCGACGAAGGACTCGGCGTCTGCGTCCTCGCTGAACGGGACTAGATCCGGCCCCATCGCGCCGACGATCTCGCTCCGCGCGACGATCGTGAGAGCCGTGGCCCGCGCGAACGCGTCCGCGTCGGTGTGCGACGAGAGCATCGTGTCTGACCCCTCCTCGTACACCTCGTAGTCGACGGTCGAGTAGTCGGTGAGGAACGTGGCGAGCGGCGTTCGACCGTTGTCTTCGGCGTCGAACCGGTAGGTGTACGTGCAGGTGCCGCTGCAGAACTGGGCGGGGCGGCCGCCCTCGGGCTCGTCGTCCTCGAAGTGGACCTGACCGACCGTCCCCGGGTGGTCGGCGATGATCATCCCGCACTGGTCACAGGCCTGATCGTCGGCGATCGAGACGGGCGTGATCGACTCGCTCGTCTCGTTCGAGCCGCCGAGACACCCGGCCGCCGCCGTCGCGAGGCCGCCGCCGATCCCGGCCAGCGCGCGGCGGCGCGACACTGTCGTTCGGATCCCGTTCGACCGCTGCGGTTCCGGTGGTGAGGCGTCGTGGTCTGTCACGTACACGAGTAGGGATACGTCGGTCTTAGACCCTCGGGAGCCGTTCAGCGACCCGTTCGAGGAACAAACCAAACCGGCTAAACGGACGGAGGACGAACGGTTCCGCAATCAGTGTTCGATCCATACCGCGATCGGTCCGGACGCGCGCTCGCGGCACTCCTCCTGTTCGCGCTCGCGACCGCGGTCGCGACGGGCGCGGCGTTCGCCGCGGACCCGAGCGACGCCGCGCCGTCGCCGGTGGCGTACGACGACGTCGTCGAACTGGGGCTCTCGAGCGAGACAGACGCGCTCATGGCGGGCGACGCGACGCTTCCACGGGTGCAAGTGTTCTACTCGCAGCTGCAGTACGTCGTCGGCTACAACGGCGTCGAGTCGTTTGCGTCGGCGCTCGCAGCCGACCGCACCGAGCGGCAGTTCGGCTACCCGATCGCGGCATACGTCGAGACGTTCGATTCGAGCCGCCCGGGCGTCACCGACGAGGGGCTGTTCGCCGCCGAGCTCGCCGGGGAGTGGACGCCCGCGTCCGAGGCGGTCTACGTCGTCGGCAGCGAGGCGCGCTCGCCGGCAGGCGAAACCGTGGTGCCGTTTCGCGACCGTGACGCCGCGGCGGCCTTCGTCGACGACCACGGCGGAACCGTGATCGGGTGGGAGACGCTTCGGAGCCGCTCGTTCGACACGGACACCGCGGCGGTCGTGCGGGAGACGGCACCGCGACGCTGGGGCGAAGCCGACCGGCGGATCGCGGCCGCGGCGCGCCGGAGCGACCGTCCGGTCTCGGTCGTCGTCGGCGAGGACGCACCCACGATACAGGCCGCGGTCGACGCCGCTCCGGCGGACACGACCGTCGTCGTTCCGCCCGGAACCTACGATGAGACGGTTGCTATCACGAAGTCGGTGACGGTGTCGGGCGGCGGGACGGGCGGCGACGGCGGGTCGCAGAGTGAGGCGACACGGCTTCGCGGCGACGGGAACGGGTCGGTCCTCACCGTTCGTGCGCCGAACGTCTCTATCACCGGACTGCGGATTTCGGGTACCGGAACGCAGACGCGGGACCCGGAGGCCGCGAGCCGCCCGCCCGAGGAGGGCGAGGCGTGGGACACGAACATCCGGCTCGGGTACGGGCACGGCGACGCAGGAGTGAAAGCGGTCGCCGCCCCGGGGCTCTTTATCGACGACGTGACCGTCGACACCGAGGCCAGCGGACTGCTCCTCCGCGAGGAGTCCGACACCGTGGTCCGCAGGCTCCGCGTCGACGGGACCGAGGCGTGGCAGGACGGATTCATGGGTATCGTCGGAATGCAGTCGCGCGTGACGGTGACCGACAGCGCGTTCGTCGGCGGGCGCGACGGGGTGTACCTCCACCGCGCTGACGGGTCGATCGTCCGAAACTCCTCGTTCGCCGGCAACCGGTACGGGACACATCTGATGTACACGGGCGAGACGCTCATCGCCGACAACGCGTTCCGGAACGAGACGTTCGGCGGGATCACGGTGATGACGCGTCCGGCGGGCAACGCCATCGTCGGCAACGACGTGCGGGACTCCAGCGCGGGGATACAGGCCTCGGGAACGCGCACGTACGTCGGGTACAACACCCTCGCCGGCAACGACCTTGGGTTCTCGACGAGCGCGCGCGGGTCGCTGTACGAGCACAACGTGGCCGCGAACAACGCGCTCGGCGCGCGCGCGACGACCGTCGTTCCGTCGAGCCGAGTCGTCGCGAACGACTTCGTCGGCAACGACGTCCACGCCGACGCCGGACCGGGCGCGCTCCGCGTCTGGGCCGACGACGACCGCGGCAACTACTGGGAGGGGGCGGGCGTGAGCGCCGAACTCGGCCTCGCCGCGCCCGGCGAGCGGGCCTACCGGCCGACCGCGCCGGTCGACGCCGCGCTCGCCCGCGAGCCGGCGGCGATCCTCGCGAGCGAGTCCCCAGCGGCCACCCTCCTCGATCGGCTCCGCGGGACGGTTCCAGGGGCCCGCACGGGCGGTATCCTCGACCCCGCGCCGTCTCCCGAACCGCACGCTCCCGACCGGGTCGCGAGCGCGACGGACCCAGACGGTGACCCCGTCCACGGCGACTGGCGGGGACGCTCCGACAACGCGACCGCGGCGACAGACGACGCGACCGCGGAGGTGGTCGCGTGAGCGACGACGTCGACGAGGACGCGCTCGCTGCGATGTCCGACGTCTCCCGGAGCTACGGCGGCGTCACGGTGCTCGGTGACGTTTCGCTGTCCGTCTCGCCCGGCGTCACCGCGGTCGTCGGGCCGAACGGTTCCGGGAAGTCGACGCTTCTCGGCATACTCGCCGGCGTGACCGAGCCGACGACCGGGGAGGTCAGCCACGGCGGCGCAGACGCGCGCAAACCGATCGGCTATCTTCCGCAGCGCGTGCCGTTCCGCGACGGGTTCACCGCACGGGAGACGCTCGCATTCTACGGGCGACTCGTCGACGCCGACCCGGACGCCGCGCTCGAACGAGTCGGGCTCGCCGACGCCGCCGGCAAGCGCGTCGAGTCGCTGTCAGGTGGAATGCGCCGCCTGCTCGGAATCGCACAGGCGCTCCTCGGCGATCCGCCCGTCGCGGTGCTCGATGAGCCCGCGAGCGGTCTCGACCCGACGATGCGCGAGCGAGCGTTCCGGACCGCCACCGAGCGCGCGCCCGAGGGGACCGCCGTGGTGATCAGCTCTCACAATCTCGAACTCGTCGAGGCGCACGCGGACCACCTCGTCGTCCTCGACCGTGGCCGCGTCGCCGCAGCCGGCCCGCTCGATCGGCTGCGTGTCGACTACGACGCCGAGAGCGTCGACGAACTGTACCGCGCCGCGACCGGACGGGAGGGGGAGACCGAAGCGGAGTCGGCCGCCTCTGTCGACGGGGACGAACGCGAGACGGACGACTCCGTCCATGTGACGGGGGTGTCCGACCGATGACGGGAGCCAAGCGCGATCGGATCGGTCTCGGGGTCCGGCTGCGCGGGGTCGACACCGTGTTCCGGCGCGAGTTGGCCACAGTGGCGCGAACACCGGGATACGCCGCACTTGCCGTCGGTCTCGGTATCGCGCTGTTCGGATTGGTCGCCGTCGGCGGCGGCGGCGCGACCGGATTCGTCCCGGCGATTGTCGACCTGCTCTTACCGGTCGAGGCGCTCGTGCCCGCGGCCGCGGTCGTGCTCGGGTACCGCGCGCTGCTCGCTGACGGGGCCACAGGCGAGCTCGCGGTGATCCGGACGTATCCGGTCGGCGTCGCGAGCTACGTCACCGGCGTGTTGCTGGCGCGGTTCGTCGCGCTCGCGGTCGTGGTCGGCGGTCCCGCGGCGCTCGTCGGCGTGTACGTCGGCCTGACGGCGGCCCCCGACACCGGCATCTTCGCCACGCACGCCGGCGTCGACTCGCCGTTCTTGTACGTGCGGTTCCTCGCGTTCGTGCTCGGACTCGGCGCGGCGTACCTGTCGGTCGCGGCGGCCGTCTCCGCGGTCGCGTCGAGCCGCCGGAGCGCGATCGCGCTCGGCGCGCTCGTGCTCGGCGGCGGGGTTCTCGGCGGCGATCTCGCTCTCTTGGAGTCTCTTTCCGCCGGAACCGCGGCCGCGGCGACGCCGGATCTGCTCGCGCTGACGCCGAACGGCGCCTTCCGCGGACTCGTCTTCGAACATGTGATCGGGGTGGCCTTCCAGCCCGAGACCGACTTCGTTCCGACCGGGCGAGCGCTCGCGTCGCTCGCTGGGTGGACGCTCGCCGGCGCGGTCGGCGGCGGCGCGTCGCTCGCGCTTGCTCGACACGTCGACGCGGCGATAGAACGGGTCCGCTCCGGCGAGTGAGGCAAGTCAGTCGTCGGACGGATCGTCCGTCTCGGAGCGTGTCTCAGCCGTTTCCGGAACCGACCCCGGCGCGTGCGCGTACACCGCGTACAACACGATCGCCGACACCAGGAAGTCGAGGCTGTGTTCGACGAAGTGGTGGACCAGCATCGGGACGACGCCGAGCACGGTGCCCGCACCGACGACGGAGCGAGCCAAGAGCGCGCCGACGGCAAGGCTTATCAGCCGGTACTGCAGTGACCGCCGCCGGCGATACGCCAGCAGGCTCACGAGAAAGAGGAGGCCCGTTCCGACGCCCGCGACGGCGACGACGACGAGCAGGGGAAGCGATCCCTCTACGCCCCAGCTACCGGCCGTCGACGACGCCGCAATCGGACTCACGCGTGACTACGGATTACGCCGCGATGGATAAGAAGCCACGCCTCGTGAGCCTCGCGGCCGCCTCGGACCGGGCCGGTCTCGCGAACGGAGAACGCGCGGACGCCTTTTATTCGGGCGACCGGTAGCGTCGACGACAACCGATGCCGGACACCAGAGCCCGGGTCCGCGAACACGTCCGCGAGACCCCCGGCGTACACTTCAACCGAGTGAGCCGCGACCTCGAGATCGCAACCGGACAGGCGCAGTATCACCTGCGGCGGCTGGTCGGCGACGGCGAGGTCACGGCCGACCGGATCGCCGGACAGACGCACTACTTCGACCCGCAGTTCGACCCGTGGGAGCGGGCGGTGATCGCGTTCCTCCGGCGCGAGACCGCCCGCGGTATCATCGTCCGCCTTCACGCAGACGGGCCGGCGCGCCCGGTCGATCTGGCGGACGACCTCGGTCTGGCGCGCAGCACGGTGTCGTGGCACGTCTCGAACCTGACAGAGCGCGGCGTCGTCGAGAAGTCGACCGACCACCCGATGACACTCTCTCTCTCGCGGCCCGAACGGACGGCCGACCTGCTCGATGCGGTGTCGCCGTCGCTCCCGGACCGGATCGTCGACCGGTTCGTTCGTACCGTGGACAGCCTGTTCGAGTGACGGTCACGTCGGGCTACAGCTCGCCGGCTTCGGCCAGTTTCCGGACCTCTCGCGCGCGCTCGCGGATCGCCGCCCACTCCGCGTCGTCTTTGTCGTCGACGTGCGAGTACATCAGCCCCATGCGCCCGGTGCCGCGAAGCGTCTCCTCGTGGTCGGCGAGAAACTCCCAGTAGAGCGCGTTGAACGGGCAGGCCCCCTCGCCGGTCGTTCGGGAGACGGCGTACGGACAGTCGGCGCAGTGGTCGCTCATCCGGTTCACGTAGCTTCCGGAGGCGGCGTACGGCTTCGAGGAGAGGAGATCGGTGCCGAACGACCCCATTCCGACGACGTTCGGCGTCGTCACCCAGTGGTAGGCGTCGACAAACCCGAGGTGGAACCACTCGTTGAGCGCGGCCGGCCGGGTCCCGTAGAGCAGCGCGAAGTTCGACAACACCATCAGCCGTTCGATGTGGTGGGCGTAGCCGTGCTCGCGGACGTGGCCCACCGCCGCGGAGAGACACCGCATCTCCGTCTCGCCGTCCCAGTATGCGGGCGGGAGGTCCCGCGTCTGGTCCAGCCGGTTCGCCGTCGCCAGTCCGGGCATCGCCTCGCGGTAGACGTGACGGACGAACTCGCGCCAGCCGAGCACCTGCCGAATGAACCCCTCCGCCGCGTTGAGCGGGACGGGCGGGAGGTCGGCGTCGATCGTCGACCCGTCGTCCCCGTCGATGCTCGCGCCGTCGGCGGCGAAGTCGTCGAGCGAGGTCGCGGCGGCCCCACCGCCGCGCCCGTGCGCCGCGCGGTCGTACGCGCCAGGCTCGACGCCGCGCGCCTCGTAGGCCGCCTCGACGGCGCGGACGGGCTCGCGCGGGTCGAGCAGCCCGAGGTTGATCGCGGGCGAGAGCAGCGAATGCGCGAGGAACGGCTCGCCGCCGACCATGGCGTCCTGGTACCGGCCGAACGCGGGGAGTCCCTCGCGGACGAACGCGTTGAGCGCCCGTTCGGCCTCCTCGCGCGTGACGGGCCACGCGAAGCCGGGTCCGTCGTCGGTCCCGTCGAGCGACTCGGCTCCCCATGTGTCGAACCGATCCACAACCCACGCGTGGGTCTCGCGGGTCAGCTCGTCGGGCTCGAACCGTGGCCGTTCCGGCGGGGTCCAGTCGTCCGGCGGCGTCTCCCGGTTCAGGTCGTCGTAGTTCCACTCGCCGCCGACCGGGTCGTCGCCGTCCATCAGCACGCCAGTCTCGCGGCGGACGTGTCGGTACCACCCCTCCTGTCGGTACGTGCGGGTCGCGGTGCCGTCGTCGGTAATCGTAGTCTTGCCCGCATCCGACTCCCGCCGGTCGTCAGCCCACGCCCGCCACGCTGCCGGCGTCGTCCAGAACAGTTCGTTGTCGAGGAGGGTCAGAGTCGCACCGCGCTCGCAGACCAGTTCGCGGAGCCGCTCGCCCGCCCCGTGGCTCGCAGGACGCATGAGCCGGAGGTCGGCGTCGGCGGTGTCTCCCGGACCGCCCCCGTCCCGGTCGGCGAGGAACGCATCGAGACCCTCGCCGAACGACTCGGCGCGGACGTATCGGACGTCGTGTCCGCGGTCGCGGAGATCGTCGCGGAAGTGGCGCATCGCCGAGAAGACGAGCGTCAGCTTGTGCGCGTGGTACGGCTTCCGGTCGGCGAACCCGTGGGCTTCGATCAGGAGGACCTCGTCCGCGTCGACGAGCGCGTCGAGGTCGCGGTTGAGCTGGTCGCCGAGCAGCCACAGCGTCGTCCGGTCGCTCACGCGCCGGCTACGGGCGGGGGAGACATAGCTTTCGGGGGCGACCCGTTGAGTCGAGGCTCTCGTCGCCGCGGGCGTCGACGTGGTCTCGGTCGCCGGCGAGCGCACGCTTTTGTCGCCGGCGACTCTTGTGTGTCCATGCCACGAACTGCAGTCGTCGCGGGTGTCGGTCCGGGACTCGGAGAGTCGATCGCGCGTCGCTTCCACGAGGAGGGGTGTCGCGTCGCACTGCTTTCGCGTTCGACCGACCACACCGAATCGGTCGCGGCGGACCTCGGCGAGCGCGCGCTGACCGTCGCGGCTGACGTGACCGACCCGGACGCGGTCGACGCCGCCTTCGAGACGGTTCGAGACGCGTTCGGCCCGATCGACGCGCTCGTCTTCAACGCCAGCGGTGGGGCGTGGAAGGGCGTCCGCGACATCTCGCTTTCGGAGTTCGAGCACGCGCTCGGCGTTTCTGCGACCGGCGCGCTGTGCTGCGTACAGGCGGCTATCGACGACATGCTCGACGGAGACGGCGGAACGGTCATCTTCACCGGCGCGACCTCCTCGGTCCGGGGACGCGGCGGAGCCGCCGGATTCAGCGCTGGCAAGTTCGCCGCTCGCGGGCTCGCGGAGTCGATGGCCCGGGAACTCGGTCCTGAGGGGATCCACGTCGCTCACACCGTGATCGACGGGCAGATAGCCCCGCCGTCAGGAACGGACGACCCCGAGTCGTTCCTCGATCCCGACGCGATCGCGGACGCCTACTGGACCCTCGTCACCCAAGACCGCTCGGCGTGGACGCTGGAACTGGATCTCAGACCGCACGTCGAAGAGTTTTGAGCCGGGACCGCGGCGGCCGACCCGGTCCCGCGACGGCCGACGGTCCCGGCCCCGTCCGGTTCGGTGGCAGCCCCGCATCGGAGGGGAGCGGAGGCGACCGCCGATATTCCGTATCGGGGAGGGCGTAGAGACGACCGGCAACATCCCGCGTTTTTATGCCGCGTCACGGAGAGTCGGTCGCATGGACAACGTCCTCACGAACTGGCTGCTCGGCCTGATCGCCGCCCTCCTCGCCGTGCTGGTGCTCGCGACGACCGGCCCGGAGTTCCTGTTTCCGCTCGCCCCGGTCGCGAACGTCCTCGCGCTCGTCACCTTCCTCGCCTTTGTCATTCTCACCGGGGCGTTCCTCGTCTACACGGCGTCGTTCCGGAACCGGTGAGCCGGACCGGGCTGCAAGACGCCAGACGCGAGCGGTGAAGCCTCCCGCCCGGGTGCATTTTTGTGCCGGGCCGTCGTGGCCCGCGTATGGAGTACACGACGCTCGGGAACACGGGCGTGACCGTCTCGAAAATCTGTCTCGGCTGCATGAGCTTCGGCGACCCCGACTGGCGCGAGTGGGTCCTAGACGAGGAGGCGGGTCGCGAACTGATCGACCGGGCGATCGAACTCGGGGTGACGTTCTTCGACACCGCGAACATGTACTCGAACGGTGCCTCAGAGCGCGTCCTCGGCGACGCGCTCACGGAGTACGACCGCGATCAGTTCACCGTCGCCACGAAGGGGTACTTCCAGATGGACGAGTCGAACCCGAACTCGGGCGGGCTCTCGCGGAAGGCCATCGAGCAAGAGCTCGCGAACAGCCTCGATAGGCTCGGGATGGACACCATCGACCTGTACCAGATCCACCGCTGGGACTACGACACCCCGATCGACGAGACGCTCGCGGCGCTCGACGACGCGGTCCGTCGCGGAGATATTCGATATCCGGGTGCCTCCTCGATGTGGGCTCACCAGTTCGCCGAGTCGCTGCGCGTGAGCGAGCGCGAGGGGTACGAGCGGTTCGCCACGATGCAGAACCACTACAACCTCGCGTACCGCGAGGAGGAGCGTGAGATGCTTCCGCTGTGTGACAAAGAGGACGTCGGCGTGATGCCGTGGAGCCCGCTCGCGCGCGGCTACCTCACCCGACCGCACGAGGACGTCGACGCCACGCTGCGCGGCGAGACGGAAGAACATCTCTACGAGCACCCCTACCGCGAGGGCGGCGGGCCGGCCGTCAACGAACGGGTCGCCGAACTGGCCGACGAGAAGGGCGTGAAGATGGCGCAGATCGGACTCGCGTGGCTGTTCCACAAAGACCGCGTCGACACGCCCATCGTCGGGACCACGAGCGTCGAACACCTCGAAGACGCCGTCGAGGCGCTCGACATCGACCTGTCCACGTCGGACATGGACTGGCTGGAAGAGCCGTACGAGCCGGTTCGGGTGTCCGGACACGAGTGAGGGATGCGATCGCCGTCGGCGCGGCCGTCGCAACTGTCGGTGTCCCCGGCGGTATCGTCGCGGCCGTTCGCGTCGCCGGCATCAATATTGTATGCGGTGTTTTAGGGGGTATATAGGCAAGCCATATGTCGTGTGAGACATCCACACGCACGTATGAGCGATGGCACAGACCACACGCCCGTCCGGTCGAGCACCGAGTACGCCCGCACGCGGACGCGGTGCCCGAACTGCGGCGACCACGTACCGGCCGTCGGTCGCGACACGGAGACGACCGAGTGTCCGAACTGCCAGACGCCGGTCCGAGCCTGAACGCGGATCCGGGGTGACTCCGGCCGCTTTCGTCGAGAGGCGCGCGGAGCCCGGAGCGACAACCCTTTTCGGCCGGGGAATCGAACCCTCTCGCATGGCAGACGACGACGCCGAAGACGCCGAGACCGGCGACGAACAGGGCGACGCCACGAGTCAGGACGCTGACGCCGGCGACGGAGAAGAAAAGTCCTTTCGCGAGCGCGTCGAGGAGATCCGCGAGCGACGCGAACAGGAGCGCGAGGAGGGCGACCGTCCCAGTCCCGAGGAGATGATGGGCGGCGGTGGCGGCGGCCCGCCGGGCATGGGCGGCGGCGGTGGCGGCAACCCCTTCGCGCAGATGATGTCCGGGATGATGGGCGGCGGCGGTCCCGGCGGCGCGGGCGGTCCGCCCGGCATGGGCGGCGGGCCGGGCGGCCGCGGCGAGGAGGGGGGCGACCAGGCCGGCAACGAGGAGCTCGTTCGCGAGGTTCGCCAGCTCCGCGACGAGGTCCGCGACGCGACGCGACAGCTTCAGCGCATCGCCCAGGCGCTCGAAGACGACTGAGCTACGGAAGCGACGTGACGACCGGCCGCGTTCAGCCGAGTCGCTCGTCGAGGATCAACCGGGTCTTCGTAGATTTGACCTCGTCCATCTCTCGTGTGTGGGAGATCAGTTCGTTGACGGCGCGCGTGTCCACGGCGTCGACGACGAGGACGATGTCGTCTTCGCCGGAGACCTGCCAGACAAAATCGACCTCTTCCCAGTCGACCATCCGATCGCTGACCGCGGCGGTATCGACGTTCATCTCCACCGAGATCTCGATCATCGCCTTCACGTTTCCCGTCCGAGTGGTGACGGTGAACCGCTCTATGATCCCCTCGTCAGTCATGCGATCGACGCGATTGCGCACGGTTCCCTCCGAGGTACCCACCTGATCGGCGATCTCCGTGTACGGCGTTCGCGCGTCCCGGCGCAGGATTGAGAGGATCCGGCGGTCGAGGTCGTCCATACGTCACACACTTTCGCCGGTGACTTACTCGTTACGAATATCGTAACAGAGCTTCGAACGACGCATTTATTAGCCTATACACGTACGTATCTCGTAATGTCGGACGCCTATATCGCGCTGGCTGACGGACGCGTGCTCGAAGCGCGCGCTCGTGCGCCGGGGCGCACCCGTGGCGAACTTGTGTTTACGACCGCGTACACAGGCTACGAGGAGTCGCTCACCGACCCCTCCTACGCCGAGCAAGTCCTCACGTTCTCGTACCCGTTGATCGGAAACTACGGCGTCCGAACCGAGCGGTTCGAGTCGGAGTCGGTCCAGCCTCGCGCGGCGGTCGCACGCGAGTTGACCGACGACGTCGCCGACTGGCTCGCCGAGGAAGGCGTCCCGGCGATCGACCACCTCGACACCCGCGAGATCGTCACCACGGTCCGCGAGGAGGGCGCGATGGCCTGCGGCATCGCCGCCGGACCGGACGCGACCCCCGAAGACGCGGTCGAGGAGATGGAAGCGTGCAAGCCGATGAGCGACCACGTCGACATCGGCGCGCAGGTGTCCGTCTCCGAGCCGACCGTCACCGAGGGCGGCGGCGAGGCCGACGTCGCGCTGCTCGACTGCGGCGCAAAGGGCTCTATCATCTCGTCTCTCACGGAGCGCGGAGCCGACGTTCACGTCCTCCCGTACGACGCGACCCCTGCGGACGTGGCCGCGGTCGACCCGGACGTGTTGTTCGTTTCGAACGGCCCCGGCGACCCAGAGAACTTCGTCGCCGCACAGGAGGTCGTCGACGAGTTCGCGGGTGAACTGCCGATGGCCGGCATCTGTCTCGGTCAGCAGGTGATAACGAGCGCGCTCGGCGGGTCTACCGAGAAGATGGCGTTCGGCCACCGCGGCGTCAACCAGCCGGTCAAGGACCTCCGCACCGACAAGGTCGTGATGACGACACAGAACCACGGCTACACCGTCGACGACACGGGGCCGCTCGACGTGACACAAGTGAACGTCAACGACGACACGGTCGAGGGGCTCGACAACGAGGAACTGGATATTATCACCCGTCAGTACCACCCCGAAGCGAACCCCGGCCCGCACGACTCGCTCGGCTTCTTCGACGAGGTCATGGATCTCGCCGAGTCCACGCCGCACGTCACGGCCGACTAAAACGCGGGCTCGACCGGCGACGTTTTGACTCCTCCGTGCCGAGTGACTCGCATGCCTCCGACGGTCCTACTCACCAACGACGACGGCATCGATGCCGTCGGGCTCCGTGCGCTCTCGGACGCGCTCGACGCGTTCGACGTGACGGTCGTCGCGCCCGCGACCAACCAGTCCGGCGTCGGGGGCGCGCGCTCGTGGTGGGACGCGACGGTGGAGTACGAGGAGACAGAGACCGGCTACGCGGTCGAAGGCACGCCGGCCGACTGCGTCGCCGTCGCAGACGTCGCCCTCGATCTGGATCCGGACATCGTCGTCTCCGGCTGTAACCACGGACCAAACATCGGCGCGCACATCCTCGGACAGTCCGGGACGGTCGGGGCGGCGATGGAGGCGTCGTTCCTCGGGACGCCCGCGGTCGCGGTGTCGCTGTACGACCGCGGAAACCTCCCCGTGCCGCCGACGCTCGGGACCGATGCGTTTGCGCTCGCTGCAGAGGTCGTCTCCGACATCCTCGACGACGCGACGCGTTCCGGCGGCGACGTCGCGCTCCCTTTCGGCGCGGACGTGTTGAACGTCAACGTTCCGGCCGCCGACGACGAAGCCGCCGACCGGCCGACGTACCGGCTGACCGAACCCGCCCGCGGATTCGACGTGATCGAGTTCCGTCCCGGTGAGACGGAGGCCGGTGAGAGCGGATTCGACGAACGGCGCGGCGAGATGGGAATGGAACTTCGTGACCGGTTCTGGCGGGAGTTCCTCCGCGGCGACGTGCCCGACGACCCCGGATCGGATCGGCGCGCGGCCGTCGAGGGCGAAGTGAGTATCTCGCCGCTGTCGTCGTCACGGTCCGTCGCCACCGACCGAGCGGGCGACGTCGTCGCGATCCGCGGAGACGAGACCGCGCCGCCGGAGCGGCAGTCGGAGTAGTCTCCGAGTCACGCGTGCTGTCTCGCTGTCCGTCTGGTTCTCGTCGAGTGTAACCCGTCCCACCGCTACCTGCGTCTCGGGCGACGCGCTTCCCCGGTGAACTCCTTTGCGAGCCGACCGAGATACCACACCAACGCCAGTCCGAGAACCACACCGACGGCGAGCGCGACGACCAACTGTATGGGCGTCGCTCCCCACTGGAGGGCGATGAGCGGCGGTGACACCGCGACGAGAAGCAGAAAGCCGGCCTTGATCTTACGGTTCCCCGCCTCGCGCTCGGCGTCGGACATGGGACCTACCACACGTCCCACCCCGCCGTCCGAGTGGCGTCCGCGATTGCGCCCGCGTTCATGGTCGCACAACGGCGCGCGCGAGTATCAACCCGGCGGAGTGTCCCGCGGCCTCCGGGTGCCGCGGATCGACAGGCGACCGGACACGGCAGACTCGACGAACGAACTGGTCGCGGGCAATGTGATGAGACTCTACACAGAGTTCGATGAGACGCGTCGCCGGGGACAAGGCCGGTAGGACACGGACGGGTCCAAGCGGCGGTCGGCGGCTCGGTCGCTGGTCGGTCGAGCGGTGAAAAATGAGGAAGCTACAGCGCCGATACCGCGACCGATGGCGTCTGTGTCACTCGTCGCCGAACATCTGGCGCATCATCGGGTGCATCTCCATTAGCTGCTCCTCGGCGATCTCCTCGTACAGCTTGTACGTGATGGAGACCGCAAGCAGCAGACCGGTTCCGGAGACGCCGCCGATAGTGCCGAGCAGGTTCGCCATGACGGCGAGGAACCCGACCAGCGCACCGCCGATGACGGTCACCTGCGGGATGTATCGCTCCATGACCTTCTCTACGACCTGCGGATTCCGACGGAAGCCGGGGATCTGCATCCCCGAGCCCTGGATCTGCTGTGCGGTCGCTTCCGGGCCCATCCCGGTCGTTTCCACCCAGAAGATGGCGAAGATGGCTCCGCCCACGATCATGAAGGTTAGGTCGATCGCGAGCCGAACGGCAATCATCCACGGCTCGACGCTCGCCGGGATCTCGCCGAGGAACCACATCCACTCGCTCCGCGTCTGGATCGGGTTCAGGTAGTAGAACAGCCCGGATATGGGCTGGCCCTGCTGGCTGTACTGCCCGAGCCACGCCGGCATCCCCGCCCACTGCGAGGAGAGGATCTGTCCGAGGAACTGGATGTTCGCCTGCAGCGCACGAACGAGGATCATCGGCAGGACGGACGCGTAGATGAGCTTCACGGGGAAGCGTCCACGGGCACCCTTCACGCGGGCGTGTGACAGCGGAATCTCGACCCGAACCGACTCGGCGTACACGACGATTCCGAAGATGAAAAGCGTCGTGAACAGCGCGAGGATGTTACCCGGATCGAAGAGCAGATTCTGGAGTCCCTCGCTCGTGAACGGCGACAGCGTGCTCGGGTTGCCGCCGAAGATGAGCGAGTACCAGTTGGCGAAGAAGCCGTTTGCACCGAGCGCCGAGAAGCTGAAGAAGCCACCGACGATCTGCTGGCTGACCGCGGCGATAATGAACAGTCCGACGCCGGAGCCGACGCCCCACTTGCTCACGATCTCGTCCATGAACAGGATGAGGACACCGCCGGCGAAGATCTGTGCGAATATCAGCAGCTCAACGCCGAACACGCCGATGCCGAGCGACTGCGCGACGGCCGGATCCGCTGGGAGGAACTCTCCCGTGAAGACCATCGGCGCGGCAGTGAGCGCAGCGACGATGATCACCAGCAGCTTCTGGAGGCCCTGATACAGCACCTGGTCGCGTGGGTCGTCCGTGTCGAGTCCCAGCAGGTTTGCCCCGCCGAGAAGCTGTAAGACGATGGACGCCGTGACGATCGGACCGATACCGACCTGCAGCAGCGAGCCGGACGAACCGGCGAGCACTGACCGGAACTGTCCGAAGAAGTCAGACCCCTGCCCGACCGCCAACCCGAACGGGTTGATGTTGGTCAGGAAGAAGTAGACGATCAGGACACCTGCCGTCCATGTGAGCTTCCGTTTGAACGGGACGTGACCCGCCGGCCGCTCCACGACGGGCATCCGCGAGAGCACCGGTTCGGCGGCCTCCTTCCAGCTCATGATTACGCCTCGTCGGCCTCGTCGTCTGAAGTGTTTTCTGATTCGGCAGCGGCCTCGGCGCGCTCAGAGAGCGTCGCCGCACCGTCCGCCTCCTCGATGAGTTCGACCGCGCCAGCGGTGAACGCGTCTGCCGTGACGCGAAGCTCGCGGCGGACCTGTCCGCCGCCGAGCACCTTCACGACGTCGGCGTCGTAACCGTCGTCGACGACGTCGCGCGCGTCGATGACGTACGCGTCACCGTCCTCCTCGGCGAGGCCCTCCGCGGCGTACAGCGCCGCATCCTCGTCGAGCTTCTGGATCTTGACTTCGAGGACGTCCGTCTGGGAGTCCTCGGGCCGCTTGAATCCGTGTTTACCGAGCGGACCGTAGTTGTGGTACTCGTGTTTCGCGCGGCCGGCCGCGCCGCGACCGCCGCGGTGACCGGCACCGCGTCGGTTCTTATGCGTTCCGCCGCCGTGGGTCCGAGACCCACGCTGTTTGCGTTTCTTGCTCGTCATCGCATGGCCTCCAGGAGAGTATCGATCTCCTCGGTAGTGTGGCGACCGAGCTCGCCGCCCTCGATCACCGGGTGCTTGATGCCCTCGTGACCGCCGCGGGGGGCGTGGAGTCGTAGCGTCGGCGAGAGGCCCTGCTCTCGCAGAGACGTCTCCTCGTCGACGAGCGCCTCGGCCAGCGCTTCGAGGTCGGCGTAGTCGGTGTTGTCGTCGATCCACTCGTCGTCGATGTCAGCAGAGCCGTCGAGCGGCTCGCCGCGGCGCGCGATGGTCCGCGCGACCGCGTCGACGCTCGGCTCGCCGAAGGCGACGATGTCGTTCACCTTCGTGATCATGCCTCGGTACGAGTCCGTCTCCGGCACGAACGTCGCGTGGTTGACGCGCCCGACGTTCAGCATGTCGAGCGTGTCCTCGACGCCGTATTCGAGGTTCACGTCGCCGCGGAGCTGCACGATCGCTTGCATCACTCACTCACCTCGTCGTAGTGGACTTCGCGCGCGTGCTGGGGAGTGCGGGACTGCGCCGCGTTCTCCAAGGCGTTGAACGTCGCCTTCGCGAGGTTCACCGTCGTGCGCGTGTTGCCGTCGGAGTTCGTCCAAGCGTCCTCGACGCCGGCAAGCTCCAAGATATTTCGAACGGTCTCCGCTGCCGCCAGCCCGAGCCCCTGGGGGGCGGGCTTGATCTCGACAGTGACGGAACCGGCTTTCCCCTCAGCCTTCCGGGTGAGAGAGTTCGTGCCGCCGGGCTGGTCCTCCCAGGACCCGGAGCCGCGGTCAACCTTGATGATGTTCAGCTTCGCGACGTCTATCGCCTTCTGGATCGCACCGCCGACCTGATCGTCGCGGGCCTGCGCGTACCCGAGGTAGCCGTCGCGGTTGCCCACGGCGACCACACAGCGGAACTTCACGCGCCGGCCGGAGTCGGTCATACGCTGGACCATGTTGATGTCCAGCACCTCGTCTTCGAGGCCCGGAAGTAGCTGGTCGACTATCTCGGCCTCCTTCAGCGGGAGCCCGGAGTCGAGCGCCTGTTCCATCGACGAGATATCGCCGTTCTGTACCTTGCGGCCGAGCCGCGTCCGCGGTTCCCAGCCGTCGTTGTGTCTACTCATGGTCCTCCTGGATTGTCGCGAGCACGTCGTCGAAGTGCTCGGGTAGGTCGGCCGCGTCGAAATCGCCGCTGTACAGCGGCTCGTCGAGCTGCTCGTCGTACGCGGCGATGTGCTCGCCACGCGTACGCGACCAGTCGGCAAGCACGTCGTCGTTGTGCGGGATCTCGAGGCCGGCGTCGATCGCTCCTTCCTGTACTGCGAACGTCTTGTTGCCGGGCGTCGCCGTGTTGAGCCCGATGTCGAGCACGGCCTCGTCGAGGCCGGCGTCGACAGCGCGGGCACCCGCGAGATACCCCGTGAGGTACGCGCTGGGGAGGTTGCCCGTGGGGGCGTCCCAGCCGTACTCCGCGAGGTCCTCGCTGGAGGCGGCCGCGTGGGTCTCGTCGCCGTCGGATCCGGGTGTGATCAGCTGCGCCCTGACGTGAGCGTTGCTCACCCGAGCGACCAGGCGAGGCTTGCCCGATTTCAGCAGGCGCAACCTCTGGTGGTAATCCGTCCGGACCTCGCGGCGGCGGCGCATCGGCACCTTGTATCGTGGTCCTGTCGCCATTACTCTGTCACCTCGTAACCGTACTGCGTCTGGATGTACGCCTCCAGTCGCGCGACGTCCTCGAAGTCGCCACCGCTCGCCTTGTTGTAGAGCGTGCGGTACTCGCTTGCGTCGAGGACGTCCTCGTCGTCGCGGAGTTCCTTCAGGCGGGCGCGCTGTGCGCGGATCCGCGCCTTCCAGTCGTCTTTCGTGTTCTGTCGCGCGCCGGCTTTCCCCTTCCGGGTTCCCGCGCCCGACTGGTGGCCGTACGAGCGTTTCTCGGCGCGCTCGCGGGCCCGGCCGCGGGAGTTCGTCTTCGCGTCCTTCGCGCGGATCGTCCCCTGATCTATCAGATCACGGATGTCCTCGCGAGTGATCGCGTCTTCGATTTCCTCTTGTGCCTCCGGGTCGAGCCAGACGCGGCCCTTGCCGACGTCGAGCTCGTCTGCTGCGAGTCGTTTCTGCGCTTTCAGGTCACTCATCGTCGACCTCCACTTCGATATAGGTCGGGTTGAGCACGCGAATGCCGCGCTCTTCGGCCTCGTCTTCGATCAGTTCGCGCTTGCGACCGCCAACCTTCGAGGCGATTCGCACCGCCTGCGTGTCGCCGTCGACGCCTTCGAGATCGTCCGTGTTGTGCACACGAACCTCCTCGAATCCGCTCGGGTGCAGATCACGAGAGGCTTTCGGCGAGCGGAACCCCGCCTCGACGACGGGACCTTTCGCTTTCATGCGGCGACGCTGCTTGGAGAGCCCGCCGCGCGGCTTGCGCCACGACGTCGGGATCCGCTTTTTCTTGTGGTAGTCCTGCCGGTTGAACTGCGGTTTCCCCTCGCGGTGCTTCTGTGCGAGCGCGCGAGCGGTCTCGTCGTCCAGTTCCGGCGTCTTCTCGGCGTGGCCGCGGGGGCGAAGCTCCGTCTCGACCGCCTCGTCGGATTCGGCCTCCGCAGCCTCCTCCTCGTCGGTCTCGTCTTCGATCTCCGCGTCCGCTTCCTCGTCGACCTCCAGCCCGCCGACGTCGGCTTTGATACGCGCGGCGAGCGCGTTCCCGACGCCGTCGACCTCAGAGAGCTCGGACTGAGAAGCGGCCTTCACGTCCTCGACCGTCTCGTAGCCGGCCTCGCGAAGCGCGTCCGCCTTCGAGGGACCGACACCGCTGATGTCTTCCAGTTCGTCTGCCATCGGTTAGGCACCTCCGGTGGGTTTCTCGACGATGTACACGCCGTCTTGGAAGACGCGCGTGTCCTTGTCGGTCACCTTCGTCAGCTGTTCGATGTCGGCGGCGGTCTGCCCGACGGCCTCCTTGTCGGAGCCCGAAAGCGTGACCGTCTCGCCGTCGATCTGTACGTCCGTGTCCCCGCGAATGGGCGTGCGTCGCTGTGCGCGCTCGCCGAGGAAGTTCTCGATGACGACCTCGTCGCCCTCCACCGTCACCTGCATCGGGAAGTGGGCGTAGTACACTTCCATCGTGTACTCCCACCCGTCGGTGACGCCGTGGATCATGTTAGCGACGTGGCTCTCGAAGGTGCCGACCGTGGCGTTCGTCTTCGCGTCCTCGTTCTCGGAAGCGATTGCGACGACACCGTCCTCGACCGTGACCTCGACGTCGGGGTACCAGAGGCGTCGCGTGACGCTCCCGTTGGGACCCTCGACGGTGAGTTCGAGGTGGTCGGTCTCTGCGGAGACGTCGTCCGGAATCTCGATTTCGACTCTGTTCATTGTTAGTAGACGTATGCGATCACTTGGCCGCCGATGCCCTCTTCGCGGGCCTCGTAGTGGCTCATGACGCCGTGGCTCGTCGTGACGATGAGCGTCCCGTAGTCACGGGCGGGGAGGTATCGCTTCTCCCACTTCTCGAATTCGTCTGCACCCGCCGAATAGCGGGGTTTGACGGCGCCACACTCGTTGATCGCGCCTTTTAGTTCAACCTCGAACTTCCCGGCTTTCCCGTCGTCGACGTACTCGAAGCCGTCGACGTACCCGCGGTCGTAGAGGACCTCGAGGACGGAGCCGATGATGTTTGAGGCGGGCTCAACCGTGTACGACAGATGGCCAACGCTCTCGGCGTTGTCCATGCCGGCGAGCGCGTTGGTGAATGGATCGTTTCCCGTCATGTTCAGCTGTACTTCTCGAATCCCATGTCTCGGGCGACCTCGCGGAAGCACTGCCGGCAAAGGTTGATATCGTACTTGCCGACGAGTCCCTGCTCGCGGTCGCACCGCCGGCAGGTGTGCCGGGAATCGGTGCGCTTTGCGGCGTGTTCGCCCGTCTCGTTGTTCGCTTCACTCATGCCGTTACCTCGACGTCGAAGTTCGTTTCGAGGAACGCGGCCGCGTCCTCGGCGGTCATCCGGTGGCTGGCCGGGATCGACGTGGTTTCCTTGTCGCGCTTGGAGACGCGGTAGCCGGGGCGGACGATCGTCGTCGTCACGTCGAGCCCGTAGATCCCGATACTGGGATCGTACTCCTGGCTCGGGAAGTCGGTGTGGTCTTCGACGCCGAAGCTCAGGTTGCCGGTATCGTCGAACTGGCTCCTGTCGACGTCGACGATGTCCAGTGCGGTCTCCAAGAACGCGTGTGCGTCCTCGCCCCGCAGCGTCACCTTGACGCCGATCGGGTCGCCCTTGCGGATGCCGAACTCGGCGATGGTGCGCTTCGAGGTGGTCCGGACCGACTGCTGGTCCGTGATCTCCTCGATTATCTCCTCGGCGTCAGCGAGGGGTTCACCGCCCTGCCCGACGCCCATGTGGACGACGACCTTCTCGAGATACGGCTCGCGCATCTCGTGTGTGGCGCTCTCGGATTCACTCATCCGAATCACCTGCCTCGTTGGCGTCGTCGCCGGTGAAGTTCTCGTCGATGACGACGAGATACTCCTCGACCGTCTCGTAGCCGTCGGCGTCGTCGCCGACGGTGACGGTGTTGGACCCAGAGCCGAGCGTCACGTCGATCTCGTCGACTTCGCCGATACGACCGGCGTGTTGGCCGGCGACGGCGGTAACAAGTGCGCCCTCCTCGTACTCGAAGTGGGCGACGATCTCCTTCGACTCGTTGTCGACGACGATCGAGTCTTTGGTGTCGTACTCGGTGCCGGCGTCGACGCGAACGTTCGTTCCGTCGTGGAGCGTCAGCTGGGCGTCGCCGCCGGAAACGACGGTCTTGTTCGTGATCTTCCCGAGCCGGCTTCCGGCGGCCTCCTCGTCGACGGGGGTCAGCGCGAGCCGACCGCCCTCGTCGGGGAAGACGCGGAAGTACTCCCCGCGCTCGGGGAACGCCAGGATGTCGAACATCCCGATCGGACGCTGCTCGTCCGAGATGGCGTCCCCGTTGACGAGGACCGAGTCGTTGTTCAGCGCGTAACGCGCCTCCTTGGTCGAGTCGACGTATCCGAGCACGTCCCGCAGCAGGACGACGAGCGGAACGCCCGCCTCACCGTGCGGGCCGGCGTCGGCCTTGACGGTGAACGTGTCGGTCTTGCGCTCGACCGGCCAGGAGTTCGGTACTGCCAGTCGCTTCTGATGTCGCGTCATTCGTTATCCTCCTGGAGCCGCGCCTCCCGGCGATCGTCTTCCAGGTTCAGGTCGGTCACCCGGACGTTGCTCGCCGGGAGGGGACGGGGAACTTCCTCTCCGTCCGCCTTCTCGACGGTGACGTCCTCGACGGTGATCCGTTCTGCGGACAGGTCGACGGAGACGACCTCCGCCTCCGTGCCGGCCGCGTCGCCGCGAAGCACCTCGACGGTGTCGCCGGCGTTGACGCGGACGTTCCGCTGTCCGTACTCCTCGCGGAGTTCGTCCGTGAGGGTGGCCCGAACCTGCTTTTGCCGCTCGTGGAGCGGCGCGGTCTCCGACCGTTTTCGCTGTTTGCGTGGCTGGTTCGTCATGATTAGACGATCATCGTCGCGGTCGAGGCGATGCTCCCGAATCGCTCGGCGACCTCGCGAGCGATGGGGCCTTTGATCTCTGTGCCCCGGGGCTCTTCGAGGTCGTCGATAACGACGGCCGCGTTGTCCTCGAACTTCACGCGGGTTCCGCTCGGACGGCGGATCGGCTTGCGCTGGCGGACGACGACCGCCTCCAGCACCTGCCGCCGCATCTCCGGGGTTCCCTTGGTGACCGAGACGGTCACCTTGTCGCCGATACCTGCCTTCGGGTGGCGGTTCTTCGTGCCGGAGTAGCCCGACACGGAGATAACCTTCAGCTCGCGCGCGCCGGTGTTGTCGGCACACGTGATAAGAGAGCCCTTCGAGAGGCCCTGCGTGACGTCGGCTTTGAGCGCCTCCATCACAGATCACCCGTCAGGTTCTCGACGACGACGTGAGACTTCGTCTTCGAGAGCGGTCGCGTCTCCGCGATCGTCACTTCGTCACCGACTTCGAGCGGCTCGAGCACGCCCGGCACGTGAGCCGGGATGCGCGAGCGACGCTTCATGTACCGGTCGTATTTCGGTACGAACACGTCGTATTCTCGCTCGACGATGACGGTCTTTTCCATGTCCGTCGACACGACCGTTCCCTCACGGGTCTGGCCGCGGACGGAGAGCTGCCCGTAGAACGGGCACTTCTCGTAGTCGTAATCCTCCGGGTTGTCTGGCTCCGGAGGCGTGGGTACGTCGATTCCTATCGCCATTGTGTGACACCTCGTTCGGTGCGTTCGGCGGGTCGATACCGCAACCGATCGCCATCCACCGTCGCGTAGACCACGTCTTTGCACTCGCCCTGTCGGCTCGCCGGACCCGCGTCGTCACCGTCGACGACGCCCGTGGATCCGGACGGGCCAGACTGACGGGGGCGAACCCCCGTAGTATCCGACCCGAGTTGGGACGCAGACCCCGACGACTGGCAGTCGTCGGCGGCTTCATCTGTGTGAACGGTCGGTCGATCGACGACACCGAACTCGAACGTCGCGCCCGACTTGGGCACGCGTTTGTCCCCCGACTCCGTTCGGACCACGAGGGTGCCGAACGTCTCGGACGACACGCGACCGGCGACGCCAACGTGGGCGTCGCTGTCGGCGTCGACCACCCGAACCGGGAGGCCGACGAGTTCGTGCCGTACGACGTTGTCGGGAGAGATCATCGTTATTCGTCGTCGAAGTCGCCTTCTTCCTGCTGGATCGTCTTGATCCGCGCGATCGTCTTCTTCAGCTCCTTGACGCGACCGGGGCTCTCGGGCATCCCGCCTGCAGCCCGCTGGGCCTTCGAGTTGAGCAGTTCGGTCTCGAGTTCCTCGAGTTCGACCTGCCGCTCTGCCGCGGTCATGTCGCGGATCTCCTCGGTGTAGAGGATCGCCATTATTCGTCCTCCTCGTCTTCGTCGGCCGCTTCCATCTCTGCGACGAGGTCTGCGGCCTCCTCTTCTATCTCTTCGTCAAGCTCATCGATGTCGTCCGCGTCTGCGTCGCCGACCGGTTCCTCGGCGGCGACGTCGGTCGCGTCCGTGGCCGTGTCCTGCGTCTCCTCGACGACTTCCTCGACGACTTCCTCGTCGATGACCTCGGCAGGGTCCTCGTCGGGCACGTCGACGTCCTCGTCGGCACCGACATCGGGGACCTCCTCGGGCTCCTCTTCGAGAAGAGATTCGACGCCCTCGTCGGCGTCGACCGCCGCCTGCTCGACCTCTGGGACCTCGGCGTCCTCGCGGATGTCGAAGTCGTCCGGGAGCTGTGCACCCGGCGGGATGATCTTCACGTTGACGCCGATCGTCCCGAGCTTCATCACCGCGACGCCCTGGCCGTGGTCGACGACCTCCTCTGCGGGCTCGCCGTTGTGCTTGATGTAGCCGCGGTTGAACTTCTCGACGCGCGAGCGCGCCCCGGTGACCTTCCCGCTCAGCACGATCTCGGCGCCCAGTGCGCCGGCGTCCATGATGCGGTCGATAGTCGTGTGTCCGGCCTTCCGGAAGTACCAACCGCGTTCGAGGGCGTTCGCGAGACGGTCCGCGACGATCTGGGCGTTCAGGTCGGGCTCGTCGACCTCCTGAACGTCGATCTGCGGGTCGTCCATGTCGAAGCGGTCCTCTAACTCGGTGGTGATCTTGCGGATGTTCTTCCCGCCCTTCCCGATCACCATGCCGGGCTTTTCGGCCTTCAGGACGATCTGCGTCCCCATCGGCGTCTGAGCGACGTCCATGCCGCCGTAGCCGGCGCGGCCGAGTTCGTCCGCGAAGAACTCGTTGATCTGTGAACGGCGCAGGCCGTCCTCGATGAATTGGTGTTCGTCTGCCATTAGTCGTCAGCCTCCGGTTCCTCGATGATGAGTTCGACGTCGGCGAGCGTGGTGTTCCACTGCGTCGCGCCCGCGGCACGCGGATTGCGTCCCGGGCGTTCGCCGACCTTGTGCGGTGCGACGTGTTTGATGATCATCTCGTCGCCGTCGAACCCCTGTTCGTCCGCGTTGTTCTTGACGTTCTCCAAGAGCTTGAGGAAGTCTTTTGCGGCCTTCTCCGGGTATCGACCCGCGTCCCAGCCGTCGATGTCGGAGCGGTGGCCCGCGCCGGCGTTGTGCTGGCGCATGGGCACCGACGTCTCCTCGTCGATGACTTCCTGGAGGAACTCCTCGGCGTCGGCGACCGTCTCGCCTTTGATCTCCCGGGAGATCTCCTTGCTGTCCTTCACGCTGATGGGCCGGTCGCGGAGCATCCCCTTGGCGGTGGTCTCCGGGTCGGCCTCGACGCTGTAATTGATTCCCATGGGTTACTTGAGGGGCACGAACTTCGAGGACCGGGTCGCGCCGATGCCGGCCTGACCGTGTTCGACGGTGCTTCGAGTGAGGTGGAACTCACCGAGGTAGTGTCCGATCATCTGGGGTTCGACCTGCACGCGCTCGAAGCTGTGTCCGTTGTACACGGCGAAGGTGACGCCGACGAACTCCGGTAGTATCGGCATGTCACGGAGGTGCGTCCGGATCGGGTCGTCCGCGGTCGTCTCCTCGTCGCGACTCCGGACCGTCTCCAGCAGCTTCTGCTGTTC
Source organism: Halorubrum sp. BV1 (assembly GCF_000746205.1). Taxonomy (NCBI): domain Archaea; kingdom Methanobacteriati; phylum Methanobacteriota; class Halobacteria; order Halobacteriales; family Haloferacaceae; genus Halorubrum; species Halorubrum sp. BV1. The sequence goes on from NZ_JQKV01000002.1 coordinate 417,737, forward strand.
GGTCCCGAGCCCGCGAACGATGCTTCGCCGCTGGCGTGCGGGGAGCAGTTCCGCGACCTCGTCTACGTCCATCTCCTGCAGCTCGTCGAGCGAGTGACCGCGGTAGGCGAACTCTTTGCCCTCGCGGCCGGTGCGGTAATCTGAACTCATTTGTTGCCACCTCGTCCGGTGCGCTTGGATGCGATGTCACCGACCTTCCGTCCCGGCGGGGCGTCCCGCGAGACCGACTTCGGCTGTCCGGGGTGTTGGCGACCACCGCCACCGAAGGGGTGGTCGACGGCGTTCATCGCGACGCCGCGCACGCGCGGGTATTTGGTCCCGCGCGCTTTCATCTTGTGGTACTTGTTACCGGCCTTGACGAAGGGCTTCTCCGTCCGGCCGCCGCCGGCGACCACGCCGATCGTGGCGCGGCACTGGGGGTCAAGCCGTTTGACTTCCCCGCTGGGGAGCTGAACGACCGCGACGTCGCGGTCGTGGGTGAGAAGCGTCGCGGACACGCCGGAGGCGCGCGCGAACTTCCCGCCGTCCCCGCGGTTGCTCTCGACGTTACAGACCGGGACGCCCTCCGGGATCTCAGCCAGCGGGAGCGTGTTTCCGGGTTTGATCTCCGCCGAGACGCCGACCTGGATCGTCTCGCCCACGCGCACGCCTTCCGGCGCGAGCACGAGCCGACGGTCGTCGTCCTCGAACTCGATCTCCGCGAGCGGAGCCGAGCGGGCGGGGTCGTGTTCGATCCCGACGATCTCGCCGGTGACCGTGTCCACGTCTTCGAGCTTCTTGTGCGACAGTTCCGCCTTGTAGCGGTGGGAGGGGGCCCGGAACGTCGGGCCGCCGCGTCCACGCCGCTGTCCTTGAATTCGTCGTCCCATCTCAGAACACCCCGATGCGCGACGCGATCTCCGTCGCGTCGTCGTCCTCGGAGAGCGTGACCGTCGCCTTCTTTTCGCCCTTCGAGGTCACTTGCGTGTTCACGTCGACGACGCGAACGTCGTACCGCTCGGAGACCTCGTCGCGGACCTCCGGTTTGGTCGCGTCGACGTCGACGATGAACACCAGCTTGTTCTTGAAGTCCATCTGGTTCATCGCCTGCTCGGTGACGAGCGGGTGCTCGATGATCGAGTTCATCGCTCGGCCACCTCCTCGACGGCGCTTTCGGTCCACAGCGTGAGTCGGCCCGGGTGCGCGCCCGGCGCGAGGTCCTCCGCGTTGACCTCGCCGGCTGTCGCGACATCGACGCCCGAGAGGTTTCGGGCGGCGCGGGACGGCTCCTCGCTCGTGACGACCAGAACGGACTTCGGCTGACTGTACTTGCGCCCGCGGGTCTTCCCGCGGCCGGACCGAACGGAACGGCCCTCCTCTGCGCGCTCGATGTCGGCGTCGACGCCGACCGCTTCGAGGACGCCGAGGGCCTCCTGGGTCTTTTTGAGATCCTCGAACTCGTCGCTCACGACGAGCGGGAGGTCGAGGTCCTCGTCGAACGCGTGACCGCGTTCTGCGACGAGCTCGGCGTCGGCGGTGGCGGCGATCGCGGACCGGATGGCGAGCTGTCGCTCCTTGTCGTTCAGTTTCTTCGACTGGTCCTTCTCGGCCTTCGGCGGGTGCGCGGCGCGCCCCGACACGGCGTTCGGGACGCGGCGGGCGACGTTCTCGGAGCGCGGGATGTGGGCGAGCCCGCGTCCGGAGCCGAACGACTCCGCGGGGGTTCGAAGCCCGGCGAACTCGTCGGCACCGTAAGCCTGCTTCCGGTTGGCCTGTGCGGCGGCGACCGCCCGACCGATGAGGTCCGGTCGGAACGCGGTCTCGAAGATCGCCGGCAGCTCGATACTACCCGCGTCCCCGCCGTCCAGGTCGTGTACTGTTGTGCTCATGAATTATCCCTGGTTGGATGCGGTGGATACGTACCGGACCTCGGGGTCGAGGCGCGGCTGGTCGTTCGGCCGGATGGCCGGGCGGAAGCGCAGCAGGCGCTTGTCCGGACCGGGCACTGAACCCTTGATGAGCGCATACTCGCCGTCGACCTCGCCGTAGTTGACGAAGCCGCCGTCGACGGAGGCGTCGTCGCCCTCGCCGAAGTCGATGAGGCGCTTGTTGAGCTCGGTGCGCTGGTGGTAGCCGGTCTGCCCCTGCTGGGGAACGGTGGAGCGCACGCGGGAGGGGTTCCACGGACCGAGGTTGCCGATCCGACGCCGCCATCCCTGGCGGGCGTGTTTGCCCTTCCGCTTTTGGACGCCCCAGCGTTTGACGGGACCCTGCGTCCCCTTCCCCTTCGTGATGCCCGACACGTCGGTGTACTGCCCCGCGCGGAAGACGTCGCCGAACTCGTGGGCGCCGCCCTCCGCGACGAGATCGAGCCCGAAGTCGACGCGCTCCTCCAGGGAGCCGCCGCCGACTCGAGTCTCCATCACGTCGGGCTTCTTCTTGGGTACGTTCGAAAGCTCCGAGGGCGCCGTGTGCGTGATGACGCGAACGTCGTCGACGACGTCGTCGTCGAGCAGTTCGCGGAGCGCGTCGGCGTCCTCCTCGAAGGTGTCTTCCGCCGGGAGGTCGAGCGCGCGGTCGAGCTCCTCGTGGAACTCGGTCGCCCAGACCTCTTCGACCGGCTTCTGTCCGTACGGCGTCTCTTCGTAGGCGCGCAGGGCCACCGCGTACATCGGTGGCGTCTCGACGACCGTGACGGGGACGGACTCTTCCATCCCCTCACGCGGCGAGTTGGCCTCGTCGTTGACCATGACGACGTGTGTCATCCCGGCTTTGTAGCCGGCAAAGCCCTGTAGCGCGGGGGCTCCGTCGTCGTCTGGCCACGAACGGATACGCGGTACCTCGCTGTCGGCGCGGGTCCGCGGGCCGTAGCCCAGCGAGCCTTTTCGTGGTCGGCTTGGTTGTGGCATGTGTTTACTCCGTGAGTGTGAGCGAGCCGAGAGTCACGAACAGAGCCTCCTCCGTCCGGACGACCTCGCTCGCCTGTGCCGGGATCGTGTTCAGCCAGAGGTCGAACCCCGGATCGGGTTCGACCGGGCGACCGTCGGCAACGGCCGTCCGAATGTCGTCGGGCGACAGCCCGAGCATCTCCGGAAGCCCCCGCTCGGGCGCGCCGAAGGCGACGGTGTAGCCGCCGGCCTTCCGCGCGTCCGAGACGACGTCGCCGAGCCGCGAGACGGAGAGTTCCTCCCCGTGTCGCGACGTGGCGACGGTCAGTCCGTCGCCGGCGAGCGCTTCCGATAGGTCCGCGGCCACGACCTGGAAACCGTCCTCCGGCTTCCCGGTGATGCGGGCGCGGACCGGTTCTCTCGAAGAGACCCTGATGGTGACGCGCTCCCCCCGCTCGACCTCCATTCCGGAGGGGACGAGCAGGGAGATCGGGTGTTCCCGCAGCGGGGAATTGACCCGGACGCGGCCTTCAGGTCCGACCTCGGTCACGAGTCCCTGTGTTTTCGACTCTTCCCCGCTCGGGGTCGAGCCGGTCCGCCACGGCACGCGGAGCGGTGGGAGCACGCCGACGTACCGGAGTTCGTCGCGCTCCCCCCAGAGGTCCTTTCGGAGCCTCGGCGGAGTCGCGGCGTACCCCAGCACGGTTCGGACGTACTCGCCGCCCCGTCGCCGTTCGCCCTCCCCGTCGGGGAAGACGACCAGTCGATCCGCCCGGAACACCGCCGCCGCACGGGCGACGTAGCCGAGTTTGCGAGTCGCCTCGCGGTCGTCCTCGGCCTCCCGGACGACCGAAGACGGAACGCAGATCGTGAGTCCGTCTTCGGTACGCATCGTGGCGAGACTGTACCCCTCGATTTCGGACGGCATCGTAAAAGGGTAGCGGTCCGGGTTTCGGGCTGTGGAGCGTTCACACGGCCCCTGACGGGAGGTTCGGCCTCGCGATCGAGCGAACGCATCGCACGGATCGACGATTCGGCTAGTGTGGTCTGGATCCGCGAGGTTCAGGCCGGGACGAGTCGGACCACCGGCGCGTCCGCGGCGTCGACGGCGACGTAGAGGTGTCCGGTCGTCGGCTCGACCGCGAGCGCCCGCACGCGCCAGTCGCGGTCGGCGAGCAGCGGCTCTCGCTCGGTCACCGCTGCCTCGGTAGCGCCAGCGCCCTCGACCGTGAACCGACCGAGGTACTGGGCAGCGAGCGTGCCCGCGAACAGATCGCCGCGCCACTCGGGGAAGGCGTCGCCTTCGTAAAAGACCGCGCCGCTCGGCGGGAACCCGCCGGAGCCGCAGGGCCAGTAGTGGACCGGCGCGACCGCGTCGCCGCGCTCGCGGTGGCTTGGGGCGACGCGCTCGTCGGTACCGTAGTTACACGCCTCGCTGGCGACCGGCCATCCGTAGTTCCCGCCGCGTTCGATGACGTTGATCTCGTCGCCGTCGCGCTCGCCGTGTTCGCACTGCCAGATCCGTCCCGTTTCGGAACGGACGGCCATCCCCTGCGGGTTGCGGTGGCCGTAGCTGTATATGGTGTCACGCGCGTTCGGGTCGTCGACGAACGGGTTGTCCGGGTGGGGGTCGCCGTCGGCCGTCAGCCGGAGCGTCGACCCCAGCTCGTTCGAGCGATCCTGCGAGACGTGGTCCGGCCCGAACTCCGTGTCGCGCCGGTCGCCCACCGTGACGAATAACGCGCCGTCGGGACCGAACGTCACCCGTGACCCGAAATGGAGCTCGGAGTCGCGGAACGGTTCCGCGACGCAGATCGGCTCGAACCCGTCGAGCGCGGGTGCGTCGGACCCGTCGAGCCGAAGCCGGCCGCTTCCGACGTGCGTCGCCGCCGCGCCCGAGTCGTCGCTCGCCGCGTACGTGAGGTACACGCGTGGATCGGTCGGATACGCCGGGTGAATCTCGATGTCGAGCAGCCCGCCTTGTCCGCGCGAGAAGACTTCAGGCGCTCCCGCGACCGTTCGCGTCGAGCCGTCCGCGGGGTCGACGAGCGAGAGCCGCCCGAGACGCTCCGTCACCAAGAGCCGACCGTCGCCGGGGAGGAAGGCGAGCCCCCACGGGTTCTCGAATCCCTCCGCGACGCGCTCGACGGCGTAGTCGACGTCGGCCCCATCGTCTGCGGACGCGCCGTCTCCTGACGCGTTGCCGGCTGTGCCGTCGACTCCGTCGTCCGCGCCGTCGGTCGAGTCGCCGCCGAGACAGCCGGCGAACGAGAACGCCGCGAGGCCGGCGGTCGCTCGGAGGGCGGTGCGTCTGTCGGGGCGCGGGAACGAGTCGGGGTTCGGGTTCGTCATGGGGGTCGTCGGTCCGTGTCGAACGGTGGAGAGACAGCCGGATGACGCTTGCGGCGAGGGTCGGCATCCAGCGTTCGGAACGCTTATATCTCTCACTCGGGCTATGATCGACTGCGAAGCACGCACCGGTAGTGTAGTGGTATCACGCAACCTTGCCATGGTTGCAACCCGAGTTCAAATCTCGGCCGGTGCACTTCTAAGGTCGTACACCGACCGTACTCCCGTTCGCTTCGCTCACGAGAGTCTCGGCCGGTGCATTTCTCGAACGCAGTGAGAGAAATTACTGAGAGCGTGAACGTGCGCTGCGCGTCGTCTTCGTTGTGGCCGACGGCCGCGGGAGCGGCGAAATCGGACGCTCTAACGCCGTATCGATCATAGATAGCAGTGCTCACGACGTCTCTATACGTGGTGGCCACCGAAGAGGGACGTGTTCGGCTCTCAGACCGCGACGGCACTCGCCCTCGTCGACAGCTACGGGGCCGTCGCGGTCTTCGCCGTGTTCGCGCTGGAGGGAGCGCTCGTCGGGAAGGTGCTCCCGGCGCGGACGCTGTTCGTCGCGTCCGTCGTCGCCGTCGGCGTCGAGGCGGTCGCGGTCGTGCCGGTGTTCGCCGCGGCGGTTGTCGGCGCGACCGTCGGCCAATCCGTCGTGTTCGCGGCCGTCCGCCGATTCGACGCCGACCCTACGTCACTCCCGCTCGTTTCGATCGGCGACGACACGCTCGACGGGGCGAGCCGCTGGCTCGACCGGTGGGGGCTACCGGCGGTGGCGGCCTCGAACGCGGTCCCCGGCACGCGAGGGTGGGTCGCCGTCCCCACCGCGAACGCCTCGTCGGTCTCCGCTCCGCGGTTCGCCGCGGCGTCGCTGGTCGGTTCCGCCGTGTACGCGGGAGCGCTTCTGGCGGTCGGGCTCGCGGTTTCTCTCGGGCTCGGAAGCGCACCCGAACTCGTCGGTATCGGATTGATCGCCGCAGTATAGCGACTGACACCGCGCGCCTGCGGGGCGGGTCAGTCTGAGAGCGCAGCGTCCAGCCGTTCGATGAGCGTCTCGTTGCCGACGTACAGCGGAACGCGGTCGTGGAGTCCCTCGGGTTCGACGTCGAGGATATCGGTCCGGCCATCGGTGGCCGCGCCGCCCGCGCGCTCGACGATGTAGGCGATCGGGTTCGCCTCGAACTGGAGCCGGAGCTTTCCGTCCGGGGCATCGACGAGGGCGGGATACGCGAACACGCCGCCGTAGGTGAGCACTTGGTTCACGTCGCCGACCATCGCTCCGCCGTACCGCAGCTTTAGTTCAGATTCGATCTTGCGGGCGTAGCGGGTGAAGTCGTCGGGCCAGTCGGGAACGCGGCCGCCGAAGCCGTAGACGGTCGGCTCGGCGGGGAGCCGCAGGTCGTCCTCGACGACCGCGCGGGCGACGCCGCGCTCGGCGGCGTCACCGCCGTCGGGGTCGCCCCCGTCGTCGTCCGGGTCGACCACCTCCTCGCGCACGCCCGACTCGTCGGCGACGACCATCGTCGTGATCGGTCCGTAGAGCACGTAGCCGGCGGCGACGAGGTCGCGCCCGGTCGCGGGCAGCGGGGCGTCGTAGATCCCGACGACGGTCCCCATGGCGTTGTTCGACCGGAGGTTCGAGGAGCCGTCGAGGGGGTCGATGGCGACCGCGTACGCGCCGTCACCGCCGTTGCCGACCGAGCCGCCGACATCGACTGCGGTCTCGCGTTCCTCGCTGACGAACGAGCCGACGCCGTCGACCGCGGCGATCGCCTCGCCGAGGAGCTTGTCGGCGTACAGATCGCCGGCCATCACGCTCTCACCGGAGGCGTTCTCGGTGCCGCTCTCGACGCGGCGGCCGGGGAGCGCGGCGCGGATCTCGGGGGCGGTGGCCGCGACCGCGTCGAACACCGCGTCGACGACCGAATCGACCGGTTCAGCGCCGCCGTCGGCGTCGCGAGCGTCGTCCATCGGTCACGCTCCCGCGTCGGTCTCGGCGAGCGCCTCCTCCGTGGACGCGCCCTCGAAGACGACGAGTTCCAAGGCGTCGAGGATCGCCGTCGGGTTGTCGCGCTGGAACACGTTCCGCCCGACTGCGAGGCCGGACGCGCCCGCGTTCATCGCGGACTCGACCGTGCGGAGGAACGACTCGTCGTTCGTCTTCGAGCCGCCGGACATGACGACGTCCGTTCGTCCCGACATCCTGACCGTCTCGGCCATCGCGTCCGGCGAGCCCGGGTACTTCACCTTCGCGATGTCAGCGCCGAGCTCGTGAGCGATCCGGGCGGAGTACGCGATCGTCCGGTCGTCGGTCTCGTTGCGGACGCCCTGGCCGCGGGGATACGCCCACATGACGACGCCCATGTCGTGTTCGCGCGCGCCCTCGTGGACCTCGCGGAACTCCTCTGCCATGCCGATCTCGTTGTTCGAGCCGCCGTAGAGCGTGAACCCGACGGCGTCGGCACCGAGTTCGGCGGCGTACTCGGGCGAACAGTTGACGGGCGTGTCCGGCTCGCCCATCCAGAGGTTCGAGGTGCCGTTCATCTTCAACAGCAGCGATACCGCGTCCTCGTAGTCCGAGTAGTACGCCTCCGCGAGCCCCTTTTGTACGGCGATCGCGGTGACCGCGTCGTGTGTCGCCAGCTCGAACACCCGCTCCGGGTCGGCGGTGTCGGGATTCGGATCGAAGTCGACCGGGCCGTGTTCGAGCCCGTGGTCGTACGCGAGGATCAGCGATTTCCCGTCTCGTGAGATGGCATCGGCGGCGGTTGGGAGCATCACTCGTAGTTCCAGTCACATTACCAAAAAGGCCTATGGTCGATCCGGGTCGCGGAGAGACGAAACGGGCAATAAACCGGCACGAGACCCCCACTGTCACCGGAAAATCAGATTGACAACTACCGGAGTAGTAAATAAACTCAGTGGCGTGGTGGCCTCGTGATAGGTACGCGCGCGTCTGTGCGCTCTATCCTCGTCGCGTGGGGACGCCGCCGGCAACGCGGCACAGCCGCGCGGACGCCGTGGAGCCACGAACGTCGCGGAGCGACTGAGAGACCGGCGTATTCGACGCGTTCGGGGGATGTCGACCCATCCATTGAGGAATTCGTGGTCACACGTTCGACACGGCGGCCGGCCGGACCGTCCGATGACCGGTCGCCGTCGAACCCATGGCTAGCAAAACGAACGATCCGGCGGCGCACGCGGACGACATCGTCTCGCGGCGAGGCGAGGTGTCCGCGTCGCTCGCGCACACCTGTTCCCGGATCAAAGACGTTCTGACGTACAGTTCCGCCTACCTCGTGTTCATCGCGATGATCGAGGTGTTGACCGTGCATCTCGTGTTGTCGCTGCCGCTGAATCCGGCACCGGTCGTCGTCGGCCTCGTCACCTTCTCGGTGTACGCCGGAGACAGGATCGCCGACGCCGACAGCGACGCGCTCTCGACGCCGGAGCGGAGCGCGTTCGTGACGCGCCATCGCGAGGCGCTGTCGCTTCTCACGGCCGGTGCCTACGGTGTCGCGATCGCGATCGCGATCACCGGCGGCCCGCTCGCGCTCGCGATCACCCTCCTTCCCGGCGGGTTCTGGATCCTCTACGCATCCGACTGGTTCCCGACCCTCGGACGGCGGTTCAAACGGCTGAAACAGATCCTCGTGGTGAACTCGGCGATGGTCGCCTCGGCGTGGGCGATCGCGGTCGTCGGGCTCCCGCTGGCGTTCGCCGAGGCGACGGTCACGCCTCTTTCCGGGGTGGTGTTCGTGTACTTCCTCGTCGACACGTTCGTCAACACGGAGATTCCGAACGTGCGGGACGTGGAGGCCGACGCCGCGGACGGCGTCTCGACGCTCCCCGTCGTCTTCGGAATCCGGCGGACGCGACACGCCCTGTACGGGCTGGATCTGTTCCTCGTCGCGTTCGTCGCCCTGACGCTCGCGTTCGGTCCGCTCACAGTCGCGCTCGCGGGAGCGATCCTCGTCGGACTCGGCTACGCGCTCGTCCTCGCGTGGTTCGTCGGCCGGACGAACGCGCCCGGGCGGCTCGCCATCGCCGGCGAGTCAAAACACCTCGTGGTGTTCGCGCTGCTCCTCGTCTCGACGGCGGGGATCTGAGCGGGATCCTCCGAGGTCCCGAGCCCGCTTTTTTCCCGCCGCCCGCCGGGTGATTCATATACTCCGGTGTCGTGTGTTCCGCACGTGCATCCCCCAACGACGGTCGTCGTCCCGCTCCTGTTCGGCTCGATCGCTACCGGGAGCGGTGCCGCGATCCTCGCGTGGCGGGAACGGCCGAACCCCGGCGCGACCCCCCTCGTGTGGCTGCTCGGCGGGCAGTCCGTGTGGGCGACGTGTATCATCTTCAGCCTCTCCGCCGAGTCGGTAAGCGAGACGCTGACGTGGACGAAGCTCGGCTGGATCGGCGTCATGATCGTTCCCGTCGCGTGGATCCTGTTCGCACTGGAGTACACGGGGCGGGACCAGTACATCACGCGGCGAAGCGTCGCGCTGTTGTCCGTCGTTCCGGTTCTCACGGTGTGTCTCGCCGTTACCGAGCAGTACCACGGGCTCCTCTACGTCCGCCCGGCGGGCGTCACCGTGGACGGCGCGGTCGTCGCCGAACAGGGGGGCCTCTGGTACGGCGTCGCCGCGGCGTACACCTACCTGCTCGGCGTGCTCGGAATCGTCCCGATACTCGGGCTGGTGTCGAGCCGCGCGACCGCGTTTCGCGGGCAGAGCGCCGCGTTGCTCGTCGGAATCACGACCCCGTGGGCCACGAACATCCTGTATAACGCCGGCGCGCTCCCCTCCGCGGGCATCGACCCGACGCCGATCGCGTTCGCGGTCTCCGGCGTCGCGTACCTCGGCGCTATCAGGCGGTTCCGAATGTTCGGAGCCAACCCGGCCCCGACGTGGCGCGCCAAGGAGTTCCTGTTCGACCACATCCATGAGGGCGCGATCGTCGTCGACGGTCACGACACGATAGTCGAGATCAACCAGACGGGTGCCGCGGTCCTCGGCGTCGACGTGGACCGCGCGCTGGGCTCGCCTGCGTCCGAGCTGCTCCCGGTGAACGGACCGATACAGGCCGACGGCGGCCGCGACTTCCTGACCGTCGGGACCGAGTCGACCTCACAGTCGTACGACGTGACAGTGACCGAACTCACCGATCGCCGCGACCACACGCTGGGATTCGTGTTCACACTTCACAACGTCACGCGGTACCTCCAGCAACAGCAGCGGCTGAAGGTGCTCAACCGAGTCCTCAGACACAACATCCGGACCGAAGCGAACATCATTCAGGGGTACGCCGAGCGCACCGCAGACGAGACAGCCGAGACGATCAAACGGCGGACCATGCGGATCGTCGAACTCAGCGAGAAGGGTCGGGACGCGATCGACCTGTTCGAGGACGCCGTCGGCGAGTGGAACCAGTCGTCTCTCGATTCGATCGTCGGGGACTGTCTCGCCGGTGCCCGCGACGCGTTCCCCGACGTCGCCTTCGAACTGGAGCGACCCACCGAGGACGCGACGATTCCCGACGGCGCTGCGGTCGTGGTGAACAACCTGATCGAGAACGCCGCGGTACACAACGCCGGTTCGGACCCGCGCGTGAGCGTCTCCGCGTGGGTCGAGAGCGACCGAGCCGTGGTGCAGATCGCCGACAACGGACCCGGGATCGACGAGTACGAGTTGGACATCCTCGACTCGGGGACCGAGACCCCCCTCCGCCACGGGAGCGGGCTCGGCCTCTGGCTCGTGAAGTGGGGGACGGAGACGATCGGCGGTTCGGTCGATTTCGAGCCCGCCGAGCCGACCGGTACGATCGCCACGCTCACCGTCCCGCTGAGCGGTTCGGACGGACGGACGCCCGCACCGAGAGACGGGTGACGGCGCGCTCTCACAACCGAGGGTTCCACAACGCTTACCCCGTCGAGTGAGGCAGTGAGTCGCATGCGAGCGCTCTCCGAGATCGAAACAGTCGGCGTCGTCGGCGCGGGCACGATGGGCAGCGGGATCGCACAGGTCGCGGCGACGGCCGGCTACGAGGTCGTGATGCGCGACGTCGAGACCGAGTACGTCGAGCGGGGACTCGACGGCGTCGACGACAGCCTGTCGCGGCTCGACGCGACGGACGCGATCGACGAGGAGCCGGCCGCGATCCGCGATCGCATCGCCGGGACGACGGACCTCGCCGACCTCGCGGACGTCGACCTCGTGATCGAGGCCGCGGTCGAAGACCTCGACGTGAAACGCGAGATCTTCGCGGACCTCGCGGACGTGACCGACTGCGACGTGGTGCTCGCGACGAACACCTCGACGCTCTCTATCACGGCCATCGCGAGCGCGACCGACCGCGCGAGCGACGTGATCGGGCTCCATTTTATGAACCCCGTTCCGGTCATGGAGGGCGTGGAGGTCGTTGTCGGCGAGCGCACCGATCCGGCGGTCGCCGAGTTCGCGCACGCGTTCGCCGAGGCTCTGGACAAGACGACCTGGGAGTCCGACGACAAGCCCGGCTTCGTCACGAACCGGATCCTGATGCCGTGGATAAACGAAGGGATCCGCGCGTACGACGAGGGCGTCGCCGAGAAACGGGACATCGACCGCGGGATGACACTGGGCACGAACGTTCCGATGGGGCCGCTCGAACTGGCCGACCACATCGGCCTCGACGTGGTGCTCGACGCCAGCGAGACGCTGCACGACGAGCTCGGCGACCGCTACCAGCCGGCGTACCTCCTGAAGCGCAAGGTCGCGGCCGGGGACCTCGGAAAGAAATCCGGGCGGGGATTCTACCAGTACGACGACTGAGCCGACTCCGGCGACAGGCCGGGGGTCACGTCCTCGTCGCGTTGCCGTCGCCCTCGTCGCCCGCCGTCCACCGCCGCGCGCCGGGCAGGAGCCCGACCAGCGTCGTCACGTACCCGAACCTGAACAGCCCGAGCTGTGAGAGTCCGCCGAGGACGAACACGGCGAGGAACGCGGGCGCGGAGAGATCGAACAGCAGCGGCCCGACGGTCGGCCCCGCGGCGGCCGCCTCTAAGCTCGCGGGCGTGACCGACCGGGAGGCGAACGCCGCGCCGATGAACGCCGTCGAGACGACGAGCGTCGTCCGGCTCGCCACGAAGCCGATCAGCGCGCCGACCGCGACGCCGGCCAGCGTCGCGCCGCCGAGAAGCAGCGTGCCCTCGATGCCGGCGGCGTCGGCCGCGTAGATCGGCCCGACCGCGAACCGCCCGGCGAACCCGCCGACGAGGCCGCCGATAGCGACGACCGCGAACGAGAGCCCGGCGTACGCGAGGAAGCCGCCGACCGCCGCACCGACCGCGACGGCCCCGCCGGTCAGGGCGACGCCGTCGACCGCGACGACGCCGAGGAGGCTCGGCGCGGCGACGTAGCCCGCGCCGCCCCCGACGAGGACGCCGGTCAGCGTCACCGCGTACACGGAGACGGCGGCACCGACGAACGCGAGCAACAGCCCGGCGAGGACGAGTCCGGCGGTGAGTGGCGTGATCATATGGGGACGTGGCCCCCGATCGAACTTAAATTGTCGCGGGACGGTGCGGCCGCGGTCGAGATTCGGGGAGATCACCGCGCCCGCCGGCCCGCCTGTCGGTCGATGTGACGCGTGTAGCCGCCGACGCCGAGGCCGAAGCCGACCACGATCAGGACGAAGCCGAGCATGCGCGTCGTCCCGACCGTCATCAGCGTCAGGATCACGCCGAACACGAACGCGAACACGCCGGCGACGACGACGCCGGCGTCGACGAGCGGGGAGGGCTGGACCGCCTCGCAGTGGGGGCAGATCCGCGCGTCGCTCGGGATCGGCTCGCGACAGTCGACGCAGTAGACGCGGTCGCGGGACACGAGGTGAGTGTTGTGGTTGATGGGACGTCAATCTGTCAGTCCGCGGCCGTCGCGGCCGCGTCGTCGCTCGCGCCGAGCGTCTCCTCGACCTGCGTCACGACGCCGACGAGCGCGACGGCCGCGAGCACCGCGCCGACGGCGAAGGGGACGACGAACCCGAAGCCGACGAGCCAGCCGGACGCGAGCGGCCCGAGCGCGATGCCGAAGCCGAATCCCATCGTGAGCACCGACAGCGTCGTCCCGGACTCCCCCTCCCGCGCGAGGTCGCCCGCGAGCGCGAGCGACGGCGCGAACACGAACGCGACGGCGACGCCCTGCCCGAGCCGAACGAGCGTCATGACGATCGGATCGGTGACGATCCCCTGCAGTAGCGTCGTCGGGGCGAGCAACACGAAGCCGGCGAGCAGGAACGGTCGCCGGCCGATCCGGTCGCTCGCCTGTCCCACGGGCACCTGTAAGAGGACGTTCGCGATGGTGACCGCGCCGAACTGAATCCCGAACCAGACGGGAGCTTGGTCGAGTCGGACGTTGATCTGGTTCTGGAGCGTGGCGAACATCGCGATACACAGCCCCATCGCGACGGTCGCCAGCCCGAGCGCGAACACGGGGTCGAGCAGGCGGTCCTCGCCGCGCACCCGGATCGAGAGGTCGTCGCTCGCCGCGCTCGACTCGGCGGCGTCGCGGACGAGAAGGAACACTAAGACGAAGCTGAGGTACGCCCCGGCACAGGCCGCGACGAAGGCGGCGTCGAATCCGTCGAGCGTCGGGAGCCCGATCGGCGAGAGGTCGTACGGCCCGCCCTCGACGACGGCCCCCGCGAGCACCGGACCGAAGCCGAACCCGATCAGCCGGAACGTGTTGTAGACGCCGAAGTTCCCGCCGCGGTCGCTGTCGCTCGCGGCGTACTCGTTGACGAGCGCGACCGTCGCCGGGATGATGAGCGCCGCGCCGAACCCCTGTGCCGCCCGGAGGGCGACGAGGTGCCAGTACGTGTCGGCGATAATGTAGAGTCCGCTCGCGGTTCCGAGAAGCAGGATGCCGGCCAGCACGAACGGCCGCCGGACGCCCATCCGGTCCGAGAGCCGTCCGGTCAGCGGCTGTGAGAAGCTGTTGAGAAAGCCGAAAAGCGAGAGGACGATTCCGATGAGGAGCGGCTCGGTCAGCGTCACCTCCGCAGCCCCGATCCCGACCGCGGAGCCAATCAGCGCGTCGACATCGATCAGGTCGCTGGCGATGTACAGCGGCAACACGACGATGAGAAACGAGTTCCCGGCCGCCCCGACCATCCGCGCGAGTGCCAGCACGATGACGCGCCGGTCGGTCGCCGCCGCCCGCGAGAGTAGCCCCATTCACTCGCGCTTCGGGAGGCGAAGCAAAGGCGCTTGTGGACCACCGAGAATCGATCCGGTTCCGCATCCAGACGAGGGGGACCGCATGAGCCGCGACCGGCGTGAGAGCCACGATAGCCAAGCAGGTCACCCGACCGGAGACGTGAGAGATCGGGTGAGGCTCACGCGGCCTCGACGCGCCGCGTCACGCCGCGGATCTCGAACCGCGCGCCGCCGGTTTCGGCGTCCGTCACAGACACGTCCCAGCCGTGTGCGGTGGCGATCTCGTGGACGATCGCGAGGCCGAATCCGGTGTTCCCGTCGACGCCGCTTTCGCCCGGTTCGAAGAGGTCATCACGGATCGCCTCCGGGATACCCGGACCGTCGTCTTCGACGTAGAAGCCGTCCGGGAGGTCACCGACCCGGACCGTGATGTTGTCGCCCGCGTGTTCCACCGCGTTGCGAATCAGGTTCTCGAACAGGTTCCGGAGACGGTCGGGGTCGGCGCGCACCGCGCCGTCAGTCTCGATTTCCATCGCGGCCACGTCGGTGTCGACCGTGTCCCAGCTGTCGGCGGCGACGGCGGCGAGCGAGACGGCCTCCGGGTCGCCGACGGACTCGCCCTCGCGGGCCAGCGTGAGGGTGTGGTCGACGATCGTCTCGATGCGGTCGAGCGCGTCGGCCGCGGTCGAGAGGTGCTCGTCGTCGCCGTCACGGGCCTTCGCCGCGAGGTCGACGCGGCCCTGTGCGACGTTGAGCGGGTTCCGGAGGTCGTGGCTCACGATCCCGGCGAACGAGTCGAGCCGCTCGTTCTGCCGTTTTAGCGCGGCCTCGCGCTCTTTGAATGCGGTGATGTCTTCCTGGAATCCGACCCACTCCGTGACCTGTCCGTCGTCGTCGCGGATCGGCGCGATGCTGACGCGGTTCCAGAACTCCGTGCCGTCCTTGCGGTAATTCAGCATTTCGACGCTCTCGGGTTCGCCCGCGTTGATGGCGCGCCGGAGTCGCTCGATGGACGCCTCGTCTGTGTCGTCGCCCTGCAGGAATCGACAGTTGACACCGACGGCCTCCTCGCGGCCGTACCCGGTCATCTCGACGAACCGGTCGTTGACGTACACCATGGGATTGTCCGACCGATCCGGGTCCGTGATCGTGATCCCGACCGGGGCCTCGTCGAGCGCCCGAGTCTTCGTCTCCAGTTCCTCGCGTCGCTCGTGCTCGTCGGAGACGTCTCGCAGGATGCCGACGCTCCCCTCGAAGCACTCGCCCTCGTACGGGAGCGCGGCCATGTGGTCGCGACACGGGATCGGCTCGCCGTCCTTCGGGACGATGTCGACGCCGAAGTGCTCGACGTTCGGGCTGGTACTCGACAGGACGTTCCCGAGCCGGTTCTCGGCCTCGGCAACCGCATCTGGTCCCTTTATCAGATCGGGCGTGCTACCGATTATCTCCTCGCGGTCGTAGCCGGTGAGCGCCGCGAACGGCTCGTTGACGAAGGTGAACACGCCGCTATCGTCGACGACGTACACCGGATACGCGAGCGCGTCGATGACCGTCGAGTAACGGTCTGCGACCTCCCGCGTCCGGTGTTCCTCGACCGCTTGGTCGACCCGGTTCGCGAGCCGCCGGAGCTGCTCGGGGCCGCCCTTCTGGAAGTATCCCGTGACGCCGGCGTTGAGCGCCTGACTCGCGATCTCCTCCGACCCCTTCCCCGTGTAGAGCACGAACGGCACCCGTCGGTCGCGCTTGCGGAGCGCGTCGAAGAACGCAAGCCCGTCCATGCCGGGCATGTCGTAGTCGCTGACGACGCAGTCGAACGACCTCTCGCTCAACCGGTCGAGCGCGTCGGTCGGGTCCGTGACGCTCGTTACCGCCACCGCCGAAAGCTCGCGATCGAGATACGCCGCCGTCAGATCCAGCACGGACGGGTCGTCGTCGACGTGCAACACGTCGATCTGCTCGGGCATAGCCGATCAGTAGGGCGGCCGGTAATAAACGAATGTCGGCCGAAGTAGCCGTTCTGGATCCGAGTTCAGACAGC
The DNA here is from genome assembly GCF_000746205.1 of Halorubrum sp. BV1. Taxonomy (NCBI): domain Archaea; kingdom Methanobacteriati; phylum Methanobacteriota; class Halobacteria; order Halobacteriales; family Haloferacaceae; genus Halorubrum; species Halorubrum sp. BV1. Next base: position 434,178 of record NZ_JQKV01000002.1, read on the forward strand.
CCTCTGTCGGCGAGCGCGTTCGCCGCGCGTGGCCGGTCTTAAGACCGACGAGCGCGGAGGCCTCCCCGATGGGTGGCGAGACGCTCCCCGGGACGGCCGCGGCCGACGGCGACGAGGCGAGCGACCGCGTCGTCCTGCATGTGGATATGGACTGTTTTTACGCCTCCTGTGAGCGACTGCGTCGCCCCGAACTCGCCGACGAGCCCGTCGTCGTGGGCATGGGCTACGAAGCGGGCGAGACGGGCGGCGCAGTCGCGACCGCGAGCTACGAGGCCCGCGCGTTCGGCGTCGAGAGCGCGATGCCGATCTCCGAGGCGTTGGAGTTGCTCCCCCGACGCGCCGACGCCGACCCAGACGACCCGGACGCGCCGAACCCCGAGGAGACCGGACGATACCTCCCCGTCGACCTCGACTTCTACAAGGACGTCGCGAGCGAGGTGAAAGCGATCGTCCGCGACTGCGCCGACACGCGGCGGGAAGTGAGCATCGACGAGGCGTACCTCGACGTCACCGACCGCACCTCGTGGGCCGTCGCCGGTGGCGGGCCCGACGCCGATGACGCGCCGCCCCCGAGCGCCGCGGCCGGTCCCGCCGACGCCCGAACGCTCGCGGAGGGGTACGCCCGCCACGTTAAATCCCGGATCGAACGCGAGGCGGGCGTGCCGGCGAGCGTCGGCGTCGCCCCCAACATGTCGGCAGCGAAGGTCGCGAGCGACGCCGACAAGCCCGACGGACTCGTCGTCGTCCCGCCCGGATCGGTCGCCGACTTCCTCGCGCCGCTGCCGACTGCAGACGTCCACGGCGTCGGCCCCGTGACGGAGCGGACCCTCGCCGACATGGGGATAGAGACCGCGGGCGATCTCGCCGACGCCGACCCCGACCGGCTCGCCGCGGAACTCGGCGACCGCGGACGGGAGCTGTCGCGCCGCGCCCGCGGAGACGACGATCGACCGGTGACGCCGACCGGCCTCCCGAAGAGCCTCTCACGAGAGTCGTCGCTGCCGGCCACCGCCGACGACGAGACGAAGCGGGCGACGGTGTCGGCGCTGGCGACCGACGTGGCCCGCCGCGCCCGCGAGCGGGGCTGCCTGTACCGAACCATCGGGATCAAGGTAGTTGAGCCGCCGTTCGAGGTGAACACTCGCGCGCGGAGCCTCCCCGGCCCCGTCGACGACCCCGACCTCGTCGAGGAGGTCGCGCTCGATCGCCTCACCGAGTTCGCCGACGCTCGAGTCCGCAAGCTCGGCGTCCGCGTCTCGAATCTCGATTTCGCGGAGAGCGATCAGGCGACGCTCGCCGGGTTTGATGCGGCCGATCGGTCCGGTGGCGAGGGCTCCGAGCCGTCCGGTTCCCGGTCGACCGACGACGCCGGCGGCAGCACGCTCACGGACTGGGTCGGCACAGAGCCGAGCGTCGAGACCGACGGACAAAGCGAGACCGACGGAGGCGACGGAGGCGGGAGAGACGACGGAAGCGACGGTCGGCCGCGACGCCCCGAGGACGGACAGGCCTCGCTCGACGAGTGGGACTGAGCGACCCGCCCGGCGAGCCACTTGACGGACCGGTCTTTTTCTGCTACCGCGGTCATCGCCGAGTGTGGGCTCCCTGCGCGCGCTCCTCCTCGGTCCCCCTCGTGACCGCCCGCGTCCCGATCCGCGAATCGCGGTGCCGCCGGCGTGTTTCGCGCTCGTGTTCGCCGCGTACGCGGTCGGCGCGTTCGCGATCGACGGCGGCGTCGTGTTCCTCGCGGGACACGCGGCCGTCGTCGGGGTCCTCGGGGCCGCGGGCCTCGCGGTTCGCCGGGGTGGTCTGATCGCCGCGTGGGCGACCGTCTACGCCGCGCTGCTCGGATACAGCGCGAACCACTACCTCCTCGGTCTCCCCGGACGACCGCTCGCGGAGCGGCTGGTCGCCCTGTTCGGCCTCGACGGGCTGGTCTATCTCGGCGTGCAGGCGCTCGCGTTGGGGACGCTCGCGTGGGTGTTCGGGACTCTCGCGGCGCGAGGAAAAGAGTGGATCCGCGAGCGTGCGGCTATTTAGCCCCGAGCGCCGAGTGCGACCCATGGACGACTCCGCCGACCTCTCGTGGGAGACGCTCGCGACCGACATCGACTACCGCTGTCCCGGGTTCGACGTGCGCCGCGACGAGGTGCGGTTCCCGGACAGCGAGACCGACGGCTTCCACTACGTCGACGAGCCGCCGGCGGTCGTGGTCCTGCCTTTTACCCCCGACGGCGACGTGGTCGTGATAGACGAGTGGCGGCAGGCGGTCGGGCGGGTGAACCGCGGGCTCCCCGCGGGAACGGTCGAGCCCGAGGATGCGGGAGGCCCCGAAGACGCCGAGGACCCAGACGGCGACGCCGCCGACCTCGAAGCCGCCGCGGCCCGCGAACTCGCCGAGGAGACCGGCTACGAGGCGGCCGCGTTCGAGCGGCTGACGACGGTCGAGCCGACGAACGGGATGGCGAACGCGGTCCACCACCACTTCCTCGCGACGGGCTGTGAGCCGACCGCCGACCGCGACCTCGACCACAACGAGTCGATCGCGGTCGAGACGGTCCCGTACGACGACCTCCTCGAAGCCGTCGTCGACGACGGGCTCCGCGACGGCCGCGCCGTGACCGCGGTGTTGTGGTACGAGCTGACGCGGCGGTGAGCGACGCGGAGACCGAGCGACGAGGTGGCGGCGGCGGCGGAGGCGGGCGAGTCTCGAACCCGCGGACGCGCCGGCGGCGTATCGACGAACAGGCCTATGCCTGCCCGGTCCCTACCGTCGGCAATGACCGATCCCTCCAGCGACGATCCCGGCGGCTCGCCGGCGAGTGCGCCGGACGGCGGCTCCCCGACAGACGGCGGACCACCGACAGACGGTGGTTCGCCGGGGAAGGCGGCAGAGACGGGCGCTACTGCGTCGACCGACCGAACCAGACCTAGTGATCGCGTCGTTCCGGCCGGCGACCCGTCTACCGGCGGCGACTCGCTCGCGAGGACGGTCGGCTCCGCGGTCGCCGTCGGCGTGCTCGGCGTTCTCGCGTACGTCGCCGTCTCGCTCGTCTTCGCGACGGTCGGCCAGTTTGTCGGCGGCTTCTCGCTCGGAGTCTCGCTCGCGCTCTCGCTCGTCGTGGGACAGTACGTCGCGTTCGTCGGGACAGGTCTCGCGTACCTGCGTCTCCGCGGCTTCGACCGGGCGCGGATCGTCGAGTACCTCGGGATCGAGCGCCCGAGTCTCCTCGGGCTCGTGATCGCCGTCGTCGGGGCGGTGGCGACGTTCGCAGTCGCGCTGACGCTGTCCGCGGTCGTGGCGAGTTCGGGCGTCGAGCCCGCGCAGAATCAGGGCGCGGCGGTGGCGATGCAGAACCCGGCCATCATCCCCGCGATCGTCCTCGCGATGTTCCTCGTCGTCGGCCCCTGCGAGGAGTTCCTCTTCCGCGGCGTCGTCCAGAGCCGGCTGCGCGAGTCGCTGCCGGCGGCCCCGGCCATCGTCGTCGCGAGCGCGGTGTTCGCCCCCGCGCACGTCATCTCGCTGTCCGGCGGCGGCGCGTCGGGCGTGGCGATCGCGATCGGCCTCCTCGTGTTCCCGAGCCTCCTGTTCGGCGTGGTGTACGAGTACACTGGGAACCTCGTCGTCGTCGCCCTGATGCACGCGCTGTACAACAGCATCCTCCTGTCTCTCCTCTACATCGTGATCGCGTATGGTCCGGAACTGGAGCGCGCAGCCGCCGGCGGAGCGGCGCTGCTGCCGGTCTGATAGGTGGAAAAAAACTGAACCGACGCGAATCGGTCCAGCGGCGGAGGCCGGCCGGACCGCACACCGAAGAACACCCGGACCGCAGACGGTTGACGAGACCGCTACTCGACGAGTTGGGCGGCCTGTTCGTAGCGGGCGGCGAGCTCGTCCCAGTCGACGACATCGAGGACGGATCCGTGGATCTCACCGACGACGACTACGACTACGTCCGCGACGGGCCGGCGGACGAGGACGACGGACCGGCGTCGACGTCGCACGTCGGCTTTTGACGCGACCGGACGCGGCGATCGGTCTGTCGTGACCGGACGCGGTGACCGGTACGTCGGAGTCCGCGTGCGTCCGACGCCGCACTCGCTACTCCTCCTCGAGTATCTCGCCGCCCTCGGCGCGTTCCGCCTCGTCGGCGTCCGCGCGGCGGCGCACGTCGACGCGGTAGTCGCTGAGGATGTCGCGGCCCAACAACAGCGGGTATTCCATGTGTCCGCGGTCCTCGACGCTCGCGGTGACGGTGTGTTGGTTCCCGCCGATGCCGATGACGAGATCGACGACCGGACGCGCCTTTCCGCCCTTCATGCTCCCTGATTTTACGCGCGTCATGCTCTTTATCGGGCCTGCGCCGATCTCGGCGGCAAGCTGGGTATCGATGCTGGTCCGTGTCGCGCCCGTGTCCGACTTCGCGAGCGCCTGCGTCGATCCCGAGGTGCCCGTTACGACGACCTCCTCGATGTAGCCGATGTCGGGCTGTTCGGAGCTCGTCGTCTTCGGGACCGGCGCACAGGAGGGACGCGAGTCGTCGAGCGTCGCGGCGATCCGGTCGACTGCGTCGTCGTCGACCTCGCCGCCGACCGTCTCGATCGCGAGCCTCGCGATGTGCGGCGCGGGGCTCGTGCCCGTCGCCTCATACAGTCCCTTGAACCCGGCCGTCGGATTGACTTCGAGGACGTACCAGCCGTCGTATCCCTCGACGAGGTCGACGCCGGCGTAGTCGAGGTCCATCACTTCGGCCGCGTAGAGGGCGGTCTCTGCGGCTTCCTCCGGCATATCGTCGGTCGCGTCCTCGACCGCGCCGCCGAGCGCGACGTTCGTGCGCCAGTCGCCCTCGGGCGCGTAGCGGTACATCGAGCCGACGATCTCGTCGCCGACGATGTACACGCGCAAGTCGCGGTGCTGTGCGTCGTCGCGGTCGATGAGCTTCTGGAGGAACGCCTGTCGGTTCCCCACCTTGGGATTCACTCGTTCCGTAAGATCGACCTTCCACGTCCCGCCGCCGTGGGTGCCGATAGCGGTCTTGTACACGCCAACGTCGCCGAAGCGCTCGCGGCCCTGATTGAGCCGTTCGTTCGAGAGCGCGAGTAAGGCGTCCGGCACGCGGATGTTCCAGTCGGCGAGCGTCGCGGCCGTCGCGAACTTGTGGATCGCGGCGAGCACCGCGTCCGGCTCGTTGAGCATCGGCCGGATCCGCTCGAAGGTCGTCGCGAGCCCCAGAAGCTCCGCGGGCTGATCGGTGTTCGACAACAGCAGGCGGTTGGCGATGACGTCGACGGCGGGTTCAACCGAGACATCGCCGTCCTCGACGCTTATCGCGGCGTTCTCCTCGCGGAGCCACACCGGCTCGTGGCCCAGATCCTCGACCGCGTTGCAGATCGCCTTCGTCTCCTTGCTGTTGTGTAACGACAGCACTCCCACCCGTACCGAATCCGAACTCATGCGTGTGGCTGTGAGGGCCGACCTAAAAGGCGCGCCGATCGACGTGCCGTCTCCCGCGGCTCACTCGGTCGCCATATATATACCCCGCCCACTGCTCCGCTCTGACATGAGCGACGACCGGGTGTTCACGTACAACGGCGGCGCGGTGCCGCCCGGCGAGACGCAGAACATCCGCTACGGAATCAGCGAGACGTACCTCGGCGACCCGGTTCGGATCCCCGTGACGATCGTCAACGGCGAGCGCGACGGCCCGACCGTCTTCCTCACCGCGGCCGCCCACGGCGACGAACTCAACGGCATCGAGGTCGTCCGCGAGGTCGCCCACGAGTGGGACCTCTCTTCTCTCGCCGGCACCCTCGTCTGTCTCCCAGTACTCAACGTTCCCGGTTTCATCGCCCAGCAGCGCTACCTCCCCGTCTACGACCGCGATCTGAACCGCTCGTTCCCCGGGAAGGAGGGGTCGACAAGTTCGAAGCGAATGGCCCACCAGATCTACGAGAACTTCATCGCGCCCTGCGATTTCGGGCTCGACTTCCACACCTCCACCCGCGGTCGGACCAACATGCTCCACGTCCGCGGGGACATGACCGAGAAGGGCGTCCACCGCCTCGCGATGGCGTTCGGGTCGAACGTGATCATCGACAGCGACGGCCCGAGCGGCACGCTCCGGGGCGAGGCGACCGACGACGATATCCCCACGATCACGATAGAGATGGGCGAGGCGCACCGGTTCCAGCGCGGGCTGATAGACGACGCGCTCGCCGGCGTCCGGTCGGTGTTCGCGGAGTACGAACTGCTCGACGCCGACACGGTGCGCTGGCCCGGATGGCGGACGATCGTCGCCGGCGCGGGCGAGAAGACGTGGCTGCGCGCCGACTCCGGCGGTATCGTCGACACGCACTTCGAGAGCGGATCGCTCGTCCGCGAGGGCGAGCGGATCGCGACGATCACAAACCCGTTCAAGGAAGACGCCGTCGGCGTCGAAGCGCCGTTCACCGGACTGCTCATCGGGCTCTTGGAGAACCCGGTCGTCTACCCGGGGAACCCGCTCTGTCACCTCGTCGAACTCGACGAGGCGACGCGGCGCGCGATCGAGGCCGGCGACGCCCCGAAGCCGGTGGGACAGCCAGACTCGGCGGACTGAAAACGACGGCAGTCAGACCGGTCGCTACTCGTCGTCGATGAGGCCGCCGAACACCGAACTCGCGGTGTCTGGGACGTCGAAGTCGTGGTAGTGCTCGCCCTTCTCGGCCGAGAGAATGTTGAGCGCGGCGGCCGCGCCGTCGCCGGCCGAGATGACCGCCTGCCACTCCTCCGCGCGGACCATCGCGCCGGTCGCGTACGCGCCCTCGACGCTCGTCTCCATCGAGACGCCGACGGCGACGAGGTCGCCGTCGAACTCGCAGCCGAGCGACTCCGCGAGGTCGCGGTTCGCGCCGGTGGCTAACACGACGTAGTCGGCGTCGTACTCGCCGTCGTCTGTCGTCACGGTGAACCCGTCGTCCGACGCCGCGACGTCCGTGACTTCCTCGCCCTGGTGTCGGTCGACGCCGAAGTCGTCGACCTGCTGTCGGGCGGTCGCCATGAACTCGCTCCCCCCGACGGATCCGACGCCGAGATAATTGAACAGATGTGCTTTGTGCATCCATGTGCCGTCGGTGTCGAACAAGAGGGTGTCGAGGCCGTTCTTGCCCGCAAACAGTCCCGCACTGAGACCTGCCGGTCCACCGCCGACGATTGCGACGTCTACCATAGGCAACTTATCGCTCGCGCGTCAATAAGAGTTGGCGGAAGCGGCCACACACGGGGGAGAGATTCGACCCTGCGCGTTGACCGGGCGAGCCGAAGCTATTTGTCGTACCCTCTCTGCGGGTCGACTATGGGCAATTGGCGAGGCGCGAAGTCGGCGGATTCGGTGGGGACTCACCGCCGGCTCACCGCCGTCAGAGCGGCCGTCACAGCGATCTGCATCGCGCTCCTCGCCGGCGTGCTCCTCGTCGCGCTCACGTCGGGAGCCGCCGCCGTCGGCGTCGCGGGCGTGACCGCCACGCCGCTCGACCACACAAACACCGCCACGCCGCTCGACGACGCGAACGGTACGGTGGAGGTCGTGGTCCGGTTCACGCCGATCGAGACTCCCGCCGACCTCGGCGCGGTCGACGCCGACGGCACGTCTGCTACGACCGCCACGTCTGAGATGGCTAACACGTCCGGGACGGCCGCCACGTCCGAGGATCACCGCGACGCCGTGGTCGACGACCTCCGCGAACACGCGGCCGCCGAACAGGGCGCGTTCGCGGAGTTCGCCGCCGCACGCGAGGGGGTCACGGTCGAACGCAAACTGTGGCTGGCGAACGCGATGGTCGTAACGGTCGATACAGACGCCGTGTCCGCGAGCGCGCTGCTGTCGGTCCAGAACGTCACCGCGGTCCACGAGAACGTCGAGATCGAACCGGTCGGCGGCGCGTCGTCGGCACCGAGCGGATCTTCCACCACACCTCGGCCGCGCACCGCCGCCCCCGCCCAGATCACAGCAGACCCCAGCGGCCGGACCACAGCGGGGCTCCGACAGATCGACGTCCCCGCCGCGTGGGAGCGGTTCGGAACCCGCGGCGCGGGCGCGACGGTGGCCGTCATCGACACCGGTGCCGACTCCCGGCATCAGGACATCGATCTGGACGGATGGGCGGCGTTCGATCAGCAGGGTGCGCTCGTGAGCGACGACCTCGCGGACGCGGGCGACTCGGACGGCCACGGAACTCACGTCGCCGGCACGGTCGCGGGCGGAAACGCGTCGGGGACACACATCGGCGTCGCTCCGGCGGCCGAACTCCACGCGATCGACGTGTTCGCCGAGAACGAGACGGCGACGTTTGCGGGCGTGATCGCGGCCATGGAGTACGCGACGACGGACGGCGACGCCGACGTGCTCCAGATGAGCCTCGGCGCGCCGGGCGCGTTCCGCGAGTTCGTCGCCCCGGTGCGGAACGCCCGCGCCGCGGGCGCGATCGTCGTCGTGGCCGCCGGAAACGAGGGCGAGAACACCTCTACGAGCCCCGGTAACGTCCACGACGCTCTCGCGGTCGGCGCGGTCAACCGCGACCGAGAGGTGCCGCCGTTCTCCAGCGGGGAGTCGGTCAACGCGACCGCGGCCTTCGAGACGTATCCGGACGATTGGCCGGACCGGTACGTCGTCCCGGACGTGACGGCACCGGGCGTCGGCGTCGTCAGCGCCGAGGCGAACACGACCGCCACCTACGTCCAGCGGCAGGGAACGAGCATGGCGGCTCCACACGTCGCCGGCGTCGCCGCGCTCGCGGTCGCCGCGACCGACGGACGAGTCGACGACGCGACGTTGCAGGCCGCGATCGTCGAGACCGCGATCCATCCCGCGAACGCGACCGCCCCCGACGACCGGTACGGACACGGCGTCGTCGACGCGCCGGCGGCGGTCGGTGAGGCAGTCGAACGAACGACGCCGGAACCGAGCGCGACGGACGAAGCCGAGGGGAACGTCGAAACCGGCGGGACCGATTCTGATCCCCCGGACGGCGGTGCCGCGACCGACGGCGCGACGCCCGGGTTCGGCCCCGTCCCCGCGCTCGTCGCGCTCGTGGTCGCCGCGGCGTTCGCGCCCGTCGGAGTTCGGGACCCGTGAACCACGAGTCGTGTCTGGCGGGCGGTCGCGGCGAGTTCAGTTCACTCGGAGAAGTCTGACAGCGAGCCGTGGGGGTCGCCGTCGGGGGTGTCGCCCTCGGTGGTGTCGCCCTCGCCGCTCTCGTCCGCGCGATCGGCGTCGCCGCCGATGGTCTCGGGTTCGGCCCACGGATCGTCCGGGTCGACCGGCTCGACGGCCCGGTCGAGCTCCGCTTCGGTGTAGTCGTGGTCCTCGTCGAGCAGCATGGCGAGCCGCTGCCACCGAGCGCTGTGTTCGCCTTCGCCTTCCGGTCCCACCCGCGCGCCGCGCGTCTTGAAAAACTCCGTGCCGCGGCCGAGTCGCGACCCCTCGCCGGTGTGGCCGTCGAAGACCGCGTCGAACTCGCCGCCCGGTTCGAGGTCGCCGACCGGGAAGTCGTGAGCGGGCTCCTCGCCGCGTTCACGGGCCTCGGCGCGGCGATCGGCGACGGCCCGAAAATACTCGTCTGCGTTCGGTCCCTCGCGGGTCGACTGCGCGCGCGCGGCGGCGAGCGCGGCGTGGATCGCACAGAGTCGCCCTTTCCACTCGGCGGGCTCCCACCGCTCGGTGGCGAGTTCCTCGTAGCGCTGGATGGTGAGCGCGACCTCGCTGCCGGCGCGGAGGTCCTCGACGATGTACAGCGTCAGGCGGTCCCAGAGGTTCCACGCGTAGCCTGAGCGCGAAAGCTCCCACGCGGCCCACGCGGCGACCTCCTCGTCGGAGCGTCTCACGGCCTTCTGGAGGAGGCTGGAGACGGCGTAGCGGTTGTAGCCACCGTCGGTCTCGTTCGGCTCTTTCGGCTCGCCGAAGTCGTTCTCGCCGGTCGCGTCGGGCGTCGTGTCGGTCTCCAAGCTGCCGTCCGACCCGAACGTCGCCTGTCTGTCGTCGCCGTCGGCCATACGCCCGCTCCCGGCGCGAGCGACTTAAAAACCGCGCGGAGGCGTCGGCGGTTCGTCGGTGAAATCGAAGACCGTTCCGTCGTCGGATCGGACCGCGGTACGACTGCCCACACCGGGGGCGAAAGAGAACCCTTAAGTTGGATCCGGCGGCTACGATTCAGTGACCGCCCTTAGCTCAGCCTGGTAGAGCAGTCGACTGTAGATCGACTTGTCCCCCGTTCAATTCGGGGAGGGCGGACGTTCTCTGAGGCCGGTGACGAATCGGCTGCCGATCGACTTGTCCCCCGCTTCCGTGAGCGGAGCGAACGAGAGGCAGCGAGTCGCCCGAAGGGCGTCTCGCCCGCTTCAATTCGGGGAGGGCAGACGTTCTTTCCGACCGATCCGCGACAGCTATAGATCGACTTGTCTCCCGTCCCCGCGAGCGAAGCGAGCGGAAAACAGCGAGACGACAGTAGAGAGTCTCGCGCGTTTCAATTTCGGGGAGGGCGGACGCTCCTTCCGGCCGATCCGTGACCGACTGCGAACCCTGAGTCTGTTGACGCCGTCCGTGCCTAGTCGTCCGCGACGGCGGGCACAGTCGGCGTCGCCGCCTCCGTGTCGACCGCGTCGGGCGCCGCTGTCCACTCCAGTTCCTCCTCATAGTGGAACGCGCGGTGGTCCTGCGTCGGGTCGACGACGGTCACCGAGAGCCAGTCGTTGTCGAGGAGTTCGGTCAGTTCCTCGTGGGCGGCCAAGACGTCGGTGACGCGGTCGACGGGCGCGTGGATCACGGTCGAGAGGCGGAGCGGCTGGTGGTACGGCGTGTCGTCGGCGGCGAAAAGCGACTGCGAGGGGAGTCCGGTCATCAGGTCGCCGCCGTTGCCCTGATACACGCCGACGTTTCCGACCGGGTTCTGCGTCACCTTCGACCCGCCGCCGTAGACGGCGTTATCGACCGTCGAGAAGTAGTACTGGGCGTTGATCCACTGGGTGACGACCATCGGCCCCGTGAGGATCGCTTCGAGCGCGTCGCCGTCGGGGTCCGTCGACCAGTCGTACGAGTGGAGGAAGGCGCGACCGTCGAGGTCGAGGCCGCTCGTCAGGTCGCGCGGGCCGACGACGAACCCGGCGTTGCCGGCGAGCCCCCATTCCGGACGCGTCTCGGCCCAGTCGGCGGCGCGGCGTTCGGCTTCGGCGACGCTCTGTGAGCCGTCCGCGCCCATCGATTCGAGGCGTTCGGCCGCCGCGTTCTCCCGGGCGGTCGCGAGGTCCGCACGGAGCCGGTCGAGGTCGTCGGCGTGGCTCTCGGGGACGCCGTCGTCGAAGAGTTCCACCTCGTCCGTCGTCGTGTTGTGTTGACCGGCCAGAAAGACCGTGTCGTCGGGGATATCGAACCCGCGGTCACGGAGGTCTGCCCTGACGGCCTCGTCGTTGCAGATCGCCGCGAGGATGCGGGCGTTCGGACCGCCGGGGTTGCCGGCGCAGGCGCCGCAGTCGAGGCTCGAACCGTACGGGTTGTTCGCCGTCTCGCTCGCGTGACCCGTGAAGACGACGAGCCGACCGAACGCCTCCCAGCCCATCAGTTCAAAGGCGGTGGCGGCGTACTCGACCTTCTCGTCGCGGGTCAGTCCCACGGGCAGGTCGCCGGCGTAGGTGTGCTGATGGTCGACGAGTTGGTCGCAGAACTCGTGGCTGTCGGGCGTCGCGTCGTCCGCGGTTTCGATGACGTCGCGGACGCGACCGGGGACGAGCGTGCGGGCCGCGAGCGCGAGCCCGTACCCGCTGCCGGCGCTCTCGACGAAGCCGAACGCGGTGGCGGGGTTCGTCTTCAGCGTCTCGATCACCTCGCTCGCGGCCTCTCGGAGGTTCGAGAGGCGGTCGTGGGTCGTCTGCGTGTCCCTGTCGACCGGGACCTCGGAAACCCGGTGTTGCGGGTCGAGGATGGGTGGACAGGCGTCGACAGCCACGTCGGAGCCGTACTCCCGATACTCGACGGGAACGCCGAAGAAGCCGGCGTACCCGTGCGTCTCGTACTCGCCGGTCGCCTCGACGTGACGGCGGAGTATCTCCGAACGCGTGTCGATACAGAAGACGAGTTGCGCGTCGGGACGACCGTCCGCGTCGCTCTCTGCGACGACTTCGTCGGCGGCGCGAGCCTCGCTCGCGTCCGCGACGCGAGCGACGAGGTCGTCGCGGTACGTCGCCTCCCACGCGCTCAAGAACGCGTCTGCGAGCGCGTCGTCCGGCCGGGGCTCGGGGTCGTCTGAACCGACCGACGGCTCGATGTCGACATCGAAAGCGCAAAGCAGCGCGAGCCGGGCCGCGAGATACCCTTCGAGCGTGATCGGATGCGCGGACTGCCACGCGCCGCCGTCGGCCGCGCGTTGTTTGATCAGACCGGTCCAGCCGGGGAGCGCGGCGAGCTGTTCTTCGAAGATGGGGACGAACTGGCTCTCGGGGTGGGCGTCGAGCACGGCGTCGATGGCGTCGATCGGCGACGCCGGAAGCTCCGCGATGCGCTCGCCGTCCGGAACCCGTCCGTCGATCGCGGCCACCGAGCGGAAGGCGCTGTAGAACCCGTCCTCGCGGTTCGGCATCGACCACTTCGCCTGTCCCTCGTCGAGGAACGCCGACAGCCACTTCGTCAGCACGCGGTCGACCCGGTCGGCGTCCGAGCGCTCCGCGCCGGCGTCGGCGTCCGGACGCTCCGCGTGAGCCCCGGTTTCAAGCCGGTCTAGGAGGGTTTCGGGGTCGGCGTCGTAGCCGCGCTCTGCGAGTTCCGCCCGGAGGGCCTCGGGATCTATCTGTCCGTGATCGAGGGCCGCCCGGAACGTCTCGGGACTCGGGTACCCGCGGCCGCCGAAGAGGGCAGACGCCTGCGTGACGGCCTCCCCGAACGGCACGTCCTCGAAGCCGGACAGCGGGTTGGCCGTCACGAACGAGTGAATCGGCCACGTCGGTCCGACGGTGGCTGCTGCTTTGTCGATACGATCTGCTATCGTGTGGTCAGTGCTCATCGTAGTCCTCCGTGGCGGTCAAGACGGTACTCGAGACGGGCTGGCTCGCGTTCAACAGCGCGACGTAGAGGCGCTGGCTCCGCTCGTGGACGCCGGTCTCTATCGCGACGTAGACGGCGAGGAAGACGGCCGCGACGAGCGCGTGCGCGGCGCTCAGTTGGGTCGGAGATGCGACGACCGGAAGCCCCGACAGGACGCCCGAGATCGCCTCGTAGACGAGCGCGTAGACGGCGATGGCCGGGAGAAAGACGAGCGGAACCGCGCCGTAGCGGGCGTTCGCGGAGAGGGAGGTGTGCGTGACGGCGCTGCGAGCCGCGTGGAGCGTCGTGAGCACGACGAACACCACGAGCAGGAGGCCGCTGTCGACGCTCATTCCCTTGCCGGTGAGGACTGCGAACAGCGCGCCGCCCGCGACGCCGGTCGCAAGGACGACCGCGGTGCCCGCGAGACTCGTCTCGCGGGTGTCTCCCTCGGCCGCACTGGTGTGTTCGACCTGTCCGCCCGCGCTGAGAAAGTGGTACGCCTTGTAGAATCCGTGCAGAACGAGGTGTGTGACGGCCGCACCGAAGAAGCCGAGGCCGGCCTGCATGATCATGAATCCCATCTGTCCGACCGTCGAGCAGCCCAGCTCGCTCTTGGCCGCTGCCTGAACGGATTTGAGCAGCTTTCCGAGCAGGGCGCTCGTCGCGCCGACGGCCACGACAGCGAGCATGAACGTGGCGTCGACGGTCACGACCGGCGCGAAGCGGAGGAGCAGGATCCCGCCCGCGTTGACGAACCCGGCGTGCATCAGGGCCGAGGCGGGGGTCGGAGCCGTCATCGAGGAGAGCAGCCACCGGTGGAACGGGACGAGCGCGGACTGAATCATCGCGGCGAGGAGGAGCGCGGTCACGGCGACGAGCCACGCCGGCCCCCCGAGGCCGTCGGCGGCAGCGGCGACGCCCGATACCGAGGTCGCGCTGGTCGCCCACCACAGCGCCGTCAGCGCGACACCGAGCAGCGCGCTGCTGGCGAGGAAGTACCGCCGGGCGACGCGCGCGGCGGCCCGCGCCTGATTCCAGCCGTCGAGGGTGCCGATGAGGTTCGCCATCACGAGCCCCATCGCCAGCCACAGGCCGGCGAACAGGGCGAGGTGGTCTGCGGCCACGAGCGCCATCACGGCGGCCGTGAATCCGAACACCCCGAGGAAAAAGCCCGTCTCGTGGGCGCTTCCGGCCATGTAGCGGCGCGAGTAGCTGTGGACGATCCCGCTGAAGAAGGTGACGACGACCCACATCAGGGCCGTCAGGCCGTCGACGGCGACCACGCCGGGAACCCCCCACGCGCCCTCGATTCGAACGCGAGCGACGAGGACGGCGACGCTCGCGGCGAACAGCGACCACACGAGCCACGTTAGTGCGACGGGCACGAGCGACGACTCCGCCGTCGTGTCCGGAAGTGCTCCGACCGTCGGCTTCGAACTGTGTCCTGACATCGTGTAGCCCATCGGACGACCAGCGCCTGTGAGCGAGACGGGAACTGAATCCTATTCTGGTCGCGTCTACTTGCTTCTAATAACAGAACACGTATTAAATCTGTTTGTATTCACAAACTGTTCGCAATTTTCCCATTATAGAACATTATGTTTTTGCGGCTGTGTCGCGGGGGCTGTCGCGGTCACCTCACTGGGAAGGCGGTGTCTCGGACGGTGAGTCGGTGTTATGTCCGACTGAAAAGGAGGCGTCGTCGACGGACGACGGAGTGTCTTCGGCCGACTACGGGTGCCGTCGACACACTACGGAGTGTCTTCGGCCGACTGAGAACCGCCCTCAGTGTGGTCCCCGGAGTCGAACTTCCCGAACGGGGTCGTCTCGTGGGTTCGCACGAGCACCTCGTCGGCGACGGTGAGGTCCATGTCGATGAGCGCCTGTGCGACGGGCGTGATGTCGCTGTCCGTCTCGCCGACCGCAGTCACGAGGAGGTTCTGTTCGCCGGTGACCAGCTCCTGGACCGAGACGACGCCGTCGATGGATAGAATGTCGTCGATCAGGCCACCGCGCTCCACGATCGACGCGGTACAGTAGAGCAGCATTCTGAGCGGATATCCCGATTTCTGATAGTCGACGCTCGCGCTGTATCCCTTGATTACACCGTCGGATTCGAGCCGTTGAATCCGCTTGCGAACGGTGCTGTCCGAGGTGCCGGTCCGCTCCGCGATGTCGCCTGACGACATGTTCCGCGCGTCTTCCTGAAGCGCGTACAGGATCGCCGTGTCCACGTCGTCGATCTCCTCGTCGGCCATGCCCGTCTCTCCGAGAGGGAGCCACTTTACCTTTTAACGTTACCGACAGCGTATTTATCCCCGGTGTGTAACGTTTCACGCATGACCCTCGTCGTGGTCCCCGTTCGATACCCACCGTCGTCTCACTCGGAGGCGACACTACGGGAGGCCGTCCGCGTCGCGGAAGAGCGCGACGCCGAACTCACGGTCCTCCACGTGGATCTGTACCAGAACTCGGGGGGCGTCTCGCGCAGCGACCTCAAGCGCGCGGTCGAAGAGCGACTGGGCCGACTGGACCGCGCGCGGTACGTGGTCCGCCGCGGCTTCCTCGTCGAGGAGACCATCCTCGAAGAGATCGTCGCCGAGGGCGCGGACGTCGTCGTTATCGGTTCGAAGCAGGCGGGTCGCTGGCGGCGCATGGTCCAGAAGCTGCTCTCGGACCCCGACATCGACTCGTTCCTCCGCAGCGAACTGGACTGCACCGTCATCACCGTGGACGCCGACGGCGGCACGACGAGCAACGAGGCGGGCGAGAGCCCGAGCGACGCGGCACCGCTCCCCGACGACGGCGGCGGCTGACGGGCCGGGCGTTTGCGGGGGTCTTCGAATTTCCCGCGTCCTCGACGCGCTCGCCTACACCGGGCCGGTGACCTCTCCCCGTCGGTCGTATTCGAGCACGGTCGCCACGCGCTCTGCAGTCGACGCCCCGAGTTCCCGTTCGACGAGGTACAACGCGAGGTCGATCCCGGCGGTGATCCCGCCCGCGGTGATCAGGTCGCCGTCGTCGACGACCCGCGCGTCGACGACCCGGGCGCCTGACTCGCGGAGTTCGTCGAGCGCCGACGCGTGCGTAACGGCCCGGCGTCCGTCGGTGACGCCCGCCTCGGCCAACAGCATCGATCCGGTACAGACCGAGGCGATAGTCACGTCAGCGTCGTGGTACCGGGCGAGCGCGTCGGGCAGGTCGCCCCGCTGCGCTTCGGCCCACGCGCTCGCCTCCTCGTCGCGCGCCCGCCACCCGCCGCCGGGGACGACGAGCAGGTCGGGGGCGTTCGCCGCGGTCGGTTCCGGCAGTGCGGCGTCGACCCCGACGCGCGTCCCGTGGCTCGCCGTCACCGTCTCGCGCTCGCCGAGCGTCACGTATCGGACGCGGCCTGCATCGGCCGCGTCGACCGCGAACGCGTGATCGAACACCTCGTACGGGCCGATCCCGTCGAGTTCGTCGAAGCCGTCGTACACCACCACGTCGACGTTCATACCGGCCGTGAGACAGCGACCGGTATGTGTGTTGCCCTCATGTGACAGCTAGGCATGGGAACGACCGGGCGGCGATCGGCGGTGGTCGGTGGTGATCGGCGGTGGTTGGTGGTGATCGGCGGTGGAGTACGATAGATGGCGATCGCGATCGATAAATGGCGATTGCGATCGGCGGGTGACGTCAGCGATCGGCGAACGCTTCGACGACGGAGCTGACGTCGTCCGCGACGCGCTCGCGGTCGATCCGCTCGCCGCGATACGCCCGCTCGACGACGCCGTCGGGATTCACGAGCAGCGTCACGACGAGGTGAGTGAAGTCGTATCCCTCGATCCGCGACCGCTCTGTCGTCCGCTCGAAGCCGATTCCCAGCCGCTCTTGGACAACCGTCTTCGCGCGCTCTCGACTCTCCGGGCGGAGGTAGTGCCAGTTGCCGGCCGCGAGGTCGACGCCGATCGCCTCGGCGTTGCGCCGCAGTTGCGCCTCGTCGTCGCGTTCGGGATCGAACGTGATCGGGAGGAAGAGCGTCTCGTCGGTGAGTCCCGCCTCCGCGATCCGGTGTTGGACGCCGACCAGTCGACGGAGAAGGATGCTACACTCGACGGGACAGGAGGTGAACACGCCCGTCACGAGCGCGGTCCGGTCGAGCGCCTCGCTGTCGATCGTGACGTCGGCGATCGGGTCGGTAAGTTCGAACGAGGGGAGCGGTTGGCCGTACGCGGGATACG
The DNA here is from genome assembly GCF_000746205.1 of Halorubrum sp. BV1. Taxonomy (NCBI): domain Archaea; kingdom Methanobacteriati; phylum Methanobacteriota; class Halobacteria; order Halobacteriales; family Haloferacaceae; genus Halorubrum; species Halorubrum sp. BV1. The sequence goes on from NZ_JQKV01000002.1 coordinate 451,447, forward strand.
CGAGATCCTCGCTGTCGGCGATCTGGTCCTCCTGTGGATCGAGGACGACATCTTCTGGATCGTCTCCGAACAGCCGCGCCGTGCATCCGGCGGTCGCCGCCGCAGTCAGCGCGCCGACGCTCCCGAGCAGCCTCCGGCGTTCCATACCCGATCGCAGGCGCCGTCCGGACATAACGCGTCTGGTGCGTCCGTCGAACGTGCCGGATCAGAGCGGCGAGTAGTAGGGGATCGGTGGGTGAGGAAGCGGAACGCCGATCGTCGCGAGCCCGTGTTGAAGCGGGATATACCCGAGTGCGACGAAGGCGACCCCGAGCACTCGGTGGAGCCGCATCCGCGTCTCGACGCCCACGGACTGGAACACGGTTCCAAAGAGGAACATCGCCGGCACCGTTCCAGCGCCGAGTGCGGCGAGCGCGGCCGCGCCACCGACGGCACTCCCCTGCACGAACGCGTACAGGAACGCCGGGTACAGAAGCGGACACGGGAGGAGTCCGTGGGCAGCGCCGAGGCCGACGATCCGCCAGCCGCCGACCCACGCGTCGACGTGCGGAACGAGTCGGTCGGTGACGACATTCGTCGCCGACGAGAGGCCGGGAACCGGCAGCGCGTGCAGTTGCAGCCGTAGCGCGTATCTGACCCCGATAGCGATGATTGCGCCGCCGACGAGAATCCCGGTGAGCGCGTGCACGTCGTCCGCGACCGTCGTGACCGTCCGCGCGCTGACGAACGCCACGCTCCCCGCGAGGCCGAACAGCCCGCCGATGGCGGCGTAGCTCGTCGTCCGACCGAGGTTGAACAGGGCGTGCTGGCGCACCTGTCGAACCGTGAGACGATCCGCGCGCGACCCGGTGCCGGGACGGTCGGCGTCGCCGCGCATGCGGTCGGCGTACGTCGTGACGAGCGGGCCGCACATGCCGATGCAGTGAGCCCCGCCGAGCAGCCCGACGAGCGCGAACACGACGAGACTCAGCGGCTCCGCCGAATAGATCGATCCGGTCGGTTCGCACGTCGTCGCGGCGGCGCTCGGCTCCGGGCGAAGCGGGGCGAGAAACGTCGCGAGCGCATCCATACACGCCGTAGGCGTCGGCCGACACTAACCGATCTGGTGCGACTGACGAACGAAGTACGACGGAAAGGAAAAGCACGACAGAAAGGGAAAGCACGACAGAAAGGAAAAGCACGACTGGAAGGAACTCAAAATCCTTCGCGCCTGTCGGACCGTCGGCTGCGAAAACTGTCGTTAGGATTGAGAACGGAACGAGAATGCTCCGGCTGGGATTTGAACCCAGGTCATCACCGTGAGAGGGTGATATGATTGGCCGGACTACACCACCAGAGCGCGCGTCTCCTACGCATTCGTCGGTACGAAAGGAGATTGTAAAACAGTTCCGTTTCGCCGCTTCCGTGCCCCAGTTTACCGTGACAGAGACCGGCGCTCACGCGCCGTCGCCGGACCGCTCACACGTCGACGGCGAGCGGCGTCGCGTCGGGTGCGCCGGCAGCGATCGCGGCGAGGAGGTCTGCGACCGCGTCGAGGTCACCGGTGTCTATCACCTCGACCGGCGTGTGCATGTAGCGGTTCGGGATCGAGACGGTGAGCGACGGGACGCCACCGCGGGCGGTGTAGAACGCGTCCGCGTCGGTGCCGGTCCGCGTGCCGGCCGCCTGCAGTTGCACGTCGATGTCGGCGTCGGTCGCGGCGGTCGTGGCGAGGTCGACGAGCGCGGGGTGGTTCGCGCTCCCGCGGCTCACCACCGGTCCGGCTCCGAGTTCGACCGGACCTCGGTGCTCGCGGTCGACATCCGGAGTGTCGGTGGCGTGGGTGACGTCCACTGCGACGAACGCGTCCACATCGTCGAGGTCGACGCCGACCATCCGCGCGCCCTGCAGTCCGACCTCCTCTTGAACCGTGGACACGGCGTAGACGGTCGGAGCCACCTCGGCAGCGGCGGCGCGACGGAGGCCCTCTGCGGCCGCCCACGTCCCGGTTCGGTTGTCGATCCCCCGCGCGGCGATCCGGTCGCCGGCCAGCTCCGCCGCGGCGGTCGAGAACGTGACGGGGTCGCCGATCTCGACGTGCTCGCGAGCCTCGTCGGCGTCGGCCGCGCCGATGTCGACGAACTGCCCGGCGATGTCCTCGTGTTCTTCGTTACCGGTGTCACGGAGGTGGATCGCGGTCTGTCCGATCACGCCGTTGACGGGGTCGTCGGCGTGGACGGTGACGTGTTGTCCCTTCGAGACGGTGCGGTCTGACCCCCCGATCCGACCGATCCGGAGGTAGCCGTCGTCGAGGACGTCTCGAACGATGAATCCGATCTCGTCGGCGTGGCCGGTGAACGCGAACGTCGGTGCCTCGGGGTCTCCCTCGTGGACGGCGACCGCGTTGCCGTACGCGTCGGTCGACACCTCGTCTGCGAACTTGCGGACGTATTCGGTCCAGACGCGCTGGCTCGCCGTCTCGAAACCGGACGGACTGGCGGTCGCGAGCAGGTCGTCGAGGAACGCCCGCTGTGGCTGGTTCATGAGTGTGGCTGTCGCGGCACAAACAATAAATCGCCGGATCCGCCGCTCGAACCGGTGACAGCGTCCGCATTCGGTGTCTCCCTCGGCACTCGACGACACCGCCACAAGGGATTTGAATCGGGTCCACCTCTGATAGGCATGGACATCCTCCGCAGCGCCCGGGTCGTCTCCGAGGCGTCCGGTTCCGGCGTCGCCGATTGGGACCGGGCCGCCGCGGCCGCGAAGACGAGCACCGATCCCGGGTCGCTCGCGCTCACCGGCGCGGATCGAGAGGGCTACGCGACCGACGTTCGCGACGCGAACGCGCGCCTCCGCGACGTCGCCGGGATCGACTTCGACGTGCCGGAGACGATCGAGGTACAGAACCGCCACCACTGGATCGACGCGAGCGCGGACACTTTTCGGCGGGTGATGGCTCCGATCGAGGCGGCCGCGACCGGTTCGAAGGCGACCGATTCGGACGCACCCTATCGAGAGACGGGGGGCTCCGGTGGGCAGTTTGCCCCCGCACTCGGGGACGCCTCCGCGGTCGGCGGGACGTGGGAGCCGGTGCGTGACCTCTCTCGGATCGCCAACACCGGCTCGATGGCGTTCGCGCTCGGGTTCCTCGCGCGAAACGTGCTCGGCCAGTACGATCCACTGTTGCTCGCCGACGAGCCCGACGCCGACCACGGACTGTACTTCGTCCACCCGAACATCGTCCGCGTCGCGGCGACGCTCGACGTCGAATTTCCTCGGTTCAGGCGGTGGATCGCTTTCCACGAGGTGACGCACGCGGCGGAGTTCGGCGCGGCACCGTGGCTCCCCGAGTACCTCGAATCTCGGGTCGAGCGCGGCGTCGACGGCCTCTCAGCCGGCGGGTTCGACCCGGCCGCGTTTGCGGAGCTACAGACCGCGATGACCGCGGTCGAGGGGTACGCGGAGGTGCTCATGGACCGCGCGTTCGACGGCGAGTACGCCGACCTGCGCCGGAAGCTCGACGCCCGGCGCGGAGGCGGCGGCCCGGTACAGCGGCTCGCGCGACGCCTGCTCGGTCTCGGACTCAAACGCCGACAGTACGAGCGCGGCGCGGCGTTTTTCACACACGTCGCCGACGCCCGCGGAATCGAGGCCGCAAGCTCCGTCTGGGACGGCCCCGAGGCCCTTCCGAGCGCTGCCGAGATCGACGACCCGTCGGCGTGGATCTCGCGCGTCGACCCGTGACCGCCTCCCGATCGCTCCTGCGGAAACGCGCGATGTTCGTCCCGCCGGTTCCCGCGTCTGTTCACGGAGCGCCCGCCGTCTTACCGTGAGCTGTCCTCCGCCGCGTCGCCGGGCGTCTCGCTGTCGTCATCCTCGTCTTCGCTCTCCGCGTCGTCCGTCTCATCTTCCGCGGTGGCGCTTTCTACGGTTTCTTCGACCGTTTCTTCGACCGTTTCTTCGACTTTCTCGCCGACTGTCTCCTCGACCGTCTTCTCCACCGTCTCCTCGACTTTCTCACCGACGGTCTCTTCTACCTTCTCGCCGACCGTTTCCTCGACCGTCTTCTCGACCGATTCGCCGACGGTCTTTTCCACCGTCTCCTCGACCTTCTCACCGACCGTTTCTTCTACCTTCTCGCCGACGGTCTTTTCCACCGTTTCTCCGACCGTCTCCTCGACCGTCTTCTCGACCGATTCGCCGACGGTCTTTTCCACCGTCTCCTCGACCGTTTCTTCTACCTTCTCGCCGACGGTCTTTTCCACCGTCTCCTCGACTTTACCGGTCACTTCTTTGTCGACGGTGTCACCGACGGTCTTCTCCACTTCCCTGTTGACCGTGTCACCGACGGTCTTCTCCACTTCCTTACCGACCTGATCTGCGACCTCGCGGGTCATCCAGTCGGGATCGAACCGTGCCATCTTCCAGACGACGTGGACGACGTAGGACGCGAACACACCGATACCGAACGCGACGCCGACGTCGTTGGGTTCGAACGTCGCGATGAGCACGATGGACAACACGATCAGCGCGCCGTACGCGATATCCGTGAGCGCGTCCACGCGGGCGGGACTCGCCATCGTCACCACCCCACCGTACCGGCGTCCCGGGCCGTCGCTCTCGGCTGTCGGCGTTCCTCGATATCCACCCGCCGCTTCGACGTGTTGGGGGTCATATATGCGTCATCCGCGCTGACGGGGTAAAATGACCGTGCTTCTGTGTCGACGCCGCGACCGAGGCCAGAGTCTAGATTCCGCCGATCGCCGCTCGCGGAGCGCGGTCCTTTTGTGCCGGATGGGCGAACGCGGAGCATGGACATAGAGGAGGGCGGCGTCACCGTCTCCGTTCCGGAAGCGCGCGACGGGGCGAGCGAGGGGACCGGCGGCGGTGTCTTCTTCAACCCCACACAGGAGCTGAACCGCGACATCACCGTCGCGGCGCTTCGCGCGTATCGCGACCGCGAGCCGCGCGCCGCCTCGTACCTCGACGCGATGGCGGCCTCCGGGATCCGTGGCGTCCGCGCCGCCGCAGAAGGGTACGACGTGACCTGCGCCGACGTCGACCCCGACGCGGTCGCCCTCGCGGCCGAGAACCTCGCCGACAACGGCCTCGACGGAGCGACCGTCCGGCGCGACGTGAACGCCCTGCTGTACGACGACGGGCCGTTCGACGTCGTCGATCTGGACCCGTACGGAACGCCGATCCCCTTCGCCGACGCGGCGTTCGCGAACGGCCGGAACCTGATCTGCGTCACGGCCACGGACACCGCGCCGCTCTGTGGCGCGCACCTGCAGAGCGGGATCCGCAAGTACGGGGCCGTCCCCCGAAACACCGACTACCACCCCGAGATGGGGCTCCGGACGCTGATCTCGGCGCTCGTCCGGACCGCAGCGCGCTACGACAAGGCGGCGACACCGATCGTCTCGCACGTCTCGCGTCACTACGCTCGGACGTACCTCGAACTGGAGTCCGGCGCGCGGGCGGCGGACGCCTGCGTCGACGAACTCGGCTACGTCGATCACTGCGAGGACTGCCTCTGGCGCGAGCCGACAGCGGGACTGATCGCCGACCCCGCCGACGCCTGCCCGGTCTGCGGGAGCGACCGCGTGCTCACGGCCGGCCCGATCTGGCTCGGTTCCGTCGCCGACGCAGAGTTCGCTCGCGCGGTCCGCGACCGCGTCACGGACGACATGGGCGAGGCGAAGCGCGCTCGAAAGCTGCTCGACACGGTCGCGACCGAGATCGAGACGCCGACGCACTACGACCAACACCGGCTGTACAAGCAGTGGGGCGAGCCCGCGATCGGCATGGACGAGTTCGTCGCGCACCTGCGTGCGGCCGGTCACGAAGCGAGCCGCGCCCACTACCGCGGCACGGCGGTCAAGACCACGGCGTCGATCCCCGAGATGCGCGAGGCGATCCTCGGCGACGACGCGGGCGACTGAGTCGTCTCTCGTCCCACTGAGACCCTCTCGTTTTTGTCGCGATCGCCCGAATCACCCCGTGTGTCCCGCCACGCGACCGCCGCAGTCGATACCGTTCGCCGCGTCGCCGACGTCGCGATCGACCGGCAGGTGACGTTCCTCGCCGCCGCGATCGCCTACTACGCGTTCGTCTCGCTTATCCCCGCGCTGCTGTTGCTCGTCGTCGTCGCGAGCGCGGTGTTCGGCGAGACGATCGCCGCCCGGGTCGTCGCAGCGACGGGAGAGTTCCTCACACCGGCCGGACAGGGCGCGGTCGCCGCGGCGGTCTCGTCGGCCGGCGGCCGGACCGGAGCCGGCGTGCTGGGACTCGCCGTCCTGCTCTGGTCGACGCTGAAGGTGTTCCGCGGGCTCGACACCGCGTTCGGCACGCTGTACGGCGTCGAGAAACGCCCCTCCCTCCCGGAGCAAGTTGTGGACGCGGTCGCGGTCGCGGTCGCCGTCGGCGTCGGCATCGGGACGATGGTCGCCGTCGGCGCGTTCGTCGCGGCCGCGGACGCGGTCCCGGCGGTGGAGGCGGCGAGCCTCCTCGCGCTCCCGACGGTGCTCGCGGTCGTGTTCCTCCCCCTGTACTACCTGCTTCCGGAACCCTCGGTGTCGGTTCGAGAGGCACTGCCCGGTGCGGTGTTCGCCGCGGTCGGCTGGACGCTCCTGCAGGCCGGCTTTCAGGTGTACGCCGCGAGCGCCGGCCAGTACCAGGTGTACGGCGTCATCGGCGGCGTCCTGCTTCTCGTCACGTGGCTGTACCTCGCCGCCGTCGTCGTCGTCCTCGGTGGCGTGGTCAACGTCGTGCTCGCCGCCCGCGATCGCCCCGGAGTGGCCCCGCGGAGATCCCGTCGACCGGACCGCGGTGGGCTCCCGGCCCGCCACGGTGCGGACCGGCAGTTACAACACGCCCGCGACCGACCCCCGAGTATGAACGGCGAGTCGGACGGTGCAGCCGGTGCCGGCGACGAGGAGCGCCCGCGTGGGGCCCCGGACGTCGCGGCGCTGCGAGAGGAACTCAGCGAGCTCCGTGCGGAGTTCGACGAGTTCGAGGACGACGTCGAGGACCGAACCGTCGACAAACCCGCGGTCGAAGCCGAGCTGAAACGGTACGTTCGCAGCCGGATGCGTCGCGGGCACGCCCGCGGTTGGGGACCATACCTCGTGTTGCTGTACGGAACGGTGCTGACGCTCGGGGCGTTCGCGTTGCTCGATGGCCTCTACGCCATCGCCGCCATGGTGATCCTCGGGCTGTCGACGCTCGGGCTGTACACCCTCTTTATCATCGTCGGCATCGGCCTGAACGTGCTTGAGACGCCCGGAAAAGCGCTTGAGTACGCACGCGACCGGAAATGACGGCGGGGGCTGTCAGCCGAACGGTGATCGAGGCGTGACCGGACTCGTCCCGGCCGAACGCGGCGTCGGAGAGACCGCCGTCGTCGACGCGCTCCCGGAGTTCGTGGTCGTCGTCTTCGCCGCCGTCACCCACCTCGCGGACCCGTGGTTCCTTTTCGCCCTGCTCGCGCTCGGCTACTGGTTCGCGGACGAGAGGGTCGCGGGCTCGCCGCGCCGCGCCGGCGCGACGGCGATCGCGGTCGTCACCTGCGCGTACGCCGTCGTCGCGGTCGGCAAGGCGTGGTTCGCGGCCCCGCGACCGCCGGGCGCGATGCCTCCGGCCAATGTGCCGACCTGGCTCCCCGACGTGCTCGGCGGATGGTTCAGAGCGCAGGTTCTCTCCGACGGATTCGGCTTTCCGAGCGGTCACGCAACCGGCGGAGCGGCGGCGTACGGCGCGCTGGCGCTTTTGTACGACCGCGTCTGGACGCATCGCCGACGGCTCCTCGGCGCGGGCGTCGTCGCGGCGTCGGTCGCGGCCTCGCGCGTCGTCATCGAGGTGCACTACCTCGCGGACGTGGTCGTTGGCGTCGCTGTGGGCGCGGGCGTCGTCGCCGGCGGACTCCGGCTCGCCGGCGACCCTCGGTTCCGTTCCGACGGGGGAACTGCGTCCCACGACCCGACGACCGCGCTCGATCCGACGCCGGCGTTCCTGTCCGCCGCGGCGCTCTCCGTCGTCGCCGCCGGTCTCGCCGTCACCGCCGGCCACACCGGCGAGGTCGTCGAGGCGGGGATCGGGATCGCCACCGGCGTCGGCGGCGGGGTCGGCTGGCGGTTCGTCGACGGGGACGAGCCCCCGGTCCCGGTCCGGATCGTCGTCCCCGCGCTGGCGGTCACCGGCGCGCTCTGGGTCGGCGCGTACGCGCTCGCGGACTCGCTTCTCGTCACGCTCGTCGCGACGACAGCCGCGGTCGTCGCCGTGGTCGCGCTGCCGGCCGTGGCGGACGGCGGCCGCGACGCGGTTCTCTCCGGGCGCTGATAGGCGACGCGAACGCCGTTCACGTCGCCGCTCGGACCGAGGATCGATCGCACGGAAAACACGGACGCTGACGAGCGATGCGGGCCACCACGATCGGCCGGTCAACAAAGAAACAAAAAACGTCCTACCGGGCGCTTAGAACGTCTCTAGGTAGCGGTCTTCCTCCCAGCCAGAGACCTGAGTCAGGTACTCGCTGAACTCCTGTGACTTCGCTTCCGCGAACTTCTCTGAGGTGTGGGGGCCGAGCGCGTCCTGAATCACGTCGTCGGCTTCGAGGGCCTCGACCGCCTTGCCGAGGTTCGGCGGGAGCGTGTCGATGCCGTACTCCTCGCGTTTCTCGTCGTCGAACTCGTAGATGTCCTCGCGAACCGGCTCGCCGGGGTCGGCGTCGGTCTCGATGCCGTGGAGTCCGGCGGCGATGAGCGACGCCATCCCGAGGTAGGGGTTACACGACGGGTCGGGGCTGCGGACCTCGAAGCGGGCGGAGACGCCGGCGGCGTCAGGAACGCGGACGAGCGCCGAGCGGTTCGTGTCGGACCACGCGACGTAGATGGGTGCCTCGTAGCCGGGCACCAGCCGCTTGTAGGAGTTCACGGTCGGGTTCGTGACGGCCGTGAACGCCTGCGCGTGGTTCAGGATGCCGCCCATGAACTGGTAGGCAGTCTCGCTCAGGTTGAACTCGTCGTCGTCGTCGGCGAAGGCGTTGCCGTCCTCGTCGAAAAGCGAGATGTGGCTGTGCATCCCCGAGCCGTTGATCTCCGCTATCGGCTTGGGCATGAACGTCGCGTGGAGGTCGTGCTGCTCTGCGACCGCGCGGACGACGGCGCGGAACGTCGCGATGTTATCCGCGGTCGTGAGCGCGTCGTCGTACTTGAAGTTGATCTCGTGTTGGCCCTCGGCGACCTCGTGGTGGGAGGCCTCGATCTCGAAGCCCATCGCTTCGAGCGTGAAGATGATCTCCTTGCGGACGTCGCTCGCGAGGTCCTTGGGAGCCAGATCGAAGTAGCCGCCGTTGTCGTGCGGGATGGTCGTCGCGTTGCCATCCTCGTCTTTCTCGAACAGGAAGAACTCGGGCTCCGGGCCGATGGAGACGGAGTACCCCATGTCGTCCGCCTTCTCGAGGACGCTCTTGAGCACCTGACGCGGGCCGCCGACGAACGGTTCGCCCTCCGTCGTCACGATGTCACAGATGAGTCGCGCGGCCCCGCTGTCGCCGTCGCCGTCGCTGCGCCACGGGAGCACCGCGAACGTGTCGGGGTCGGGGACGAGCCGCATGTCCGACTCCTGGATGCGCACGAACCCCTCGATGGAGGAGCCGTCGAAGTAGATCCCTTCGGTGAACGCCTTCTCGGCCTGGTGAGCAGGCACGGAGACGTTCTTCACGACCCCGAGGATGTCGGTGAACTGGAGCCGGAGGAAGTCGACGTTCTCCTCTTCGATCTCGTCGAGTACCGCCTGTTCTTTCGCCGTTAGACCGCCGTCTGGTTTCGCGTGTTCGTCCGTCATGTTCTGGACGTCTCATTCGTTATCTGCCAGTATAAAGGCCTTATCGCTTGGCGCATGAACCGCCAGTCGCGCAAGAATGCTGGACGTTCGTAAAATTATAAACCCCTGAACACATGGTTAGGTGTGATGACGTACGAAAACCTCGACGCGAAACTCGTCAACTCCCTTCTCAGCAACGGCCGCGCGAGCCTCAGAAGCCTCGGCGACGAACTCGACGTCTCGGTCACCACCGTCTCGAATCACCTGCGCGACCTCGAAGACGAGGGCGTGATCCGCGGCTACACGCCCATCGTCGACTACGACAAGCTCGGATACGACGTGACGGCGGTACTCCAACTCAAGGTAGAGGGGAGCGCGCTCCCCGACGTGACGGAGAAGCTTCGCAAAGAGAAACAGATGGTGAGCGTCTACGAGGTCACCGGCGACTACGACGTGATCGCGATCGGGAAGTTCACCGACACCGACGGGATGAACGACCAGATCAAGGCGATCCTCACGGACGCGGACATCCGCGAATCGAACACGAGCGTCGTGTTGAACGCGGTCTCCGAGAACGAGCAGTTCGACCTCGACCTCAACGAGGAGTAGGCCTCGCGCGCGGTGGCACTGTGTTACCGTCGGCCCAGTCCCGTCGGCCCAGCCCCGTCGGCCCTCGCCCCGACTCCTCTCGCTACCGGTTCGCCGCCGCTTCCAGCGCCTCGACCGCCGGGAGGGGTTCGCCGGTGAGCGCGCGGATGTACGCGCCGCCCGCGATGGAGACGTGCGAGAAATCGTCCTCGTCGAGTCCGTACATCTCGATGGCCCGTGAGGTGTCGCCGCCGCCGACGACGGAGAAGCAGTCAGTCTCAGCGATCGCGTCGAGGACGCCGACGGTCCCGTCGGCGAACCGCTCGTCCTCGAAGACGCCGAGCGCTCCTTTCACGAAGACGGCGTCGGACTCGCGGATCGGCGGCTCGTAGTCGGCGACCGTCGCCGAGCCCACGTCGAGGTAGGCGTCGCGCTTCTCGTCGATATCCTCGACGGCGACCTCGGCGCGGCCGCCGTCTTCCGCCTCGTACGCGAGGTCGGTCGCGAGGCGGATCGCGTCGCCGCGCTCGTCGAGCACCGACTCGATAAGCTCGCGGTTCCGCTCCCACTGCTCGTCGAACAACTCCATGCCCTCAAGATCGTGACCGACCGGGTGGCCCGCGGCGCGCAAGAACAGCTCGCCGGCGACGCCGCCCAGCAGGAACCGGTCGACCCGGTCGTCCAAGGCGTCCATCACGCCGATGACGTCGGTCGCTTTGGTCCCGCCGACGACCATCGTCACGGGGCCGTCGAACTCGCGGGTCGCGATGGCGGTGTTGGCCTCGTACTCCGTCTCCATCACGCGGCCGGCGTACGACGGGAGCACGAGCGGGAACCCGACGAGCGAGGCGTGCTTGCGGTGGGCCGCGGAGTAGGCGTCGTTGACGTACGCGTCGACGTGGCCCGCAAGCGTTCGAACGAACGCCGTCTCGGCCTTCTCCTCCGGGCTCTCCTCCGGCAGTTCGTCGTCGCACATCCGCGTGTTCTCGACGAGGAGAATCTCGCCGGCGTCGAGCGCGTCGATCGCCGCCAGCGCCTCCTCGCCGTAGGTGTCGTCGACGAAGCCGACCGCGCGGCCGACGTGGTCGCCGAGGATGTCGGCGTGGCCCGCGAGGGTGGTGAAGTCGTCGCGGCCGGGGCGGCCCTGATGGGCCAGACAGACGACGCGGTGGCCCGCCTCGGCGAGTTCGCGGACGGTCTCGGCGTGGCGCTCGAAGCGGCGGTTGTCCTGCGGTTTCCCGTCTTCGATCGGTGAGTTCAGATCGAGTCGAACGAGGACGCGCGAGTCGGCTGGCAGGTCGTCGATGGTGGCGAACGTGGACATGAGTGAGCGATGGACGGTGAGCTACTTAGTTACCGGGCGGTCGATCGGCGGTGCTGCGGCGAGGCGGCCTCGTACGGCGGACCGCGTGTGCGTCGACGGCTCACGCCTCGTCGTGGACGTACGCGGCCATGTCCAACATCCGGTTCGAGAAGCCGTACTCGTTGTCGTACCACGTCAGGATCTTCACCAGCTTCCCGCCGGCAATCACGTTCGTCGACCGGAGGTCGACGTAGCTGGAGAACGGAAGCCCGACGATGTCCGAGGAGACGACCTCGTCGTCGGTGTATCCCAAGACGCCGGCGAGCGGTCCCGAATCGGCGGCGTCGCGGAAGGAAGCGTTGATCTCCTCCGCGGTGGCGGTCTCGTCGAGGCTGACGACGAACTCGGTGATGGAGCCGGTCGGGACGGGCACGCGCATCGCCATCCCGTCGATTTTGCCCTCCAGTTGCGGGAGGACCTGTTGGGCGGCACCCGCGGCACCGGTCGAGGTCGGGACGATGTTCTCCGCCGCGGCGCGGCCGCGCCGGGTCTTCGCCTTCGGGCCGTCGATCAGGCTCTGGGAGCCGGTGTAAGCGTGGACGGTAGTGAGCGTCCCGGCGTCGATGCCGAACTCCGCGTCGAGCACCTTCGCGACGGGCGTGATGGAGTTCGTCGTACAGGAGGCGTTCGAGATCACGTCGTCACCCTCGTATTCGTCGTGGTTGACACCGTAGACCAACTGTTTGACCGGATCCTCGCCTTTCGGCGGCGCGGAGATGATGACGGTGTCCGCGCCGCCCTCCAGGTGCGCGCTCGCGTCTTCGCGGGTGCGGAAGACGCCCGTACACTCTAAGGCGACGTCGACATCGAGATCGTCCCACGGGAGGTCGGCGGGGTCTTGCACGTTGTACAGGTCGACCGCGGTGTCGCCGATCGTCAGCGCGTCGCCGTCGCGCCCGACGCCGTCGAGCCGGCCCATGACGGTGTCGTACTTCGCGAGGTACGCCATGTCGTCGAAATCCATGACGTCGTTGATGCCCACGAGTTCGATCCGCGGACTCTCCATGACCGCGCGAAAGACGTTCCGGCCGATTCGTCCGAATCCGTTGAGCCCCACGCGGACGATCTGATCGTCGCTCACGTCGTCGCCCGCAGCGAGATACGATTTACTCATATTCGAAATAGGCTACCCGCAGACACTTAAAACCGACTCAGTCGGGCTGTATCCGTCATAGACGTTCGTATTTGTTACGAACGGTATCGATCACCACCGGCCGGAGTGTATCGAACCGGGTCAATACGGCGACCGACAGAAGGCTTATCGGGATTACCCGCTTCGTGTGAGACATGGACAGAGACGACCGTGACGATCCGTTCGGCGATTTCTTCGAGGAGATCGAACGGATGATGAACGAGATGGCCAACGCGAGCGCCGGCGCGGGAGCCGGACCCGACGACGCCGGATTCGGCTCCGAGACGCATGTGGACGCGTACACGACCGACGACGGTGTCCGACTCATCGCGGACCTCCCGGCGGTCTCGAAAGACGAACTCTCGTTGCAGTGCGACGGTGAGGCGCTCACCATCTCCGCGGTCTCCGACCGGCGAGAGTACGACGAGACGGTCGAGCTCCCGGTCCCGGTCGACGAACGCTCCGCCGAAGCGACGTTCAACAACGGCGTCTTGGAGGTCGAGTTCGACCGCGACGACGACTCCGCGTCGATCGACCTCTCGTAGCTGATCCCCGATCCGCGCCGCGTGCCCGTCCCCGCTCCGCGGCCGCCGCTACCCACTGCCGCTCCGCGCCGTCCGCCGTATCAGCGCCGCGAGCCGGTCGTAAAACCCCGGCTCGTACTTCGTCGCCGCGTCGACGGTTGGGCGCGCGTTCGTCTCGTTGACGACGAGTCGGTCGTCCGTCTCCAGCAGGTCGACGCCGAGGTAGTCGATGTCGAGGACCGCAGCCGCGCGCTCGGCGAGATCGCGGGCCTCGCCGTCGAGGTCAACGCCGACCGCCTCCGCGCCGCGGTGGACGTTGTGCTTCCAGCGGCCCGCTTCGATCGCCTCGGGCGCAAGCGCGCGTCGCACGCCGCCGACGTACTCGCCGTCGACGACCATCGCTCGGAAGTCGGCGGCGTTCGGGAGGAATTCTTGGATGAGGTACGACTTGTCGCCGGTCGCGCGGTAGTCGTGCACGAGGTTCAGGTAGTCGACGACGCCGAGGAGGGAGTCGAGGTCGTCGACGACCGCGACGCCGACGCCGCGAGTCGCCGAGTTCGGCTTGACTACCACGGGGTACGAGAACGCCGCGGCCGCCGCCTCGACGACCGACTCGTCGACCGGGTTCGACACCAGCGTCGTCCGCGGGGTGGGAATCCCGGCATCGTCGAGGGCGGCGAGCACGCCGGCTTTGTTGCGTGAGGTTACCACCGCGCCGCGGCCGTTCACCCACGGAACTCCCAGCCGCCGGTCGACGACGGCACCCTCCATGAGCCGAGAAGGATAGACGAAACCGGCGTCGAAGCCGTCGAACTCGCCGCGCTCGATATCGTTGCCGTGCGTGTCGTTCGCACACACCGACAGCGCGCGCTCTTTCGCCCGTACGTGTTCGACTGCAATATCGCGATCAGCGAGTGGCTCGCGCACGCGCTCAAACGTCTCGGCGGCGGTCGTCATCGCGAGCCGAAGCATACCCGCCCTGGGGTCCGTTTAGACTTAAAAACAGTGCGTAGCGCGTCTTGGATAGCCGACCGAGTTTCGGCACCGAACAGAGACCGGAAACATACGATACCCGATAGTATCTGTCGCGGCAGTCGATGATCAATACGCTTAGGAGCGAAGAACACGAAGCAGCGATAGTTTAACAGAGAGAAGTCTGCGGAACGTCATGATAAACAATCACGTTTATGACAAAAATACTCACCGTCACGGCTGAAGACGAGTTCGCTGCCGCGTGCGCGACCGCACTCCCAGAGCACGATGCTATTCAGGTAGTCTCTGCGGCGTCGGTCGAGGAGGCGATTAATATCTTGGAGCGACAGACGGATATCGAGTGTATTGTCAGCGATCACGACCTGCCAAACACGAACGGGATCGCGTTTCTCGAAGCTGTTCGTGCGAGGAACCCAACGCTTCCGTTCATCCTGTTCACGACTGAGGGTAGCGAAATGGTGGCCAGTCGCGCTATCTCTGCGGGTGTCACCGACTATCTAATCAAAGAGCGTCACAAGAACCAATGGGAGCAGCTTGCGACACTCATCCGAAACGCAGTTCGATACTACCGCGACCGGAGCGGCATTGTCAACACAGAAGAGAGGGCGAAGACGCTCCTCAACGCCGCAAACGATATTATTGCAGTCGTCCGAGACGGGACGGTCGCGTATCTCAACGAGACGGGAATATCGTATATTCGCTACGACACGAAAGACCAGACGTCACCGGTCTCTGTCTCAGACGTTCTCGTTGCGGATGGGACGACGCCTCTCGATGAGCTGCTCGCCGCGGTTCAGTCGGGACGCAAGACGCTCGATCACCGCGACGGGGAGCTGATAACTGCCGAGGGAACGTGCATCCCGGTCGAAATCACGGCAACCCGGGTCACATGGACTGAGACGCCGGCAGTCGTGCTCATCCTCCGTGACGTTAGCGAACAGGAAGACCAAGCGAACGAACTGCGTCTCAAGAATCAGGTCATCGACGAAGCGCCAATCGGTATCACAATTGCTGACGCCACACAGTCGAATACGCCGCTCATCTACGCGAACGACAAGTTCCATGAGGTGACCGGGTACGAAGAAGACGACACGCTTGGTCAGGATTTTCAGTTCCTCCAAGGTGAAAACACGAACCCCAGCCAGATAGCTGAGATACGTGACGTCGCCGACACCGAGGAGTCCGCGACCGTCGAATTACGGAACTACCGTACTGATGGAACCGAGTTCTGGAATCGCGTGACGGTCGCACCGATCACCAATGACACGGGCGATGTCACACACTTCGTCGGGTTCCAAGAGGACGTAACCGAGCGAGTCGAGTATGAGCAGATGCTACGCCGCTTTCAGCGAGCGGTCGAAGCGGCCGGACATGGGATTTACATCACCGATCCAGACGGTGTAATCACCTACGCCAATCCAGCGTTTGAGCGAATTACCGGGTACGATAGCAACGAGATCGTCGGCGAAAACCCCCGTGTTCTCAAATCTGGCGAGATGTCTGATACGTACTACAATCGATTGTGGGCGACGATCTCGCGTGGGCACGTCTGGGAAGAAGAGATTCACGATCAAAAGAAATCGGGCGAACTGTACTACGCACACCAGACGATCGCACCGCTCACTCGCAGCAACGGTGATGTTGAGGCGTATGTTGCTATCCAGCAAGATATCACTGCCCGGAAAAAAGACGAATTCCAGCTTCGGCAGTACGAACGCGCCATTGAAGGTGCTGATGAGTTGATCGCCGCAATCGATCACGAGCGACACTATCTATTTGCCAATGAAGCATATCGCGACTTTCACGGCCTCGATAGTGAGTTGTTGGCTGAGATGACGCTCGCTGATGCCATCGGAACGGAAACGTACGAAACGGTCGAACCCAATCTCGAACGCGCGTTCGACGGTGAGGTAGTTCAGTATCGAATGACTCGCACACGCCCCCACCGATCTGATCGAGTCTTCGATATTCGATACTACCCGCTCACAGATGACACCGGGCACGTCGAGGGGGTCGTCGCCACGATGCGTGACTTGACTGAGCAGGTTGAGCGAGAACAACATCTCACGTCGCTTGACCGGATGTTGCGGCATAATATCCAGAACGAACTGAATCTGATTTTGGGTCACGCGGAGATGATCGACGACCAGGCATCAGATAAAATCGCAGAGCTATCGGCGACGATTGAAGAATCCGCAGATCGCATTCTCGAACAAGCTAACAAAGAGCGCGAAATCGTCGAACTCCTCTCAGACCCGGCCGACCCGACTCACCTCAACCTCGCTGATGTCGTTGGCACCGTCGTTGACCAAGTTCGCGGTGAACACCCGGACGCAAAAATCTCTGTGGAGGTGCCGACAGACCTACAGATACTGTCGATTCCGGAAGTACAGCGAGCGATAGAAGAACTCGTCAAAAATGCGGTTATTCACAGTGACGACAGGCCGCCGCAGGTGCGGATAACGGTGACGAAACACGAGGCAACCGTCGAGATTCAGGTTGCAGACGACGGTCCGGGAATTCCGCCAAACGAACGGCGCGTGATTACGGGTGACAGTGAAATCGATGATGTCACCCACAGTAGCGGAATGGGCCTGTGGCTGGTCAAACGGATCGTGTCCCGAATTGACGGAGATATCCAGTTCGAAGAGCTAGCCGACAGCGGCAGCGTCGTCACACTTCTGTTACCGTTCTATGACACCTGAGCACGCGACCGCTTCGAGATGTCGCCGACGTTCACGGTCGCGTACGGATGCACGTTTCGGCTCAGTCCGGTGAGGGACACACATCGGCACGTAGGACGCGAACCGGCCGCTCAGAGTCGGTTTTCGCGGCCCGGGTCGACGTCGATCGCGTCGACCGGACAGACGTCAACACAGAGCATACAGTCGATACACTGGTCTTCGTCTGCGGGGTTCGCCTTCCGCTCTGACTCGGGGTGGTCCGGGGTGTCGACCCACTCGAACACGTCGACCGGACAGTCCTCCAGACACGCGCCGTCGGCGAGACAGATATCGAAATCGACCGCGACGTGGGTCCCGCGAATCCCCTGTTTCTCCGGCGGCTCGACCGGTCCCCACACGGCGACGCCGTCTTCCTCGCCGACCTGTTCGCGGTTCTGTTCGAAGTTCGGGTCGATGGCCATCGTGGGCGTGATTCGCCGCTCGGGGGTATAAACTCCGCGACGCGGAACGGAAGCCCGGGAGCCGTCGCTGATCCGCGAACAGACGGAGAGGGTGGCGACGCGCTCGGAGCGCCGGCCGCGAGCGCGCCTACGGG
This sequence comes from Halorubrum sp. BV1, assembly GCF_000746205.1. Taxonomy (NCBI): domain Archaea; kingdom Methanobacteriati; phylum Methanobacteriota; class Halobacteria; order Halobacteriales; family Haloferacaceae; genus Halorubrum; species Halorubrum sp. BV1. The sequence goes on from NZ_JQKV01000002.1 coordinate 469,133, forward strand.
TGCGCGTAGTATGCGAGCAGGTCCTCTGAGCCGTCGGGTCCGTCGGCCTCGTCGGTCGCGGCCGGGGCGAACGAGTCGATCCGGGCGAATCCGACGCGCTCGAACTGGATCACGTCGTCGACGGCAGCGTCGGCGACCGCCGGCTCGGCGTACCCCCGCACGTCGCCATCGACCGTCCGCAAGAGCGTCTCGCGGCTCTCTCCGGCCGGAGCCCAGTGGATCACGTCCACGTCGCCGTCGCGGACCACGTCGATGTCGGCGTCGAGGAAGGTGAGCGCGTCGTCCGCGTACCGGACGGGGCCGTACCCCTTGAGCCAGACGCGCTCGCCTTCGGGCGGGAGGTCCGAGGACTCGACGACGACCCGCCCGGCGGGCACCTCGCGGTCGCCGCGATCCGGGTGGTCGGGGTGACGCGGCGGGTGGCCGGCGGCGGGCGCGGGCGCGTCGCCGTCGACCACATCGAGTTCGACCGCCGGGTCGTCCTCGCGGTCGCGCACGAGGAAGTAGCGGTCGGCCGCGTCGTCGACGATGTCGCGGTTGTTGGCGTAGACGGACGACATCGCGAGGTCGACGTCGGAGGTGGACAGGCCAAGTTCGATCATCGACTCGACTATCGCCTCGCCGCGGATTCCGCGGCGGCGGACCGACCGGATCGTCGGGGCGCGCGGGTCGTCCCAGCCCGTCAGCTCGCCGGTCTCGATCAGCGCTTTGATCGTCGACGTGGAGAGTGACACGTCGTACTCGTCGACCTGGACGTGGCCCCAGTGGAGCACCTCGGGGTACTCCCAGCCGAAGTAGTCGTAGACGAACCGCTGGCGCTTCGCCGAGTCTTGGAGGTCGATACCGCGGATGATGTGGGTGACGCCCGTGAGGTGGTCGTCGACGCCGGACTGGAAATCAAGCATGGGCCAGCAGCGGTACTCGCTGGCTTCCTCGCGCGGGTGCGGTGTGTCGATCATGCGGAACGCGACCCAATCGCGCAGCGCGGGGTTCTTGTGCTCGATGTCGGTCCGCACGCGGAGGACCATCTCACCGGCGTCGTACTCGCCCGCGACCATCGCCTCGAACTCCTCGTGAACGGTCTCCGCGTCCTTCTCGCGGTGCGGGCACGGCTCGCCTGCGTTCTTCAGTTCGGAGAAATCGTCACCGGAACACGAGCAGGTGTACGCGCCGCCGGCGTCGATCAGCTCGCGGGCGTGGTCGTAGTACGTCTCCAGCCGATCGGACGCCTTCAGCACGCGGTCGGCCTCGAACCCGAGGTAGTCGATGTCCTCTAAGATGGCGTCGTACGCGTCCAAGTCCGGGCGTTTCGTTTCGGGGTCGGTATCGTCGAACCGGCAGACGAACTCGCCGTCGTACCGCTGTTTGTACGTCCCGATGACCGCGGGCATCCGCGCGTGGCCCATGTGCCACGGACCGTTCGGGTTTGGGGCCGCGCGCATCACGACCGCCCCGTTCTCCGCGTTCGGCAGGTCCGGGAGGACGTGCTCGTCCCCCTCGTCTTCGGCCTCCAACTCGTCGAGCCGATCGGGAGCCAGCTCTCCGAGCCGGTCGCGTCGCTCCGCCTCGTCCATCGCGGCGACTCGGTTCACCACGGGAGCGACGATCCCCGGAATCTCGTCGCCGTGCGGGCGGAACTCTGGGTTCTCTCCCATGAGCGGCCCCATGATCGCGCCCACGTCCGGGTCGCTGTCGTGTTTGAGCGCGTTATATAGCGCGGCGGTCTCGCCCGCCGCCTCGACGCGCTCGCGGAGTTCGTCGTCCATGCCCCCGCTACCCGGGGCGGCTAAAAAAACGCCGCGGAACCGCGGTACCGGTCGAACCGCTCTCCCGGACGCCGGTCGGGCCAGGCTGAGTCAGTTCGGCCCGTTCCAGGCGATCCCGTCCGCCTCACTCCAGCCGCCGGTCCCGAAACGCCCGGACGACGTCCTGTCGGGCGATGATCCCGACGAGCGTTCCCTCGTCGTCGACGACGGGAACGCGATTGATGTTCGGATCGTCGCTCGCGAGCAGGTCGAGCACCTCGTCGACGTCCGTCTCCGGAGTGACCGTCACCACGTCCGCGCTCATCACGTCGGAGATGGGGCGGTCTGCGTTGCGGACCATGTCGACGCCCAAGTCGAGGTCGCTCCACGGCGGCTTTATCTGGTACGTGAGGGTGTCGACGAAGGGCGGGAGTCCGATCGGGATCCACAGCGTCTCGTCGTCCGGCTCGAACAGGTCGACGAGGTCGGACTCGGTGACGACGCCGACGACGCGTCCCCCCTCGTCGACGACCGGAAACCCGCTGAAGGAGTACCGGGCGAACCGCTTGAATGCGTCCGCCACGTCGTCGTCGGGAGCGACAGTCTTCACGTCGGTTACCATCAGGTCACGCGCGTGCATGTCCTCGCCGTCTCGTCGCGGCGTGGTAGGCGTTTCGGCCGACCGGCGCACGCCGCCGCGGTCCGACCCGTCGGTCGTGATGAAAGTTATCAAATAGAATGACATATACCGACCGGGAGTCAACTGGTTGCCATGACCGCACCGCGGCCGGGTGACGACGGGCCGACCGACGGATCGGCCACCGGTCTCCGCGACGGTCGCGTCAAGGCGCTCGGCGCGGTCCTCTGGACGCTCACGTTCCTCTCGGTGACGGTGGTGATACTCGTCTCCGGGGATCGGCTCGCAGCCCTCAGTCTTCGGGGCGCGCTCTTCGTGCTCCTCCGAACCTTCGGCGGCGTCCTCGTGTTTTTCGTCGTCTTCCCGGTGATAGTGAACGCGCTTTCGGCGTCGCGGTTCCGCTGACGAGAGGACGGAATAAGAATGGCCGGGGTGGGCTCCGAACCCACGATCTCCGCATGTCCCAGGTCCGAGGCTCGGCGGAGCCACGGGAAGGACGCGGACGCTTCCAAGGCGTCACCGCACCGAATCTCTGAACCCTATGAGTGCGGCGCTATGTCCAGCTAAGCCACCCGGCCTCACGTCTCCGTACCGCCATGATACTCTTTAACCTTCCCATCCGTTCGACGCATGCGAGTTGATGACAGAGGATCGTTCGAGCCGATGCAGAGGCGAACCGACGGAGAGCGAGCCGATGGAAAGCGACCCGATGGACGGACTGGCCGGCAGGGCGTGCGTGATCGGGACCGCAGACCCCGCGGATTTATGCCGGGCGGGGCGGATATCCGCGATATGAGCCTTCCCGACCTGCTCGCCGAGACCGTCGGCGACGAGAGCGTCGTCGCCGAGGTCTCGCTCGGGGGAGACGACCGGCTCGCGGTCACGCCGACGCGGACGCTCGTGTACCGCAGCGACGGGCTGCTGTCGGACGAGTCGGTCGCGGAATACTCCCACGACGTCGAGCGAATCGCGGTCTCTTCGGGCCGCCGCAAGGCGAAACTCACGCTCAGCTACGGCCTCGACGGCGACGAGACGATATCGGTGCCGGCGAAGCGTGTCGACGACGTACTCCACCCGATCCTCGCCGGCATCCTCTCCGCGACGGGCGTCACGGACCCCGGCGAGTCGGTCGTCCGGACGTTCCGGTTCTCGGAGCTGACGCTCGTCGTCACCAGCGACCGACTCGTCAAGCACATCGGGTCGGTCGTCTGGGACGAGGAGTTCGAGGAGTTCCACTACGCCGACCTCACCGACCTCGACTTCGAGGAAGGAACGGTCGCGACCGCCGTCGTGCTCGCGCTCGACAACCGCTCCGAGCGGTTCAAGGCCCCGAACGAGTCCGCTCGGGCGGTCCGCGAGACCCTCGTCGACGCGGTCTGCTCGTTCTACGGCGTCGACAGCCTCGGCGAGTTCCGGGCGACCGTCGCCGCGGACGCAGACGACGCCGACGGGCGGTCAGACAGCGCCGAGAGCACCACGGACTTCGGCGAGGGTCCCGATCCGCTGTCGGCGTCGCCCGTCGCGGATGCGGAGGCCGAGTCCGAGTCCGACGCCGCACCAGACGTCGACGCCCGCGACGAGGCGGTACGCGGTATCGGCGAGGCCGAGGCGGGTTCGACGCCCGGAGCGTCGCCGCGAGCGGAGAGCGACCGACCGACGGAGCCGGCGGACGCCCGGGGAGACGAGTCGTCTATCGACCCGGTTGTGGACGCGACCGAGGGGTCGACGGCAGCGGGTGACGCGAACGCGGACGCTCCGACCGAGCCGCAACACACCGACGACGCGGCGACCGAGTCGCCGAGCGCGCCCTCGACTTCGACCTCCACGGACGTGCTCGACGACCCCGTCTCAGAGCCGTCAGACGACACCGGACCGATCGAGTCCGACGCGTTCGACGAGTCGCCGTTCGAGAGCGCCGGGATCGAAGGCGAGGACCTCGCGACGGAGGTCGCCGCGCTCCGCCGCGAAGTCGAGACGCAGTCCGAGCGGCTCGAACGGCAGTCCGCCCTCATCGAACAGCTAATCGAAGAGCTCCGTCGCGGCCGCTAATCGGTCGGTCGTCGATATTTTTCACGACGTACCCCCGTCACGCGAGCGGCGTTCGTTCGCCCCGGCTGGCCGTCACTTTATCACCGAAGCGGGCACAGTCCCGCCGTGATCTCGTTCAGCGACGTGGCCCGCGCGGCCTACTGTCCGCGGCAGCTCTACTACGTCCGGCGCGCAGAGGAGCGACGGATCCCGCCGGAAGCGCGCGCTCGAATCGATCTCGCCTACCGCTACCCGTCTCTCGTCGACGCGCCGGACGCGACGCTCCGGCGGCTCCCGATCCGCCGATCGCCGGCCGCTTACCGGCGGAACCTTTCCCGGCTCCGCGAGCGCGACGACTACGACCGCCTCGTCGCTCCCGACCGGACGCGCGCGTTCTGCGCCGGCAAGGACTGTCACGGGCGGATCCACAAGCTGCTCGCGGACAGCGGGGCGGACGGCGGAGCGGATGACAGGGCGGACAGCGGGGCGGGCGGCGGAGCGGATGACAGGGCGGACGGCGGGGCGGACGGCGACGCCGCACCGATCCCGGTGATCGTCTCGCCGGGCGAGCCGCCGGAGAACGGGGTCTGGGAGCCGCAGGCGGTCAGGTCCGTCGCAGCCGCGACGGCGCTCTCGTGGGAGCACGAGCGGACGGTGCCGCGCGCTCTCGTCGAGTATCCGAGCGTCGGCGTTATCCGATCGGTCCGGCTCACGCGCCGGAAGCGCGCTGCCTACCGCCGGGCGCTCCGGGCCGCCCGGGCGATCGACGGGCCGCCGCCCCGCGTCGACGACGACCGCTGTTCGGCGTGTGAGTACCGCGAGCAGTGCGGGACCGGCCGTCGATCGCTGCGCTCGCTTTTAAGATGACCGGCGAGATCCGCCGCCGCCCGTCGAACCGATCCGATCGGGCTCCGGCGGCGCTCGTCGCGATCGGCGGAATCCGACCATTTATTTGTGTGTGACGCATCGGCACGCACACGAATGACACGAGACGATCGTGATCGTTCGGGGGATAGAGGAAGTCGCCTCACGGCGGCTGGCCGCGAAATTCTCCGACGATAACGACGCCGGGGCACGCCCGCCCCGCGGCGGCACCGACCCCGAGACAGCCGACACAGTTACGGATCCGCTTTTGACTCAAACACCACTCACCACCCTCGACGAGGTACAGCTCTTAGACACCACCCTGCGCGACGGCGAGCAGATGCCCGGCGTCTCGCTCTCCCCCGAGGAGAAAGTCGACATCGCGAGCGAACTCGACGCGGCGGGCGTCCACCTCGTCGAGGCGGGCTCGGCGTGTACCTCCGCGGGAGAGCGCGAGGCCATTCGTCGAGTGGCCGACGAGGGGCTCTCGGCGACGGTGACGAGCTTCGCTCGCGGAGTCAGATCCGACGTCGACCACGCCCTGGACTGCGGCGTCGACGGCGTGAACCTCGTCGTGCCCGCCTCCGACAAACACGTCGAGACGAAGGTCGGGTCGAGCCGCGACGAAGTCGTCGAGACGACAGTCGAGCTCGTCGAGTACGCGAAAGACCACGGACTGTGGGTCGAGGTGCTCGGCGAGGACGGCTCGCGGGCCGACCTCGACTACCTCGAACGCCTGCTCGGTGCGGGCCTCGACGCCGGCGCTGACCGAATCTGTTACTGTGACACCGTCGGCGCGGCGGACCCCGAACGCACCGGCGAGGTCGTCTCCCGGCTCGCCGACCTCGGCCCGACGAGCCTCCACACCCACGACGACCTCGGGTTCGGGATGGCGAACGTCCACGCGGGGCTGCGCGCCGGTGCCGACACCGTCCACGGCACGGTGATGGGCGTCGGCGAACGCGCCGGCAACGTCGCCCTCGAAGAGGTCGCGATCGCGCTCGACCGCTCGTATGACGTGGACACCGTCGAACTGGCGCGGCTCTACCGGCTCTGCCGGACAGTGAGCGACGCGACCGGCGTCGCGCTCCCGCCGAACAAGGCGGTCTGCGGGACGAACGCCTTCGCCCACGAGTCGGGGATCCACACCGACGGGACCCTCAAGGACGGGACGATGTACGAACCGTACCCGCCGGAGACGGTCGGCAGAGAGCGGCGGCTCGTGCTCGGGAAACACGCGGGACGCGCAGGTGTCAAGGCCGCGCTCGCCGAACAGGACGTGGCCGTCGACGACGACGAACTGAGCGAGGTGGTGAGCCGCGTGAAAGAGCTCGGCGACCGCGGCAAGCGCGTCACCGACGCCGACCTGCTTGCGATCACCGAGGACGTGCAGGGCCGCGAGCGCGACCGCCACGTTGAACTCGTCGATCTGTCCGCGACCTCCGGCGGCAACCTCCCGACTGCGTCGGTCCGACTCCGCGTCGGCGACGACGAGCGCGTCGCCTCCGGCACCGGTGCCGGCCCGGTCGACGCGGGGCTCGAAGCGGTTCGGGCCGCGCTCGCGGGCGGTGACGGCACGGGCGACGCCGCGGACGGGTCGCCCGGCGTCTCCTTCGATCTCGACTCCTACCACGTCGACGCGATCACGGGCGGCACCGACGCGGTCGTCACCGTCGAGGTCGACCTCTCCCGCGGCGACCGGTCGGTGAGCGTCTCGGCGACGGACGCCGACATCACCCGCGCCAGCGTCGTCGCGATGGTCGACGGGCTCGACCGCCTCTTGGCCGCCGAGGCCGACGCGGCCGGCACGGAACCGAGCGCCGTCGCAGACGACTGAACCGCTCGCTCGCCGTGACCGTCTGACGGGGGTTTTAATCGATGACGCACCAATCAGACCCGTGAGCGTCGTCGTCGCGGTCAAACCGTCTGCTCGCAAGCGCAACGCGAAGGTGGGACGGCTGGTCTTCGAGGACGGGAGCCGTCACGCCTTCGAGAGTCGCGTCGCCGCCGAGCGGTGGGCGGACGACTTGTCTACGGGCGACGGACACGTCTGGGTCGCGAGCGCGCATCCTCGCGACGAGGGGGACGCCGACCTCTATTTAGTCTCTCGGGCGACGAACGCGAAGCTCGAAGCGGCCTACGACAAGCGTCGGCGTCGCCTTCGTGGCGACCCGACACCAGAACAGAAGTCGCTTGGCGGCGAGCCGTAGCCCCCGTAGCCCTCTCACCGGGGAGCGACTATCAGGCGCTCTGGCGTCGCTACGGTGGCTCCACGATGTCGTCGCGGAACTCCTCTACGGTCTCCAGTACGGCCGTTCGGTCCGCGTCGGCGACGTCGAACTCGCGGAGCGCGTCGTCAAGGTGTCCGGCGAGCGCGTCGAACTCTGCGGCGGTAACGCCCATACCCTCGTGAGCCGTTTCCATGTCGTCGCCCTCGTACTGCATCGGGCCACCGGTGACCGCGCTCAGAAACTTCGTCTGGTGGGAACGCTGTTCGCTCATGTCGATGTCGTCGAAGTGGTGTGCGACCCCGTCGTCGGCCACCACCCGGTCGTAGAACTCGGTGACAACCGCCCCGACCGCCGGCTCGCCGCCGAGCCGGTCGTACAGCGTCGCGTCGGGCATACTCTCTAGATGCGGCGTCGAGGTATGGTTCTTTCCCTCATGGCAGTGAGTGTGTACGCGCTCCGATTCAGGAGCGATGCGACCGAGATCCGACGGGCGGACCACGAGAGAGGCGAAAACGCGACTCGACGGGGGAAGAGAAACTGGAAAAGCGCCGAGGCGGAGATTTGAACTCCGGTGTCCGAATGGACAGTAGATTTCGAATCTACCGCCTTGGCCAGGCTAGGCTACCTCGGCTCGTCTTCGGGTTGGCCGGTTCCGCTGTTATGCGTTTCGATCGCGGACGGCGGCGGGACGCTCGGTCCCCCGAGATCTGTCGACCGCCGCTACTCGTCGGCGTCGCGTTCCGCCAACAGCGCCGAGGCGGATATCAGCGACTCCAGTTCCACGTCGTGGTCGGCGAGCAGTTCGCCGGCACCCTCCTCGCGGTCGACCACGACGAGCACGCGGTTCACGGTCGCACCCGCCTCGCGAAGCGCCTCGACGGCGTCGACGGCGGACTGCCCGGTCGTCGCGATGTCCTCGATCACGATGACCTCCTCGCCGTCTTCCAGCGCTCCTTCGATCCGGTTGGCCGTGCCGTACTCTTTCGTCTGTTTACGGGCGATGACGTACGGTCGGCCCAGTTCCGCGGCCGTCACGGCGACGAGCGGAACCGCACCGAGCGCGACACCGGCGAGCTTGACGTCCGTCCCGGCAAGCTCGTCGGCGAACGCCTCGCTGACGAGGGTGAGTGCCTCCGGATCCGTTTCGAACCGGTACTTGTCGACGTAGTAGTCGCTCGTCCCCCCGTGTGAGAGTTCGAACTCGCCGAACCTGACGGCGTCGGCCGCCCGAAGCGCGGCGATGAGGTCGCGTCGTCGCTCGTCGTCGATCATACTGGAGAGGCGCTCGCGGGCGATTATAAACCGGTCGGAACGCCATCGGTGACGCACCGCCGAGCCTCGCATCCGCGCCGGCGACCTCAGCGCGGGGGCGTCTCGGCGATCGACCGTCACTCGGCCGCCGGAATCCGCAGCGTGACGGTCGTTCCCGCACCGCCGATTCCGGGGCCGAACGCGATCTCGCCGCCGTACGATTCGACTATCCACGCGACGATCCAGAGCCCGATCCCCGTGTTGTGCGTGAGCTGTGTCACCTCCGCATCGCCGGTGATCACGGCGCGGACCGGCTCCGGGATCCCGGAACCGTCGTCGGCGACGCGAACGGTGACGGTGCCGGTCGCGGGGTCGCGGTCGGCGGAGATCTCGATCCGAGGCGCGCCCGCGCTCCCGTGCGCGACCGCGTTCTCGACGAGTTGGTCGAGGGCGTCTTCGAAACGCTCGTCGCCTCGTATCTCGACGTCGTCTGGAACCGAGACCGAAATCCGCGCGCCGGGGTATACCTCTGCGTAGCGGTCTCGAACGGCCTCTGCGGCCGGCCTAACGGGGATCGAGTCGGGGTCTGTCACGCTCCCGTTCTCGACGACGTGTTTGATCGTCGCCGCGCCCTCGGCGAGTTCGGAGAGCCGCTTCCCGGTCGTCTCGATCCGTCGGGCGAAGTCGGCGATCCGATCGTCGTCGGTGGTGAGTTCGATCTCGCTCGCGAAGCCGAAGACGACGTTCAGCTCGTTCCGAAGGTTGTGTCGGAGGATACGGTTGATGACGCGAACGTATCGCTCCCGCCGCTTTCGGTCCGTGATGTCGGTGTAGATGCCGAACGCCCGGCGGCCGTCGGTCGTCTCGTACGAGAATCCTCGGAAGAGGAACTCTCTCGGCCCGTCAACCGTTTGACGGGTGACCTCCGCCGTGACCGACCCCTCCTCTCGGACGCGCTGGTCGAGCGACTTCGCCTCCGCGGGAACCCGGCCGCTGTCGGCCGGGGCGGCCGCGTCCGTACCGCCGTCTCGATCGCCGTCGCCGTGGTGCCGATCGGGGTCGATATCCAACGCGTCTGTCGACTGGCCTCGCAACGTCGACGGGTCGTGTCCGAACTGCGACGCGAACGCGGAGTTGATCCCGGTCACGACCGTCTCCTCGGATTCGAGCGAGACCTCCATCACCGGATCCGGGAGTCGCTCGAACAGGCGATCGAACCGGTCGCGCTCCCGAGAGAGCGCAGTCCGCGTCCGCCGGAGGTCAGTCGTGTCGGTGAGCGACACGACCGCGCCGGAGACCCCTCCAGAAAGCGCCGAGAGGCGCAGTTCGCCGTGTCGCTCCGGACCACCTGCTCCGCCGATCGTGACGTCGATCCGCCGCCTTCCGGTGGCGTCGGTGCCGCTGTCGTCGCCGGCGGTGTCGGCGGCGGCGGTGTCGTCGCCGGCGGTGCCGTCGCAGACGGTGTCGTCGTCCTCACCCCCGTGCGCCTCGGCGTCAATCGCATCGCGAGCCACGAGCCCGTCGAGCGCACCCGCGACGCGGTCGGCGGTCGGATCCGGGAGCACCGCACAAAGCGGCGACCCGATAAGCTCGGCCTCGTCGACGCCGAGCCACGAGATAAACGACGGCGTGGCGTACGTTACGTCACCGGACCCATCGAGCACGCAGACCATGTCGTCGACGTTCTGCAGGGCGTTCTCGTAGGTTCTGAGACGCTCTTGTCTGCGCTGGGCGTCGAGCGTCGCCGTCGCGTTCATCGCTAACAGCTCCACAACCGAGACGTCAGAGTCGTCGAACGCGTCCGGCTCGGTCGAGCCGACGACGAAGCTGCCGTGATCGCCCAGGGGGACGCCGATCACGGATTGGATCCCGTGGTACTCGCGGCCGTCGTCGCGGGCGTTCAGGTCGTCGTACGTCTGTGTCTCACCGGTCTCGAACGCGGTCCCCGCGACGCCGTCGCCCGGTACCCGCGGGTCGCGGTCCGCGTACGCCTCGCCCTTGTCGCCGCCGGTCGAGACGAGCCGGAGACGCTCGGTGTCGGGGTCGAAGAACCGAACCCCGCCGATGTCGAATCCGAGGATGTCGTCGACGGCGTCGTTCAGGCGATCGGCGACGCTCTCCGGGTCCGGGTCGCGCTGCATCCGCTCTGCGGTTCGAAGGAGCCGTTCGAGCGTCTCTTCGCGCCGCCGCTGCTCGGTGACGTCCGCGAAGAACACGGACAGCCCCTCGGGTGAGGGATACGCGGTCACTTCGGTCCACAGATCCAGCGGCGCGTAGTGGTCCACGAACGAGACCGTCTCTTGCGTCTCCATGGCGCGTCGGTAGCTCGTCTCGTATGCCCGGCCGAGCGCGGCGGGGAACTCGTCCCAGACGACGGAGCCGATCAGCTCGTCGGCAGGGCGGTCGAGCAGCGCTGCGGCCCGGTCGTTGACGTAGGTGAACCGCCACTCCGTGTCGAGCGCGAAGAACCCGTCGTCGATCCGCGACAGTGTGTTTTCCAGCTCTCTGACGGCCTCCTCTCGCCGCTCGCGGTCCTTTCGCCGCTCTATCGCCCGGCCGAGCCAGTCGGCGAGAAGCTCGACGAAGAGGAGTTCGTCCTCGGTGAACGGCCGCTCGCGGCTGTCCTCGTCGACAAAACAGAGGGTCCCGTACACCCCGTCGTCGACGACGACGCGGCCGCCCACGTAGCTACCGAGGCCGAACAGTTCGTGTGCCGGGTCGCCGTCCCACCCCGCCTCGGTCGGGTCCGTGAACGCGACGACCTCGTGAGCGCCGCTCCCGGCGACCACCGAGGCGTCGCCCGACTCACCGGACACGCGATCTGTCGTGCCGCCCGCGGTGCCGGCGGGTTCACTAACTGTGTCACCGCCGAACGCGCCGCGTGCGTCGTTGCCGGGGTCACCGCCCGCGTCGCCGGGATCACTGTCCGCGTCGTCGACCCCCGCATACCCTCCGACCGTTCGCCGGCAGTACGTCTTCGAGAGCGGAAGCGACCCGTCGGAGTCGATAACACCGCGGTCTTCGAGCGACTCCACGAGCGCGGACCCGCCGCGGTGCCGGTCGAGGGTGAATCGGTCCTCCGTCGTCCGGGACGCGTAGCCGATAGAGAGGTCTAAGCGCGCTCGCCCGAGATCCAAGAGCGCGTCGAGCTTCGCTTCGAGTCCCGTCGTCCGGTCGGAGACGATCCGGACGAACGATTCGAGGAACGCGGGTTCGCCGGTCTCCGTCGGCGTCGCTCGATCAGCGATGCGCGCTTCGAGCGTCTCGTCGTCGGCGATGAGCCGTCGACCGGAGACGTACTCGGCGTCGAATCGGCTGGCGTCGATCGCGGCGTCTGGGTCGTCTTCGGCGGAGTACACGAGGATCCGGGCCTCCGGGAGCCGCGCCCTGATCGAGCGCAACACCCCCGAAGTGTCGGTGTCGAGGTGACTGAGCGCGGACCCGGACGCGGTCCCCACGCGCACGACCACGACGGGGTCCGTCGCAGTCGCCGCCGCGTCTTCGTGCGTGCCGTCGGGCGCGGACGCCCGCGTGGACACCGCCGTCGCGATGTCGTCGCCGAGATCCGAGCGATCGGCCGGGGAAAGGAAGATCGTGTCCGCAGGCAGCACCGCCCACGCCGCGTCGAGACGGTCGCCGACGTGAACGACTGGTCGATCAGGTCGCATTTCCTCCGGTCGCGCCGCGTCGACCGGACCGGGCGGCACAGCCGACCGACCGGCCGGTCAGGACCGGCCGTCGACGGCCGCCGGAGAGCGGTACGATCATTACGCGAATCACGAGAGCGCCGCACATAACGCTTATTTCAACTTCTCGAAAGTACCGGTCGACGTCCGTCGAGGCGGTCCACGGCAGGCCCCTCAGTGCGGGTGGATCGACCGTCACAGCGCGCGTGACAGCAGCTGACACGCCGCAATGCGGTTCCGAATGAGCCGGACCACCCGACCGCGAGACGGCACGTTTTACGCGGTCCGGATCGCAGGATCGCTATGGAGCGGTACGACCTTCTCTATCGGCTGTACGACGAGTTCGACGTGGAGACGCTGCGTGAGTATCAGTCGTTCGTGGATCTCTTTCCGCCGGTCGACTCGCGTGTGGCGCTCGATCACTGGGAGGAGGTCAGCGACGAGCTCGATCGGTTAAAACGGCAGATCCGCGAGTCGTTTCCGGCCGGGAGCACGTTCGCAGAAATCGCGGCGCACGCCGACAGAGAGACGGCCTTCACCGCGCTCGACCTGTTCGCGCGATACGACCGCGCCGTCAACGCACTCGTGTTGGACGTCGACGAGACGCTGCGGTCTGCGGGACAGACCGACAACGAGATCCCCCGCGAGACGCTCCACATCCTGACGGAGATACACGAGTCCGGCGTCCCAATAGTCATCTGTACCGGCCAGACGCTGGAGAACGTGAAGGGGTTCATGATTCAGGGGCTCGGCAACGAACTGGTTCACTCCGGAAACCTCTCTATCGTGTACGAGGCCGGAAACGGCGTGTTCACGCCGAGCCACGGGTCAGAGACGAAGCGGCTGCTGTATCAGGACCTCGGCGCTGACGTCCGGAGCATCTTCGAGCGGGTCCGAACGCGCGCGCTGTCGGCTGCCCCAGACAACGTCCGGCGAGGCTGTCACCTCCAGGGCAACGAGTTCAACGTCACGCTGAAGCCGAACTTCGAGACGGGGAGCGCGGACGCCGAGGCCGTGATCGACGACGGGCTCGTCCATCTGATCGACGCGCTCGGGGCGGCGGTGGCCGAGCGGGTCGCAGACGAGGTCGACGAGCCGGTCGACGGAGCCGCCGCCAACGCAGACCGCGACGCCCAGCCCGTCCGCGCGGAACGCGGTGCGGCGTGGGCTCGGGCGCACTACGCGGCCGCCGACCCGGAGATCCGCGACGTCCTCGAGGCGGCGGGGATCGAGCCGGCGGCCGGCGAGCCGAGCAGGTCACCCGACATCCCCGCTCCCGTCGCGTCGCTTTTCGACGAGATCGATGTCGCCTACTACCGGGGGGACGCCGCGGAGATCGGATCGCTGGAACTCGACAAGGTCGCCGGGGTGGACGCCGCCTTCGACGTGCTCGACGTGGCCGACCCCTTCGCGCTCGTGATGGGCGACAGCAAGTCTGATCTCAGGGTGATGGAGTGGGCCGCCGCCAACGACGCCGGGATCGCGGCCGCGCCGGAGCACGCCTCCGCCGACGTGCTCTCACACGTCCTCGATCACGACGAACTGGTGTTCGATCGGGGCCAGTCCGCGAAGATGCTCCGGACCGCGTACGTCATGAACCTGTTCGCGCGGCTGGAGTGACTCGCGGCGTACGGCCCGATCGCGCGCTGGAGTCCGGCTCGTCGCAGTTATGTATCGTCGTCACGACCGTCCGGACATGTACGACTTCGTCGTGGTCGGTGCCGGTCCCCCCGGCTCGCGGTTCGCCCGCCGCGCGGCCGCCGCGGGCCGCGACGTGCTCCTCGTAGAGAAGGGGACGGTCGGCGAGCCGCTGGCCTGCTCCGGGCACGTCTCCGACGACGTCTGGGCGTTCGTCCCCGATGACGCCCGCGATCGACTCCTCCAGAACCGGGTGTACGGCGCGCGCTTTCACGTCGGCGGCCCGGATTCGACAGCGTACCCGTTCTACAAGCGCGAGCCAGTCTCGAACGTGATCGACCGGGTCGAGTTGGATCGGACGCTCGCAGACGCGGCCCGCGACGCGGGTGCCGACGTGCGCGAGGGCCACACGGTCGTCTCGGTCGAGGAACGCGCGGATCGCGTGAGCGTCGAGGCGAGCGTCGCCGACGGCGGCACGGAGCGCTTCGAGGCGCGGATGGTCGCCGGCTGTGACGGTCCCACCTCGCGGGTCCGGCGGTCGCTCGGCCTCCCCGAGCCGGACGAGTTGCTCCACGGAGTGCTCGCGTTCGACGACGATCCGGACGACGGCGACCTCGTCGACGTGCACCTCACCGCGCCGACGTTCTTCGCATGGCGGATCCCGCGGGGGGACGCGGGCGTGGAGTACGGGCTCGCCGCGCCGCCGGGCGAGGACGTCTCGGCGCGGTTCGACGACCTCACCGACGCCTACGGCGTGACGACGGATCGGTTCTGTTCGGGAGCGATCCCGATCGGCCCGCCCGACCGAGTGACCACTGACCGAGCGTTCCTGATCGGGGACGCCGCGGCGCAGACGAAGCCGTTCACCGGCGGCGGGATCCTGTACGGGATGACCGCGGCGGACGCGGCAGCGGAGACGATCGACCCGACCGACCCCGACACGCTCGCCGACTACGAGGCGGCGTGGCGCGACGCGTTGGGTACTGAGATCCGGCTCGGTCACGCGATACGGACCTGCTACTCGCTGCCGGAGTCGGTCCAGCGGGCCGGACTGTGGGCGCTGTCCGGCGAGATCGGCGTGCACATGGACCGGCCGACGTCCGTCTTCTCACCGGCGCACCTCCGCAAGCTGTTTGCGCGAAGCGACCCGCCGGAGTGAGTGGCCTGCGAGAGTGAAGCGAGCGGCGAGAGGCTCCCCTACTCCTCGATGACGTCGGCGAAGGAGACGTTCTCGCGGACGCTCGTGATCTCCACCGTCGGCTGGTCGCCCGGTTCGGAGTCGGGGACGATGACGACGTAGCCCCGCTCGATCTTCGCGATTCCGTCGCCTTTGTCGCCGAGTGTCTCGATCGTCACTTCGCGGACGTCGCCCTCTGACACGGGAGGACCGGAGGGCGCGGCGTCGGTCGACGACTGCGACGTCCTCGGACTCGCGCCGTTTCCGGAAGGGGACCGATCTGCCGTCGGTTCTGTCACGTCTCCGGCGCTGGCGGTCGGCGATTCCGACGTCTCCCGTGCGATCAGCGCGACGCGGTACGACTCGCCCGGTTCGAGGGTGCCGTGTTCGATCTCGGACGACGGGACCGTGACAACGTGATCGCCGTCGCGCTCTTCGATCTCGCCGGTGAAGAGACACGCCAGCGAATCAGTAATTTCGACCATGCACCCCGTTGCGGGTGCGTCGTTGAAAAACTCCCTATCTTCGTGTCCGAGGCGGCCGGCCCGGCGGTCAAACATAAACGTTTACCCTGTTTCGAATAAATGATTGGACCATGAGCCGAAACTACGAGTCGCTTCACGACCCGAACGCGGAGTACACGATGCGAGAGCTCTCCGCGGGAACGATGGAGGTCACCGGGTCGCGCGGCGGCGGTCGCGACGTCGAGATCACGGACGTACAGACCACCATGGTCGACGGGAACTTCCCGTGGACGCTCGTCCGCGTGTACACCGACGCGGGGGTCGTCGGGACGGGCGAGGCGTACTGGGGCGCGGGTGTGCCGGAGCTCATCGAGCGCATGAAGCCGTTCGTGATCGGCGAGAACCCGCTCGACATCGACCGCCTGTACGAGCACTTGATCCAGAAGATGTCCGGGGAGGGCTCCGTCGAGGGCGTCACGGTCACCGCGATCTCCGGGATCGAGGTGGCGTTACACGATCTGGCCGGCAAGATCCTCGACGTGCCCGCCTACCAGCTGCTCGGCGGGAAGTACCGCGATCGGATGCGCGTCTACTGCGACTGTCACACCGAAGACGAGGCGGACCCGGAGGCGTGCGCCGACGAGGCCGAGCGCGTCGTCGACGAACTCGGCTACGACGCGCTGAAGTTCGACCTCGACGTGCCGAGCGGCCACGAGAAGGACCGCGCGAACCGCCACCTGCGCCCCGGCGAGATCCGCCACAAGGCGGAGATCGTCGAGAAGGTCACGGAGCGTGTCAAAGACAAGGCCGACGTCTCCTTCGATTGCCACTGGACGTTCTCCGGCGGCTCCGCGAAGCGGCTCGCCGACGCCATCGAGGAGTACGACGTGTGGTGGCTCGAAGATCCCGTGCCGCCGGAGAACCTGGAGGTCCAAGAGGAAGTGACGAAAAACACCGTCACGCCGATCGCGGTCGGCGAGAACCGCTACCGCGTCACCGAACTCCGCCGGCTCATCGAAAACCAAGCGGTCGACATCGTCGCGCCGGACCTCCCGAAGGTCGGCGGGATGCGCGAGACGCGGAAGATCGCCGACGTGGCGAACCAGTACTACGTGCCGGTCGCGATGCACAACGTCGCATCGCCGGTCGCGACGATGGCGGCCGCCCACGTCGGCACGTCGATTCCGAACTCGCTCGCGATCGAGTACCACTCCTACGAGCTGGGTTGGTGGGAGGACCTCGTCGAGGAGGACGTCATCGAGGACGGCTACATCGAGATCCCCGAGAAGCCGGGGCTCGGCGTCACGCTCGACATGGACGCCGTCGAGGCGCACATGGTCGACGGCGAGGAGCTGTTCGACGAAGCGTAGCTTCGTCGGGCTCGATAGGCGAGCGTAGCTTCGTCGAGCTAGCAGCGCGGAAGGGGTATTTTGACGGAACGAAGCGACTGCCTGCGGACAGCCATACTCGCCAGCGACAGCGCCCCCGTCGGCAACGACAGTTCAGCGCGATTCTCTCTGCTACGATATCGGATTGCAAATGCGTATCAGAATATATATTTAGTATCAGTTCAACGGTGTATCCATGACGATACAACGGCGGGAGTTCATCGCGGCGATCGGCGCTGGAGCGGTCGCGAGCACGGCGGGTTGTTCACAGTCGAACGGAGGATCCGGTGGCGAAGACGGCGAAGACGGCGGCAATGGGGGAGAGAGCGACGCCGGCAACGAGGCGGGCGTCGCGGGCGAGACGCTCACCCTCACGACGACGACGAGCACCTACGACACGGGACTGCTCGACGAGATCCACGGCGACTTCGAGGAGATGTACGGCGTGTCCGTCGACGCGGTCGCACAGGGGACCGGCGCGGCCTTAGAGTCGGCGCGCAACGGCGACGCCGACGTGGTGATGGTCCACGCCCGCGGGCTCGAAGACGAGTTCATGCGCAACGGATACGGGATCAACCGCCGCGATCTGATGTTCAACGACTTCGTTATCATCGGTCCCGACGCCGACCCGGCCGGAATTCAGGGAATGGGGTCGGCGACCGACGCGCTCACGGCCATCGCCGACGCCGAAGCGACGTTCGTCTCGCGCGGGGACAACTCCGGTACCCACACCAAGGAACTCAACCTCTGGGAGGCCGCGGGCACCGATCCGGGCGGCGACTGGTACCAAGAGACCGGGACGGGGATGGGCGAGGCGCTGAACATCGCCAACCAGCAGGGCGCGTACACGCTCTCTGACCGCGGCACGTTCATTTCACAGCGGTCGGAGATCGACCTCGGCATCCTCGTGCAGGGACCGATCGAGGGCGGTCCGGAGATCCTCGCGAACCCCTACGGAGTCATGGCCGTCAACCCCGGCGTGCACGACAACGCCAACTACGACCTCGCGATGGCGTACATCGGCTGGATCACGAGCCCCGGCGTGCAAGACGCCATCTCGGAGTACCAAGTGAACGGCGAACAGCTGTTCTTCCCCGAGGCCGTTTCGGAGGATCCGAACTTCCAGCAGTACGTTCCGGAAGGCTGGAGTAGCGAGTCCGCGGACGAGTGAGCGTGCCGTTCGATCCGATAGTACAGTTCGTGCCGGCGCTTTTTGATCTGTCGTTCAGGGAGGGGTACGTCTCCAGTATCATCTACGTCTCGCTGTACGTCAGCCTCGCCGCCGTGGCGTTGAGCACGCTGTGCAGTATTCCGATCGCCATCGTCGTGGGGCTCACCGACTTCCCCGGAAAGCAGTTCGTGAAGTCGGTCATCAACACGGGCATGGGATTCCCGAGCGTGGTCGTCGGGCTGATCGTGTTGTTCGCCGTCTCGAATCAGGGACCGCTCGGCTCGCTCGAACTCATCTTCACCAAACAGGCGATGATCATGTCACAGTTCGTGCTCGCGACGCCCCCTATCACGGCGATCAGCCTCGCCGCGGTCACCGGCGTCGACGAGTCCGTTCGCGACGCCGCGCGCGCGCTCGGCGGCACCCGCTTCGACGTCGCGCTCGTGATCGTTAAGGAAGCGAGGTACGGCATCGCGACGGCCGTCTTAGCCGGGTTCGGCCGCGCGATAAGCGAGGTCGGCTCCGTGCTCATCGTCGGCGGTAACATCACGAGCGCGGACGGCATCTCGAAGACACGGACGCTCACGACCGCCATCCAGTTGGAGGCGAGGCAGGGACAGTACGAGACGGCGATGGTCCTCGGAGTCGTGCTCGTCGCGCTCGTGTTGACGGTCAACGCTGTGGTCGTCCGCTTCGGCGATCAGGGGGTACAGCGGTGATGCTCCGCGCGACCGACGTGACGAAGGCGTACGGCACGGACCCCGTTTTCGACGATCTGTCGATCGATGTCGACGCGGGAGAGGTCGTCGCCGTCATTGGTCCTTCGGGCGTCGGGAAGAGCACGCTTCTCAGACTGCTCGCGCTGTCCCTTGAACCCGACGAAGGAACCGTCACGCTCGACGGAACGAGCGTCTGGGACACGGACGAATCGGAGCGACTCTCGCTGCGGCGGCGCATCGGCATGGTGTTTCAGGAGGCGAGCCTGTTCGACGCCTCCGTCGCCCGCAACGTCGAGTACGGGCTTCGCGTCCGCCGACCGTGGAGCGATCGCCTCCGAAACGGGGTCGCGTCGCTCGTCGGAGCGAACTCGACGAGCGACGCGGTCCGCGAGTCACTCGACGTCGTCGGGCTCGCGGACGCGCTCGACCAGCACGCCGGGTCGCTCTCTGGCGGCGAGGCACAGCGCGTCTCCTTCGCTCGCGCGCTGGCGTACCGGCCCGATGTCCTGCTGCTTGATGAACCGACCTCGGACCTCGATCCGCGAAACACTGCCGTCATCGAATCGGCGATCGACGCGGCGCGCGACCGTGGCATCGGCGTCGTCGTGGCGACACACGATATGCATCAGGCGCGACGCGTGGCCGACCGTGTCGCGGTGTTACTGGATCAGGGAATCACAGAGATGGCTCCGACGGAGATCGTCTTCGAAGACCCTTCAGACGAGCGCACGCGGCAGTTCATCAACGGCGAACTAGTGTACTGACGCGGTCGAAAACGGTCCGCTGTGTCCAGCCGCGCGCATCGGTCGGGAAACGCCTCGCGCGCATCAGTCGGAAACCGTCACCGTAGTCGGTGAGAACGGAGAGTCGGCGACGGTCGATTCAGGCGTACTTCGCGACGACGTTCAGGACGTCGTCGAGTTCGTCGCCGTCGAGCGAGTAGCGCTCCTGTGCGAACACCGAACGGAGTTCGGTCCGATCCTCGGGCAAGAGGTCGGCGACCTTCACGGCGGTGGGCACGTCGATCTGCTCTAACTCCGCCAACTCTTCGACGAGTTCGCGAGACTCGTCGGCGTCGAGGTGGGCGAACCGATTGACGTGCTCGATCGCGCGGGCGAGTTCATATCGGAGGTCGCGCTCCTCGTCGTCCGCTCGCTCGGCTTCGATCTCGACGAGGATCTCTTTCGCCTCCGACGTGGTCACGAACTCTTCGTCGACCTTCTCTTTGAATATCGTCATCTCAGTTCTGCTGTGCGCTCATGTGAGCGGCCCGGACGATGAGCGTCTTCGTCTTGCCACCGTCGGGGATCGCCACCTTGAACGCGGCACCCTGCTTGCCGGTCACCGTTCCGGTACGGCCGTCAAATCGCGGGTGGAACCGGCCCTCCTGAACGCTCGGGTCGATCTTGAGGTGGACCTGTGACCCCTCCTCGAACTCCTGGATCGCGCGCTGCGGCGGCGACGTGCCGCGGTCGCGGGGTTTATTCGAGAGCTTATCGCGAGTCGCCTTCTGGGGCCCATTGGAACTCGGCATGGTCTTGGGCTGTCTTCCGCTGCCGCAGGTATAAATGGTGCGTTACGGTCCGGGACCGGGAGCCAATCGCACACTCGTCGTCTGGGGGCGTACGGCGTCGCTCCCGAAGTCGAGAGCCAGACGCCGATACGGCGCGTACCCCGGTAGCGACGCTCGAAACACCCGCTCGGAGCCCCCCTTTCGAAAGGGCTAATCCTGTGACTTCCCTACCGTGTGTGTAATGAGCCATCAGCTGCCGGACGTACAGGCGTCGGCACCCGACGTGACCGTCGGGCTCTCGCAGGTCGGAGTCACCGGCGTGGAGAAGCTCGTCAAGATCTCGCGGAACGGCGACCGACCGATCGTCCTCATGGCCGAGTTCGAGGTGTTCGTGGACCTGCCAAGCGGCCGCAAGGGGATAGACATGTCTCGGAATCTCGCGACCATCGACGAGATCTTAGAAGAGATCACCCGTGAGGAGGCGTACCGCGTCGAGGAGGTCTGCGGCGACGCCGCAGAGCGGCTCTTGGAGAAACACGACTACACCACGACGGCCGAGGTGTCGATGTCGGCCGAACTCGTCACCCGAGAGGACACGCCCGCGTCCGAAATCGAGACCCAGAGCACGGCGACGATCGTCGCGAGCGCCACCGCGACCGAGGAGGGCACCCGCGAGGAGATCGGCGCGGAGGTGACGGGGATGACCGTCTGTCCCTGCTCACAGGGGATGAGCGAGTCGCGCGCTCGCGAGAAGCTCGCAGAACTCGGCGTCGACGAGGAAACCACGGAGGAGTTCCTAGACGCCGTCCCGCAGCCGGGGCACTCACAGCGCGGTCACGCCACGCTCACGGTGACCACAAACGGCCATCCCGAGATCGACTTGCGCGACCTGATCGACGTCGCCCGCGACTCGATGAGCGCGCGCATCTACAACATGGCGAAACGGCCCGACGAAGACCACATGACGTATCAGGCACACGCCGACGCGAAGTTCGTCGAGGACTGCGTCCGCGCGCTGGCCGAGGGGACCGTCTCGGAGTTCGACCACCTCCCGGACGACGCGGTCATTCACATGAAACAGTCGAACGACGAGTCGATCCACCAGCACAACGCCCACGCCGAGCGCGAGGTCCGGATGGGCGACCTCCGCGACGAACTGGACGTCGCGTAGGCGTCTCCGGCGAGAGGCCGAACCGACCTACTCTGCGGTTTTCGCCACCTGCTCCAGCAGCGCGTCCGGCGATTCGGCAGGCTCCGAGACGGCGTCGCCAGCGAGAACGACCGCCGACCCCTCCGGAACCGTCTCTGGGGCGGCCGACCCGTCTAGGTGGGCGTTCGGCGCGACGACCTTCTCGTGGTCGGCGACGCGCCACGCGGCGCGGTGAAGGTCGCTCCCGGGGTCGGTGCCGACGGCGATCACCGTCGTCCCTCGGAGGAGTCGGCCGACGAGGCTCCCGTAGCCGGCGACTTGGACGCCGAGCCGCTCTGTCGCGCCCGCGAACGACTCCGCGGTCTCGCGAGCGACCGCCCGGTACCGGTCCTCGCCGGTCAGCGCCGCCAGATCGGAAAGCGCGGTCGCCATCTCTACGTTCCCGTCGAGCGGCCGGAACGGGCGGTCGAGCAGACCGGCACCAGACCGCGGGCCGTCGACGAACGAGCCGTCGACGTGGAGGCGGTCGATCGCCCGATCTGCGACCGCGCGAGCGACGGCCGCACCCTCGCCGAGCACGCCCGCGGCGCGGGTGTACGCGCTCACGACGTGGGCGGCGTCGTTGAGCAGGTCCGACTCGCCGACCTCGTCGCTGCCGCGGTAGCGGGTCACTTCTCCGGAGTCGACGTCGATCAGGTCGCGTTCGAGTCCGTCGAGGATCCGACGCGCGTACTCGCGGGCGCGGTCGTCGTCGGTGTAGGCGGCGACGGCGAGCAGCGCGTCGGCCGCCAGCGCGTTGCCGCCCGCGAACACGGTGAGGTCGCGGCGCGGCGAGTCGAGGTCGGCGCGGTCCTCGGCGGGCGCGGCGTAGTAGGCGCGACCGAGTCCCGGGCCGAGGCTCCCACCCACGCCGTAGCCGGTCCAGAGATCGTCGGTGAGAAAGGAGACGGCGTCGAGCGCCGGGTCGAGATACGCGTCGTCGCCGGTGTAGAGGTACGCGTTCGCGAACGCGCGGGTGACCGCGGCGTTCGTGTCGATCGGCTTCTCGTAGGCCACATCGCCCCAGTCGCGGGTCCCCGCGAACCGGAAGAAGCCGCCGGCGACCTCGTCCGCGAGGTGGTCTCGGACCGCGTCGAGCGTGCGGAGCGCGCGGTCGCGGTCGCGCTTCAGCGCGAACTCGGCGGTCCGCGGGAGCGGGAACTTCGCGTCCGTTCCCCAGCCGGCGTACTCCTCGTCGTATTTTACCTCCAGTTGCCCGGCGAGGTGGCTCTCGACGGCGTCGGTCAGCTCGCCCCGCGGCGGCAGGTCGGCATCGAGAGCGCGGGGGACACGTCCCGCCGACCGCCCCTTCTCCGACCACATCTGTCGGACGGATTCGAGCACCTGTCGCATGCCGTCGACGTCGAGGTAGCCGGCACCGGTGAGCAGTTCCCCCTCCGGCGTGAGGAAGGCCGTCGTCGGGAACCCGCCCATGTTGTACCGCTCGCGCACCCGCGGATGACGGTCGACATCGACACGAACCGGGACGAACCCCTCGTTGACGTTGGCGGCGATGCGCGGTTCGGCGTACGTGACCGCGTCCATCTCGTGACAGCCCTCACACCACGTCGCGGACAGCGACAGAAGCACCGGGCGGTCCCGGTCGTCGGCCTCGGCGAACGCCTCGGGGCCCCAGTCGCGCCACTCGACGTGCGTCTCGTCGGTCATACCCGCAGTCGGGTCGGACCGTGGGTAAGCGCTTCGAGACGGAGCGACACGGTGTCAGTCGGTCGCGAACGCTGAGGCGCACTGATAGACGGTACGGGACGGCTGTGGAGGGATCGTCGGGGGCCGTGGAGGGATCGTCGGGGGCCGTGGAGGGCGTGTCGATCGGTTCGTCGGTTAGATGCGTCCTGTCGGTCGATCAGCGCTTGTGGTCGTGGCCGAGCGCGAGCGCCACGACGTTGGCGACGAGCAGGCCGACGAACAACAGACCGGTCGTCCCGTCGAGACCCACGTACAACAACGCGGGATACGCGAGCGGGATAGCGATGGCCGCCCAGAAGGCGACCGCTTTCACCGTGCCGGTCATCAGGCCGGCGACGTGCCGGCCGGAGGCGAGACGAGTGGGAGCGGGGGTTGACATGCTCGGTTCACACTACGACGGGGACCCACATATAGCCGGGCGAGGGTTCGGGGATTTTTATCTCATTTCTCGGATGACTCAGGACGTTTCACAACGCCCTCAGAAATCTTTTGATTGTTTATAACGCGTTTTGAGACAGTTATCTCTCACAGAGCGTGTGAGACAAAGAGCGGCTTGTCCGTACACGAGACACTTATTCGGTGGCGGCGTAGGGCGTGACATGATCGACATCACGCGCCGACTGGCGCTCCGCGGCGTCGCGGCTGGAGGAGTCTGCGCGTTCGCCGGGTGCGGAGGCGGCGACGGCGGCGACGGGAGCGACGGTAATGACGGCGGTTCTGGCGGCGGGACCGACGGCAGCGACCGCAGCGACGCCCAGCCCCCGATCGAGACCGTTCGACAGGTCGAGACGCCGCTCTCCGGGCCGGCGTGGGACCGCAGATCGCGACGAGGGTTCTGTACGCGCATCGCGGCCGAAGCGGACGCAGGGTGGCTGCTCGCCGACGCCTCCGAGGAGACGCGCGAGTTCATCTCGGAGACCGACTTCGAGCGCGCCGTCGTCGTGTACGTCGAGTCGGTCGGGCCCACGACGTGTCACGACGAGCTGTCGTTCGCCGACGTCGACGTCGAAGACGGAGTGGTTTCCGCGAGCGTACGGGTCGAAGACACCTCGGCGGCGAACGAGGGATGCGGACAGGCGATCACCTATCCGGCCGCGATGGTGCGTGTCGAGTCCGACCCCCGCCCGGAGTCGGTGCAGTTGCAGGTCACCGACGGCTGGGGTGAGACGGGAACGGTGCGCGACGACGGCGTGATCGATCCCGAGACGCTGCCCGGCGTCGTTCGCCCGGACGGTGAACCGAACGCGATTCCCGCCTCGTTCGACTGCGAGGTGGCGGGGTTCGAGCGACATCCGCAGGTCTACGAGGGCGCGGTCAACTGGGGCGGCGGAGCCGGCCTCGACGGTGACGGCTCCGACAGCGGCGATGATGCGACCGACGACGCTGCGGGTCCGCTCGCGCTACGGATCGTGACCGCAGCCGACGAGCGTGGTGACGACGACAGCACCGACGACGAGTCGAGAGACGACTCCCGCTCCGACGGCGAGCCGCTCGCCCGCGGCGATCCGTTCCGGATCGAACTGACGAACGTTTCCGGCCGTTCGGCGTACGTCGGCAATCAGGGCAAGTACAACCTCGAAGTTCGCACGGCGGACGGCTGGACGGAGGTCCGAGGGACAGACGGCGAGGCACTGTTCGGGTACACGGACGAGGCGATCGGCGTCGAACCGGGCGAGACGCTCGCGTGGGAGTTCGAGATGACGGAGTCGGGGCTGGTCGAGGGGGGACCACACGCCGACGCCCTCCGCGTCTGTCCCGACCTCGTGGCCGGTCGATACCGGTTCGTCTTCTGGGGCGGCGACGACCTCGCCGTCGCGTTCGACTACGTCGGCTGACCGACCGTCCACCGTCCGGTCGCGTCGGCCGGCGATCCGGAGCCGTCGGGCCCGAGGCCGTGGCCGATCACGTCGACTCCTCGACCGCTCTCGCGGTCGCAAGCACCTCGTCGTGGAGGTCCCCGTTCGAGACGACGAGGCCGGTCGAGTCGTGTCGCCAGCGGTCGCCCTCCAGATCCGTGGCGCGACCGCCGGCCTGTCGGACGATGAACACGCCCGCGACGGAGTCCCATGGGTTCGCGCGCAGGTTCGAGACGACTCCTTCGAGCCCGCCGGCGGCGGCGGTCGACAGCACGACCTGCGCGGAGCCGAGCCGTCGCATGTCGCCGAACCGGCGGACGATCGCCTCGCAGGCCGCCGCATACTCGTCGCGGGCGTCGAACTCCCACCACAGCGTCGGGGCGACGGTGGCCCGCCGCGTCTCGCTCACATCGCTGACCGCGATCGGCTCGCCGTTGCGGTACGCGCCCTCTGCGTCGGCGGTGTAGACGTCGTCGAGGGCGGGCGCGACGACCGCGGCCGCGACCGGTTCGCCGTCGACGACCGCCGCGACCGCCGTCGCCCACACCCGGATGTCCCTGACGTAGTTGTCCGTGCCGTCGATCGGGTCGATCACCCACGCCGCGCCCTCGGAGGGGACCGTCTTGCGTTCGTCTTCCTCCTCGCCGACGATCACGTCGTCGGGAAACGACTCCTGAATCTCCGCGATCACGGTCCGCTGCGCCGCGCGATCGGCCTCCGTCACCACGTCGACCTCGCCTTTCGTTTCGACCGCGATGTCGCTCCGGAACCGGTCGTGTGCGACCTGCGCGCCGGCCCGCGCCGCGCGCTCCGCGACCGCGGCGCGTACGTCTGCATCTGTCATGCCGGCATTCCGCGCTCCTGACGCGTATGGCCGTCGATCCTCGGTGGGGGGAGCGCCACCGCCACACCTGTGCTACTAT
Source organism: Halorubrum sp. BV1 (assembly GCF_000746205.1). Taxonomy (NCBI): domain Archaea; kingdom Methanobacteriati; phylum Methanobacteriota; class Halobacteria; order Halobacteriales; family Haloferacaceae; genus Halorubrum; species Halorubrum sp. BV1. The sequence goes on from NZ_JQKV01000002.1 coordinate 495,320, forward strand.
TAACTCAATTTCGAATCAGAGTACCTTTAAGTGGGCCGGGAGGGATGCAGAGGACATGGAACCAGAGGAAGCGGTTCGTCAGCTCGAATACGCCATCGACGCCTCGCTCGACGAGATCGGCCAGCGCGCCGCCGCCGGGTACCGACCGACCTTCGAGCGCGTCGCCGACCGAGCGGACGGAGCGGCCGTCTACGCGCTCGCGGGAGCGCTCTCGGACGAGGTCGTCGACGGCTGCTGTCCGTCCCCGGCCGAGGCGAACGCGACCGCAGAGCGCGTGCTCGACGACTGGGCGTACACCGACGGCGGAGCCTGATCCGCCCGACCCGTCTCACGCCTCGATTCGGTCTCCGAGTTCGGGCGCGCTCGCGTCGAATCCAGCGTTTTTGAGGTCGGCCGCGAACGACGCACAGCGGTCGCCGTGAACGATCGCCACCCGCGCGTCCGCGTAGTCTGCGAGGAACGACTCCAGCCCGTCTCTGTCCGCGTGCGCGGAGAAGTCGTACGACTCGACGGTGGCACTCACGGGCCTGACCCGACCGTTCAGCTCCATCCGGCCGTGGTCCTGTAGCTCTCGGCCGGGCGTTCCCTCCACCTGATAGCCGGTCAGCGTGACCGCGTTCGTCGGATTCGAGCGGACTTTGGGGAGATACGATCGAACCGGGCCGCCGGCGAGCATCCCCGACGTGGTGACGATCAGCTCGTTGTCGCCGGCGATCCGCTCGCGCTGTCCGTCGCGTCCCGTCACGAACCGGGCCCCGCCCGTCGCTCGGCGGAATGCCTCGGGATCGCGCAGGAACGACGGGTGCTGTCGGAGCATCCGCGTCACGTCCACGCCCATCCCGTCGACGTAGGGGTGAACGTCGGCGGCGTCGGCGACCAGCAGCATCTCTTGGGTTCGCCCGATCGCGAACGCGGGCGCGACGACGGTCCCGCCCTCCCAGATCGTCGTCCGTACGCGCTCGGTCCAGCGCGTCTCGACCGCGCGCCGGTCCTCGTGGCGCACGTCGGCGTACGTCGACTCACAGACCACGATATCGGCGTCGGGTCGCGCGGTCGTCCCCGACACCAGCCGCTGGTCGTCGGTGTGAAAGTCGCCGGTGTACAGGAGGCGGGTGTCTCCGCTGTCCACAAGTACATGTGCGGAACCGGGGATGTGGCCCGCGTCGAAAAGCGTCACCTCGTACTCGCGACCGCCGGCCGCGACGGTGAACGGCTCCGCGTAGCCGTGTCGCGCCTCTACCTCGCCGAGGCGCGCAACGTGCTCCGCAGAGAAGGGACAAAGCGGGCTGGTCCCGTGGAGTTTGAGCGTGTCGCGGGCGAGGGTCCGCGCGAGTTCCGCGGTCGGCGGCGTCCAATGTATCGTCGGCCTGCGCGAGCCCTTCAACAGCGCCGGGACGGCCCCGACGTGGTCGAGGTGTCCGTGCGAGAGGACGACCGCGTCGGGCTCTGGATCACGGATCGGATACTGCGGAGGGTCGCCGGTCAACAGGCCGTAATCGAGCAGCAAGGCGTCGTCGACGAGGACGGCGCTCCGCCCGACCTCGCGGGCTCCGCCGAGAAACTCGATCTCCATCGCCGAGGAGTAGTCGCTCTCGGCGTTAGTGTCCGTCGGTCGACGCCGGCGTGACGAGCCGGCTGCGTCGCGTCAGTCCAGTCGCTCCGCGGCGTCGCGCTGGACGAGGGGGTCCGCGTTCTCCGCCGGCAGCGTCACGACGTCCTCGCTCGCGAGATCGTACTCCCGGTCGTCGACGCCGAGGATCGGACCCACGTCTCGGGTGACCCTGACGGTCGTGCGGTTGTCGTGCGCGGGCGTATCGTCCCCCGGTGACCCGCCGGAGCCGCCGTCGTTGGTGCGGTCGGAACCGCGCTCTCGGTCGCCGTCTGGCGCGTCCGCGTCGGTTGCGTTCGGATTCGACTCCTCCACGCCCGGTGCGCCCGGCGGGGCGGGTTCCGGCGGTACTTCGGTCGGGACAGTGGACGCGGTCTGCTCCCCGGAGCCGTCGGCCGCGGTGTCCCGGGGAGCGTCGTCACGGGAAGCGTCGTCGTGGGACGTGTCGTCACGAGACGTCTTGGTTCCGACGATGTCGTCCGGCGGCCGTTCTCCAGTCCCGTCGGCGGTGGTCGCTTCGGACGGGACTGCGGGAGCGCCGGCGTCGTCAGAGGCGGCGTCGTCGGTGGGGGCGTCGTCGAGCGGCGAGTCGCCGGTCGTGCCGGCGGATCCACCCATCGCCCCCGCGAGGGCGCTGGCGTCCGTGTCGTCCGATGCCGTGGCAACGTCCGAGTCCGTCGAGACGGCGGTCGAGTCCGTCGAGGCGGCGGTCGACGGGTCGGGATCAGCTGACTGCGTCGCCGGATCCGATCCGGACGACGGCGGCGCGTCGCCGGAGAGCACGTCGAGCACGCGGGACTTGTTTTGGCTGATCCGGCCGACGAGGTCGTCGAACAGCTCGCGCTCCTCCGTCGTCATCCCCTCGTCTTCAACGGGCATGTCTGCCGCCGCGAAGGATGCGAGCTTGACGACCTTGCCGACGCGGCGCTCGTACAGGGCCTCTGCAACCTCCTCTGCGGTCTCGACCTCGTCGGACATGCGGCGCACGTCGTCGTCGGAGAACGGCTTTTCCACCTGCTCGGCGCGCCGGTCGCGGGCCGCGCGCAGGTCGGCGACGTAGGCGGCCACATCGTCGTAAAAGGAGTCCCGCAGGTGCTGAAGGCTGTCCTTGCGGCGTTCCTTGGCCTGCGCCGATCTGAGTTCGTCGAGGTTCATCGTTCGGAGGCTTTCCGCGCCTCGCCGCGGGCCATCAGGAAGACCCCCGCGAACTCTGGCACGGTGTTACTACCGGATTCGACTAACACTCTCTCGCCGTTTAGTTCTACCGTCCGATCCGCGTCGCTTTCGATCCGGATCTCGCGACCGACGAACCGCTCCGGAACCGCGTCCCGGAGCGGATCGAACCCGTCGAGGTCCGCGCGGTCGATCGGAGTGACGACGAGTCCGGACCCGCCGTGGAGCGTTCCCGGTAGCCGAATGAGCCGTCTGGTGTCCGTGGTGACCGGCTCGTCGATCGGGGCGGTGTCGGTCGCGGCCACGCGCGCTGCGAGCGCGGAGACGAGCCGGCGCACGCCCGGGCCGCCGGCCTCGACGTTCCCCTCGCGCACGGCGGTCGGGTTGCGCTCGAACGCGCCGAGGATCGTCTCCGCGCGACCCTCGCCGATCCCGTCGAGTTCCATCAGTCGCTCTCGGGCCGCCTCCGCTTCCATGTCGCGGAGGTCGTCCGCGTACTCCACGAGCGCCTCGTGGACGCGCGCGCCCCATCCCCCCTCGGTGCGGAGGACGCGTTTCGTCGTGCCGCGGTCCGACACCGTCCGGATCAACCCCTCCGCGTCGAGGTCGATCGCGCGGACGTAGTCGACGATCTCCCGGCGCGCCTCGCTGTTCAGGTCGCAGACGCTCTCGTCGCGGACGTGGACGTGATACCCCCGTCCGCCGGAGAAGACGATCGTGAGGTCGTCGAACGCGAAGTCGTCCTCCAAGAAGTCGAGCAGCCGCCAAAGGGCGTCCTTGCACGCGGCGAGCATCTCGGGATAGCTCGTCGTCTCCGGGTCGACGCCGGGGAGGTGATCGGCGTCGAGATCGAAGATCAGGTCGGCCGAGCGCCACCCTTTCTTCGACATCGTCGACGCGCCCGGGTCGTCGTAGCGGGCGGCCGAGAAGTAGGCGTGTCGGGGCGCGTTGTCCGCAAAGAAGGTGTCGACGTCGCCGAGGTCGAAGAGCGACTGGTGGCGCACCATCGTCGTGCCAGACCCCGGAGTCCACGGGATATGCCCCCACTCGCGGAGGTTCGCGTCCGGGGGGAGCACGGGCGAGGCATGGCGATAGTAGTCGCCGAACCGCCCCTCCAGATACTCGCGCGTCCGATCGTCCATGGTCTCGCGTTGTACCCGCGGTCGACGTATAGACGTTACCGTTTGCGGCGGTCACCTGTCGGGTGGTCCGTCTGAACACGCCCCGGACATGCGTGTTCGGTGCCGCCACACGTTCGGCTCCGCAAACCTGTGAGTGATCGAACACTGATAGCGCGTGCTCGTCAGGTTTATCACTCCATGTCCGTTATCATCGGGTGACGCTTCGTCTGGAGGGCCGAAGCGTCAGCGGGGACCAACGACACGCCCGACGCGGCTTTTTTTCCGCGTCGGGCGTGTCTCTTTCTGCCGACGAATCGCCGAACGGAAACGCCGAGGACCGGCCGGTCACGCGAGTGTATCAGTTTCCTTAGACGACGATACCAGCGAGTTCGATCGTCTAACTGCGCGCGGCGGTTGATTTTCTGATATGTCTGAGGTGGTGGAATCGCAGGGTAGTGGGGGCCGATACCAGCGATAGCGACTATTTATAACGATGTATTTATTTATTCGCGAACTGAACGTATACGCAGTTGTATGTACGACCTCACAGGTTTTCAGCGTGACCTGCTCTACGTGATCGCCGGGCTCGATGAACCGCACGGACTCGCGATCAAAGACGAACTCGAAGACTACTACGAAAAAGAGATCCACCACGGACGGCTCTATCCCAACCTCGACACCCTCGTCGAGAAGGGACTGGTGGAGAAGGGCCAGCGGGACCGGCGGACGAACTACTACACGCTGACGCGACGCGGGCAGCGCGAGATCGACGCCCGAATCGAGTGGGAGACGCAGTACATCGAGCACTGACGCCGCCCGGCCGCCGAGGCCGCCGTTTCCGGGACGGCCGATCGACCCACGAGCTACCGCGCGACCGTGAGCTACCGCGCGATCGGTAACTTCGTCTCGGCCGTGAGCTACCGATCCGCGTACCACTCCGCGAACTTCGCGAGGGCGCGACCGCGGTGTGAGACCGCGTTCTTCCGGTCCGTGTCCATCTCTGCGAACGTCTCGCCGTCGTGTTCGAAGATCGGGTCGTAGCCGAACCCGCCGTCGCCCCGGGGCGCGACGATCCGTCCGGGCACGTACCCCTCGAACAGCGTGACCGGCAGCGTCTCCACAGATTCCAAGCTGTCGTCCGTCGCCGGCCCGGCGGCCGCGGCCGTGTCGCGGTCGCCGCGGTCGACCGGATCCGGGCTCGCCGCGACCGCCTCGCCGTCACAGTAGCCGAGCGTGCACCGGAACGCGGCCCGCCGGTCGGCGAGATCGGCGGCGATCTCGTGGACGCGCTCGACGCCGAGCGTCTCCTCGACGTACGCGGAGTACGGGCCGGGAAACCCATCGAGTCCCTCGATGAACAGCCCCGCGTCGTCGACGAGGACCGGCTCGCCGGCGTGACGGTACGCCTCCCGCGCGCCGCGCGCCGCGATGGGACCCAGTTCGTCGGCCTGTACCTCCGTGTAGTCGAAGTCGAGCTGGCTAACCGAGCCGTCCGTCAGGTACCGCTCCGCCTCGCGCACCTTTCCCGGATTCGTCGTGACGTATCTGAGCACGACCCTCGATGCGGTCGGCGGCGACGAATAGCCGTCGGTCGGCCGCCGAGTGATAACAGGGATGACTGACCGGCCTGTCGTCGGACGTGGCGGCCGACCCCGCCGCCCTCAGTCGCCCGCGACGGTGAACCGCGAGGCGTCGCTCTCCGGAGTCGGCGCGGTCACGAGCGAGACGCCGACGGTGAGAAGGGCGGACAGCGCCATCAGCCCGAGCGCCACGTCCCAGCCGCCGGCGACCGTCCGCGGCAGCGTCGGGACGGCGGAGACGACCGCCGACAGCACCACCGCGAGGTACGCGACCTGCGGGATGAGCACGCCGGCGATCATCCCGCTCCGAGTCGTTCGAGGCCAGTAGAGCGCGCAGATCACGGGGAGCGCGAGCAGCGCGAACCCGGAGAAGGCCGTGTCGCCGACCTCGATCAGCGTGCCTGGTCGGAACAGGCTCGCGGCGAACGCGGCGAGCGCGAACGCGGCGACGCCGATCCGGGCGAGCCACGCCTCGCGGCGCTCGGACGCCTCGGCGTTGATCAGGGGACGGTACACGTCGCGGGTGAAGTACGACGACCCCGAGAGCAGCATCGAGTCGGACGAAGACATCATCGCGGCCATCGCGCCGGCGACCACGAGCGCCGCGAACCACGCGGGCGTGTACTCGTTCAACACGACGGGGAGCACGTTCGCGCCGTCTGGCACGTCGACCGGCATCCCGGCGGCCCACGCGCCGAGCATGAACGCGGGGACGAAAAGCAGGAGGACGAGCACCGGCCACAGCGCGAACGAGCGCTTCAACGTCTCGCCCGAGTCCGCGACGAAAAAGCGCTGGTTGATCTGCGGGAACATCGTCACGCCGAACGCGATGGTGATCGCGGTCGAGATGATGAACCCCGGCGAGTAGAGCCCGCCGCCGAAGCTCCCGAACTCGGGTCTCGCGTCGAGCATCGCGTCGGTCGCCGCGCCGACGCCGCCGACGGCGGACACGATCCAGACGGCCGCGATCCACACGACGGAGAGCATGAACAACCCCTGAATCGTGTCCGTCCACGCGACGCCGCGCATCCCGGCGAGCACGACGTAGAGGATCATGAAGGCGGTGACGAGCGCCGCGCCGCCCCAGTACGGGACCGCGCCACCGGTGAGGCCGACGAGCGCCTCGCCCGCGCCCATCTGCTGGAGCATGACGTACGGGAACAGCCACAGCAGACTCACGGCCGCGACGAGGGCCCTGAGTCCGGTCGAGCCGAACCGGTCGCCGAGCATCTCCCCGAGCGTGACGTAGCCGTGCCGGTCGCCGATCAGCCACTGCTTGTACCCGATCGCGTACCACAACACCGCGAACAACACGCCGTCGAGCGTTCCCATCACGATCAGCCACTCCGGCCCGGCGGCGAACGCGAGGTTGGGGCCGCCGAAGAAGGTGAACGCCGACAGCAGCGTGGCGAACGTGGTGAAAAGCAGAACTGCGGTCCCTATCGACCGGTTCGCGAGGTAGTAGTCCTCAGCGGTCGTCTCCGAGACGCGGTAGGCGACGAGGCCGACGGCGAGCGCGATCACGAGGTAGCCGACGACCACCCCGAGCGAGAGGCCGAGGGTCACGGCTCGTCACCTCGACCGATCGGGTCGGTCGCGCGCTCGGCGGCCGCACTCGACGACGCGTGGAGTCCCATGCCGCGCTCCCACGCCCCGCTCCGGACGAAGCGCGTGAAGAGGAGGGCACAGAGTCCCAGCCACGCGATGTGCCACCATACCCACACCGGAAGCCCCGCAACGATCAGGTCGACGCCCCACAGCGGCCATGGCACGGCGAAGGCGACGAGCACAGCGAACGTCGGTATCCACAGGAAATCTCTCTGCTTTCGCTCCATACAGATCGAATTTGATTCTATGCCCATAAATTCTACTGATTAGGTTCGATTTAGAGCTTCGTAGAATAATTCTCTTCAATCGCCGGCGACGGAGACAGTGCGATAACTATTTTCGGCGACGGACGTAACGACGCACGGGCGGTCAGCGCCGCCCGATCATCACCATTCACCCTCATGAAAGACACAGAGAAATACCTGATTCACGCCACCATCGCGGCCGACGGCGTCGTCGAGCGGAGCGACGTCGTCGGCGCGGTGTTCGGACAGACGGAGGGGCTTCTCGGAGAGGAACTCGACCTCAGAGACCTCCAAGAGTCCTCTCGCGTCGGTCGGATCGACGTCGCCGTCGAGTCCGAGAACGGTCAGTCGTTCGGCGAGGTCACCGTCGCGTCGAGTCTCGATAAAGTCGAGACGGCGATCCTCGCGGCCGCGTTGGAGACCATAGATCGCATCGGACCGTGTCACGCGTCGGTCGAAGTGACGAGCATCGAGGACGTCCGGGCGGCGAAGCGCCGCGAGGTCGTCGAACGCGCGAAGGAACTGATCGCGGGCGGCTTCGACGAGACGAGCCTCGCGAGCGACGACATCCTCGAAGAGGTCCGTGAGGCGGCCCGCGTCGAGGGGATAGTTGACTACCGCGGACTGCCCGCCGGTCCCCGAGTCGGCGACTCCGACGCCGTCATCGTGGTCGAGGGGCGCGCAGACGTGTTGACGCTTCTCGACTGCGGGATCAAAAACGCGATCGCCGTCGAGGGGACGAACGTCCCCGACGCGGTCGCGGACCTCACCGCCGACCGCACCGTCACCGCCTTCCTCGACGGCGACCGCGGCGGCGAGCTAATCTTACGGGAGCTGGCGCAGGTCGGCGACGTCGACTACGTCGCGTTCGCCCCGCCGGGCGAGTCCGTCGAGGATCTCGACCGCAGCACCGTGTTCGACGCGCTCCGCGGAAAGGTCCCGTACAGCAGCCTCGCCGACGAGCCGAACCTCCGTGAGGCCGCTGAGGCAGAGCCTCGAACGGAGACGACTGCCGGCACACGCGGTGCCGCGGTCGAGACCGATACAGTCGACTCGGTCGATTCGGACGGAGACACAGAGAGTGACTCGGCCGGAGCGGACGCGCGCGTCGAATCGAACGACGTGGCTGCGAACGCGACCGGGGGCGGCGGGTCCGACCGAGGTGACGGCGACGACGCAGTCGATGGTCCGAGTGGCGGCGATCCGAGCGACGGCGCGGGCGAGGACGCCGCCGCGGAGGATGACGCCACCGCGAGTGGGAACGCCGACGGGAGTGAAGACGCCGACGCGGAGGACAATGCCGACGCGAGCGAGGAGACCGTCACCGAGAGCGCGGCTCCCGCTTCTTCGGATGAACCGGCGGCGGCCGAAGACGAGGCACCCACCGACGATGGCGAGTCGGTCACCGCAGACGACGAGGCGACCGACGACGAGCCACGATCGCTCGAAGAGCACGTACAGGAGATCGTCGACGCCGAGAGCGGGCGCGCTCGGCTCCTCGGCGACGACCTCGGTGTGCTCGCCGAGGTCGCCGCGGGCGAGGCGTTCGACGCGATCGAGCGCGCCGACGTCGCTCCGGACGCGGTCGTCGTCGACGGGCCGATAAACCAGCGACTCCTCGACATCGCGGCACAACGGGGAGTCGGAGAGCTACTCGGTCGCGACGTCGGCGAGTTCGTGAAACGACCGGTCGGGACGCGCGTGTTGACGGTTGGGGACCTCCGTTCCGGGAGCTGACGTCAGTTCGGCGCGACGACGGGTCGGCACGCTACTGGAGCCGATATCGCAAGATCGCGGCGATTCCGCCGAGGTTCGCGAGCTGCTCGCCGGGCGCGAACTCGGAGGAGAAGACGACCACGTCGCCGCCCTGTTGTTCGACCGATTCGATGACGTCGTTGACGTCGATATCCCAGTCACCCTCACTCTGCCGCTCCGTTCGGAGCCGGTCGTCGACGACGAGGAGCGTCTCGATCGCGCCGAAGTCGGCGGCCTCGGCCACGTCCTCCGGACCGTAGGTCGCCTTCGCGCCCGTGGCGATCTCGGCGGTGAGGTCGTCGATGAGGTTCGCCTCCTTTGAGATCCGCGTCTCCTTTTGCACCTCGTCGACCGCGCCGCGTTTGAGCACCTCGTGGACGCCGCGGTCGCCCGCGGCGGAGGTGTCGACCGTGGTGATCCGGTCCGTCAAATCCCGGTACTCCTCTTCGATGTAGTCGAGCGCGTCCGTCTTCGTGAACCCCGGACCGGCGAGGATCACGGCGTCTGCGTCGAGGTGAGCGAGCGCGTCAGCGAGGTCGGCGAACAGCTCCTCTCGCGGGCGGGAGTAGTCGCCTTTCCCCGTGGGCTTGGTGAACGAGGCGTACTCCTCGGTGCCGTACTGCTGGACGGTGTGGACGTACGCGGCCCCCTCTTCGACGGTCGCGATGGCCACATCGGGGTTTTCCGCGGCCTCCGTGGCCTCCTCCAGCCGCTCGGTCTGGTCTGGCTTGAAGTGCTTTTCCACCGTGATTTCGTCGTGTTCCTCGACGTTGAGCGTGTGATGGGCGTTGAGCTGGTCCTCGCGCGAGCAGGCGACGATGATGCCCGAGACCCGAAGCCGGTTGGCGAACCGAGCGAACTCGACGTCTTCGACTTCGAGCGTCACGAAGATGTGCTCGCGTTGTCCGCCAGTGTCGCGCATCTGGTCGTCGTTCCGCTGGATCCGGCGGGTGGTGTCGCCCTCGACGTGGTCACCGGGCTCTAAGACGTGTGCCAGATGCCAGAGGTCGTCGACGTTCTCGGGAACGAGGGTGAGCCGCTCGCGCCCCTCCTCGCCGTAGCCCCGATCGGAGATTCGCATGGCCGCCCGTTCGTCCGGGCTTGTATCAACTCTTGTCTTTGCCACCGCTCAGAGGGTCCGCAGAGACCCACTCGAAGCCGGCGTCGTCCGCCTCACCCTCGTCTCGTGGATCCGGTCTATCGGGGGATTCTCGGCGGCGGATCGGGACGGTCCGCCCGGACTGGACGGCAGGGGAGGCCTCGGCTCGGCGCGACCGCGAGCCACCGTCGCCAAGCGACTGCGTCGATCGGTCGTTTCCCCCGGCGACTGCGGATGCGCCGCGCGCAGCGACTTCGGGGAACGGACGGGCGTCGTCCCCGGTGCCGACGCGTGTGACACCGGCAGGCTCGACCGCGGCTCCAGACAGCGCGTCTCGCGCGCCGCGGCCGTACACGCCGTGGGCGATCGCTCGGACGGCGAAGACCACCACGCTGCCGATCACGATCAACACGAGGGGACCGGCGAGCGCGTATCCGGCGACGAGCGTCGCTGCCGCGACGACCCACGCCGCCGCGTAGCGACTCGACCCGGCGACGCGGACGATCCGGCTCGGGTGAAGGCCGTCGCGGAGTCGGCCGGAGACGGCGAACCCGGCGAGTGCGGCCGGTTTGACGTACGCGTACGCGAGCAGGTACACAGCGGTGAGGACGCCGAGGAGTCCGACCGCGGTCGCCGCGGCCGCGGTGATCGCGCTCGGCCCGAGTGCGCCCTCGATCGCGACGGTGATCGGTCGTAAATCGGTGGACGCGGACCGCAAGACGGCGGTCACGACCGTCGCCGTCGCGAGCAGCACGGCGAGCGGCGCGAGGAGGACCGCGCTCACCAGCAGCGACCTGACGCCGTCGCGGTAGAGGTCGTTCCACGCGACGAACGACGCCGCGCCGTCGGCGTTTCCGTTCTCGATCGCGTCGGCGAGGATCCGGACGAAGTAGCCGCGAACCACGAGCGCCGGCGTGAGCACGAGCGGACCGGCGACGGCCACCGGCGGGACGGCGAGCGTCGCAACGAGCCAGATCGGAAAGGCGATCCACGTCGAGAGCGTCAACAGGCCACCGACGATGAGGGTGCCAGTGACGTCTGTCGAACGCGCCAGCGCCGTGGTCACCCTCGGAAGCATATCGGATCCTGTTCCGCGATGGTGATAAATGGTGACCGCGACGGAGAAGAATAACGAATGGTGACCGCGACAGAGAAGAATGGCGACTGCGACAGGAAAAACGGCGACACGCGGGGTCACGGTGACAGTCGATCAGATTCTGATAATTCGCCAGAGCGTTTATATATTTTCGAGAGATATCTTCACCCGGCCGCACGGGAAATCGTGTGCCTCTGACAGAATCGATAGCCGCCTCTCGGCGGCTTCCCCGTCCGCGGCTTTCAGTCGGTCGACCCCGAGGTTTGCGCTCACCGACCACACGCCGGTACCGATTTATCCCGGCCGACCGACGGTCCTGTATGACCGACGACGACCGGACGGACGACGTGGAGTCCGCGCTCCGGAGCTACGGGATCAACGTCGAGCGCATCGACGGGGGCGACCCGCTGGTGTTGACGTACATGACGGCGTTTCCCGGCCGCGAGGTCCACCACGGAGAGATCGGTCGGGCACTCAACGCGCTCATCGATCGCGCGGAAGCCGACGCGTGGGACCCAGTCACGGTTGACGGCACCGTGATCCGCTCGCCAGGCGACGTCCTTGGAACGTGGCGCGCCGAGGCGGAGTGGTTCGACGCGCTCATCGCGTACGAGATATCGGAGACCGAGTTTTCGACGCGGGTACTGGAGACGCTGACGCACGCGGACGGCGACGACGAACACGAATCGGCGGAAGCCGGGCAGGGAGACGGACAGTGACGCGCCGAAACCCGATCAACCGCGCGCAGCGCCGACTCCGGCGTCCGCCGCGGGAACGGTTCGCCACCCGCGAGGTCGCCTTCGACGTCGACGGGGAGACGTGCCGGGGCACGCTGTATCTCCCCGCCGGCGACCCGGACGATCCGCCCGTCGTCGTGTTGGCACCGGGACTAGGCGCAGAGCGGAACTTCGGCTATCCCGCGGTCGCGGAGCGGTTCGCGGACGCCGGCTACGCCGCGCTGTGTTTCGATTACCGCGGATTCGGCGCGTCCGACGGAGACTCACAGGCGGTCTCGCCCGCGGCACAGCGCGCCGACTACGCGGCGGCGATCGATCGGGCGCGCCGGGTCGACGCCGTCGGCCGGAGGCTGATTCTCTGGGGTACGTCGCTGTCGGCCGCACACGCCCTCACGCTTGCCGCCGACCGCACCGACGTCGACGCCGTGATCGGAGTCGTCCCGATGCTCGACGGGCGCGCGATCGCTCGCCGACGCGGCGCGCGATACCTGCTTCGCGCGGGCGTCGCCGGCGTCCGCGACCTGATCGGGACCCGATTGGGACGGGGACGCACGGTCCCGATCGTCGGCGACGACGCCGACCTCGCGGCGATCACGGAGCCGGGAACGAAGCGGGGGTACCTCGATCTGGTCGACCGCGACTCGCAGTGGCGAAACGAGACGCCGGCGCGGTCGCTGCTCCGCGTCGCGAGCTATCGCCCGGTCGAGCGGCTCTCGGAGATCCGCGCGCCGACGCTCCTCGTGGCCGGTACCGACGACCCGATCGTCGAGCGCGAGACGGTCGCGGACGCGGGCGAGACGCTCTCTCGCGGGACCGTCGTCTCGATGCCCGCCGACCACTTCTCCGTGCTCAGCGACGACTTCGAGCCCGCGATCGGCCACCAGCTGTCGTTCCTCCGCGGCGTGTTTTAAGTAAGAGCGACACGGAGCGCCGCGTATGACCGTCATCGCGCTGTTGAGCGTCGCGCCGGTGATAGAAGAGAGCATGGCCGAAGAGGTCGCGAAGGCCGTCGACGCGCTCGACGCGTTCGACGTGAGCTACGAGACGAACCCGATGGGGACGGTGATCGAGGCCGAGGACGCCGACACGCTGTTCGCGGCCGCGGCGGCGGCGCACGACGCCGTCGACGGCGACCGCGTCTCCACGGTGTTGAAAGTGGACGACAAGCGAACGAGCGACGAGGGCGCGGACCGCAAGGTCGAGGCGGTCGAGGCGCACCTCGGGCGAGCGGCCGAGCGCGAGCGGTGACACCGCACGGGTTCGGTCGGGCGACGGAACGCCAGCGGTGACCGCACGGGTGCGGGCGGCGAGTGACCTACTGACTCATCCCTTGATGTTACAGACGGGGAACGTCCGCGCGACCTTGTCGCCGATCCCGAGGTCGTCGCTGACGCGGATCACCTCGTCGATGTCCTTGTAGACGCCCGGTGCCTCCTCCGCGATCGTCGCCCCCGACTGCGCTTTTACGTATATCTGCTGGTCGGCTTCGAGATCCGACTGGACGTCGCCGCCCCAGAACTCCTGTTTCGCCTGCGTCCGGCTCATCAGACGGCCCGCGCCGTGGGCGGTCGATCCAAACGAGACCGCCATCGACCGGTCGCCGCCGCGGAGCACGTACGAGCCCGCGCCCATGCTCCCGGGGATGATGACGGGTTGGCCGACGTCGCGGTACGCCGCGGGCACGTCCTCGTTGCCGGCGGGGAACGCCCGCGTCGCGCCCTTCCGGTGGACGTACAGTTCGCGCTCCGCGCGGTCGACTGCCGCGTCGCCGACCGCGGGCTGCCCGTCGGCGTCGACGCCGACCTCGTGAGTCTCTTTTTTGGCGATGTTGTGTGCCACATCGTACAGGAGCTCCATGCCGAGGTCGTCGATTGGGTCGGCGTCGAACACCTCGCCGAACGTCTTGCGGGCCTGATGGGTGATGAGTTGTCGGTTCACCCACGCGAAGTTGATACACGCGCCCATCGCGCCGTAGTACTCCTCGGCAAGTTCGGAGCCGGCGGGCGCGGCGGCGAGTTCCTTGTCTGGAAGCTCATCGAGGAGGTCTGCGTGTTCCTTTTCGATCCGGCGGAGGTAGTCGTTGCAGGTCTGGTGTCCGAGCCCGCGGCTCCCGCAGTGGATCAGGACGACGATCCCGTCTTCTTCGAGCCCGTACGCTTCGGCGACGTCCTCGCGGAACACGTCCGTGACGCGCTGCACTTCGAGGAAGTGGTTCCCGGAGCCGAGCGAGCCGAGCTGGTTGCGGCCGCGGTCTTTCGCCTTCTGCGTGACGTATTCGGGGCGGGCGTCCGGGCGTCGTCCCTCGTCCTCACAGCGCGCGAGGTCGCTTTCGATCCCGTACCCCTCGTCGACCGCCCACTCGACGCCGCGCTCTAAGGCCCCGTCGATGGCGTCCGCAGTGCCGTCTACCACGCCGCCACCGCCGAGACCGGAGGGGATCGCCTCGAATAGGGCGTCGACGAGCTCCGCCTCGCGTCCGCGGAGGTCGTCGTACGTGAGATTCGTCCGCACCATCCGGACGCCGCAGTTGATGTCGTAGCCGACCGCGCCGGGCGAGATACAGCCGGTCCGAGCGTCGATCGCGCCGACGCCGCCGACCGGGAACCCGTACCCCTGGTGGCCGTCCGGCATACAGAGTGCCGGCTCGGCCATGCCCGGGAGGTGGGTCGCGTTCCGCAGCTGTTCGAGGGTGTCGTCTTCGCCGATCTCCTCTAAGAGCGCCTCGCTGGCGAGGACGCGGGCGGGGACGTTCATGCCGCCCTCGCGCGGGATCTCCCAGACGTGCTCGCGCACCTTCTCCAGTCGGATCCCGTCGATCTCGCGGGTTGTCATACGCCGGCGTTCGCCGGGACGGGGGAATAGCGTTACGTCCCGCGGGCGGTCCTCTGTGACCGGTCGTCACGCGGTCAGTACTCACCCGATCGGCGAGGAGCGCCGCGTCAGTCGTCCGGCGGGCGAACGCTGACCGCTCCTTCACCTTCGCCCGTGGAGTCGTCCGACGCGCGCCGCGGCGATGGCCGCCACCGAACGAACGAGACGGGGTCGTACCATTCCGAGCGGGCTCTGCGGGGAAAAATGGCCGAACGGCGAAAACGATAGGGTACAGACCCGGCGACGCGGCGCGGAGAGACGGAGCCGCCACGAGCGTCGGGGGAAGCGGCCGCCCGCAGTTGAGACAGACCGTCAGACGTCGAAGACGACGTACGCGTACCACTCGCCGTCGCGTCGTTCGAGCGTCATCTCGGAGTACGTGACCGCCTTGATCTCGCGGGCCGTCACGTCGTCGAGGGGGACGCCGCGGGCGGAGGCGTCGACCGTCCACGCGTCGTCATCGCGGCCGTCGGCTCCCTCGGCCGCCGTCGTATCGACCGCCGTCGTATCGGCCGTCGTCGTGTCGGACGTCGTCGTATCGGCCGTCGTCGTTCGGGATCCGGAGACCGAACACCGGTGGTCGGCCGGCAACACGGCCCGCACGTCTCGCTCGTATATCAGCCGGTCGAGGTAATCGAACAACAGCGCCTCGGGCCGCTCGGCTCGGACGGTGAACGCGAACCGATCGCCTGTCGTCGGGACCGACTCGCAGCTCGCGGCCGTGAGCCCGTCCGCGACGGCCGCGAACAGCTCCGAGAGCGTCTCTCCGGTCGCCTCGACGGCGACGTCTGCGGTGTGGTCGCGAAGCGCATACGTCATCGGTCGGGGCTCTCGGTCGCGTCCGTTGGGCCTGTCCCGTCGTCACTATCCTGTTCCGCCGCGGCGTCACTGCTCTTCTCTACCGCGTCCGTCGAACCGCGGTCGACGGCCGCCGGCGACTCATCGAACATACGCGTCACCACGATTGACCGCGACAAAACAGTTCTGTCGGGGGCGCTGACCGCCGCGAGGTGCCCCGGTGGCGGTGGAGTTATATCCCACAGGACTGTTAGATGCGTGCAGTGAGCGTCACCGTAGAGAAGCGGACGGATCCGCCCGGCGAGACCGAGTACGCCTCGGCCGCGTGGGACCTCAAAGAGCGGATCCGCGCCGACGAGGGCGTTCTACGACAGCGTCGAGGCTTCTTCGTCGACGCCTACCGGCGGTCCACGACTCACCTTCTCATCGAGCGGAACACGCTCGTCGCGTTCGCCTCCGTCCGCCGCGACGGCTACGTGCTCTTTCTCGCGGTCAATCCGGACTACCGCGGCCAGGGCCACGCGGAACGCCTCGTCGCCGACGTCGCCGCGGAACACCGCTCCGTCACCTGCCACGCCCGCACGACGAACGACACCGCGCTCGGGTTCTACGAGCACCTCGGCTTCGAGGTCGTCCGGCGGATCGACAACTACTACGAGGACGGCGGCGACGCCTACTACCTCAAGCTCGGCAGCGACTCGATACGAGAGCGGCTTTCCGAGTTCGTGAGCCGGTAGGAGGCCCGCCCGGCGATCCCGCCGAACCGATACCCATTAGCATACGCCGCGAGGAGGGTCGTCCATGACGGACCCTTCGCCGGCGTCGCTCGCGGATCGCGTCCGCGACGGCGACGTGCGGTTTCACGAGATCGAAGAGCACGCCGACGCCGACACCGCCGCGGCCGCCCGCCGGCGACTGGTCGCGGAGACGGCCGACGCCGACGTCGACGCACTCGGCGAGTACGCCTTCGACGCGGCCGACGCGCACGGCTCGAACATCGAGAACATGATCGGGGCGGTGCAGATACCGATGGGTGTCGCCGGCCCGGTGGCGATCGACGGCGGCGCGCTCTCCGGCGAGCGGTACCTCCCGCTCGCGACGACCGAAGGAGCCCTGGTCGCCTCGATCAACCGCGGCTGCTCCGTCGTCACCGACGCCGGCGGTGCGACCGCCCGCGTGACGAAAAGCGGTATGACGCGCGCACCGGTGTTCCGCGTCCGCGACGTCGCCGAGGCTGAGGCGCTCGTCGAGTGGGTCCGCGACAGCGAGGACGTCCTCCGCGAGGCGGCCGAGTCGACGACGAGCCACGGCGAACTCCTCGACGTGACGCCGTACGTCGTCGGCAACAACGTCTTCCTGCGGTTCCGCTACGACACGAAAGACGCGATGGGGATGAACATGGCGACGATCGCGACGCGCGAGGCCTGCGACCGGATCGAAGACGAGACCGACGCGTCGCTCGTCGCGCTCTCCGGGAACCTCTGTTCGGACAAAAAACCCGCCGCGGTCAACGCCGTCGAGGGGCGCGGGCGCTCCGTCACGGCCGACGTGGAGGTGCCCCGCGAGATAGTCGAGGATCGGCTCCACACCACACCGGAGGCCATCGCGGAGATCAACACGCGGAAGAACCTCGTCGGATCCGCGAAGGCCGGCTCACTCGGCTTCAACGCCCACGTCGCCAACGCGGTGGCGGCGATGTTCCTCGCGACGGGACAAGACGAGGCGCAGGTCGTCGAGGGCGCGAACGCGATCACCACCGCCGAGACGACGGCCGACGGCGACCTCTACGCGTCGGTGTCGATAGCGAGTCTCGAAGTGGGCACCGTCGGCGGCGGCACGACGCTCCCGACGCAGGCGGCCGGGCTGGATATCCTGGGAGTGCGCGGCGGCGGCGATCCGGCCGGGAGCAACGGCGACGCGCTCGCGGAGGCGATCGCGGTCTGTGCGCTCGCCGGCGAGCTCTCGCTGCTCGCGGCGCTCGGCTCGCGACACCTGTCGTCGGCACACGCCGATCTCGGCCGGTAGCCGGATCCACAGGAGGGACCAGAGCGGCGCGGGTCCCCCCGAACAACGCTTTTGTAGCTCCGACATCCAGTTCGCATATGAACGATAGTACGGTGTCCGTCCCGTCCGAGCAGTACGAGCGGCTCACGGCGCTCGCCGCCGCCCGCGGCGTGACTCCAGAGGCCCAGCTCGCCAGACTCATCGACGACGCCTACGAGGGGCTCGACGCCGACGACGCGGCGACGGAATCGCTCCCGCTCGGCGTGTGTGACACGGACGACGAGTGAACCGCCTCGGGGTCAAGCCCCGAGACACTCGCCTCGCTTATCTGTAGAGCGTTCGGCGACCGCCACGCGACCGGTTCCGCCAGCGGATCGACGGCCGCGACCCGAGGCAATACCCCCGAGTGAGACGGACCGCTACTGGAAGCCGATCCGACCGCCGGTGTCGCGGAGCGACTCGCCGCCGCCGCCCTTGAACTGCTGTTCGACCTCCTCGTAGTACGCGAGGATGTCCTCGTTGATCGTGGGCCGCACCGACTCCATCGCGCGCCGGAAGTGTTTCATCTCGACCTCCTCGGCGTCGTCGGCGTCTCGCAGGGCTTCGATGGCGGCCTCACGGGCGATCCCCTCTAGATCCGAGCCGACGTAGCCGTCCGTGATCTCCGCGATCTCGCGGAGACTCACGTCGGGCGCGAGCGGCGTGTTCTCGGTGTGGATGTCGAGGATCTGCTCGCGGCCCTCCTGGTCCGGCTGGCCGATCATCACGAGGCGGTCGAACCGACCGGATCGGAGGAGCGCGGGGTCGATCATGTCGGGGCGATTGGTCGCGCCGATCACCATCACGTCGCCCATGTCCTCTAACCCGTCGAGTTCGGTAAGGAGCTGGTTGACGACACGCTCTGAGACGTTGTTGCCCATCTCCTGTCCGCGCGACGGCGCGAGGCTGTCGAGCTCGTCGAAGAAGATGATGGTCGGACTCACCTGCCGGGCCTTGCGGAAGGTCTGTCTGATCGCCTTCTCCGACTCGCCGACCCACTTCGAGAGCAGCTGTGGACCCCGCACCGAGATGAAGTTCGCGTTCGTCTCGTTGGCGACGGCCTTCGCCATCAGCGTCTTTCCGGTGCCCGGCGGGCCGTACAGGAGGACGCCCTTCGGCGCGTCGACGCCCATCCGGTCGAACTTCTCCGGAGAGGAGAGCGGCCACTCCACCGACTCTTTCACCTGCTGTTTGGCCTCGGAGAGCCCGCCGACGTTGTCCCACGAGATCTTCGGCAGCTCGACGAGCACCTCGCGCATCGCCGAGGGCTCGACCTCGTTGAGGGCGCCCGAGAAGTCGTCGCGCTTGACTATCATCCGGTCGATCAGGCTCGGCGGCACCTCCTCTTCGTCCAAGTCGATCTCGGGGAGGTACCGGCGCAGCGCCTTCATCGCCGCCTCCTTGGTGAGGCTCTCGATGTCGGCTCCCACGAAGCCATGCGTCTCGTCGGCGAGGTGGTCCAAGCTCACGTCGTCGGACAGCGGCATCCCGCGGGTGTGGATCTGGAGGATCTCCTTGCGGCCCACCTCGTCGGGGACGCCGATCTCGATCTCGCGGTCGAATCGCCCCGGACGACGGAGCGCCGGATCGACGCTGTCGACGCGGTTCGTCGCGCCGATGACGATCACCTGTCCGCGCGTCTCCAACCCGTCCATCATCGTCAACAGCTGGGCGACGACGCGGCGCTCGACCTCGCCGGTGACGTCCTCGCGTTTGGGTGCGATCGAGTCGAGCTCGTCGATGAAGATGATGCTGGGACTCTCCTCTTTGGCGTCCTCGAAGATCTCGCGGAGCTGCTGTTCGGACTCGCCGTAGTACTTCGAGATGATCTCGGGGCCGGCGATCGAGAAGAACGACGCCGACGTCTCGTTGGCGACGGCCTTCGCCAAGAGCGTCTTTCCGGTGCCCGGCGGGCCGTGCAGCAGGACGCCCTGCGGCGGCTCGATCCCCAGCTTCGAGAAGATCTGCGGGTGTTTCATCGGGAGTTCGACCATCTCTCGGACCCGCTGGATCTCCGACTGGAGCCCGCCGATGTCCTCGTAGGTGATCCCGCCGCCGGTCTTCTCGAACCCGGAGATCGGCTCCTCGCGCAGTTCGACCTCGGTGTCCTCGGTGATGAGACAGACGCCCTTGGGCTCCGTCTCGACCGCGATGAGCGGAATCGCCTGTCCCGGCGACCGCATGAACGGGTGGTTCGTCGAGGACATCACGGGGACGATGTCGCGCTCGACGACCGGCCGCTTGAGGATCTGCCGCTTCACCATGCCGGCGGCATCGGAGCCGAACTGGACCGACGCCTCCTCCGGCGGGGCCAAGACGAGCTTGTCGGCCTTCTCGGCCTCCGCCTTCCGGATCGTGACGCGCTCGCCGATACCCACGTCGGCGTTCTGTCGCGTGAACCCGTCGACGCGGACCGTGTCCGTGTTCCAGTCCTGTCGGTCGGCGCGCCACACCTTCGCGGCGGTCGTCTCCGCGCCCTCGATCTCGATGATGTCGCCGGGCGAGAGCTTCAGGTGCAACAGCGTGTCGGGGTCGAGTCGGGCGATGCCGCGCCCCGAGTCGTTCGGGTACGCCTTCGCCACTTCGAGTTGAACTTCGTTCATGCTTCCTCGCGGGAGATACCAGTAACTGCACCCGGTTCGGGAATAAGCCTGTTGGCGCTACTGCCCGCGGCGGGGACGGTATCCGGGATCGCCCGCCCTGACCCGATCTGTGTCATCATATGGCATGGTAGGAAACCCGACGGTAAAACCCCGTCGTAAGCGTGCGTTTTCGCCGAGGTCGGCGGCCGAGCGGTGCGGGGGAGATCCGCCTGCCGCCCGGCGGAACGAAGCCCCGTCAGTCGACGCGCCACGGTCGGCCCAGTTCGTCGCGCTCCATCGATTCCGCGTCGCCGTCGCGGAAGATGCTCACGCGCCCCGTCTCCTCGCTCAGCGTGACTGTCGCGACGACCTCCGGTCGGACCGATGTCTCGATCGCACTCATGTGTCTGGACCCCATCCACGGCTCGTAGCTCACGTCATCGACGAGGTCCGACTCACCGCTCCGGGTCCCCAGATCGCGGAACCGCACCATCTGCGACTCGATCTCGCCGTCGGCGGCGACGACGATACCGCCGTCTTGTTCGAGGCTCACGGCCTCCGCCGCGTCGACGAACTCGTCCTCCTCGAAGACGGACCGGCACCTGTCTCGGGGCCAGCGGTTGTCGCCCATCGCGTCGGCGTACGCGCCGTACTCGCGGTCCGCGACGACGGCGAAATACAACCCGGGGCCTTTGGCGTGGGGCTCGTCCCAGCCGTCGAACGACCGGCTGACGTGCTCCGTACAGTAGGTCAGGCGATCGAGTATCTCCCTGACCCGGTCGTGTGATCCGTACTCGATGGCGAGGCGGCTCATCTCGCTTCCTCCGCCGCCGTCAAGGGAACGGCGGCCGCGCGAACGCTCATGGATCGATCGACGAGCGGGCGGTATATAAGCAATTTCGAGTGCCGGCGGCAGACGACGCGGAACGGATCACGGAGCGTCAGGCGAAGGCGCTCACGTCCACGGGACGAAAAGCCGGGCGTCGAACCGATCCGCGCGGACGAGACCGATGCCGAACGCGGCGGCGACGGCGGCAGGGACGAGGTTCCCGTAAAAGAGGTTGATCCCGCCCCAGAGGATGACGAAGCTCACCATGTCGTCGAGCATGAACTCGCAGTCGCGCAGGCGGGCGCGGAGGTCGTTGAGACCGAACGCCCGGTCGAGGGTGACGACCGCGACCGTCGCGGAGAGCACCCAGCCGGCGTAGTTCGAGAGTGGCACGCCGAAGAACGCGCCGCCGCCAAAGTCCCAGAAGCCGAGCGCGACCGCGCCCGGGTCGAGGACCACGTCCATCGCGACGACGGCGGCGATCACGGTCGCGAGCCGGAGCCATCCGTGCTCGGCCCGCGGCCCGAGCAACAACAGACAGAGCAGGTACGCGTTGACCACGAGCGGGATGAAGAAGACGGGAAGTGCGAGCGGCACGCCGCCGAGCATCGGCCCGAGACTCACGGTGTACGCGAACCCCCCGTAGGGCCAGCCGGTCGCGACGCCGACGAACTCGATCGCGTAGGTGTACGCGACGAGGACGCCGACCCAGCCGAGCGCGCGACGGTCGATAGACGGCAGCACGCCGACGACGAGCGGCGAGCGCATCACCAGCACGCCGAACAGCACGAACCACGGGTTGAACGCGAGCGGATCGGGTACCCATCCCTCGGCGCTGCCGACGAGCGCGACCGCTCCGACGAGCGGGAACACCACGGCGATTGTGAATCGGTTCTCCCGGACGAGCCGGTCGAGGAGGGCCTCCTCCTCCCCGCGGGCGACCGGGAGCCGGGCGCAGACGGCTTCGGTCCGGGTGGCGGCCGACGTCGAGGGAGCGGTCCCGTCGCTCGCGGACGAGGAAGCGGAGCCGTCGGGTGCGGCCGCGTCGCTCGCGGCCGATCCGCTCTCGTCGCTCATCCGAGCGCCTCCGTGATCGGGTAGACGCGCCAGAGCCCGCCCATCGCGAGCAGCGTCCCGATAACCGTGTTCAGCGCCGGGAACCACCAGTACGCGCGGTCGACGGCGACCGACGACGTCGCGACCCAGACGACGAAGACCGGATACACGCCGAGCAGCGCACCGAGCCGGTAGTCGACGGCGGCGAACGCGCCCGCGGCGACGGTCCAACAGGCGAGACAGTAGGCGTACGTCCGGCGCTCACCCAAAAGCGTCGCCGTCGTGTGGATCCCCGCGGCCCGGTCCGGTTCGATGTCGGGGATGGCGGAGAACGTGTGCATTCCCATCGTCCAGAGCCACGCGCCGCCGAGCGCCGCGAGCGGCGGGTGCGCCCCCGCGGCGGTCGCGTACGCTGCCGCGCCGGGAAGGACGTAGAGTCCGTTCGAGACGGAGTCCGCGAACGGCGTGGTCTTGAACCGCAGCGGCGGCGCGCTGTAGGCCGCGCCGAGCGCGAAGAAGCCCGCGAGGTACGGCCACGCGGCCCGAGGAGTGATCGCGAACGTCGCGAGGCCGATAACACCCGCCGCGACCACCGCGAGCGCGACGGTGCGGGACCCCCGCCAGCGCGCCTCGCGGTCGTCCTTCTTCGGATTCAGCTCGTCGATGTCGGCGTCGAATGCATCGTTGACGCCGTAGAGGTAGACGTTCGCGGGCACGAGGAAGTAGGCCGCGAGCGCGACTGTGGTCGGCGTGAACAGTCCGCTCACGTCGCCGATACCGTAGGTGACACCCACCGCGACGGGACCGGCGAGGTACAGCCAGAAGCGCGGGCGCGACAACACCAGCAGGTAGCGGAGGAGGGTCCCGATCCCCCCGCGTGATCTTTCGGTGCCCGGCGATGCGTCGGCGTCGGTCACGGAATCACCCACGCTCAGATCGAGTCCGAGATCGACTCCGCGGTCAGTTGGCCGCTGATGAGACACATCGGGACCCCGATCCCCGGCGTCGTCGTCGATCCGGTGAAGTAGAGCCCGTCGACCGTCTCGGAGCGGTGCGGCGGCCGGAGCAGCGAGGTCTGTCGCAGGGTGTGTGCAAGCCCGAGCGCGCTCCCCTGATAGCTGTTGTACCGGTCGGCGAAGTCGTCGACGCAGAACGTCTCCTCGAAGGCGATCCGGTCGCGCAGGTCGGTGTCGGTGTTCGCCGCGACGTCGTCTAACACGAGGTCGCGGTACTCCTCGCGAAGCTCGGGAGTGTCTTCTAACCCCGGCGCGATCGGCACGAGCGCGAAGAGGTTGCTGTGCCCGTCGGGCGCGACCGTATCGTCGGTCTTCGAAGGCACGCACAGGTAGTAAGCGGGGTCGTCCGGCCACGACGGGTCGTCGAATATCTGCGCGAAGTGCTCGTCCCAGTCCGTCGGCAACACGAGCGTATGGTGCGCGAGTTCGGGCACGTCCCCCTCGACGCCGAGATACAGGAGGAACGCGGAGGGGGCGTACGTCCGCGACTCCCAGTACGCCTCGCTGTACTGCCGTTTGTGTTTCGGGAGCAGCTCCTGCTCGGTGTGTGCGTAGTCGGCGTCGGAGACGACCAGATCCGCGAGGTGTCGGTCGCCGCCGACGGTGTCGACCGCGAACGCGCCCCGGCGACCCTCGATCCCCGTCACCTCGGCGTCGGTGACGTACTCCACGCCGAGGTCCGAGCCGAGTTCGACTATCCCGTCGACGACCGCGCCGATCCCGCCCTCCGGGTAGTAGACGCCCATGTTGTAATCGACGTGGCTCATCAGGTTGTACAGCGCCGGAGTGTTGTGCGGCGATCCGCCGAGGAAGACGAGCGTGTACTGCATCAGCTGCTGGAGCTTGGGGTGATCGAAGTAGCTCTCGACGTGTCCCTGCATCTTGCCTAAAAGCGAGAGTCCCCACGAGTACCGGAGCACGTCTTTGTCGACGTAGTCTCGCAGCCGCGGGCGGTCCTCGTACACGAAGTGCTCCATCCCGATCTCGTAGGTACGTTCCGCCTCCTCGAGATACGCGTCGAACGCCTCGCCCGCGCCGGGCTCGTACTCCTCGAACAGCTGCCTGTTCGCCGCTCGGTCCGGGAGCACGTCGACCCGATCTCCGTCCTTCCAGAACACGCGGTAGTGCGGGTCGAGCCGCTCCAGCTCATAGAACTCCGCCGGCGAGCGACCGAAGTGGCCGAAAAAGCGCTCGAAGACGTCCGGCATGAGGTACCACGACGGCCCCATGTCGAACCGGAAGCCGTCGGCTTCGAGCCGGCTCGCGCGGCCGCCGAGCTGTTCGGTCTTCTCTAAGAGGGTCACGTCCGCGCCGGCGTCGGCGAGGTAACACGCGGTCGAGAGGCCGCCGAATCCGCCGCCGATCACGACGACGGACTCGTCGGCCACGGCGTCGATATCCGGGGCCACGTCCATAGACAGTGGTACGCTCGGCCGAAGTATAAAGACCGGCCAGACGGGCGCGTCGCGGATCGACTTCGGCCTCGCCACCCGAACGAGTGAGTACGCCTAAGTCGCCGACGCCCCTATCGGTACCCACATGGATACGACGGTCGCGGTCACCGGCGCAACGAGCGGTATCGGGCGGGCGGTCGCCGAGGCGTTCGTCGACGCGGGCGCGTTCGTCGCCGTCTCCGGGCGCGACGGTGACGCGGTCGATCGGACTGTCGCGGCGCTGAACGGAACCGAGTCGACAGACGCAGAGGACGAGCGCGACCCCGCCGGCACCGCCTGGGGAGCCCGTGCCGACGTCCGCGACGAGTTCGACCTCGAACGCTTCTTCGAGCGAACCGCCCGCGAGGCGGGCGCGATCGACGTGGTGTTCGCGAACGCGGCAGTCCTCCACGGCGCGCCGGGCGAGAAACCGGTGGACGACCTGTCGTACGCCGACTACGACGACACGATGCGGACGAACGCCCGCGGCGTGTTCGCGACGATCAGGGAGGCGGTCCCGCACCTCGCTGCGGACGCCAGAGTCGTCGTCCCGTCGGGGTCCGTCGCGAACGACTCGACCCCGGGCATGGGCGCGTACGCGGTTTCGAAGGCCGCTGCCGAGGCGGTCGCGCGCGGGTTCGCGGCCGACCTCGACGCGACGGTCGGCGTCGTCGATCCGGGCCTCGTCGCCACCGACCTCACCGGCAAAGAGCGCGCTCGCGACCCCGAGAGCGTCGCGCCGCTGTTCGTCTGGGCCGCCACCGAGGCTCCCGCCGACGACCTTGACGGCGACCGACTTGGACTCCGCGAGTGGAAGGCCGCGACCCGCTAGCTTATCACCGGTGCCGCAGCCAGCCCGCTCGTGTCACCGCCAGTTGCCGCGCGGGGGAACGCGGGTGTGCGGTGCGGTCCCGCGCGGAGCGAACGGTCGTCGTGACCGTCCGCCGCACGCACCGCCTGTTCGCCCTCGCTGCCCGCCAGCCAAGCCGGTATCAGCACGTCGCCCTCAGCGCATCACACCCGTGACAAGCGAGACTCGACGTCGGCGTCGAGGGGGTCGTCCGCCAGCGACGCGACCGCGTCCATGAACGCTGTCCGATAGCTCGCCGGTCCGGCGGGCTCCGACGCGGCGGCACGCTCGCCGGCGAGCCCGTAGGCCGCACACGCGACGAGCGCGGCCTCCCGCGTCGAGGTGACCGGCGAGTCGGACGCGTCTGCCACCGCGGTCGTCGTTCCGAGCGTGCTCGCGAGCATGCAGCCCGACCCGACGAACGATCCCATTCGCTCGTGGCCGACCGCCAACTCGGAGGCCGCTCCGTCGTCAGCGACGACGTCGGTCGGACCGGACGCGACGACGACCGCTCCCGTCTCCGCGGCGAGCGCCCGCGCCGCCGAGGCGGCTCCGTCGCTCTCGCCGACCGATTCGACGCCTCTGACGGTCGCCTCCTCGCCCGCGAGTCCGCGGATCTCGCCGACGTTACCTTTGATCACGTCGAACGCGACCGCGTCGAGGAGTCGAGCGACCGATTCGACGCGGTGCGGAGTCGCCCCGTAGCCGACCGGATCGAGCACGACCGGGACGCCGTTCTCGTTCGCGCGGCTCCCGGCGTCGATCATAGCGTCGACGTCCGTCACGGAGGCCGTTCCCGTGTTGATCACGACCGCATCGGCACCGGCGGCCATGTCGCCCGCTTCCGCCGGGGCGTTGGCCATCACGGGAAGGCCTCCCCAGTGGAGCGTGACGTTCGCCGTCTCGCTCGTCGTCACCTCGTTGGTGAGATGGTGGACGAGCGGTGCCGACGTTCGGACGGCAGACAGCGTCGCGCGGACGCGTTCGGCGTCGATCGGATCACCGGGCATCGGCGATCACCTCGCCGAGCGCCGCGGTCGCGGCCGCCGGGTCGTCCGCGGCGGTGATCGCGGAGATAACCGCCGTTCCGGTCGCGCCCGCCTCGATCACGGGCCTCGCGTTGTTGGCGGTTATGCCGCCGATCCCGAAGACGGGGATGTCGACCGCGTCCGCGATCGCCGCCACCGACTCCGCCCCGATCCCGTCCTTCTGCTCGGGGACGTCCTTCGACACCGTTCCGTACACCGCGCCGACGCCGAGGTAGTCCGCGCCCGCCGCCTGCGCCGCCTCGGCCTCCGCGACCGTCGACGCCGAACAGCCGACGATGGCGTCGGAGCCGAGTTGCTCGCGGGCGACCTCGATCGGGAGATCCGACTGCCCGAGGTGGACGCCGTCTGCGTCGATCGCCGCCGCGAGGTCGATCCGGTCGTTGACGAGCAGCGGCACCGACGCCGCCGCCGTGAGCTCGCGGAGCCGCCGGCCGAGGTCGTATCTGTCGTGTGCCGACCGACCCTTCTCGCGGAGTTGCACGGCGTCGACGCCGCCGTCGATCGCCGCCTCGACTATCGCCTCGGTGTCGCGGCCGGCCGATCGACTCGATTGCGTCACGAGATACGTCCGCCACTCGGTGGGATTCATCGGTGGTACTTTCGAGTGGTGGCTGAAAAGTGATTCCGTCGGCGGCGAAGCGGCGGTCGGCACGCGGTTCGACCGCCGAACGATTCGCGCTACTCGTCGTCTGCGACCGCCTCGACGACTTCGACGCTACCGGTGAGCTGGCGGTGAACGTACGGCATGTCGATGCCGGCGTCGTCGAACGCCTCTTTCACCGCTGTGACGTACTCCGATCGCACGCGGACGAAGTCGCCGCGGTCGGGGTCGGCGATCCAGATCCGCGCCTGCAGTCCGACCGCCGAATCGCCCAGTTCGGTCAGGCGGACAGAGGGTGCGGGATCCGCAAGGATCTCGTCGTGTGCCGCCGCCTCGTCGACGATGATGTCCGTCGCCTCGTCGATATCGTCGTCGTAGCCGATACCGAAGACGAACTTCTGCCGAAGCGTCTCGTAGGCGACCGGGTTCGTGACCGCGTTGTTCGCGAGGTCGCCGTTCGGCACCGTGATCCGCTCGTTGTCGAACGTCCGGACCCGCGAGACGCGCAGGTCGATATCCTCGACGCGTCCGCTGTTGCCGTTCCACTCGATCCAGTCGCCGACCTCGAACGGCTTGTCCTTCAGGATGAACACGCCGGCGACGAAGTTGCCGATCAGATCTTGGGCGGCGAAGCCGACGGCGAGCGCGAGCGCGCCGCCGAAGACGGCAAACGCGGAGAGGAACGCGCCGTAGCCCGCGATCGTGAACCCGATCGCGACCGCGGCGACCCAGACGACCGCGTTCGCGACGCTCGAACCGAGGCTCAACACGGCCTCGTCGAACTCGCGGGAGCGGAGCGTCCGCTCGATCGCGGGAATCGCGACGACCTTACCGATCAGCAGCACGGCGAGGAAACCCGCGACGAACAGGAACGCCGTAAAGAGGATTTCGACGAGCGTCGCCGTCAATCCCGTCAGTCCGAACTGGAGTGGTACCATCACCCCCCTATTCGGAAGAGTATATAAAGAAGCTACTGGCTCCGCGGTTGTTTATTTTCGGTGTGCGCCGCCGGCGGTCAGTCGCTGCGGATCGCGAGCGGTCCGTCGCCGCGCGCGACGCCGCGGAGTCGGCGGCCGTGTACGTCGTCTCGATGAATTCGGGAACGGATCGCGGGAGGGAGCCAGTCGTCGCGGCCCGTCGGTTCGGGGGCGGGCTCGACTCCGGCGGGTCTGACGCCGTCCGGGAGATACGGGGGATGCGTCGGAAGGCGCTCGCGAAGCGGCATTCCCCCGGCGTCGGCCACCGCGCGAAGCCCGTCGAGGTCCGGCCACGCGTACTCGGGGTTGATGTAGTCGTCCGTGACCGGTGAGACGCCTCCCAGGTCGTCGATCCCGCAGTCGACGAGATCGGCCGCGGGCGAGAGGTTGGGTGGTACCTGCACGGAGACGGCCGGAGGAAGCGCCGCCCGCGCCATCGCGACGGCTCGGCGCATCGTCGACAGGTCCGGCTTGGGGAAGTCCGAGCGCTCGTTCGGCACGACGTTCTGTACTATCACCTCCTGTACGTGGCCGTGTCGTTCGTGGAGCTCGCGAATGGCGAGCAGGCTCTCCGCGCGATCTCGCCAGTCCTCACCGATGCCGACGAGAATCCCCGTGGTGAACGGAACGCCCTGCCGGCCCGCCGCGCGGATGGTGTTGAGCCGCTGTCCTGGCGTCTTTCGGCGGCCGCCGCTGTGCGCGTCGACGTCGGCCGTCGTCTCCAGCATGACGCCCATGGAGGCGTTCACCGCGCGCAGATCGGCGAACTGCGCCTCCGTGAGATCCCCGGGATTCGAGTGCGGGAGGAGTCCTTCCTCCAAGGCGATCTCGCAGGCGCGGTAGAGGTAGTCGTGGACCGAGTCGAACCCCCACTCGTCCAACTGCTCGTGGATCTCCGTGTATCGGCTGTCCGGGTCGTCGCCAAAAGTGAAAAGCGCCTCCGTGCACCCGGCGTCAGCGCCCACACGACACCGCTCGCGAACATCCTCGGGGGACAGAAGCGACGCCTCGCCGGGCACGTCGTAGTAGGTGCAGTAGGTGCAGGTGTATCGACACGCGGTCGTCAGGGGCACGAACACGTTCCGGGCGAAGGTGAGCCGCTCGGCGGGATCAACGTCGGCCGGCGACACCGACAGCAGCCGCTCGACGCGGGCCGAGTCGGGCGATATGTCGATGTTGTACTCGTCTGCCGCCGTGAACACAGCCGTGAGTCGCGCTCGGGGCTCAAAAAGGATCGCGGTCCCGGATCGACGCGTCGTTCCCGTCTTCGACGCGCGCGACGCCGACTCGTCCGCCGTCGTCGGCGAGGTCGATCCCGGCGTCGCGGAGCCACGCAGCGGCCGCGCCGTCGCCGTGGATCAGCACCTCCGCCAGGTCCGCGGGCTCGTCTATGTCGGTCGCCAACCGATGGGAGTCTATCACGCCGACGGTGGCGTCGACCTCGTCCGCGATCCGTCGGTGGTCGCGGTAGGACGCACCGTGGTAGTCGACGCGAAACTCGTCGTGATCGACCGCGAGCGCGTTCGTCCCGCCTCCCCGACCGGGAGCTATCGAGACGTCCACAGACCGCTCGACCGCGTCGAACAGGTCGCCGAGCGCGGACGGGGTCGCGATAGCGAGGTCGGCCATGACGATCCCGACCGGCCTGTCGGCGGCCGCGCGCCGGTCCGACAGCGCCGCGTTCACCGCGCGCGTCAGCGGCCGGTCGTCGATCTCGACCGGGCAGTCGATCGCGGGGTCGATCGGTCCGGTCGCGAGGACGCGCGGGTCGCCCCCGGCCGCGACGACCGTGTCGAGCACGTCCGCAAGCATGGTCCGGGCGAACGCCGCGCGCTCGGCCGAATCGAGGATTGCAGAGAGTCGGGACTTCGGGCGGTCGGTCGAAAACGGTACGAGGACCTCCATCGGAGAGGTCGCCTCAGAACAGCGATTCCAGCTCGTCGCTGCCGTCGCTGACGAGTTCGTCGAGGTTCTCCTCACTCTCCTCGCGGATCTCGTCTAAGTTGTCTTGCGCCTCGATGGCGACCTGCTGAAGCTCCTTGATCCGCGGGACGTTCGTGACGCCCGCGAGCAGGATGACGGTCGCGACGAAGCCGGCACCGCGGTACGGGTAGTCGCCGCCGCGGACCTCCATCGAGCCGGTCTGCTCTTCGAGCCACTTGCGACCGCGTTCTATTCCCTTCCGGTTGAGGTACTCCGGCGGCCCGGCGAGCACGAGCAGCGCGCGCTCCGCGCCCTCGATCTCACAGGGGAGCGTGAGCCGTCCCAGAGCGGCCTTGCGGACGAGGCTCGTGATCCGGTTGGTGGTGTGTGCGCTGTCGAGTTCGTCCTCGTCGTCGTCGTTGCGGAGCCGAGAGAGCAATCCGCCGGAGCTTCGCTCCTCGACCTCCTCTTCCGCGTACCCGACGGTCGAGACGCCGCCGCCGGAGAGCGTGTTGATGATCTCAGAGGAGTCGACGACGCTCTCTGCGACCTCCTGACCCTGCTGGATCTCGCCCGCGCCGAACAGAATGCCGAACCGTCGGACGATCTCTTCGTTGATCTCGGAGTAGCCGCCCTGAACGGACTCGCCGGTCTGCCGCCACGCGTCGTTGTCGAACACCATCAGGTTGTCCACCTCGCGGACGAACGTCTGGAACGACCGGGCGGCGTTGAGCGTGTAGATACCTCCCTCGTCGCTGCCCGGCAAGATGCCGAGCCCGTAGACGGGCTCCGTGTAGATCCGCTTGAGGTGTTTCGCGAGCACCGGCGCGCCGCCAGAGCCCGTCCCACCGCCGAGTCCGGCGACGACCAGGAACGCGTCGACCTCGTGGACCGGGATCGAATCGATCGCGCCCTGTACCTCGTCGATGTCCTCCTCGGCTATCTCCGCGCCGAGTTCGTTGTCTGCGCCGACTCCGTGGCCCTTCACGCGGGACTGTCCGATGAGTACCCGCTGGTCCTCGGTGATGTGCTCAAGTCCCATCAGGTCCGCCTTGGCCGTGTTGACGGCCGCGGCCGCGCGAACGATCTCCGAGCCCGTTCGCTTATCGTACTCCAAGAACTTGTCGACGACTTTCCCCCCCGCCTGTCCGAATCCGATCATTGCAAGTTTCATCGTGTGCTCTCTCGGCCTTTGGCAATAACAGACTGTGAACTCGTATTTAAGCCTTCGGTTGACGTTACCAGCCCTGAGATCAGTGCCCGCGAGCGAGGCAGACGCTCTCGGCTCGTTTCAACCGTTTCGACGGCGCAAAGCACCTGCGCCATGTTATTCGACACCGAGGTACTCGGCGAGCGTCGTCAGTTCGTCGGCGTCGACCCCGAACGCACCGGCGTCGTTGTCGGCGGTCGTGTTGTCGAACTGTAACGATCGGTACTGGTCAGCGCCCATCGGGAAGCCCGGCACCGCGCCGAGCACCGAGAGCCCGATCTTCGCAAGCGGCATCGGCAGCGGAACGATCGTGACCCCCTTCTGTTCGGCTTCGTATACGAGGTCGGTCACCTCGCGCAGCGTCAGCCGTTCCGGGCCGCCGACCTCGTAGATCTCGCCGACGTGGTCGTCCGCCTCAAGCGACGCGACGAGCATGGGGACGAGGTCCGCGACGTGGATTGGCTGGAACCGGGTCCTCCCGCCACCGGGCAGGGGGTAAAGGGGGACGCCGGGCGCGAACATTCCCTTCAGTCGCTTGGTGAACGAGACG
Organism: Halorubrum sp. BV1; assembly: GCF_000746205.1. NCBI lineage: Archaea > Methanobacteriati > Methanobacteriota > Halobacteria > Halobacteriales > Haloferacaceae > Halorubrum > Halorubrum sp. BV1. Next base: position 527,131 of record NZ_JQKV01000002.1, read on the forward strand.
AACTCGCCGCCGTCGCCGAAGACGACCGACGGACGGAATATCGTGTAGTCGAGGTCGCTGTCGCGGACGATCGCCTCGGCCTCACCCTTCGCGCGGATGTAGGCGGTCGTCCCGTTCGGGTCGGCACCGAGCGCGCTCAGCTGGACGAACCGGTCGACGCCACCCTCCTCTGCGGCCCGCACGAGGTTCTCGGTGCCGCCGCGGTGGATCCGGTCGTGCATCACGTTTCCCCCCTTCGGCTCGAAAAGCGGCGAGAGCGCGACGAGGTTCACGACCGCGTCCTGCCCGTCGACCGCGTCGACGATCGAGTCATAGTCGGTGACGTTGCCGACGGCAGCGGTGACGTCATCAGGCGTGTCGTCGGCCGACCGCGAGAGAGCCGTCACCTCGTGACCCCCGTCAGCGAGCGCGCGGCAGAGGTGCGATCCGATGAACCCAGTTCCGCCGGCTACCAACACTTTCATACGATTCGTGAGGGGCGGAAGCCCCGTAAACCTACCGCGGAGTCGACGAGTTCGTCACGGCCGGACGAGGAGTGATCGGCGGGGGTGGTCGGCCGCTAGGGAGCGCGATCCGGTCCCGGAACGGTCAACACCGGCACGGGCGCGGTCCGGACGGTGCGCTCTGCGACGCTCCCGAGCAAGAACCGCTCGACGCCCGTCCGTCCGCGCGTCCCAAGCGCGACGAGGTCGACGTCGTGATCGGCGATGTACGACCGGATTCCCCCGGCGGCCGACGCGGCGACTTCGACGGCCTCCACCGTCTCGACGCCCTCGACCGCGGCGGCGTCGGCCGCCGCCGCGACGGTCTCCTCCGCGTCGTCGATCAGCGCGCCGACGCCCGAGTACGCCTCGTTCCCGACGGCTCCGACGTCGACGACGGACAGCGCGTGGACCGTCGCTCCGGCCGTGGCCGCGAGCGCCGCGGCGCGCTCGACCGCGACGTCGGCGTGATCGCTGCCGTCCGTCGCGACGAGGACGTTTCGGTACGGGTACCGCATCGTCGCGTCTCCGGGACGGGCGGTCAACACCGGCACGCTCGACCGCCTGAGAACCCGTTCGGTGGTGCTGCCGAGCAGCAGGCGGTCGAGCCCCGTGCGCCCCTGCGTGGACATCGCGATCAGATCGATATCGCGATCGGCCGCGTACGTGGCGATGGTTTCGTCGACGCCGCCCTGAACGACGTCGGTCACCACCGAGACGCCGCGGTCGGCGGCGCGGTCGGCGAGGCCGGAGACGATCGACTCGCCTTCGCGTTCGAGCACGTCGACGACCTCCCCGCCGACCCGCGTGACGCTGTCGTGGGTCGTGTCGGCGACGTTGAGCGCGTGAACGGTCGCGGCGTGGTCGGCCGCGAGATCGAGGACGTGCTCGAAGACCTCGGTCGCGCCGTCGCTCCCGTCCGTCGGAAAGAGGATCCGATCTGTCATGTGGGCACCCTCATCGCGTGCGAACAAAAACCCACCTCGGATTCGCGACCACGGACGGCGTGACCGTCCGTGCCGTCGCCGTCGCCGCCGTCGGCGTCGCGTTCCCGGAATCTCTCGCACCACCGACGTCAGTCGCCGCTCTCGGAACCGTCCGCGTCGCCGCTCTCAGAATCGTCCGCGTCGCCGCTCTCGGAATCGTCCGCGTCGTCGCTCTCGGAATCGTCCGCGTCTGTCGACCCTCCCGCGGCGTCCGCCCGGATCACCCGAACGGTCGAGATGCGGGCACCGTCGACCGCCGTGACCTCGAAGCCGTATCCGGCGATAGAGACGGAATCGCCCGGATCCGGCGTGCGGCCGAGACGGTCCAACACGAGCCCCGCGAGCGTCTCGTAGCCGTTTCCGTCGAAGTCGGTGCCGAGCGTCTCGTTGACGACCGATAGGGAGACGGAGCCGTCGGCCTCGTACGTTCCCTCGGCTTCCTTCCGAATGGTGTGATCGCCGCGGTCGGCGTCGAACTCGTCGCGGAGGTCGCCGACGAGCGCCTCGACGGCGTCCTCGACGGTGGCGATCCCCTCGAAAGCCCCCCACTCGTCGACGACGGCGGCCATCTGGCGGTGCTCGGCGCGGAACTGGACGAGGAGGTCGGAGAGCGACGTCGTCTCCGGCACGACGATCACGTCTCGCACGAGGTCGCCGGCGGTGACCGACTCGTCGCCGGTCTCTGCGGCGCGCAACAGGTCTTTCACGTCGAGAAAGCCGACCACGCGGTCGGCGTCCTCGTCGGCCACGACCGGGTAGCGCGTATGACCGGCGTCGAGCGCGATCGTCCGGATCGCGTCGAGGTCGGCGTCGGCCGGCACGCTCACCACGTCGGGGCGGGGGACCATCACCTCGCGGACGACCGTGTCGTCGAGTTCGAACACCCGCTCGACCATCTCGACTTCCGCGTTGGCGACGTGACCGGCCTCGCCGGAGCGCGCCAGCACGCGCCGGAGCTCGCGCTCTTCGAGCGTCTCGTCGGTCTCGGACGCGGGCGGGACACCGATGGCCCGCGTGAACCAGTTCGCGGCTCCGTTGAACACGACGATCCCGGGCGCGAACAGGTAGTAAGAGAGCTTCATCGGCGGGGCCAAAAGCAGCGCGACCCGCTCCGCCTGCGCGATGGCGATCGTCTTCGGCGCGAGCTCGCCGAACACAACGTGAAGGAAGGTGATGACGCCGAACCCGACCCCGAACGCGACGAGGTGGACGAGGCCCTCGGGGAGCAGCGGGCCGAGCACGGGCTCGAGGAGCGCGGCGACCGCGGGCTCGCCTATCCACCCGAGTCCGAGCGACGCGATCGTGATCCCGAGCTGCGTCGCCGCGAGGTAGTCGTCGAGGCTCGCCACGACGTCCTGTAGCGCGCCGGACCCGGCGCGGCCCTCCTCGACGAGCTGTTCGACCGAGGTGGAGCGGACGCGGACGAACGCGAACTCGCTCGCGACGAAGAAACCGTTCAACACCACCAACACGAGCGCAGCGACCACGCGGGTGACTGAGACGGCGACGGCTACCATCGGTGCCTCCGTGTCGGCTGCGCCCCGGGAGAGTCGCTGACCATGCCGTCGGTTCGCCGCCGGTATACTAAAAAGGACGACGTCGTCCCTCCGAAACCCCGATCGTTTATTCCCCGGCGCGTCCGAGCGCGACCATGCTTATCACGCTTGAGGGGATCGACGGGAGCGGCAAGACGACCGCGTGGGAGGCGCTTCGCGACCGCTTCCCCGACGCGACGTTCACCCGCGAGCCGACCGATAGCTGGTACGGCGACGCGGTCTACCGGTCGATCGAGGCCGACGACGCCGACCCGCTCGCGGAGCTGTTCCTCTACACGGCGGACCACGCGGACCACCTCTCTCGGACGATCGAGCCCGCGCTCGCGGACGGCGACCTCGTGATCTCCGACCGGTACTCCGACTCGCGGTTCGCGTATCAGGCGGCGACGCTCGCCGCGAGCGACGTCGACATCGACCGACCGCTCGCGTACATTCGCGACGTTCACGACCCGTTCTCGCGGCCGCCGGACGCGACGATATACCTCGACCTCGACGCGCGGACCGCGGCCGAGCGCTCCGGACGGACGAACAAGTTCGAACAGGACGGCTATCTCGCCGCAGTCCGTGAGAACTACGAACGACTGATCGACGCCGAGCCGGACCGATTCCACCGCGTCGACGCGACCGCGTCGCCGTCAGCGGTCAGCGACCGAGTCTGTAACATCGTCAGGGACCTCACGAACTCGTAGCGGTTCGTCCGATGACAGCCGAGCCTCCGTCCTCGGATGGCCGGGGCTCCCGGTCCGTCGCGTCGTCATCGGGTGTCCGGGAGTTCGTACTCTTCCGGCGACGGGACGTACAGGTAGTCGATGGCCACGCCGAGCACGAGAGGGAGCACGATGAGCAGCCCGAAAACGATGGTCGGGCTACCCAGATCGAGGCCGATACCGACGTTGAGCACGCCAGTGAAAAACAGCGTAGAGACGAAAAGCAGTATCGGCGTCAAGACGACCGTGTAGACGACCGATCCCCACCCGGTCGACAAGCGGAGACGGAAGAACCGAGTTGTCACCCCGGCGAGCAGGACGTGGAATCCGACGAGCGCGATGAGGGTGAGGAACCCGACGAGCGCGAGCATACCCCAGATAGGAGTTCCGTACATTTCCCCCTATCGCCCGGCGGGTGGCACCGATCCGACCGGCGGGCGACTGACATCGAGCCGGGTCGGTCTCGGAGTCGGCCTGTTGTGCGATCACCTGTGTGCGATCACCGTGCCGCGCGCCGCGGTCGCACGACCCGGTAGAGGTGAGGCCGGTCCGAGGGGCGGGGTCGGTCCGAGGGGCGAGGCCGGTTCGAGGGGCGAGGCCGGTCCGCGTTACGACCCGGCGACCGATCGGACCCGCTCTTTGCCACACTTGGCACAGGACTCGACGACTTCGTCCGGATCGATGACGACCGCACGGCGCTCGTACCGGTGACGACAGATCGCCCGTTCGATCGTGGTGCGCATACGATCCCCACGAGTAGGCGACTAATGAAACTTCTGTTACTACACCTTTCAGGGTATTTCACGGTCTAAACAACTAATATGGCCCCATTTTATTGAAAACAGAACTCATGATCCGAGAGATACTGTGTCGTTCGTTTGGGTATATTGAGCCATGCTGGCCGGTGACAGCGTCGGTTGTCGACCGAAACGGTCGAGGGGAACCGCGCGAAACGCGGCCCATGACGAAGTGGCTCCACAGCGGTCGTCGCCGCGACCTGTGTGCCCTGCTGTACGACGCCGGGGAGTTGCGGGCGCAGTCGCTGAAGAGTCGGCTCGAATCGCACTACGACGCTCGGATCGATCCCGGATCCTTCTACGGGACGCTGACGTCGCTCGTCGAGGCCGGCTTCCTCGACCGCCACAGAGAGGGGATCGCGGACGTGTACGCGCTCACCGACGCCGGCGAGCGCGCGCTCCTCGATCACTACGAGTGGCTCACCGAACGGGTCGACGGCGGACGAACGACGGCGGGCGGCGAGTCGAACCTCAAACGTTAATAACATCTGTGCAGTCGATTATTATATGACGGTCGTCAGCGTCTCGATGCCGGAGGAGCTACTGGAGCGGATAGACGGGTTCGCAGACGAGCACGGCTACACCGGCCGCAGCGAGGTCGTCCGCGAGGCGTCTCGGAGCCTCCTCGGCGAGTTCGAAGACGAACGGCTAGACGGCCGAGACCTGATGGGCGTGGTGACCGTGCTGTTCGACTACGAGACGACGAGCGTCGAAGAGCGGATGATGCGGCTCCGACACGAACACGAGGGGATCGTGGCGTCGAACTTCCACAGCCACGTCGGGTCCCGCTACTGCATGGAGCTTTTCGTGCTCGAAGGGAGCCTCGACGAGATCTCGGCGTTCGTCGGGAAGGTCCGCGCGACGAAGGACACCCTCACTGTCGATTACAGCGTGACCCCTGTCGACGAGTTCGACGCCGACGAGGGAGCGCCGAGCGACGACGCCTCGGGGGGTGGCGACGCCGACCAGTGACTCGTCCGTCGGTCGTCGTCGCGTGTCCGAGACGGCCGGCTGCCGCTGCGGCCGCTGCGGCCGCGTCGAGCGGAACTGCGTGCGCGTACTGCTCGGGTTCGGGTGAGAGACGGCCGAACGCGGCTGGCTCGGTCTCGTCTCTCTCCGGGGGCTGGATTTTCGCGCAGAACACGCTGAACAGCAAAGCCTAATGAGGTGGGCATCAAACCGCCAGATGATGCCCACAGTAGAATACCTCAACTACGAAGTGCTCGACGACCAGGGTTGGTCGATGGACGACGACGACCTCTTCGAAAAGGCCGCAGACGCCGGCCTCGACGCCGAAGACTACGGCTCCCTCGACGTCAACCAGGGCGAGTACATTCTCGAATCGGCCGAGGCGCAGGGCTACGACTGGCCCTTCTCGTGTCGCGCCGGTGCGTGTGCGAACTGCGCGTCCATCGTCAAGGAAGGCGACATCGAGATGGACATGCAACAGATCCTCTCCGACGAGGAGGTCGAAGAGAAGAACGTCCGCCTGACCTGCATTGGCAGCCCGGCGACCGACGAGGTCAAGATCGTCTACAACGCGAAACACCTCGATTACCTGCAGAACCGCGTCATCTGAAGTAATCCGACGCGGGGCGAACGATTCGACCACCACTCGGGCCAACCGCTCGACCACCGCTCGATCTTATTTGAACGACCGCAGACGCGTCAGCGGTGCACATCCGAACGCGTCTCGTCTCCGTGCAGGCCGTGAGAACCGCCGACCGATTTATTCTCCGGGGTGTCGAATCTCCAGCTATGTACGATCGAATACTGCTCCCGACGGACGGAAGCGAAGGTGTCGACCGCGCGATCGACCACGCGATCGACGCCGCGAATCGGTACGACGCGACCCTTCACGTGCTGTACGTCGTCGACAGCGGCGTCGTCAACGCGTACTCCGGCGACGAGTTCGTCGACGGCGCGGAAGGTGCCGAAGCGACGCTCGAAGAGCGCGGCCGCACGGCGCTCGAATCGGTGGCCGACCACGCCGCAGACGCCGGGGTCGAGGCCGTCACCGACCTCGTGTACGGGGACCCGCACGAGGAGATCCTCCGGTACATCGAGGGGAACGAGATCGACCTGACGGTGATGGGCTCGAAGACGCGGTCGGGGAGCTACCGGCGGATGCTCGGGTCGGTCACAGAGCGCGTCTCGCGGCAGTCGACCGCGCCCGTGAGCATCGTGAAGACGACCATCTCGAAGTAGGGCGACTAGCCGAGCCGATCCGGTTGCGTTCCGCGCTCGGAGGCGCGACGCGGGCGGCAGTCGGCCGAACCCCGAACGGTGCGCCTTTGTGAGTCGGACGGTAACACTCGCCGATGACCGTCCGGCTCACCTACGAGGACGGGACGATCCGGGTCGACGCGGGCGCGGAGGCGACCGAGCCGCTTCCCCCGCTTCCCGGCGTCGAGGCCGATCCGCGGTCAGAGACGGGCCGCGCGCCCGCGTACCGCTACGCCGCGATCCGACGCGCGCTGGCGGTGGCAGGCGTCCCCGTCGACGACCGCGTGCTCGACGCGAGCGATCGCGCCGCCGACGCGGTCGGCCTCGGCGACGGCCTCGCGACCGACTACGACCTCCGCGAGTATCAGCGCGAGGCGCTCGACGCGTGGCACGAGGCGGGCAACCGCGGCGTGCTCGAACTCCCGACCGGCGCGGGCAAGACCGTGATCGCGATCCGCGCGATGGTCGACCTCGGCGTCCCGACGCTGGTCGTGGTCCCGACTGTCGACCTCCTCGACCAGTGGCAGCGGGAGCTGGAGGCGGAGTTCGACGTGCCGATCGGCCGGTTCGGGGGCGGCGAACAGCGTCGCGAGGCGATCACGGTGTCGACGTACGACTCCGCGTACCTGAAAGCCGAGGACGTGGGCGACGCCTTCGAGTTCGTCGTCTTCGACGAGGTCCACCACCTCGGCGGCGAGGGGTACCGCGACGTTGCGCGGCTGTTCGCCGCACCCGCGCGGCTCGGGCTCACGGCGACGTTCGAGCGTCCGGACGACGCTCACGAGGTCGTCGGAGAGCTACTCGGCGACCGCGTGTACGGACTCGACGTCGACGACCTCGCCGGGGAACACCTCGCACCCTACGACATCCGTCGGATCGAAGTCGAGTTGACGCCCGAGGAACGCCAGCGCTACGACGAGAGACAGGGCACGTTCGTCGAGTACGTCCGTGACGCCGGCATCACGTTCACGAGCGGGAGCGACTATCGGGAGCTCGTCAAGCGCTCGGGCAACGACCCGGCTGCCCGCGAGGCCCTGTTAGCGAAACAGGACGCTCGCGCGATCATGATGAACGCGACGCGGAAAGTCGAGCGACTCGGGGCGATCCTCGACCGGCACCGCGACGACCGCGTGATCGTGTTCACCGCACACACCGATCTCGTCTACCGGCTCTCAGAGCGGTTCCTCCTCCCCGCGATCACCGCCGAGACGAGCGCGGCGGAGCGCCGCGAGACGCTAGAGCGGTTCCGTGAGGGGACCTACAGCCGAGTCGTCGCGGCCAACGTGCTCGACGAGGGCGTCGACGTGCCCGACGCGAACGTCGCCGTCGTCCTCTCGGGGTCGGGCAGCGAGCGGGAGTTCACCCAGCGGCTCGGGCGCGTCCTGCGGCCGAAAGACGACGGGGGGCGGGCGACGCTTTATGAGGTCGTCAGCGCGGAGACCGCAGAAGAGCGGGTGGCGAACCGGCGGCGGTAGGCGGCCGCGAAAGCGGGGGAGGCGAGGAGCTGAGCGGTGAGACGAAACGCGACGACAGGTCGAGCCGCGTCGACTGAGACTCACTCGTCGCCGTCGAGGTCCGCAGAGCGCGTCTCACCCAGCGCCGATTCGAGGCTCCCGCGTTCCCAGCCGCTTCCCGACTCGCCACCGACTTCCGCGCGGAGCTTCTCTTCTAAGAGGTTCACCGCGACGCTGTTCGCCCCTTCGGGTATGATCAGGTCGGCGTGTTTCTTCGACGGTTCGATGAACTGCTCGTGCATCGGTTTCACCGTCGAGAGGTACTGTTCGATGACGCCCTCTAAGTCGCGGCCGCGGTCGATCACGTCTCGTCGGATCCGCCGGAGGATACGCACGTCGGCGTCGGTCTCGACGAACAGCCGGAGGTCCATCAGCTCGTTTATCTCCTCGTCGTACAGCGCGAGGATCCCTTCGAGCACGATCACGTCGGTCGGATCGACCGTGACGGTGTCGGCTTTCCGGTTGTGGGTCTCGAAGTCGTACTGCGGCATCTCGACGGGGCGTCCGTCAAGCAGCGTTTCGAGGTGCTCGCTGAGGAGGTCCCACTCGAACGCCGAGGGGTGATCGTAGTTGACGGACTGGCGCTCCTCGAAATCGAGGTGCGTGAGGTCTTCGTAGTAGTTGTCGAGCGGGATGCGGGTGACGTCGTCGCCGAGGTCGCGGGTGACGAGCCGGGCGACCGTCGTCTTGCCCGCGCCCGTCCCCCCAGCGATCCCGATCACGAACGAAGGCACGGTCATGTCCGCGATCGGACGGGGGCGGGTTTGAAGCCTCCTTTTTCGAGGCCCTAACCCCCAGGCTACGCGGGGGAGTCGTATAATCGTACCGGGGGCAGTTTTTAGCCGATCGGGGGTGAGCCACGAAGTATGCGAACAGACACCACGGTTCGAGACGTGATGCACCGAGAGTTCCTCGGGGCGAGCGAGTCCGACTCGCTCGCGGCGACGGCCGACCTCATGGTCTCCGAGGAGACTGACTGTCTCGTCGTGGTCCGCGGGGGCAGACCGGTCGGTCGGCTCGCGTGCCGCGAGGCGCTCGGCGTGCTGCTCGACGCGGAGTCGGCGGATTCAGACGCGGAGGGGGCCGTAGAGCGGACCGTCGGGTCCGCGATGGGACCGCCGCTGCCGACCGTCGCGCCGGACGACGCGCTCGCGGCTGTCGAGGAGCGCCTCGTCGCCGAGGGCGTCGATCGCGTCGTGGCGGTCGAGGAGGACGAGGCGGTCGGCGTCGTCACCGCCGGCGACGTCCTCGCCGCGAGGCCGCCTCGAAGCGGCGACGGCGTGCGGGGCGGCGCGTTCGACGAGCAGCCGGCGGACGGGCCGCGTCGAACGCGGACGCAGTCTACGAACGCGGACGGCGGGACCGACCCCGCCGTGGACGCGTCGACGACCGACGCCGACGGGTCGCCGACGCAGGGCGTGTGCGAGGCCTGCGGCGCGCTCGTTCCGGACCTCGTCACCGCCAACGGACAGGCGGTCTGTCCGGAGTGTCGGGAGGCGTGAGCGGTCCAGAACGAGCACGCCGCGTCCCCCGGCGATAGGCTCAACACGCGTCGCGCCGAACCACGGGTGATGCCCGAAAGCGATCGGGTCCGGGTCGACCCCGCGACTACCGACGACGTCGACGCGGTGACCGACCTCTGGGTCGCACTCGCCGCGGGACAGCGCCGCTACGGTGCGACACTGCGCGCGGAGGCGAACCGAGGGGCGGTCCGGGAGTGGGTCGCGCGCGCCGCGGTCACCGAAGAGTTGCTCGTCGCTCGCGTCGGGGAGGAGGTCGTCGGGTTCGTCGGCTTCGAGCTCGACCGGAACGGGTACGAGCGCGACCGAACGCGGGGGACGGTGAGTAACCTGTTCGTCGTTCCCGAGCGGCGCGACGAGGGGATCGGAACCGAACTGCTGGACGCGGCCGAGGAGGCGCTGCGCGAGGCGGGCGCGGACGCGGTCGCGCTTGAGGCGCTCGCGGCCAACGACCGCGCCCGCGAGTTCTACGCGGATCGGGGCTACGAACCGCACCGCGTCGAGCTGACGAAACCGCTCGCCGAAAGCGACACGCACTCATAGGTGGACCGAGTACGCCAGCCTGCGCCAGGGGAGCATGGGTGGTTCATGCACTCGACTTGTAATCGAGACTTCCGGGGTTCAACTCCCTGCCCTGGCTTCGTACGATTCGTTCAGTACCCCTGCTAACGTGGCGTTTGCACCTGAGACAACCAGTGGCGGGCCTGTCTACTCGCGGAATACCGATCACCCCCGACAGAGACACTACATTTATGCAGATGCATAGTGACGGTGTACCATGGCACACAGCCCAGAGAACGTCAAGGAGTTCGTGTGCGAGAACTGCCAAGTGACCCACGCCGGGACGCCCACACAGATCGCTCCCGGCGAACACGAGTTCGAAGCGCCGGAGGCCTGCGGCGCGTGCGGTGGGAGCGACCTCGTACCGACCGAAGAGTGGGTCCACCACCACGAGTGACGGGGCGGGGACCCGCTCGTCGGTCGCTCCGAGCGTGGCTCAAAGCGCCTGCAGGTCGGCCAGACACGCGTCGAGGTCTTTCGTGGACGTCGCGAGAGAGAACTGGTCGACCCGCGCGAGGTCGGCCGCGTGCTCCCAGAGTTCGCTGTCCTCGATACCGTGAAGGATGACCGCGTTGGGCGTGGGGCTCACGACTCGCATGGCGACGAGCGGTGACTCGCCGCGGGTGACCCCTGTGAAAACCAGCGCGCGGTTGGTGGATTGGCCGTACAGCCGGTAGAACTCCTCGCTCGACAGCCGCGTTATCGCCTCGATCGAGTTGATGACCGTGTGGCCGTTCACGTGGTCTTGATCGCCGCGCACGACCTCCGTAGCCCCCATCGCGTCGTAAAACGCCTCGAGCGACACGGCCGTCGAGTACTCGCGGAGGTCGTGGACGATGTCGCTCTCGAAGCCCGCCGAGAGCACGCGAGCGTACTGGCGGAGCCGCCCGCCGCCGCGCTGTTCGTCGATGTCGAGGAGGCCGTCGACGGTGCGCCGCACGACGCCGATGCCGGGGCTCTCGCGGCGGCCGCTCTCGTAGTCGGAGATCACGGAAGAGGAGACGTCGAGCTGGTCTGCGAGTTCGGTCTGTGAGACGTCGAAGTCGGTCCGCCACTTCCGGAGCGTCGCCCCGGGATCGTCGCTGAGCGTTATTTCGCCGGCGATCCGACGGGAGAGCTCTTCGCGTGCGTCGCTCATTGGTTCGTCGGACGGTCGAGCGGCGCAAAAGACTACCGAAACGGGGGATTCCGTGGCCGTCGCGTCCGACGGCGGAGACAGCGAACCGGCGACACAACCCGTCAACGAACGAGCCGCCACACCGACCTCACTCCACGTACAGCGAGTAGACGATGACCCCGAATCCGATCGCCGTCAGCAGGCTGTTGACAGCGATCCCGACGGCGAGGTCGGCTCCGATTATCTGGTGGGACACCCCGCCGACGAGCGCGCCGACGGTGACGGTCCCGAATCCGATACCGAGTGCGCGAAGCGACCGGTCGCCGGTCCGCCCGTACGCGCGGAGGGCGTAGTAGGTGATGCTGCCACCGAGCACGAGGATGGCGGTCTTTGCGACGATGATGAGCAGGTCGATATACGTAGTCATGTTTCCTCGCGTAGCTCCGACCACAGGTCGGCCAGGCGTTCATCTCGGGTGCGCTCCGGGCGCGTGAACGACACGTCGAACTCGCGGCGCTCCGGGTCGCCGTCGTCGTCTGGATTCGCCGAGACGGCGACCGTCACGGACTCGAAGGCCACCGAATACCGCGTCGTGTGTTGTCCGTCACGGCGGATGTCGGTCGACTCTTCGAGGAGCGAGGCCTCGGTGAGCTGTTCGAGCTTGCGGTAGGTCGTCGACAGCGGGATGTCGCACTCCTCGGAGAGTTCGCTCGCGGTCTTCGGCTCGGAAAGTGCCGTGACGATCCGCCGCGCGGCGTCGTCGGCCAGCGCGTCGAGCACCTCGTCGACCGACGGAGGAGCCCGCTCGCGCGGCGGGTTCCGCACCATGTGCCTCCATCGACGCCCGCGAATCTTAAACCCTCGACGTTCGGCCGCGGACGCGGGGCGGGAACGCACACGTCCCGTTTTAGTGGGTGGGTTCCGTACGGCGATTCGATGGACTCGTGGAAGCGGCGCGTCGTCGGGTACTCCGCGTTCGTCGTTGCCGTCCTGATCGCCAACGCCTTCGCCTACCGGTGGGGGATGCGGGTGTACGAGAACGACCCGCGCACGCTCGTCGAGTCGCTTCGGTTCTCGGTCGAGATGTTCACAACGACCGGCTTCGGCGGCGACGCCCCATGGGAGAGCCAACAGCTGAACGCGTACATCGCCGTGATGGATCTGGTCGGGATGGTGCTCCTCATCGGCGCGTTGCCCGTCGTCGTGACCCCGCTCCTCCAAGAGGCGTTCTCGACGACGGTCCCCCGCGCGGTCGACGACGGCCTCACGGACCACGTCGTGGTCTGTGCCGACACCACACGGTCTGACGCGCTGCTCACTGAGTTCGCCTCGGGGTCGATCCCGTACGTCGTCGTCGAGCCCGACTCCGACCGCGCGGTGGCGCTGTACGAAGACGATCACGACGTGATCCGCGCCGACCCCGAGTCAACCGACGGGCTGCAGCGCGCGAACCTGACGAGCGCTCGGGCGCTCGTCACCGACGTGTCAGATCAGGTCGACGCGAGCATCGTGCTCGCCGCCAAGGAGATCTCGTCCGACATTCGCGTCATCAGCGTCGTCGAGAACCCCGACCGCGAGCGGTACCACCGGCTCGCCGGCGTGGACGAAGTGCTCTCCCCGCGCTCGCTACTCGGCGAGAGCCTCGCCGCGAAGGTGACGACCGCGGTGCATACAGACCTCGATGAGGCGGTCCCGATCGGGGATTCGCTTCGGCTCGCGGAGGTGTCTATCCACCACGGGAGCGGGCTCGCCGGGACGACGCTCACCAACAGCGGCATCGGCGCGCGAACCGGCGTCAACGTGATCGGAGCGTGGTTCAACGGGGAGTTCGAGGCCGCGCCGACGCCGGACGCGACGCTGTCGGCGGGGACCGTGCTCTTGGTCTCCGGACGCGAGGACCAACTCGAACGGCTCGTCGACATGAGCAACTCCTCGACCCGTCGGTTCGGTGCCGGCGAGACGGTCGTCGTCGGCTACGGACAGGTTGGGCGCGCGGTCACGGCAGTCCTGACCGACGCCGGCATTCCGGTGACGGTCGTCGACGAGAGTGACGCAGAGGGCGTCGACGTGGTCGGTGACGCGACCGATCCGGAGACGCTCTCCGCTGCCGGTATTGAGGACGCACAAACGGCCGTGCTCGCGCTTCCCGACGACACGGTGGCGGAGTTCACGACGCTCGTCGCCCGCGATCTGGCACCGAACGTCGAGATCCTCGCGCGGGTCGAAGAGAGCGAAAGCGTCCCGAAGATGCACCGCGCTGGTGCCGACTACGTGCTCGCGCTCGCGACGGTGACCGGGCGGCTGTGTGCGTCACGCGTCCTCGACGACCGTGACGTGCTCTCGCTCGACACCCATGTCGAGGTGATCCAGAGCGCGGCACCGCGGCTGGCCGGGAAGACCGTCGCCGAGGCGGACGTTCGCGAGACGACCGGGTGCAGCGTCATCGCGATCGAGCGGGACGACGAGACGATCACCGACATCGGACCCGACACGCGCTTCGTCGCCGGCGACGAGGTCGTCGTGGTCGGCACCGACGACGGGATTCGCGCGTTCGAGCAGCAGTTCGCGTGACGACGGCCGGTTCGCGTGACGACAGATGGTTTGCGTGACGACGGCCGGTTCGTGCCGCGTCGGCGGCGAGACAGGCCGTATAGCCCGGTGCGAGTCGAACGGTTCAAGTATTCGCTGGCTGTTCGTCTCTGTATGAAAGACCAAGGACGCTCCACGCGCAAGCGCACGGGCGGACGACTCAAGCACGCCGCGAACAAGAAGCGCCACCAGCTCGGCCGCGAGCCCGCCGAGACGACCGTCGGTGAGACCCGGGTCCAGTACATCGACTCCCGCGGCACCGAGACGAAGGTCCGCGCGCTCTCGACGAACGTCGCGCAGGTCGCCGACGACGGTGCGGTCAGCGAGGCCACGATCGAAAACGTCGTCGAGAACCCCTCGAACGTCAACTACGCCCGCCGGAACATCGTCACGAAGGGCGCTATCATCGAGACGTCCGCCGGCCGCGCCCGCGTCACCTCCCGTCCCGGCCAGACCGGACAGGTCAACGCCGTCCTCGTCGAGTAGCTACCCCCGTCGGACGCGCTCGACCGCTTTCTGAACGTATTTATTCTTCAGCGACGACCACCGACGCGTGTATCTCGGCGTCGACGAGGCCGGCAAGGGACCCGTGCTCGGACCGATGGTGGCCGCGGCGGTACTCGCGGATCCGGCGCACCTGCCGGCGGACGTGGACGACTCGAAGCGCCTCTCGTCCGACCGGCGCGAAGCGATAGACGCCGGGCTCGCGGCACTCGATACGGTCGCGATCGGCGTCGCGTTCGTCGAGCCGGACGAGATCGACCGCCCAGACACTGATATGAACACGCTCACCGTGCGCGCCCAAGCGCGAGCGACACGAACCGCCCTCTCGGGAGCCGTCGCGGCCGACTGCGACGAGCCGATCCGCGTCGTCGCCGACGCGGGCGACACCAGCGAGGAGCGGTTCGCGCGGCGGCTGCGCGAGTTCGTCGACGGGGACGGCGGTGCGGGCGACGGTGGTACAGACGACGACGGTGCGGGCGACGGCGGCGCGGACCGGACGGACGCGATCCCAGAAGCCGGTGCGGCGCTGCCGTCCGTCGATGTCACCGCCGCACACGGAGCCGACGCGGACGACCCCGTCGTCGGCGCTGCGAGCGTCGTCGCGAAGGTGTCCCGCGACGAACGAATGGCCGCGATCGATGCCGAGTACACCGAGTACGCCGACCTCGGCAGCGGCTATCCGAGCGACCCGACGACCCGGTCGTTCCTCCGCGAGTACGTGGCCGACACCGGCGACGTCCCCGACTGTGCCCGCCGGTCGTGGGCGACCTGTGACGACCTGCTCGCCGCCGCCGAGCAGTCGGCGTTAGACGAGTTCTGACGGCGACGTAAGCCGCCGCGCTACAGGAGGAATCCCTTGAACGCGTTGATCACCGCCCACTTTATCTGCTCGACCGTCTGGCCGTCCTCCCCGGTGATGACGATGTCGTCGTTAGCGACCGCGTCGCGGAACGCGCGAGCCGGGTTGTCGGCCGCGGTGAGACGTTCTATCGTCTTACGGTCGGTGGTTATCTTCCGGACCGCGTCGTCGTCGGCGCTCTCGGAGAGGTCCGTGATGCGGTTCCGGTCGTCTATCGTCATCGAGTACGTGATCACGGAGTCACCGTCCTCGATGTAGATGTTGCTCGTCCCGGCGATGCTGACCGGACCGAGGTCGACGCTGTCGGCGTGTTCGTTGTACGTCGGGACCATCTCCTCCAGCGCCTCGTACAGGTCCGCGTCGCCACCGGAAGGCTGTGCGACCGCGCCACCGGTGACGGCACCGACGGCTACCACCGCGACGACGAGAACGGTCAGAGTGCGTGTGCGCCTCATTCCAGGAGGGAGGCGACGCAAGTATATAATATACTGCACCGGGCTGGGCGGACCGGGACGGCCGCGAACGCTGACCGAGCGAAACCGCGCTTGCCGACCGCGTACCGATTCAGAACAGCCCGGACGCGAGCCCGCCGACCGTGCCGACGAACGCCTCCCAGACCGAAAATCCGGTGGCCATCGAGAGCACGGTGTCGGCACCGAAGAAGGTGAAGAGCAGCGCGGATCCGAAGTGCGCGAGTCGCATGTCGAACCGGCCGGCGAAGGTCGAGAACAGGTACGCGTTCGCGAGGCTCACCGGGATGATGGCGAGCATCTCGCCGGCCCAGATCGCCGACGTCGCGCCGTACTGCACCGCGAGCCCGATCGTGACAAGCTGCGTCTTGTCGCCGAACTCACCGGTCGCGGTAAGAAGGAAGATGGGAAAGAAGCCGCCGAGCGACTCCGAGTAGCGGTCGAGGCTTCCCGGTAGCGAGAGGTCGTCGAACGCGGCGAGTCCGCCGTCGGTCCGCTCTGCGTCCCCGAACCCGGAGTTGCGGACGGGCGCGGACCGATACAGGAGGACCGCGAAGGCAAAGAACAGCACCGCGGTCACCGCGTCGAGCGCGAGCGGTGGCAACGCGGCCTGAAGCGCCCGACCGAACGCGATCTCGACGGCGGTCCAGCCAGCGAACGCCGACCCCGCGGCCGCGACGACGACCTTCGGGTCGTATCGCGTCGCGAGCCCGGCGATCATCAACTGGACCTTCTCGCCCGGAAGCACCGCGAGCTGTGCGGCGAAGGCGACCACGACGATCTCCGCGTACCCCGTCATGCGCCTCCCGCCTCCACGCCGTCGTCGGCTCCGGCGGCCTCCGGCGGCCGCGCGACGTGAACGCGCTCGGCGACCGCCTCGGGCAGGTCGTGTTCGGCCTCGTCTTCGGTCCTGACCGTCACCATCCCGAACGACGTGACGTCGACGACGTCGACGGTCGTCTCCGGTGTGATGCCCGCGTCGAAGAGGAACTCCAGAACGTCTCGGTCGCGGTCGCTCACCCGGGTGACCGTCGCCCGCGATCCCGGTTCGAGCGAGGCGAGCACCGCGGTCCCGGACGTCTCGGGCGTAGACAGGTCTGCGGGCGGGATCGGATCGCCGTGGGGGTCAGCGGTCGGGTAATCGAGCGTGCGCTCCACCCGGCGGGTGAACTCCTCGCTGACGTGGTGTTCGAGCGCGTCGGCCTCGTCGTGGACCTCGCTCGGCTCGTATCCCAGCTGTTCGGAGAGGAACGCCTCGATGAGCCGGTGGCGGCGGACGACTTCGAGCGCGGCGACCTCGCCTGCCGGCGTGAGTTCCGCGCCCGCGTACTTCTCGCGGGTGAGGAGACCGCGGTCCGAGAGCGTTCCGAGCATGCTCGTGACGGTCGCCGGGGCCTTCCCGAGCGCCTCCGCGATCGCCGAGGTGGAGACGGGCGGTCCCGTCCGGGACTCGATCCGGTGGATCGCCTTGAGATAGTCTTCGACGGTGTCGGTCGGCATACTCGGTTTAGACTGGTCTAAACTAATAGTTTGTCGGTTGGGCACTCATAATCGTGGGTGATCGATTCTCGTCGGGGACACTCCGGCGATCGGACACAGCACGGCGGGGTCTCCGACGGCGCAGTGACCTCACGGGAGCAGGGAGAGCCGGCCGCGAACAGCGCGACAGTGAGTCGACCACGGACGGCGGAGGGGAGGACGCGAAACAGCGAAGCCAACAAAAATCGGTCAGCGGTCGATCCGGACCGACGGGAGCGGGTGTGCGGTGCGGGCGCGTCCCGAACGGGACCTCACCGGATCGTGAGCAGCCGACGGAGGATGTCGCCGTAGGCAGGGCGGGTGATCAACACGCCGATCAGCACGCCGAGGATGGTGAAGATCGCGAACCCGGAGAGGTCGCCGAGCGAGAGCACCATGAGCGGCGACATCGCGACGATGGTCGTCGCGGCGGCCGCTCCGATGACCCAGAACGCGCGGCGGAACCGAGAGTCGAACACCGTCCGAGAGTTCACCTCGCCCTCGCTCATCACCTCGTCTGCGATGATCACGAGGTCGTCGACGCCGGTCCCGACCACGGCGATGAACCCGGCTATCACCGCGAGTTCGAGCGGGTAGCTCAGGAGCGCTGCGAACCCGAGGAGCGCGTACACCTCGGCGAGCGCCGTCACGATCATCGGGAGCGCCACCGCGGGCTCGCGGTAGCGGAGGAACACCATGCCCGCGACCGCGAACACCGCGAGGATACCGGTCACGAGCGAGTAGTTCTTGTAGCTTTCACCCTGCGCGGCCGAGATGGTGCTCGACGTGCCCTGTCCGCTGATGTCCAACTCGGCGGGCAGCGCACCGGCGCGCAGGTTGACGGAGATGGTCTCCGCGGTCGCGAAGTCGCCGGTCGTCAGCTGGAAGCTCCCCGTGTCTGCCCACGCGCCGTTCGCCATGCTGGCGGCGAGGTCCGGATCCATCCCGAAGGAGTTGACGACTTCATCGTCGACGGTGAGGAGGAGACACGGGTTCCGATCCCCGTTTACCGCCTCGATCTCGCCGGTCTCCGAGTTGTACCCGCACCGGTCGGCCTCCGTCTGATACGCCGACTGGAACCCGCGGTCGGTGACCGCCTGCTGGAACACCGCCGCCGGCGACTGCTCGCCGCCTGCCGCGGTGTTCCGGACCGTGACCGGCACGTACGACTGCGTCGTCCTCTCCCGCTGCGTGGCCGTGCCGATGTTCTCGAAGTCGTCTTGGATCAACACCGCTTCTTGGACCGCGGTGCCGTTGTCGGTCGGGTAGGCGATGTCGATCTGGACCGTCCCTCGCTCTTGGAGAAGCGAGACGACGTCCTCTCGACCCTCGCCGGGCACTTCGACGAGCATGAAGTGCCGTCCGGTTATCGACTGGACCTGCTGGACGCTCCCGCCAGACAGGCCCGCCTCGTTGATCTTACCTTGGATGATCTCTTGGGCGAGATCCCGCGTCTCAGCGGTCACGCCCGGCCGCACATCCTCGTACGCGTACCCCGCCGCGTCCATCGCCGCGCGGAACTGGTCTTCGCTCACGGAGGCGTCCGTGACCTCGATCTGCCGCGCGTCGTCTTCGACGTACGTGCCGACGTTGCGAGCGCCGGTGTCGTCGAGCTCCGCGGCGACGGCCTCCTCGGCGGTCACGGGGTCGTCACCGGCGAAGTCGACGCCGGTCGCGGTGTAGCCGAGGAGCGGGGCGCGGACGCGCGTCCCGCCGGCCAGATCGAGCCCGTACTGGAGGTTCGTGATCCCCTGGTCGACCTCGCTCGCGTTCTCGCCCGGCGCGGTCTGCGGGCCGAACTGGGGCGCGAACAGCGCCACGGTCGCGCCGAGCACGACGACGACCAAGAGCAGGATGCGCCAGTTCTTCTTGACCGGTTCGAGCATTAGCGGCTCACCCCCTCGAACTTGTACCAGCGGAGCAGCGAGACGTTGAGCAGGTACGTGTTCATCAGGTCGGCACAGAGCCCGACCGCGAGGATGATCCCGATGTTACGGAGGAGGTCGACGCCGAAGGCGGCCGCGACGACCGCCATGACGATCATCGCCGCCATCGACGTGAGCGTCATCGTCACCCCGGTCCGCATCGCGCGGCTCACCGACTCATAGAAGTCGCCGGTTCGTCGCAACACGGAGTTGTTCAACAGGATGTCCGAGTCGACGCTGTAGCCGATGATCATGAGAAGCGCCGCGATCGTGCCGAGCGTCATCTGGATCCCGAGCAGGTTCATCACCGCGATGGGGATCACGAGGTCGGAGAACGCGGAGGCGACGACCGCGATGGAGGGGACGAACGTCCGGAACAGCGCGAACACGAGCACGCTCATTCCGAGGAACGCGAGCGCGACGCCGAAGACGGCGGTGCGTGCGGTGTCGCTGGCGAAGCTCGGCGAGACCTGGTCGACCGCCTCGGTCGAGAGCCCGGCCTCGTCGGCCTGCGTCGAGAGGTCGTTCGCGAGCCCCTCGGGGTCGTCGTCGGCCGCGCGGAAGGTGACGACGTACACGTCGTCGGCGGGAATCGACCGGACCGAGTCCGGCTGTCGCTCGAATGCGGTTTCGATCTGCTGTTCCACGTCGCCGCCGTCGTCGGCTATCCGGAGCTCCACGCCGCCCGTGAACTCCAACCCGAGGTCCGCCGGCGCGCCGGTGGCGAGATACCACCCGCCGATGATCGCGAGCGCGAGAACGAGGACCGCGAGCGGGACCGCCACGAGCTGCCGGTTTGAGTACTCGGTGTAGTTTATCTCCGGTACCTCGATCGCTACCATGGTAATCGGTTCCCGCGCGGGTTTGAATAAGCCTTCTCACTCGGACGCGCGCGAGCGGCGTCGTCCGGGCAGCTCACTCCGTCGGCGACGGTTCCCCGGGCTCACGGCAGGTATCGCACGCTGACGACGCCGGGCTCCGACCGGATCTCGACGCGGTTCACGCCCAACCGGGCCGCCCGCGCGAGCGTCCCTTCACGGTCCGCGAGCACGTCGTCGACCGCGTCCCGCGTGTCCGCGTCGGGCGGCGTCAGCACATGGACCTCCCCGACGCCGGCGCGCGGCTCGCGAGCCAGTTCGCCGGTCTGGGTCTCCGCCGCGAGGTCGCGCTCGTGAACCGTCGGCGGCTCCTCACTCTCCGCTATCGAGAGGCTCCGCCGCTCTTCCACCTCGACCACCTGATATGTTACCTCCATCGGGGGGTCCGGCGCGACGGTCGCCTCGACCGCGTCGGCCTCGTCGAGTCCAGGGTTCGAACTCAGTGTGTGGACCTGTCCGTCGTGAACGTCTTTTAACACCGCCGAGTCGGCCTCGACGTGGGTGACGAGGAACGTGCTCTCCTTGCCGGCGACCGCGTCGGAGTCGCCGTCGCTATCCCGCTCGCGATCCGGTTCGTCTGTGGAGGCCGGCTCGTCGCCGCGGCCCGCTTCGTCGGTCATTACACAGGCGTACGGCGCCGAGACCCTTCGGGGTTTCGAGCCGCGACGGCGGGGCGGGTGCTACTCCGCGGCGGAGTCGGTCTCGCTGGCGTCGTCGGCCGCCGAGTCCCCGGCGACGCGGAGTCGGAAGTGGAGTGCGAACACGAGGGCGGCGGCCGCGACCGGCGGGACGACCGCCGCCGGTCGCGGCAGCGCGTAGAGCGCGCCCAACACGACCGACTCCGTCGGCTCGCGCAGGTCGGCCGGCGCGGAGATTATCATCCCGACGTACAGCGAGGCCAGAAAGCAGAACCCGCCGTACGCGAGCTTCCGGTCGTAGTCGTCGCGGACCGGATCGCCCCGCCGGTGTCGGCGCGCGACGAAAAGCAGCGGAGCGAGGAGCGGCGCGACCGCTGCGAAGCCGGCGACCACGAACAGCGACCGCGTGAACAGGAACGTCCCGCTCTCGACGCCGACGGTCTCGCCCATCCAGACGACGAGTCCGAGCGTGACGACAAGCGCGATGAACCCGGCCGACAGCGCCCCGACGACGCCGTACAGTCGCATGGTCCACGACTCGGTGTGCCGGATCGCGTAGGGGATCGCGCCGAACACGCCGCGATAGCTATCTGCCATCGCGCACGCTACGAGCGACGGCGAATTAAACCCCTCGTCGTCCGCGCGGCACGCCCGCTCCGTGCGATCGCCGCGCTGTCGGGCGTCCGCGTCGCCGCACCGTCAAGTGCCCGCGTCGGCGTCGGACGCCGACGATTTATACCCGACCGACGGGATCGGTTCGACGTGGGACTGTACGACAGCTACCTCGCGCTCCGTCACCGCCTCCACGACGGCGACCCCCCCTCACACGTCGCGGTCGTCATCACCGAGCGCGATCTCCTCGCCGACGGCGCGTTCGACACCCTCGCCGACGCGCTCCGGTGGGCGTTCGAATACGGCGCGGCGCGTGTCACCGTCTCCGTCTCCGTCCTCGACGAGGCCGTCGTCCCCGCGCTCACGCGCGAGCTTCGCCGGCTCGACACCCCCGAGCCCCTCGTCGTTCGGGGGCCGGCGGACGCCGACCGCGACGGCTCGGACGCACCGCGTTCGGACGCCGAAGACGCCCCGATCCGCGTGACGGTGGGACTCGGAGGAAAAGCCGAGTTCGCGGGCGCGGTCCGAGAGCTGGCACGGGACGTCGCCGACGGCACCGTGGACCCGGAGGAGATCGACGCCGACGACGTCTCGGACCGGCTCGTGTTCCCCGAAGAGCCCGATCTCGTCATCAAAACGGGCGCGGAGCGGCTCTCCGACTTCGCGATCTGGCAATCGGTGTACGCGGAGCTGTATTTCACCGACGTGAACTGGCGTGACTTCAGGCGGCGCGACTACCTCCGGGCGGTCCTCGATTACCAGAATCGACAGCGGCGGTTCGGTCGGTAGGCCCGAACCGAGAGTCGGCGGCTCCGATGCGACGCGCGCGTTCCTCGGCGTCCGACGCGGCTACCAGACGAACCGGAAGAGCAGCGTGAACGTCACGAGCGCGCCGACCGTCGAGAGGAGCGGCACGACGTTCTGCATCAGGACGACGCGGGCGCTCGTGGTGGGGTTGAAGAGATCCGCCGCGGAGGGGATGTTCGACGGATCGCCCTCACCGATTTCGGTCGTCTCGTCTGCGGCGAGCGCGCCAACGGAGACCGTCGGTTCCTTCTCGCCGCGTATCCCCTGTCGGACGGTGACGGTCCGCGTCGCGCGCCCCCAACCGAGTCCGACGATCGACATCGTCGCGATGATCACGAACGACGCCGGGATTCCGACTGCAGAGAGGGTGATGACGATCCCGGAAGAGACGCAGGCGACGACGATCGCCGCGGTCAGGGGCAGGTCTGTGATGTCGTTTCCGAGCGTGTCGAGCGTCCGCCGGGCGATCGTGAACGCGCCGACCGCGACCGCGACGCTCCCGAGGAGGATCATCGGCTCCATCTCGACGCCGTCGAGCGCGACGAGCGGCGCGATGGCGTTCGCGATGTTCGACGTGCCCGAGGAGAAGGCCATGAGACAGCCGATGGCGATGACGACCGCGCCGCCGACGAGTTCGCGCCGAGTCGTGTTCGGCCCGGGGACGGGCCGCGGAACCGCGCCGGAGCGGTCGAACTCGAACAGCGCGCCCTCGGTGCTCTCGATCGCGACCCACTTGTCTATCGCCGGGTAGAAGTACCGGCCGACGACGCCGGAGACCCAAAATCCGATGATCGGGGCGACGATCCACCAGATCGCGATCTCGCCCATCACCGCCAGATCAAGCGTCCCGGTCGCCAGCCCGAGCCCGGCGATCGCTCCGACCGCCGTCATCGACGTCGACGCCGGGACGCCGGCGAAGTTCCCGATGAACAGCGCGCCGCCGATGAAAAACAGGACGACAATGCTCGTCTCCAGCGTGAAGACGTTCGCGCCCGTCACGAGATCTTCGCCGAGCGTCGTCACGACGCGCTGTCCGAGCGTCCCAGCACCGACGAAGAAGAACACCGACATTAACGCGGCCGCGCCGGCCTTCGAGATCACGTTTGCGCCGACTGCCGGCCCGAACGCCGGCCCCGTCGTCGCTCCGCCGATGTTGTACCCGACGAACGCCGCGACCACCAATCCGACGAGAAGCAGAACCTCGACCATATACGTCGATCACGATCCACGGTGGGTTAAACGAACAGGTTCGCGCGTCTCGTGGACGCCTCAGGCGATCTTCATCATCCGCGTCTCGAACTTCCCGACCCGAACCCGGACCCACCCGGCCAGCGCGGCGTCGAGGTCCGGGTCGTCGGTGTCGACGCGGAGCGCGCGCACGTCGTCGAGCTTCGACCGAGAGGCGACGATCTGCACCTCACAGCGCTCGATGACGGCTGGCGACAGCTGTGGGTTTCCTCGTCCGAAGACGAACCCCTGCCCGCCGATCGGCGAGACCACGATCACGTTCTCCTCGCCGAGCGCGGCGAGGATCTCGGACTCGGTTGCATCGCGGGCGACGACGTCGCCGTCGCGCCACACGTCGACGCCGATCGGCGACGGCTCGAACCCCAGCTCGGCTTTGATCGCGCCGACGGTCGACCCCGGTCCGAGCACGAAGGTGACGCCCTCGCCGTCGCGCGTCCGGATGTCGTCGGCGACGCCCTCGGCCAGCGACTCGACGGTCCCGCTCGCGGTCTGTTTCGACGACTGGAGGTCGTCGGCGACGGGGACGGACGCGACCGCCCGCAGCTCCGGGTGGACCTCGCCCTCGCGGTAGGCGTCCTCGTCGATGTCCATCACCTCGCGGCGCTCCGTCCGCGAAAACGTCGCCGCGACCTCCGCGGCGTCCTCCGGCGAGACCGCGAACACCGACGAGTACACCTTCACCCCGGCCGGGACACCGAGTATCGGCACATCGGTCCCCTCCAGTGCGGTCGCCACGTCCGTCGCGGTGCCGTCGCCGCCGACGAAGACGACGAGGTCGACGGGCGCGTCGCCCGCGTCTTCGTCGGCGGTGTCGGTGCCGGGTCCGGTCTCGCGTTCGAGGCCGGCGAACGCCCGCACGACGCGAGCCGTGTGGTCCGCGCTCGTCTCGGTCGGCTCCGGGGCGTCGCACTCGAACGGATCCACGACGCGCACGGGGTCGAAGCCGGCCTCGCGGACCAACCGCTCTCCCATCGGGTCGGCCGCGGTCGAAACGCGCGCCTCGGGGGCAACCTCGGCCAACCGCGTCAGCGCCCGCCGTGCGCGGTCCGGCGCGCGCGGCGTCGCCCCGCGCTCGACCGCCTCGGCGACCTTCCCGTCGGTGCCTTTGAGCCCGACGCGACCGCCCATCCCGGCGATCGGGTTCATCACGAATCCGACGTGCATATCCGACACTTCGCCGGCGAGAACTTAAACGAGGCGCGTCGGCCGGGGCGTCTCCACCGGGTCGCAGTCGGGGCGCGACGGACGAAGATCAATACTTAAGACGCCCCCAGAACAACCCCGATCCATGCTACTCGAAGCCGCCGTGACCGAACCGCTGCCGATCGACGCGACCGCGACCGCCGTGCTCGTCGCGAGTCTCGTCGTCACCGCCGCGTGGCTCGTGTACCTCTTCCGGTAGGCCGCCGGCGACGCCCGCGCGAAGCAGGTATCGCGCTCCGCGTCCGACCGATCGCGGCCGCCTCCCCCTCACGCCGAGTCGACCAGCGTCGACCGCGTCCGGATCCACTCGGCGGCGCGCTCGGCCTCGTCCGCGTTCGCGGCCGTGATCTTCACGCGCACGCTCTCGCCGGGATACGACCCGACGCTCACGTCGAACTGCGCTTCGAGCGCCGCGAACCGCTCCAACAGCGCGCTCTCCGGTTCGTCGACGTCGACGACGGTCGTGTGCGTCGGCGTCCCCTCGAACTCGTCGGCGACGGACTCGAACATCGCCTTCATCTCCCGGGGAACGCCCGGAAGCACGTACACGGACTCGACGACCGCGCCGGGCGCGACGCCCGCCTCGTTTTCGAGCGGCCGACAATCGGCGGGGAGGTGCGTCGTCTCCGCCGCGAGGTCGTCGGCGCTGTATCCCTCTTCGGCGAGCCACCCGGCAGCCCGGTCGTTCGCCTCCAGATCGCGGCCGAAGGCGGCCGCGACGGCGTCCATCGTCACGTCGTCGTGGGTCGGTCCGAGGCCGCCGGTGACGATCACGGCGTCGTACTCGGCGTGATACTCGTTGACGACTCTCGCGATCTCGCCGACCTCGTCCGGGACGACGGTCACGCGGCGGACCCGCACCCCGCGGGCGTCGAGCCGGTCACAGAGCCACGTCGCGTTCGTGTTCTCGGTGTCGCCGACGAGGAGCTCGTCCCCGACGGTGACGATTGCAGCGTTCATACCCGCACAAGGCGGGCGGGATAGAAAAGGACGCGGCCGGCGAGGGCCACCACGGGAGGCGGCGGCCGGTGCAGTCGGCGCTCGCGGTGACGCGTTACTCGTCGTCCTCGTACACGCCGAGTCCCATCTCCCGCCGTCGCTCGCGGAGGGCTTCGAGCTGTCGGCGGAAGTAGACCGTCCCGACGATCGCGGCGAGGATCGCGACGGCGAGGATGACGCCGAAGACGAGAAGATCTGTCTCGCGGTACGACTGCACAACGACGGAGCCGCTCGTCACGTCCTCCCAGACGATGCGGTCGCGGTCGCCGACCGTCTCGACGTCGTACCCCCGGGGAGAGACGTGGCCGACGACCGGGAACTCGGTGCTGAACCCGGGCGGCAGCGTCACGGCGTACGACCCCTCGACGTAGGTGAGCGTGGTGAACCGCCGCGGCGACCCAGTCGCCGAAAACGCCACCTGTCCGTCGGCCAGCCCGTCACCGAACCGGATCCACGTCTCGTCCGGCGTCCGCTCGACCTCGCCACCGCGGGCGCGGAACTCGGTGCCGTTCAGCACCTCGCCGTCGGTCGTCCGATAGCGGAACGCCTCGAACTCCAGCGGCTGGTCGCCCGCGTACGGCGTCTGGCGGTACAGGCGCAGCTCCTCCACGCCGGAGACGTCGTAGACGGCCGTGTACTGCGTTCCCGTCGAGAGGGTAAACGCGGCGTCACGGTCCGTCGCGAAGTCGTACTCGCGCGGCGGATCGGAATCGAGGGTCGCGTTCGCGACGTCGCCGCCGTCGTTGACGTAGGTGAGACAGCCGGCGCTGACGGCGAGGAGCGCGACGACGGCGACCGCGAGGGCGAAGCGTCGGTTCACGGGGTCAGATCACCTCAGACGACACACCGCATCTCCGCCGGGAGGTACGAGCCGATCGCGGCCAACAGTCCCGGCGGGTCCGTGTTCTCGGTACAGACGATGCTCTGTTCTAAGAGGCCGAGCCGCTCGACCGTGACGATGTCTTGGGCGTGGCCCGCGCGGTTCACCGTCGCGCGCACCTCGCCGCGGGTCGCCGAATTGACGTTCACGCGACCGTTCTCACGCTGCCAGTCGTACAGCCGATCGCGCTCGCTGTCGGCGAGGCGGCTCGGATCCGCGTCCGCGTCGCCCGCGTCCCCGCCGTAGACGAACGTCATGGGAAGGTGCTGGACCAGCCCGAACCGCTCGACGACCTGCTCCGGCGATCCGACCCCGAGGCCGAGCCCGTCGGCGGGAACGAGCACGTCCTCGCCCGCGTCGAGCACGAACCCGTCGTCGTCCCACGATTCGAGGGTCCCGACGTACGTCTCGCCGGGGACGAGGCCGGCGTCGTGTGCGACGATTTCGCCCCACGTCTCCGCGAGGACGTTGCGGGCGACCTCGGCGTCGTCGCCGGTCACGTCGACCTGCACGAAGCCGTCGTCGCGGACGCCGACCTGCCAGTCGACGTGGAGGTCTCCGACATCGTTCGCCACGAGCGAGCCCATGCCGTCGAGCGCGCGGTCGCGGGCGTCACCCTCCACGTAACACTTGGTTGCGAGGACGACCATCAGCCGGTCACATCCACGTTGAGTTCCTCGCGGAGCTCCTCGAGACGCCGACTCATCGCCTCGCGGAGCCGGTCGTTGTCCATCGATTCGAGCGGGGAACCGCACTCCGGACACTCGAAGCCGAAGTCCATCGCCTCGCCGAACTCGAACCGAATCGAACACACCTCACAGAGGTAGAACTCGTGGGTGCGCTCGTACTCTTCGCGCTCTTCTAGGGCGTCGAGCAGCCGGTACATCTCCTCTTGGAGGTTCTCCGGGATGTTGTCGTAGTGGAACGTCCACAGGTACGTGAGCCAGCCGGAGTCCTCGTCGCGCACCCGACGGTAGGTCGCGAGGTCGTTCTCGTACAGGATGAAAAGCGCGCGGCGGACGTCGTTGAGTTCGAGCCCCAACTCCTCGGCCAACTCCTCATCGGTGACCTCGCCATCGGGCGGCGCGGCCGCGACCGGCATCCCCGTCGGCCCCACCAACTCGTGGAGGTACTTTTGGATGACGGGGTCGTTCAGTAGATCCTCAAAAGCCATTACGGCGAACTGGTGGCGGAACGGGATTAAAACCTCCGAAAGCCCCACGATCCGCCGGCGAGACCGTCCTCGCAGTCCCGCGGTCTCGGGCGGCACGCCTCCGATTCACGGTCGTCGACGCGGCGGGATCTGACCGATACGGGCCGAGATACCCCGACGGCTCCGGCAAAGCTTTAGGTCGGCTGTGTCACCATTCATGCGTATGGCTCCGGGCGACGACGGAACGGGCGACCGACGCGGCCGCCGGGCGGTCGGCGCGCTCGCGTACCTCTCCGTCCCCGTGGTGCTCGTCGCGCTGCCGCTCGTCCCGCTCGCCGCCGTGCTCGGACCCGGCGGCCTCGGTCTGGCCGGACCGGGTGCCGCCGGCGGGCTCCTCGCGGCCGTCGTCGTCGGCCTCGGCGGGTCCGCGCTCGGCGGCCCGCTCCTCGTCGACCGCTGGATCGCGGGACTCCCGGAGGCGGACCTCGACGACCGCCCCGCGAACTTCGTCGCCGACCGGGTGTCGACGCTCGCAGACGATGTCGGAGTCGACGCCCCGGCGGTCACCGTCGTCCGGGCCGAGGCCGCGAACGTCGCCGTCACGGACGGCTACCGCGGCTCTCGGCTCGTCGTCTCCACGCGGCTGCTCTCGCTGCCGGAGGCCGACCGCGACGCGGCGCTCAGGCACGCGCTCGTTCGGCTCCGGACCCGCGATCCCCTGGTCGTCACCGCCGTCCTCCCCGCCGTGGCCGTCGTCGAGACGGTCGCGCTGCTCGCGACGCTCCTCGTCGGCCGCCGCGGCGAACGGACGGCCGGCGACCGCCGAGTCAACCGGATCCACGGGTACGAACCCGACCGCGATCGAGTTCCGGCGTGGGCGTACACGGTTGCCGGCGTGCTGTGCTGGGCGCTGCTCTCTCCCGCGTGGGTCCCCGCCGCCGTCGGCGACAGACTCACCGTTGCGGGCGGACGCCGCGACGCGGACGCCGCGGTGGCACGCGGCGGGGGAGACGAGCGGACCGGACTCGGGAACGCCGTCGCCTTCGCCAGCGACGCCGCGGGCGCGGCCGACTGGCCGCCGCTCCTCGATCGGCTCTCGTTCGTCTCGATGGCCGACGGCGAGACTGGCCGCGTTCGAGGAACGAGTCGACAGGAAGCCCGGATCAGGCTCGCCCGGCTCCGCTCGAAGCGGGCGCTCTGACCGAAGCCGCTCCGTTCAGGGGTGTGCGGGGACCTCGAGCCGGAGCAGCGTCCCCGTCTCCCCCGTGGTCACCGTGAACTTCCCGCCCGCCCGAGTCACGACCCAGTACATCAGCCAGATCCCGAGCCGGTCGGCGTGAGTGAGCGAGGTCTCCCCCCGTTCGAGGACCTGCGTCTCGTGGTCCGGAATCCCCGGGCCGTCGTCTTCGATCTCGACCCGGATCCAGCCCCGCGACAGCCGCTCGACGCGTATCGCCACCCACGGCGACGGCGTGTCGTTGTGTTTGACGGCGTTCACCGCGCCCTCCTCGATCGCGGTGAACAGGCCGACGACGGTCACAGTGATCGGGTCGTCGTCGGGCAACGACACCTCGATCGCCACCTCGGGGTAGCGGCTGTGAATTCGGTTCCGGAGTTCGATCAGCCGCTCGTGTAACGCAACCTGCGTCGGGTCGGTATCCGCGAGGGTCTCGTCTATCTTCTGTACCGCGCGAGCGATCCCCATCAGGTCGGCCGAAGTCTCAGTGATGACGTCGAGAGAGCGGCGGTGTGACTCGTCGTCGATGTCCGCCCGCAGGAGGTCGGCGTACCCCTCGATGAGGTTCATCTTGTTCCGGAGGTTGTGATTTAACACGCGGCCCATCACCTCCAGGCGGCGCTCCCGGATCTTCCGATCCGTAATGTCCGACTGAAACCCCACGTAGTGTGTCACCGTCCCCGTCTCGTCGCGGATCGGCGAAACGGTGAGCCGGTTCCAGAACTTCTGGTCGTTCGCGCGGTAGTTCAGGATGTCGACGGCGATCGGTCGCTCGGCGTCTATCGCCCGCCGCAGCCTCGCGCGCGTCTCGTCTGCGGTGTCGTCGCCCTGCAGGAACCGGCAGTCTTTTCCGAGCATCTCCGGGCCGTAGCCGGTGAGCGACTCGAACCCCTCGTTGCAGTACACGAGCGGGTTCTCTCCCTCTTCCGTCGCCAGCGCGAGGGTGATGCCGATCGGCGACTCGTCCATCGCCTGCTCTTTCAGCCGAAGGTCGTTGACGGTCTCTGCGAGCCGACGAGAGGTGGTCCGTCGCTGTATCAGGTTGTCGATCCGCGCGACGAGCATGCGCCGTTTCACCGGGAGTTCGATCACGTCGTCAACGCGGTTCCACGCGTCGGCCGGGGCGGTGCCGGACCGCTCGCTCACGACGAGCGCGAACGGCACGAAGACGGAACCGGCGGCCGCCCGCTTCGTCGAGATCGCGTCGGCGACGCGGTCGAAGGCCGCCTCGTCGAGCACGCAGCAGTCGAACGCGCGGTCGAGCGCTTCAGTGTCCGCCGCGGTCGCGGTGTCGACGCGGTACCGCCCGTCGAGCGCGTCGGCGACGAGGTCGCGGTCACGGCCGGGACACATGAGCAACAGGACGCGCGTGGGGTCGGCTGCGGGCGCTGAGCGGTCGCGATCGCCGGTCGCCGCGCGCGAGCGGATGCCCCGGGAACGGGAGGCCGCATCGGCGTTCGTCGACCGGTCGGTTTCGGGCTCCGTGTCGGCGTGCGCCGCTCTATCGGTGTCGTGTGAGTCACTCGACACCTCCGAGTCGGAGCCCATCTCTCTTTATTAGTGAATCTACGGTCACTAAGAGTTGTGCATTAGTATGACACTCTCGCGGTAATGTGAAAACATGACCGCCGGACGCGGATGGATGACGCGGCCTTCGACCGCGAGGAGGGCGTGCGGTCACTCGACAGTGCGGGCGTCGTCCGAGTCGTCCAGACCGTCAGATCCGCCGTCGCCGCGTTCGGCGTCGGTCTCGGTCGCGTCGACCACCGTCTTCCCGGTCGCTTCGGGGAGGACTCGGCGGTCTGCGCCGGTCCACTCGCGCTCCAGTTCCGCCCCTTCGAACAGCCTGTCGAGGAAGACGGCGAGCCCGGCGACCTCGGAGTGCGGCTGATTCGTCACGCCCACGTTGTAGTCCGCGCGCTCGTAGAGCGCCCACGGGACCTTCTCGCCCCCGACGACGACGAGGAGGTCCCGCGGCGCCCCCGCCTCTCCCGCAGCGCCGAGTCCGACCGCCTCGCGGACCTCACGTTCAACGTCTTGGACGCGCTCGCCGTACATGGTGAGGTGGACGACGACCCCCTCGAAGTCGCGGACGATCGCCGTCTGGTCTGCGCGGAGTTCGACGTCGAACGGTCCGCCGAACCGGTCCGTGATGTCTCGCACCGTCTCCGCCGACTGCCCGGCGTTGTCCGGGAAGACGACCCGGTCCGCGCCGAGCGCCCGGGCTGTGAGCCCCACATGCGTCGTCATGCGGTCGTCGCGTCCCGGCCGGTGGCCGTACCGGAGGACGACGACCTCGCGCGCCTCGTGCATACCGGAGCGTGCGCGGCGACGGGTGTGGTCCTTTCGATGCGGTCGCGCCGGGGGCGCGGTGTCGCGAGCGGCGTCGATGAGGCGATCGCAGACGCGCACGAATCTCTCGCGAGTAGATGCATGGTCGTGGATCGTTCGGTGAATCGACATCCAGAGGTGACCACGTAAATGAAAGATTCATGGGGGAGGCGGTCGCCGGGTGACGTATGACGAGCGTCAAGGAGTTCCGCGTCGACGAGTCCGCGACCGCCGACGCCACCGGGCGAGGCCGGTTCGTCTTCACGGACGCGTACTCGGTGTTCGACTGGGGGCAGATGCCCGACGCGATTCCGCACAAGGGAGCGAGCCTCTGTACGATGGGCGCGTGCAACTTCGAACTGCTGGAAGACGACGGGATCGAGACGCACTACCGAGGGGTCGTCGACCCGGACGGAGCCGGGGGATCCGAGGGCGTCCCGGACGGCGACGGAGACGCCGAGCCGGCGGCCGTCCCGCTCGCGGAGGCGACCGCGCCGCCGACGCAGATGGCGATTGAACTGACGCAGGTTCCGGACCTCCCCTACGAGGGGCCGCAGGCGGGCTACGACTACGACGCCTTCCACGCGGCCGGCGGCGACAACTACCTCGTCCCGCTCGAAGTGGTGTTCCGGAACCGCGTCCCGGTCGGCTCCAGCCTCCGGACGCGAACGGAGCCGAGCGAGTTCGGACTCGACGCGCTCGCGGGCCCGGACGGCGAGTGGCCGGACGAACCCGTCGACCTGCCGAAGCCCGTGGTGGAGTTCTCGACGAAGTACGAGGAGCAGGACCGCTACCTGACCCGGGCGGAGGCCGACCGGATCGCCGGCGCGGCCGATATCGAGGCGCTGGAGTCGCTCGCGCGCGACGTGAACCGCGTCGTCACCGAGCGCGCCGAGGCGGCCGGCTTCGTCCACGAGGACGGGAAAATCGAGTGTCTGTACGCCGACGGAGCGCTCCGCGTCGCGGACGTGGTCGGCACGTTCGACGAGAACCGCTTCTCGTACGACGGACGGGGGGTCTCGAAGGAGGTCGTCCGCCAGTGGTACAAGGCGAACGATCCCGAATGGGTCGCCGCTGTAAAAGAGGCGAAAGCCGCGATCGCGGACCGAGACATCGACGACTGGCGCGAGATCTGCGAGGAGTCGCCCGACCCGCTTCCCGCCGAGGTCGTCGACGCGGTCTCGACGATGTACGCGGCCGGAACGAACGCCTACACGGAGACGGCGTGGTTCGACGTCCCAGACGTCGAGGCGGCGCTCGCGGCGGTCGACGGGCTGTAGGTCGACCCGCGCGCCCGCCTCACCGCCGCGCCCAGTCGAGCAGCCGGGCGTAGAAGGGGTCCGAGGCGAGCGCGTCCGCGTCGCCGACGATCGTGAGCTGTTTTTTCGCGCGGGTGAGCGCGACGTTCACCCGGCGGTGGTCCTCGAAGATCGGCCCATCGAGGCCGCCGCTCGCGACGAGCGAGAGGACAATGACTTCCTTCGAGGAGCCCTGAAACCGGTCGACGGTGTCGACGGTGACCGCGGTCCGGCGGCCGATCTCCGCGACCTGCGCGCGGAACGGCGCGATCACGCCGATGTCGTCCGGGTCGACGCCGGCGGCGACGTAGGCGTCGACGATCCCCGCGACGCGTTCGGCCTCCCGGACGTTCCGGTTGCCGTCGCGCTCGCCGTCGGGATCGACGAAGCTCACGCCGCCGGTCAGCTCCGGAGCGAGCGCGTCGGGGTCGACGCCGAGGTCCGCGAGCGTCTGTGCGGCCACCTCGGGCGTCGCCGGACGGAGCGCGCCGTCGTAGAACTCAGTGGAGGCGAACGCCTGGATGCGCTGGCTCATCCGGTACTGGCGGGTGAGCATGACGCTCGCGTCGGGATACGTCTCGATGAGGCGCTCGAAAAGCGAGGTCTGCAGGTCGTTCTCCGCGCGGACGACCGGCGGGAGCTGTTCGTGGTCGCCCACGAGGACAAACCGGTCGGCGAGGGTGATCGCGGCGTGCGTGCCGGGCTCCGTAAGCTGTGAGGCCTCGTCGACGACGGCCACGTCGAACTCGCACTCGCGCACGACGCGGGAGCCGCAGGTCGCGGTGGTGGCGGCGACGACGGGCGCGTCACGCAGCTCGGCCGCCGTCTCGTTCGGATCGCCGCGCTGGACCAGCCGGACGTCCTGCATGTCGCCGCGGACGCCGGTCTTCGTGCCTACTCTGCACACCTCGTCGAATCCCTGATCGCGGAGCGCTTCGAGGGCGTTGTCGACCGCCCGGTTGGTGAACGCCGCGAGCAGCACGCGGTTCCCCGCCGCGACCAGCGCGCGGATCGTGCGGGCGATGGTGTACGTCTTCCCGGTGCCGGGCGGCCCGTGGATCAGCGCCAGATCCTCGGCGTCGACCGCGAGCGCGACCGCCTCGTTCTGGGCGTCGTTGTTGTCGATGTAGGCGTCCGGCGCGTCCGGGTCGGCGGTACCGGGGCGGCCCGGGGGGCGCGCTTCGGGGCCGCGGAACGCGGGATCGCGCCGGCCGAAGATCACGTCCTTGCGCCGCTCGGTCCCCTTCAAGACCGCGTCGTGGAGCGCGGTGAGCGAGCGGTCGACGGAGATTTCGGAGGGGTACACGTCGAGCCGCCGGAGGTCGACCGGCTCGTCGGTCTCGACTGTTATCTCGTCGCCCAGTTCGACGATCCGGCCGAGTTCGGCGTGGCCGGCCACGGGGTCGCCGTCGCTCGCGAGCGCCACGTCGCCCTCGCGGAGCTTCGAGACGGCGTCGTCAGGCTTCCGGGCGCGCAGCGCCCACCGGGCGTCGTCGATCTCAGTCTGCGAGACGGGGTCGAGGTCGATCAGCGCGCGGTCGTCCGCGGCCCGCTCTTCGGGGGATTGCTCCCAGAGCTTCCGGTACTCGGCGTGGGTCTCGCGGCGCTCCTCTTCGAGCGCTGTGTAGAAGCGGTCGAAGTAGTCGCGCTCCTCGTCGGGCACGGGCGTGCCGATCTGGCCGGCCTTCGACTCCTGATCGAGGCGGCCGGAGACGACCATGCAGGCGTCCTGTTCGAAGCAGTAACTGCAGTTCGCGTCCGCCTCGTAGCCCGTCGGGACCGTGGGCCGCTCGCCGGGGTCGTTGAGCGCGCGCCACTCCATCGCGGCGAGCGCGTTCCGCTCGCGGACGACGAACTCCAGGAACCCGCGCCCGACCGTGAACTCCTTCGCCGGCGCGAGGTCGCCGCTCTCCTCGCTGCGCTCTAAGGCGGTGTTTTTCGTGTACAGCAGGGTACCGATGTCGGGGTCGACGCCGCGCTCCTCCAGCATGAGCGCGTAACAGGCCGCCTGGACCTTATCGTGGAACCGCGGCTCTCGGTTGGTGTTTTTCCCGGTCTTCAGCTCGACCGGGGTCCCGCGTCGGAGCGCGTCGGCCCGTCCCTTCAACCCGAACGTCGGCGAGATGAGCGTGAACTCCGACCGCCACGTGTCCTCGTCGCCGAGAGTTCCCTGCGCGAGCCACCCCTCGATCGCGGCGGCGTTCCGGCGCACCTCGTCTTCGACCTCCGCGGGCTCGTACCCCAGCAGGCCGAGTTCGAGACCGGCCTCGGCGACGCGCTCCGTCACCGAGTCGTCGAGGTCCATTCCGCGAAGCAGGTCGCCGAACACCTCGTGGACGATCGTCCCCTTGACGACCGGGTAGTTGAGCGGGATCCCGGAGAGCTTGTTTAAGTAATACATGCGGGGGCACTGTACCCACGAGCGGATCCCGGTCACGTCGACGAGGAAGTCGGGTTCGAGCACGACCCACGAATCGCCCGTCGTCGCGTAGCCCGTCTCGCCGCCGAAGTCGTCCTCCTCGGCGTCGGTGACGAGAAGCTCCATCCCCGTCTCGGCGTGCTCGGCCGTCTCCGTCCACTTTCCCCACAGCGTCACGTCGACCGGGTCGCCCGCGCCGCGGTCGGGCCGGATCCGAACCTCGCGGAGGTCGCGCTCGCCGTACGACGTCGACACCGCCCGCGCCTCGCCGACGGAGCAGATCGGTCCCCGAACGTTCACGGGCGACATCTGCGGCGGCACCGAAAAACGCTGTCGGTGGGGGCGACCCCGTCACGCGCTGGCGGCCCCGTTACGCGCGGCGACCCTATCACACGCGGCGACCCGGAACGATCCTGTCGCGGACGGTTTATGGCTCCGGACGCGAATAGTCGCTCGTGGTCGACGCCCGAATCGGACGCTACGGTCGGCTCGCCGTCGCCGGAGCGGTGGTCCTGCTCGCGGTGCTTTCGGCGGCGAGCGGCTCCGCCCGCCTCGGTACGCAGGGAGCCGCCGCGGCCGGCGACGTAGTCGTCAGTCTCTACATCGCCGCGCTCGTGGTCTGGGGCGTCGTCGCCGAGGGGTTCCGGACCGACCGGTTCCGTGTCCTCGTGTCCCTCGGGCTCGTACTGTGGGGGGTCGTCGACGTCGCGGTCGGCGCGGCGACCGCCCGCTCGGTCGCCCTCCTCGTGATCGGTACGGCGCTTCTCGCTCGCGTCGGGTATCGACGCATTGCGGGCGACGGGTGACGGGAGTGCGGGGTGCGGCTGGTGACGCGGCGTGCGAGCGTCAGCGGCGGAGTGTGCTCAGTAGTGCCACGGGTACTCGCGGAACGCGGGCTCGCGCTTTTCGAGGAAGGCATCGCGACCCTCTTGGGCCTCTTCGGTCATGTACGCCAGCCGAGTCGCCTCGCCGGCGAACACCTGCTGGCCGACCATCCCGTCGTCGGTCATGTTGAACGCGTACTTCAGCATGCGCATCGCGGTCGGCGACTTCGTCGTCATCTCGTCGGCCCACTCGAGCGCCACGCTCTCGAGGTCTTCGTGGGGAACAGCCTCGTTCACCATGCCCATCTCTGCGGCCTCCTCGGCCGAGTAAGTCTTGCCGCGGAAAAACACCTCTCTAGCCTTCTTCTGGCCGATCTGCTTCGCGAGATACGCCGAGCCGAACCCGCCGTCGAAGGAGGCCACGTCGGGGTCCGTCTGGAGGAACTTCCCGTGCTCGTCGCTGGCGAGCGTGAGATCACAGACAACGTGGAGCGAGTGACCGCCGCCGACCGCCCAGCCTGGAACGACGGCGACCACGGGCTTCGGCATGAACCGTATCAGTCGCTGGACCTCCAGGATGTGAAGCCGACCGGCGCGCGCTTCGCGGACGAGCGGGTCGTCCTCCGCGCCGGCCTCGTCGTCGTCGCGGTACTCGTAGCCCGAGCCGCCCCGCACCGACTGGTCGCCGCCCGAACAGAACGCCCAGCCCCCGTCCGACTCGGAGGGGCCGTTGCCGGTGAGGAGCACGCAGCCGACGTCGGCCTGCTTGCGGGCGTGGTCGAGCGCGGCGTACAGCTCGTCGACGGTGCCGGGACGGAAGGCGTTGCGGACCTCGGGGCGGTCGAAAGCGATCCGGACGGCAGGCACGTCGACACCCCGGTGATAGGTGATGTCGTCGAACTCGTCCGTGACCGGTTCCCACGCGTCGGGGTCGAATATCTCCGAGACCATATCGTCCCGTGGGGTGCCGGGCTCATAAACGACGGCGAGTCGGCGGTTACCCGCCGCCGCACCAGCAAGTATTGCACGGATCGGCGACGCGCCCCCGATGACGAAGGGTCTGAAAACGCCTATTGGAGCGTCTCACCGGGGGCTATCGCCGAGATACCCGCGTCACTGGAATACGCGGTCGTTGCTGGTGGCGAGAGGGTGTTCCCTGCGGGGTCCACACAAGAGGTATGTACGAACACGCGTCTGCCTCCCGCCGGTCCGTTCTCGCGGCCGCGGGCGGGGCGGCGACCGTCGGCGTCGCCGGCTGTCTTGGCGGCGGTGGCGGCGGTGGCGTAGACGAGCTGACGGTCGCGCACATGCCGATCTATCCCGACCTCCAGTGGTACGTGATGGAAGGCGAGGGGTACGTCTCCGAGATCGACGCCGACGTCACGGGCGAGGAGTTCACCGACGGGCCGGCGATCGTGCAGGCGTTCGGCAGCGGCGAGATCGACGTCGCGATGTTCGGTATCGTGCCCGCGATGATCGTCATCGACCGCGGCATCCCGGCGCAGGTGACCGCGGCGAACATCCGCGAACCGATGGGGATCATGGCCGAGTCGTCGTTCCACGAGACGTTCGAGTCGGAGGGAGCGGACGCCTTCGCGACGTGGCGCGAGGAGCGGGGCCGCCCGTTCCGTTTCGGCACGTTCCCGCAGGGGAGCGTCCCCGACGTGTTGCTTCGTTACTGGCTACAGGAGACAGGAGTCGACCCGGCGACGAACGACGCCGTCGAGATCATCGAGATCAACGGCGCGAGCGCGGTCTGGCAGGCGATCGCCAACGACGAGATCGACGGTACCTCGATCATGGAACCCGTGCCGACGATCGCGGAGGCGGAGGGGTCGTCCGTCACGATGCTTCGGACTGCGGCTGAGATCCTCCCCGGCCAGCCCGCGGCCGTCACGCTGATGAGCGACGCGGTCCGCGACTCGCCCGTCGCCGCGCAGTTCCTCGAACAACATGTGCGCGCGACCGAGTTCATCGACGAGAATCCCGACGCGACCGCTCAGCACGTCGAGGCGGGAATCGGGATGCCCGCGGACCGGGCGCGACGCGCGCTCGACTCGCCGCTGTCGAACTTCATCTCCGACCCCGCGGCGATCACCGACGCGACGCAGGTGTTCTCCGAGTTCGCGGCCGAAAACGGGCAGATAGACGAACAGCTCTCGACGGACCAGATATTCGACCTCGACGTCTACGACTCGCTCTGATGGCGACTGACACCGGCGGACGGTTC
Organism: Halorubrum sp. BV1; assembly: GCF_000746205.1. Taxonomy (NCBI): domain Archaea; kingdom Methanobacteriati; phylum Methanobacteriota; class Halobacteria; order Halobacteriales; family Haloferacaceae; genus Halorubrum; species Halorubrum sp. BV1. The sequence continues at coordinate 565,219 of NZ_JQKV01000002.1, forward strand.
GACGAGGCGGCCGGCGACGTGAGCGGCGCGACCGGGCTCCGCGCGGACCTCGGACTCGGCGACACTCGGCGGCTCCGACGCGGCGTTGGGGGCGTCGTCGGGTTCGTCGTCGTCTGGCACCTCGTGTCTCTCACGACGTCGCCGATCGTGTTGCCGTCGCCGGCCGCGGTCGCGGAGGCGTTCGTAGTCGAACTCGCCTCCGGGACGATGACCGCGGCGCTGGTTTCGAGCGTCCGCCACTGGATTCCGGGAACGGTCGTCGGCACGGGACTCGGCGTGGGAGCCGGCGTCGCATTCGGCTGGAGCCGCGTCCTCGACGACGTGACGGCTCCGCTGGTGCGCGCGCTCAGGCCCGTGCCGCCGCTCGCGCTTATCGGGTTCGCGATAGCGTGGTTCGGACTCAACCACGCGGGTGCCGCCTTCATCATCGCCGTGGGCGCGTTCTGGATCAACTTCTACGCGGCCTACGGTGCCGTCGAGGGCGTCTCTGAAGACCTCCTCGACGTGGGACGAACGCTCGGGGTTCGCGGCGACCTCGACATGATCCGGTCCGTCGTCCTCCCCGCCTCGCTCCCGGGGATCACGACCGGGATCCGGACGGGGCTCGGTCGCTGTTGGATGCTCGTCGTCGCCGCGGAGATATTCGGCGTTCCGGGCATCGGACGCGAGATACTCCGGGCGAGCAACAACCTGCTCGTCGACACGTCCATCGCGTACATCCTCGTATTGAGTCTGATGTACCTCGTCGTCGACGTGGCGTTCCGCGCGGCCCAGAGACGGGTGTTAGCATGGCAGGCGTGAACGGCGACGGCGTGCCGACCGACGGCGTCGGAGGGGCGGAAAACGGCGGCGCGACCGCGGCGACGGAAAACCGCGGCGCGACCGACGAAGGGGTCGCGATCGATCGCGTCGGCAAGACGTACGGCGGCTCCGGCTCCAGCTCTGGCGAGACCGCAGTCCGCGCGCTCGACGACGTCTCCTTCGGCGTCGAGCGCGGGGAGTTCGTCTGTCTCGTCGGCCCCTCCGGGTGTGGCAAGACGACGCTGTTCCGGATCATCGCCGGGCTCGTCGAGGCCACCGACGGGACGGTCCGGCTCGGCGGCACGCCCGTCACGGGACCGACCACCGACATGGGCGTGGTCTTTCAGGAGTACCACCTCTTCCCGTGGCTCACGGTCGAAGAGAACGTCAGGTTCGGCCTCGACCGCACCGACCAACCCGAGGCCGACAGGGACGCTCGGGTGACGGCGATGCTCGAACTCGTCGGTCTCGACGAGTTCCGCGACGCCTACCCGAAGTCGCTGTCGGGCGGCATGAAACAGCGCGTCGCCATCGCGCGGGCGCTCGCCGTCGACCCGGCGCTTCTGCTGATGGACGAGCCGTTCGGCGCGGTCGACGCACAGACCAGAGAGATGCTCCAGCGCGAACTCCTCGACGTGTGGCGGTCGACCGGGAAGACCGTGCTCTTCGTCACTCACGACGTTGCAGAGGCGGTGACGCTCGCCGATCGGATCGTGGTGATGGCGGCCGACCCGGGCCACGTTCGTGAGGTCGTCGACGTCGACGTCGACCGTCCTCGCGAACGCGACGATCCGGCCTTCGGCGAACACGTCGCCCGCGTCCGCGACCTGATCGGTGCCGGCGAGTAGCCCGATCGAGGCGGGACGTGACCGTCTGTTCTCCTCGTCCGCGGTCGGGCCGTCGCGTGTCTCTTTCAGCCGCTGTCGCTGTCGCCGTCGCTGTCCTCGTCCATCGCTCGGTCCAGTTCGTCCATCCGGGCCCGGATCACGGACAGCGTCGCGTCGGCGTCGGCGTATCCCTGCTCGTAGTCGTCCAGCGCGGACCCGGCCTCGGTGAGGAACTGCTCGATCGCCGCCTCGATCGGTTCGTCGCTCATGGCACGGCAGTTCGGCCCGGGGGTGGTTATATCTCCCGACCGGGGGGTTTATTATCACACCATGAGTATTGTACAGTATGAGAATTACTGACCGGGCGACGACAGCCAGGACTCGGGGGTGTCGGCGATGACGGGAGACGGAGCGAGCGCCGGTGCCTCGGCGTTCGACGGACCGGCGACACGCGGGAAGTCGGCGGTGCTCGCGACGGACCTTTCGACGGCCAGCGAGTCGATGATCGAGTCCGAGACGGGGCTGAACTGTCTCGCTCGGATCGGCGTCGACCGGATCCACCTCGTCACGGTCGTTCCCTCGAACGTGCACTCGGGGATGCCGGGAATGAAGTTCCAAGAACGGCGGAAGAACGCGCTCCAGCGCTATCAGTCGCGGGTCGAAGACGCGGGATTCACCGTCGAGACGCACGTCGTCCGAGGGACGCCACACCGGCGGATAAACGGGATCGCCGACTCGGTCGCCGCCGACCTGATCCTGGTGGGGTCACGGGGGAAGAGCCCGCTCGAAAACCGCGTCATCGGATCGACGGCGCGGAACCTCGCGCGGACGGCCGTCGTTCCGCTGCTCGTCGATCGGATCGAGCGCGGGGTCGACGATCCCGACACGATCCGGCGGCACCTGTTCGAGCGGACGCTGTTCGCCACCGACTTCTCCGAGAACGCCGAGCGCGCGTTTCGGGCGTTCGAGTACCTCCGGCACGCGACCGCCGAAGTGACGCTCGTGCACGTCGAGTCGCCGAAAGACGACGCCGGTGAGGACCCCGAATCACAGCTGTCAGAGCTGGCGACACGACTCGACGAGTGGGACATCGACACCCGAACCGAGGTCAGGCGCGGCGACCCGGCCGACGAGATACTCGCCGCCGAAGAAACGCACGACCCGAGTACCCTCCTCCTCGGATCGCGCGGGCAGAGCCGTCTCCGGCGGCTGCTTCTCGGCAGCGTCTCAGAGGAGGTGGTCGCGCGAGCAACCGGGAACGTGTTCCTCGTTCCGCCGCCGCGGTCCGCGTAGCGTCTCCCCCGCGGCGCATGCGATCGTCGATCCGCGTTGACGCGGTCTCCGATCAACGTTGACGCGGTCTCCCATCAGCGTCGATCCGGTCTCCCGTGTGCCGGACACACCGGTTATCAGAACGCAGCACAATTGTATTATTCACACACAAGCCTTTTACGCGCGTACGCCGTACTCATGGTAAGACAATGCCAGACTCTCTGTCCGAACAGCTCCAGAGCGACATGCGGTGTGAGGGGCTCTTGGAGTGTTTTCACGGGCTCAAACCGCTCGACCGAGAATGTTTCTCCGTGCTCGTCGAGAACGATGACCCCATGACCATCGACGCCGTCGCTGAGGCGGTCGACCGCGAGCGCTCGACCGCCTACCGCTCGGTCCAGCGGCTCTTACAGACCGGCTTCATCACCAAAGAGCAGATCAACTACGATCAGGGCGGCTACTACCACGTCTACTCGCCGACCGATCCCGAGAAGATCACGAACGAGATGCAGCGGATGCTCAACGACTGGTACGCGAAGATGGGCCAGCTCATCCGCGAGTTCGAAGAGAAGTACGACCAGGCCGAGCCGCCGCAGGCGTCGAGCTAGCGGCGGCCCGGACAACGCCTGCCGCTATCGCGGACGCGACACACCCTTTGCCGGCCGGGACGGACTTATTGAGCGGACGCCCCTCGCCTCGTGCATGATCGAACTCTCGCGTGGGGTCTACGACGACATCGTATATCACGCGTACAGCGGTGGAGCAGCCGAGATCTGCGGCATGCTCGCCGGCACACGCGGCGACGGCGACGAGCCGAGCGTCGTCACCGAGACCTACGAGGCGGAGAACGTCGCGGAGACGCCGGAGATACGGTACCTCATCGACCCCGAAGAGCAGCTCGAGCTGATCGAAGCGGTCGAAGCCGACGGCCACGATCTGGTCGGCTTCTACCACTCGCATCCGACGGGGCCGACGCACCCGAGCGAGACGGACGCGGCGCGGGCGACGTGGCCCGACCGCTCGTACGTCATCTGTGCGCTCGACGGTTACCCGTTCGTCGGCTCGTGGCGCTGGCGCGGCGACGATGAGGGGTTCGACCAGGAGATGGTCGCGGTGCGGGGCGAGCGGTAACGCGGAAACGGGTACGCCGGCTGGGTATCTCTCACCGAGCCGCTGCCCACTATACCAAGGGGCAGTCGCTCAGAACGACGTGAGCGACGCTTCGGCTGCCCCTTTGTGTCTCTCCCTGCACAGCACCGCAACCGCACCTCACGCCTCCCCAACCTCGTCGCTGACGGCAGCAGCCGCCAGCGACTCCCTCGTGCGGTGCCATTCGCGGCCACCCTCGGCGGCCGCTCACGGGCACGCGCCACCGCAATGGTTTACTTACGAACTGTCGCCGCTGACACTCTCGTTTCGTAGATGTGATATCACTCTCACCGATCGCGTGGGGAAACGCGGAAACGTCGAACGGTCCGAGCGTCGGGGCGCAGTCGCTCGCTTCGATCTCGGGGTCGGAGTCGTCGACGACGTACTCGCTCAGACGTCCCGTAGGTCACAGCCTGATGAGAATCCGACGGAAACGGCGGCCTCGGGAGTCGTCACGGGCGACGTCGGTCGGATCGACCGTCAGATATACGGGAGAACTCTGCCGGTCACGTAACCCGTTAACCGGCGAGCGGCCTATCGGAGCCCATGAGCCACCCCTCGTGGGACGACGTCGTCGAGACGCCGGACGAACTCGACGACGAGACGGCAGAGGCACTGCTCGAAGGAGCGACGGAGGTACAGGACCTGACCGGCGAGGCGTGTCCGTATCCGCAGGTCGAGGCGGAGAAAGCCGTCGCCGGGCTCTCTCCGGCCGACGTGCTCGTCCAGAAGACGGACTGCGTTCCGAACAGCGAGAACGTTTCGAAGGCGGTCAGCGACGACGCCACAGCGACGGTGTGGAAGTCGGGCGACGGTCGCTGCCGGAGCCTCCTGCGGAAGAACTGATCATGGTTGAGGAACTCACCCCCGACGAAGTCAACGAGCGCGTCCAGGCGGGCGATATCCGCGTCATCGACACGCGCTCGCCCGAGCAGTACGAGCGGGGCCACATCCCCGGCGCGATCAACGTTCCGCTTGGCGATCTCCCGTCGCGCATCTCCGACATCGACTGGGACGACACGGACGTGGTCTGTGCCTGCCCCGTCGGGCAGTCGTCGAAGCAGGCCGCGATGCTGATTCAGAGCTACGAGGGCGTCGAAGCGGACGTGCTCGTCGCGAGCATGGCCGGCGGGTACGAGGAGTGGGAGTTCGAGTTGGAGACTGGACCGGCCGCCGACGCGTGAGCGGCTCGCGGTGACGACCCCGCGCCGGCCTGCGATGGCACCGTGACCGTTCGGTGGCGACGTTGAGACTCCCCGGCTCAGGTATCCGTCTCGGCCGTTTCTGCTCAGCAGTTCACAGCTGGTTGCTCAGTCACCACGGTATTTCACGCGTGATTTGGATTCGACGGTTGAACGCCAACCGTTTTGCCCGCTACCTACCTCAATTGAAGTGTCTCGGTCGACGAGCACGTCGCACCGGCCGTGTGTACAGATAGTAACGCATGCCACTCGCTCAACTCCTCGAACAATACGTCAGCCTAGGCATCTTCGTCCTCGCTTCGGGGCTCAGTGTCCTCAGCTTCCTCGCATGGCGGCGAGAACGTGCTCGTCGTATGTGGATCGTTACGCTCGGGTACGCGATGTTCGCAGTCTACGGGCTCATCGTGTTTCTCGAGTATCCGCTGCTCCCGTATGTCCCGTACGCGACACTCGAACTGGTCGAACACGGGAGTGCAATCCTGATACTCGGTGGCCTCATGGCGTTTTTCGTCGCTTTGACCCGGGACTGAGCAATGTCGGACCCGGATCTCGAATTGGCCTCTCGGCGGGAAATCTACCAGCGAATAGCCGATACGCCCGGGATTCACTTTCGCGCGCTCCTTGACGATCTTGCGTACGCACAGGGGACGCTCCAGTACCAGCTCAGATGGCTCGCCGACGAGGATCTGATCGACGTCTCGGACGACGGCAAGTATACGCGATACTATCCGGCTGCCGAGTTCGACGACGCCGATCGAACAGTGATGAACGCGCTGCGCCGGGAATACAGTCGCCGCATCCTCGCACACCTTCTCACGGACGGTCCGCTCTCGACGACCGAACTCAGCGACCGGCTCGACAAGGCGCAATCGACGGTCTCGTGGCATCTATCTACACTCGCCGAGGCCGACCTCGTCACGAAAGAGCGGGACGGCCGGAGCGTCGTCTACGAGGTCAGCGATCCCGATCGAGTCAGATACCTCTACACGGTTCACCGGCGCTCGTTTACAGACAGGGCTGTCGACCGCATCCTAGGCCTCTGGGACAGCTACTAACCCGAAGTCGGGTTCGGCGAGTCTCTTCGAAGCACCAGCAGGCGCAACAGGAGCACGTACACGAGAAACGCCACCGAGGGGCCCAGCAGTGGACGGACGAGTCCCGTCAGATCAGTCCCGATTGCGGCTGCGTGAATTGTCCCGAAGGCGAATCCGACGTACGCGAACGAGTGGACGACGCGCGGGCCCCAGGGGCGCTGGAAGCGTTTTGCGTCAGTAAAGCCCAGCACCGCGACGACGAGCACAAGTAGCGCCCCCGCACCCACGGCGACGCCCCCGAGAAAGTACGGCATCGAGTATGCCGGCGCTGGAACCTGTCCGGTGACGACGAACCACGCATCGAGTACACCGAGCCCCGCGTGTAGCAGCGTGACGATCATCGCGAATGCGGACAGTTCGATGTGGACACGTCGGGCAGCCTCGTGGAGCACGCCGAACGACTCCGTGTTATAGAACATGCCCGTGAGAACCGCCAGATACAACGCCGGATACGTCACGAGTGCGGCACCTCGATCGAGGAGCCAAACGAGCTGTGACATTACGATGCCCCCGTCGTTTCGACGACGTCGGGACAGCCGTCCGCGTCTTGGAACCCGTTCGCCGCTTCCGGTCGTGTCGGACACCTATCGTCAGCGTCAGTGATGCCATCTCCATCGTAATCGGCAGGGGCCTGTCGCGTCGAAACGGTTTGATCGACGAGGTCGCTTTGTTTTTGTTCGGTCGCTTGGGCGGCACGCACGTCTCCGATCTGCCAGAGAGCAGGGACGACCACCACTAAGACGACGATCGCCACGACGGTGATTCGTTGCTTATGTGTCCAAGACATGTGTCTCAAAGCCATCTGTCGTATGAAAAACGCCATCGTGGATGATGAGCGCCTCCAGACCCTCCCATTCTGACGCTACTTCGCGTGCCTCGGCAAGCGGGAGTGCTGCGAGGGTCGTCGCTACGGCGTCGGCTTCCATGCAGTCTCGGCGCGCCACGACGGTGACGGATTCGTGACGTGACCCGAGTGATTCGGTCGTCGGATCGTAGACGTGGTCAGTGCCGTTTCGCGACCGTCGGTATCCGCCCGATGTTGCGACGTACCAGTCCGTGTCTAGGATCTTCAGCGGCGTGTCGCTACCGTACGGGCTCTCAATGGCGACCGGACCCGTCGGTGGAGACATATCCCCACCACCGCTGACGAACCCGCGTCGACCACCACCGCCGAGTGCCTCGCTGGCTTGGTCGACAATGTACCCCTTAGCGAGGCCATTGAGGTCAACTTCGACGTTGGTAGTTACGTGTGATCCGCTGATTCGGACAGTTCCGGTCGCGAACTCTCTTGGTGGTGTGTCGCGGTCACCGCACAGGAACGTTTTGAGGTCGTGTTCGACGCGGCCTTGACGAATATCGAACACCCCGTCGGTCCGATCGTTGTATTCGAGCCCTCGGCGGACGATACGCGCGATGTGGTCGTCCGCGACCTCTCCGTCGCGGTTGAGCTGGCTGACGGCACTCGCCTCATCGAACGCGTTCAGATGTCCTTCGAGTGATTCAGCCGTTTCTCTGGCCGCGGTTGTCGCAGTCTCAGCTCGGATCCCCGTCGCCTGAATCCGAAACGTCGTATCACAACACTCGAACTCGCGGTGTGAGTTCCCGAACCGTTCGTACGCCGAGGCGAGCGATCCCATCATTCCGGTCACTCGTCCTCTTCGTATTCTTCCTCGTACTCCTCGTCGTCTTCATACTCCTCGTCGTCTGCATCTTCGTACTCCTCGTCGTCTTCATACTCCTCGTCGTCTGCATCTTCGTACTCCCCGTCATCTGCATCTTCGTACTCCTCGTCGTCTTCATACTCCCCGTGTTCCTCACTCTCGTAGCCGGACTGGGTCTGGACTGCCGGCGTGAACTCCTGATTCGGTGTCGGCGCATCCGCAGCGGCCTGTTGTGCGGCGTCCGACGCCGTCGAACCGGGTGAGTCAGGTTGCTCGCCAGCCTGCGCGAGGCCGCCACCGGGCAACACAAGCGCCCCGACGACACCGGCCGTAAGGAGTGCACCGACGAGCGTGAAGGCGACGAGTTTGTTCTTGGGGACCGGAACGCGCATAACTAGCTACCCCTCGGGTTAGAACCGCTATCTTCGACGAGTCGATCGTTGCATTCTGCCATTACAGATGGAGGGTTGAGACAGCCGTAGTAAGCCGTTCGCGTCCAACCCTCGAATCTTCGTACAGCTATCGAATCGGTTCTGAGTGTGAGGTGAGTTCTGCGTGTGTCTGTGACGTCGGTATGAATTGTCAGAAGCACCCCTCAGCGGTCGGCTGTGTCACATCCACCACCCACAGGACGACTCGGATCCGGGTTCGGGGGCTGTACCTCGCTACCCGAGGAGTGTCCGCCGAGTGTTTATCGTGATCAATCCACCGCTGGCAATGACCGCGGCCGCCGCCGTCAGCGGATTGAAGAATCCGACGGCCAACGCCGCGAGCGCGATACCGTTGTAGGAGAACGCGAGGAGATTGTTCTGTTTCACGCGACGGCGAGCCGCCCCCGCGAGGTCGAAGGCGGTTTCTACGGAGCGGATGTCGTTGTCGACGATCGCGATATCGGCGGCGTCGGCGGCCAACTCCGTCCCGCCGCCCAGCGAGATGCCGAGGTCGGCGGCGGCGAGCGCCGGTGCGTCGTTGGTGCCGTCACCCACCATCGCGACTTGATCCTCTGATTTGAGCCGCCGGATCGTCGCCGTCTTCCCCTCCGGCGGAACCGTCGCGAAGACATGCGTCACGGCGTCGTGTCGCTTGAAGAAGTCCGTCGCTTCCTCGTCGTCGCCGGTCAGGACGACGACCTCCGTGCCGCGTTCCCCGAGCCGAGAGACGGTGTCGTTCCAGCCGTCCCGCGGCTCGTCGCCGACGACGATCAGCCCCTCTGCCGCCCCGTCGCGACCGATCACGACCGGCAGCTGACCGAATCCCCGGGCGTCGGCGACCCGCGACCGGATGTCGTCGTCGACGGTCCACCCCTGTTCCGCGAACAGATCGAGGTTCCCGACGAGATACGACGTATCGCCGATCACGCCTTCGATACCGGATCGGTGGTTCGTGAACTCGCGTATCCGATCGCCGCCGTCCGTTCCGATATCGTCAGCCGCCGAGTCCGACTGATCCCCTGTGTCGTCGCCTCCGTCTCTGCCGGCGAACGCCGTCACAATCGCGTTCGCGGCGGGGTGTGACGCCCGCTGTTCGAGCGCGGCGACGGCGTCGAGCAGCTCCGCGGGCGCGTCCGCTTCGATCACTTCCATCGCCCCGGTCGTGAGCGTCCCCGTCTTATCGAAGACGACGATGTCGACGTCGCGGAGCCGTTCGAAGACCGTTTCGTCGAAGATGATGATCCCGCGCCGGAGCGCACTGGAGAGGCTCTTCGCGACCGACAACGGCGTCGCGAGTCCGAGCGCCCACGGCGAGCCGGCGAGGAGGACCGACAGCGCGAGGAGGGCGGCGTTCGGCGGGGCCAGTCCGAACGCGAGCGCACTAACACCGCCGACCGCGACGGCGGCTCCGACGACGAGGAACACGGCGTACGACGCGAGTTGGTCGGCATGCCGCTGGACCCCGTGCGTCGCGCTCTGTAAGTCCCAGACTGCGGTCGTTATTCGGTCGATGCTACTCGTCACGCCCGGATCGACACGGACCAACGCAGCGCCGTCGGTAACGATCGACCCCCCGATCACGTCGTCGCCGGCGGGTTTCGACACCGGAAGCGACTCACCGGTCACGATCGCTTCGTCGACGGTACAGCGGTCTTCGACGAGTTCGCCGTCGACCGGCACGCGTTCCCCCTGTCGAACGAGGACGACGTCGCCCGCTTCGAGGTCCTCGACGCGAACCTCTCGGGTGGTCCCGTCTGCGTCGTACGTCCGCGCCCGCTCGACCTGCGATATCGTGAGTTCGGTGAGCCGATCGAGTGCGCGCTGTTTGATCGACGACTCGTAGAACACCGATGCGGTGACCGCGGCCGTCACGACGATCGCGAGGTCGTAGAAGATGTCGTTCCGTCCGAGGATGACGGCGACCGTACTGTACAGATACGCGCTCACCGCGGTGATCGCGACCAACAGGTCGGTGTTCGGACGACGCATTTTCAGACTGATGTACGCACCCCGCAACACCGGAAGCCCGGTGAAGACGAGGATGAGTCCGGTCATCACGAAGTACAGCCGGAGGAACACGAACGCGCCCTCGCTGTTCAACTGGAACGCGCCCTCGAATATCGCGAGCGCTTGCCAGTCGAATATCGACGCGAGGTGTGCGGGATACAGAATCGCGACGTACGGGACCAACAGGAACGCGCCGAAGAGGAAACCGACGGAGTATCGCATCCCCAAGAGCTGGTCGTCTCGCCGCTTCCGAATCCCGTCCATCTCCCGTGATCGGCGCGTCGTCCCGCCCGACTCATCCGCCTCCGTCGAGGCGTCGTCACGGAGGTACGCCGTGTACCCGAGCGTACTCAACGCGTCACGCAGTGTCTCCTTCGAAACGGCAGCCGGATCGTGGTCAATTCGGATCGTCTCGGTAACGTAACTCGCCTCGGCGGAGATCACTCCCGGCTGGGCCTCGGCGAGCGACTCGAGATACGCTTCACACGTCGCGGAGTACATCCCGTCGATCCGCAGAAACGTCTGCGAACCGTCCGGATCGGGAAGCACCGCGTCTCCCTCCCGTGTCCTCTCGTTCTCAGGTGGGGACTGAGCGACGTCAGGGGAATCGGCATCTCCGAGCGTCGTATACACGTCGTGACATCCGCTCGAACAGAACGCGCGCTCGCCGGGTTCCGGAACGGAGGACGACTGAATCGATCGACCACACAAGGAACACTTGTTACTCATATTACGGCGGGTGTGATTCGTTTCCACAGCCGGATGGCACGCGGACTCAAGTGGCCGCCACTGTACATGTTTCTGTACTGGGAGCTGCAAGGCTAAAACCCCGCCTTTCCGGGCGGCGAAGATGTCAAGCGGTGATCGCTATCTATCGAACAGAGCTCCGTCCTAAGCTCGATCTGGGGTCAGCCGATTGTGTCAACAATCATATTGTACATCCGGTAGTATGCAACCACTAACCTCCCTCACTACTCGTCTTCTGTGAGTCGTTCGTCGCACCAGTCATGGACGACGGCGCGACCGAGATGGAACTCTGAGACGGACGGTGCCCGTTGCTCGGCACCGGACGAATTCACTGGCCCGTAGCGTCACCCGTTCGATCGTTGAGTTCGTTCGCCCGACTGATCGCGTCGATCACGTCTCGATCGACGTCGTCGAGGTCGTTCGATCCATGCACGCAGTCGGAATCGAAGTCTCGGGACGGACGCCGCGGGAGATCACGTTCGAGGAAACACAGGAAAACGAGTGCGTCATCACGATGGGTGTTCGGCCGGCGATGTCTGTCCCGCGAGACGGACAGGTGAGAACCGTGATTGGAATCTCGACGACCTGGACCGGAAGTCGACTACTGAGGTTGGTCACATCCGCGACAAGATCGAGCGACTCACGAACGACCGCTTCGACGAAGTTGAAAACTCAAATAGATTATCGACCACGACGTGTCAGCCGAGACAAGGGCAAAACGCGTTTAAAACGAACCGCAGCTTAGCAACCACACCCACAGTCCGATTCGGCGCTGTTCGACCCTTCGAAAAAGTCCCGAACGTTCGACGAAAGCTGATAGGCTTGGCTCTCGCTTGGTTCACTAGACCGCATCACGTCCGGTGCAATAGCTTGCACTAACGACTCGACGAGGAGTCCGACAGGTGCTGTCGAGTATTCCTCGCCGCGGTACTGCCAGAGGCGACAATCAACGTCACCCTCACACTCACAGAGGTCTCCACACGATTCGCAGGTGTTTTCAATGTAATCGGATTGGACATCCCGGCCATTGATACGGATCGTCGGTGACACGGCGAGTTGGGTCGCTTCAGCAGCTTCTAGCGTCGAGACATGGATATCTCTGACAGTAATACCAACGTCTAGGGCACCGAGAACCGGTTCGATCCTCTCAAGTGCTGCTTCGAGTGCGTCTTCAGACCCCATACATCGGTCGCAGGATTCGTTGTCCAGATAGAGGAAATCGACAGTAACCGTCCGTCGTGTGTACTCTTCGGCTGCTGGCTGAACAATCGATACCATCTTGCTGTCTGTGGGATCATCCATCACATTTCACCATATGACTTGCTGGCTGTTATACCGTTCAGTAATTAGACACGAACGTGGTTAGTGTATTGAAACCACATAGAGTGGGGAGAGATACCGAACGTATATCTCGGTATAGCGGCTGATACTGGGTAATGAGCAAGCGCGAGCAGTGGCAGGCAAAATGGCACGGATTACAAGATATTCTCGGACCGAAGTGGACGCTGCACATCCTCCGTCTCCTGTCAGAAGGGCCTCAAGGATTCAACGCTATTCAGCGCGAACTCGACGGCTTGACCGCACCGATGCTCTCTCAGCGGCTCAAAGAGCTTCGATGTCACGGCCTCGTCGATCGGGTGGTGGCAGATACGACACCTCCGACGACGACGTACTCGCTGACTGAACAGGGAACTGAGATCGCCGCTCAGCTTCGAGAACTGGAACCGCTCGTCGAGTTGCACGGTTGGGGAGACGATCCCGAAACCGATGGCTGTTCGTCCACCTCTCAGGAGTGTCGCGACGAGGCGCTCACAACCGGATGCGTGACATCCTCCCCGCGCTGAAGCGCGAGGCGTTCTCCTCGATTTCCCGAATGGCCAACGTCACCCAGAGGGTCGACATGCCAGTCGCAACGGACGAACGTATCTACAACGATGAAACCATGGGATACTTCGTCCGAAAGCAGGCGTGTGACATCATCCAGCCGGACGTGACCAGCTACGGAGGTCTCCAACAGGTTCAGCATGCGCGGACTCAATGGTGAGATCACGGTATATGACTGTTGCACCCCAAACCCGAACGCCGGCGTCAGAACGGCCGCATCGGTCCACCTCCGTGGCGGTCTCGAGGATCTCGTGGTCCTCGAACGCATGAGTCGAGACGCCGGGTGGGCCGACGAGATCATCGAACACGATTCCACCGTCAAAGATGGAGTTATCGAGGCCCAAGATGAACCGGAGCTCGGGGTGACATTCGATCCGGACACCGCCCGTGAATATCCCGAGGAACCAACAGATAGTCACAGTCTCTTCGATGAAAAAGAGACGCTCAAACGTCCATGTCCCGTTCAGATCAAGCTTAGGGGAGATAGAAATCCGACTTCGAGGTTTTGTGCGGCGAGGCGTCTTTGAGTTTGGCAATCTTGGTTGGGCTCCGATTACGAACGATGACGACATCGTAGTCCTCGTCTGTAGCAACGGTCGGTCCTACGCTACTCAATGCGGAAACGAGATGTCCGGCATTTTCGCTACCGAGAAAGACCATTGAGGCGTTTTCTTCCCGTGCAACCTTCCGCAGACGGGTTGATATCGATCCGGATGGAGCGTACCGATCTACAACTTTATGTCGGAAATCGGCACTTGGACACAAGTCGGTCACCTGTTCGTGTAACGTTGAGACAACTAATTCCAAATCAAACTCTTCGTCCGGTCCGATCCAGCCGTGTTCTCTGGCATAGGTCGTGTTTCCCTTCGGGATGACACTCACAGCCAGCACGTCTTCGTTAAATACGTTCCCGAACTCGGTTGCCCTGACGAGTGCCGCTTCAGCGAGCTCAGACCCATCGAACGGAACGACCAGTGTCATACGTCACCGTCTCAGACGACACCGAAAATGTCTCGGGTTTTTATTTAAATAGTGACATAACGCGAGCGAGAATGGTGCTCGTAGCTGACAACCGACTGGCCTGCTTGCGAACCGATCTGAAAGGCCAGAAATCGACCGGGCCGACGAAACTCAATGCTTATGTCTCTACTGTGTATTCTTCGAGTATGTCTCAGAGCATATCACAAGATGATTCTGCGGTAGCGACTGTGGCCGATACGGGCAAACGAACGCTCCACATCGGAGCAGATAACCCAATTCGGATCAGTTCGGGCCATCGGATTCGCCATCACGACGGGAAGTGCTCGCGACCGCACGGCCACAACTACGAGATCACCGTCGAGGTGACCGGTGAACTCACCGAAGAGGGGTGGGTCGTCGACAAAGGCGACGTCACAGACGTCATCGACGCGTGGGATCACCGGTTCCTCGTCGAAGAAGGCGATCCGCTCGTCGACGCGTTCGAAGCGTCGGGCGACGGCGACGCGCTCGTCGTCTTGGAGCATCCACCAACGGCCGAGGTGATGAGCGTCCTCCTCGAACAGCGGATGCTCGACGCGTTCCCAGCCACCGTCTCGAAAGTCTCGGTGTCGGTGAGAGAAACCGGCGAGCTCTGTGCGACCTACTGATGCCAGTCGCGAGCGATATCGAGGACTCCGGAACGACTGGTGACGCGGCCGGCGAGGGGCTTCCTATCAACGAGGTGTTCTACTCGCTGCAGGGTGAGGGAACACTCGCGGGCGTCCCCTCCGTCTTCGTCCGGACCGCAGGGTGTAACCTTCGCTGTTGGTTCTGTGATTCGTACCATACGTCGTGGGAGCCGACCGGGGCGTGGCGCGACGTCGATTCGATCGTCGAGGAAGTGCAGTCACACGAGCGGGCCACCCACGTCGTGCTCACGGGCGGAGAGCCACTCATTCACGAGGCGTCGGTCGAACTCGTAGAGCGACTGGCCGCAGAGGGGTATCACACGACGGTGGAGACGAACGGAACGATCTACCGAGACGCGCCGATCGATCTTGCGAGTATCAGCCCGAAGCTCGCGAGCAGTACGCCGACGCCGAATCGTGACCCGAAAGGCGACGGCGAATTCGAAAAGCAACACGAACAGGATCGGATCGACGTGGCCGCGCTGGCCCGCATGGTCGATGCGTACGAGACACAGCTCAAGTTCGTCGTGACGGACGAAACGGATCTGTCAGAGATCACGGAGCTAGTTGAGCGGGTGCGAGCGGCGACGACGGCGACCGTCGCGGACGACGACGTGTTGGTGATGCCGGAAGGCATGACGCGTGCGCAACTCGACGGGACGCGAAGCGAGGTCGCCGAGCTGGCGATGGAGTACGGATTCCGGTACACGCCGCGACTCCATGTGGACCTATGGGACGACGCGCCGGGAACATGACAGTTACCCTGAGACAGTTCGGTCGGTGCAGTGCGGCGCTGCGAGTGTGGTGTTGCCGTCGGAGTCGGAGCGGTGTACAGCGTGACAACCAATTCGATACAACTGAGCAGATATGAGCAACAAAAGCGCGGTGATTCTGGTGTCAGGCGGGATGGATAGCGCAACGGCAGTCTACGAGGCGATAGAGCGGGGGTACGAGCCGTACTTTCTCCACACGTCGTACGGGCAGCGCACGGAGGACAAAGAGTACGAGTGTGCGAACGCGCTCGCTGAAGAGGTTGACGCGGCTGACTTCCTCCATATCGAAACCGGGCATCTCTCCCAGATCGGTGCGTCGAGCCTGACTGACGAGGAGATGGACGTGGCTGACGCGGACCTCGAGAGTGACGAGATACCGACCTCGTACGTTCCGTTCCGGAACGCAAACCTGTTGTCGATGGCCACGTCGTACGCGGAAGCAACAGGGTCATCCGCGCTGTTCATCGGTGCGCACTCGGAGGATTTCTCCGGATATCCTGACTGTCAGCCCGCCTTTTTCGACGCCTTTCAGAACGTGATCGACGTCGGGACGAAACCGGAGACGGAGATCGAGCTGAAAGCGCCGTTCGTGGAGTGGTCGAAAACGGAGATTGCGGAGCACGGATTGGAACTCGGGGTGCCCTACGACAGAACGTGGTCGTGTTACCGGGATGAGGCTCCCGCGTGTGGGACGTGTGATGCGTGTGCGTTCCGACTTGAGGCGTTCCGGAATGCCGGAGCGCGCGACCCGATCGCGTACGCTGAGCGGCCGAAGTTTTCGTGACGGTCGTCTATCGGGTGGACCCGTCGAACCGGCAGCTGCGTTCTCCGGGAGCGGACTCATCGAAGGTGCGGATCAGGTGCTCGTTTCTGTGAGAGTTGGCGAGCGAGTTCCAGAGTCACCCGTCACGAGTGACGCCCCGTCAGTCGCTTACAACACGCCGACGATGAATCCAACACCCATGCCGATGAGAATCACAGCGGAGAAGATCGGGAAGTACGGCGCATACCGCTTGACCCTCTCTTCGTGGTGCTGATAGCCCGCGACCAGTAACATCGTCAGTCCCACGATACCGATGATGACGGTAATTGCGTACGCACTCATCAGTTCGAGACAGTAGTTCGACCCGGCACACAGGGCGATAATCTCGAACTCTTCCTCGTGAGCGAATCCGAGCAGGAAAGCGAACCAAGCGATTCCGAACAAGCCCCTCTCGGCGACGTCGTCCGACCCCTCGTCCGTATGCGTGTGGCCTCCGAAGAACGGGACGGTGCGTTTCAGGCGGGAACCGAGTCCCTCGTCGTTCTGTGAATTTGGATGGTCGTGATCGTGACTATCTCCGTGGTCGTGACTATCTCCGTGGGTGTGACCGTGTGCGGAGTGATTCGTCAACTCGCGGCCGCGAGTTTCGTGCGGGCGAGGGTGGGTGCTATCGGGACTGTCATGTGCGTGGCCGTGGCGGTACTCGCGGACGCCAAGGCCAATTAACAGCACGCCCGCAACCAGGCTGACCGGACCACCGATCTGGATACCATTGAGAACGGTGACTGGCTCGTTGAGTTGGACGAGGCTGAAGTAGGATTTCGCGTAAAAGAACACGCCGACCATCGTGAGACTACTGATGAGGTGGCCAACACCGATGATGAACCCCGCGGTAAAGCCGTAGAGCCACTTGTTCGTCTGATCCAAGGCGTACGAGGCGGCGACCGGCCAGCCATGACCGGGCTCGACCCCGTGGACAGCCCCGAGTGCGACTGCACCGAGCAGTAGGCCGAACGTGTCACCAGCGATCACCGTCATACGTTGAACACGGCGAGAGCGCCGAATAACGGTTGTTAATACCCGATTGGGGGAACCATCATATTCCCACCGCTCCCTAGCGTCGGGAACCCGAAACGTGACGGCGGCGACCGGCCTGTCAACCGACGGGGCTGGGAGGTTGTCAAACTCGGGAGTCTTGTGTCTGGACACCGAACGCGACCGCATGCGAACGAGTTTCAACATCCCGGACGCGGTAGTCGACGAGTTTGATCAGGTCTGGCAGGACGAGGGAATTGATAACCGATCCCGGGCGGTCCGTGAAGCAATGCAGGAGTACATCGAATCACACACTCGGCTCGAAGCGATCAGCGAAGACGTCATCGCGCTCGTCGCATTCGACTACCGCCATCACGACGTGATCGGAGCGCTCCACGGCGTCCAACACGAATATCAGGACGTAATCCTCAACACGAGTCACACACACCAAGGAGAGTGGTGTCTCGAGTCGTTGTTCTGCCAAGGGAACGGTAAACGCGTCCGAAAGCTGACCTACCGACTTCGGGATTTCGACGGCGTAAACCGAGTGAAAATCATGGTGATTCGAGATGACTGATCGGGACAGATGCCCGTGAACTCGGTCGGGCAGTCTGCTGCGTTACCGTGTGTTCTGCCGGCTCGGACGGCGAGTTCAACTGAAGCGGTACGCGAGTCCAATTTTCAACGAGCGGGCGAAGTCGTCGGAGTTCGCTCCGCTCGTGGCAGTCGTCCCTCGGTCGGCGTGTTCACCGCCTTCTCACGAACGGCGATCGTCCGCTCCACGCTGGTGACGACCGATAGACGCGCGCACATGGTGTCGCGCATCTCGACGACAGACCGTCTCGCCGACTCACACCCGGTGACTAGACCGGCACGCGAGTCAGGATCCGGTCCCGGACACCGCTCGGTCGTCGCTCCCCGTATTGCCTGCGCTGTCGGCCGTGGTCGCGACGATCCGGTATTCGTCGGCGCGGTCACCACCGTCTGCGGTAAGTCGCTCAGTCGCGCTGTCGGCCCCGCCGCTGGCGCTCGCAGTCGCAGAGTCGATGACGGTTCCCGTCTCCGGATCGCGAAGGGCAAACTCGATGCGGTCCAAGTCGCCGTCCGAATCAGTCGCGTCGACGCTGACCCGGAAGCGGTCCCGCGCGCCTGCCGTGTTTGCGTCGACGTTCGTGATCGTCGTTTCTGGCGCCGCCCCGTTTCCAGCGCTGGTGCCCCCGCTTCCGGATCCGCCAGTGTCCATTACGCGGACCGAGAAGGCGGCTTCCTGACGTGGTTGGTCGCTTCCGAACGCGAGTGTGACCGTCACGTCTCGACTCCCGTCGACGGACTCGGGAGCCTCGTAGACGAATGCCGCCCGGCCATCGACCCCGGTGGTGGCGTCGACGGATCTGAGAGTTCCGTCACCGTCTACATCCCCAGTTACCGTGACCCCGCTGGCGGGGTTATCGAAGCGATCACGGGCCTCGACGACGAGTTTCTGACCCCCGTTTTCGGGGATCGCCGTCGCGTTTCCCGAGACATCGGTGAGATACGTCGCGGGTGGTTCGGGAACCTCGCCGGCGACAGCGACGGCGGCAAGCCGGAGTTCGTACGTCGCGCCCGGTTCGAGCGTGAGCGTGAGGCGACCACACGGCGTCGGCGGATCCTGCTGGCAGTCGACACTGGTCACGTACCGATCGTTGTCCGGATCGCTGGCCGGATCGAGTTCCGCGGCGAGGAGGTCGTCCCATTCATCTTCGGTGAGTTCTGTCGGGATCGTTATCCGCATCGGGTCGTCGTCAGCCCGAACGGTCACCGTGCGAGCCGGCGCACTCGTCGGTTCGACGCCGATCGAGAGGCGGTCGGTTCGAGATGTAGTGCGCTCTCCACGAAGCGTCGTTAACGTGAGGCGGCGACCATCGACGAGGTCTTGCTCCGTGATCGCCAGTCGAGCCTCCTCGAACCGATTGTACACGACCCACGGTTCGACGACCGTGTCCGGGGCGTTGGCGTACTCGTTGTAGCTCGGCGCGTACACGACCGCCCGCGTCTCGAACGACTTCTCCGCCCCGTCCCAGTAGTCGGCCGTCTCACCCGTCGCGTGACCGTTGACGACATCGATGGTCGCGGCGTCGGTCGTCCGGACGGTCCCGCTGGCTGGCGGCGGATTGACGAAGAACATCCGCGGCGGATAGCGGAGCCCTGCGCTGACCGAGCCCGTCTCATCGGAACCCGTCGCCGCGACCCGCCCGAGAACGGTTTCGAGTTCGGCCATCTCGTCTTGCGTCTGCTCGTTGTGCTGGAATTCGAGCTGTTCGTTGAGTGCAGGCACCGCCGTCGTCTGGAGGATGGCCAGCAGCGCGAGCGCCAAGGCGAACATCAGGATTGCGCCGATAACCGGCGAGACGGCGCGGTCAGCAGCCCGGTGTGTCTGGCGGTCGGTGCGACACTCCGTGAACCGTGGCGGCCGTGAACGCCGAGGAGAGGTGGATGAGTCAGACATGGTTACACCAAGAGGAAGAACACCACGACCGTGAGCACGACAAGCCCCAGTCCGTATTTCAGTCCACTCAGTGCGTCATTTTCGGCGAGCTTTCCCGCGATGAGCCCGCTCCCGAAGCCCTGAATCAGAGCCGAGTGTAGGAACAGCAGTCGGTAGGTCTCGACCGAAATTGACCCCAGCGACACCGCTCCGTGGCCGCCACCGTCTCCGGAACTGGCCGCGATCTCGCCGATCGGGGTAAGGTAACTCGCACTCACCATGACGATGACCAACAGGTAGACGAGAAACCCGACGACGACGATGGCGACGTACGACCCGACCTCACGGCGGCGCGCCCGAGCTAACTTCTCCCGGGATCGCGTATCGGCGGCTGCGATCTCCAACAGTCCGGCGATATCACCGCTCGATCGGCTCCCCTCGGCAATCAGCGTCATCGTCCGGCTCAGCTGTGGCACGTTCAGTCGGTCGGCAAAATCCAGGAGTGCCCGTGTCAGGTCGTGGTTCCAAGCGATATCGTTGCGAACCTTCTCGAGTTCGGTGGCGAGGGTCCCGCTGGCCCACCGTGTCACTAACTCGAAGGCGTCGACGATGTCGACGCCCATCTGGTTCGCACTCGCGAGGATGTTCAACACGTCGGGGAACCGTTCGGTGATAGTCTGTGTTCGGCGGCGTTCGCGCTCGTGAAGCACCATCACCGGTGCCGTCGTTGCGATCAGCGGCCCGACGAGGAGCCCGACCGTCGTCCGAAGCGGCGTCGCGAGGAATCCCGAGACGCTGGGTGACACAATTCCCGTCCAGATGGCGACCCCGACGACGACGCCACCGAGCGGGATAGTGATCCCGAGCGAAAGCGACGGTCGTCGTCGGATCGCCCGGAACGGATCGGCCAGAAACGCACGGAGTCCGGTCTCCCGTTTCGTCCGCTGGTAGGCCGGAAAGCGTGGATCGTCCGCAACTTGCTCGGTGACAATCATCCGCTCGTCCTCGATCGAGAGATTCGCGGTCGGCTCCTCGTAGGGGCGCGAGAGCAGATCGACGACGAGGAGGAACCCGGCCATCGCCAGCGGAAAGACGAGATACACGAGCGCGGCGATGAGGTCGACGGTGTCGGCCCCGAGAAAACTCACCACCATCAACACGACGATGAGAAACAGCGGTGCGGCGACGAACCCGATGACGAACACCTCGCTCAGCCCGCCGAGGGTGTCGATGAACGACTCCTGTTCTTCGAGTGCGCTGTCGAGGTACTCCTCGGCTTCCTCTTCGAGGAACGTCTCGAGGTCACCGCCGGATTCGAGCACCCCCAGGAGGTCGTCGAGGAACCGGCGCAGATCGTCGCTCGGCGTCAGCTGTCGGAGGTTGCTGAGCGCCTGCAACAGGTCGTTTCCGAACAGGTCGATTTCCCGGACAACGACATCGAACTCGTTGGCAACCTCCCCGTACACCTGTTCGTTGTCGCCAAGCTGTCGACAGATCTCATCAAACGTCATTCCACCGCTGGAAAGGGCGTACATGAACGTGATCGCATACGGCAGGTTCAGCGAGATGCTTCGACGGCGAGCGGCGACGACGCTACGTGGATAATAGTAGTTGCGCCCCATCCATACCGCCCCCGCAGCGGTGACGGAGGCCAGAAACGGCACAACGAAGACGGCACCGATCAGCGGCTTGGCAACAAACACCCCCCGAAGCGGTCCCGTGACACCCAACAGTGGTTCGAGGACATCGAGTCCCGTCGTCAGCGCGATCCCCCCTACGACGGCGGCGACTACAATCCCTGCGACGAACCCAGCGACCACCGCAGCCTTGACGCTATCGGTCAGGTACTCGTCGTAGGTATCCCTGACACGCGCCTGTTTAAGGCGTCGCTGGAGGCCCCGATAGCGGGTGGGCCGGGCTTTGAAGAACGCCCGGACGTATCCGTAGGCCTCACGGAGCGTCGCCTGTTCAGCCTCGCCGAGCTGGCGCTCTTCGGTGAGCGGATCGCTGATCGCTTCTTCCGGCTCCGGTTCGGGCTCCGACTCCTCATCCGGTCCCCCCGGGTCGGTGTCGATCGCGGAGCCGTCCGCATCGTGGCCACCGTCGTCAAAGGCGTCGTCGAGAACGGCTTCAGCGGTCGCCTCGTCGAGGCCAGGCTCACGGAAGGCCGGGTCGGCGGCCTCCGAAGAGTCAGCCTCGGGCGAAGAGTCAGCCTCGGACGTATCACGTCCGGTCACGGGTCAATCGTCGTCCTCCATGACCGCGATATCGTCGGGATCGAGTTCGCCGGCTCGCACCTCGTCAAGGATGTACTGTCGATCCCGGATGAATCCCTGTATTACCTGTGCGACATCCTCGTAGGCCGTGATGTCCTCTGTAAGTAGATAGTCAAGCACCTCTTCCCGTCGGTCCAGCGCGGTTTCGATCCGCCCCGGCGTCCAGCCCCGCTCGGCGGCGATCTGCCCGAGGACGTTCGAACTGTTCTCCTGGCTGAACGTGTCTGTGCTCGGATCCCGACGAAACACCTCGTGTGTGTCGACGCTGGTCGGATCGTCTGGGTCGCGAGCTAACTCGACGAGTCCTCGGTTCCGTCGGACGCGCGTCCCGTCTTGGGTCGTCTGTTGCTGGATCGAGACGATGTCGAGGTTGCTCAGCATCTGTGCCGGGACGTTCAGCGGTTCGTTCTCCAGTCGACTCAACAGGCCTTGCACCGAGTCGGCGTGGAACGTGGTGTAGGCCGTGTGGCCGGTTGCGATCGACTGGAAGAACGTGAGCGCAACTTCCGGCTCCGTTCGGATTTCACCGACGACGAGGTATTCGGGGCGCTGCCGGAGTGCCGACTGCAGGAGGTCGAACATTCCGACTGAGCCGCGGCCGCCGGCCGTCACGCCCTCGCGAGTCACATTCTGTATCCAGTTGTCGTGCGGGAGCGTGATTTCGGGAGTGTCCTCGATGGAAACGACCTTGCTCTCAGGTGGGACGAACATCGAAACGGCGTTGAGACTTGTCGTCTTCCCCGACCCGGTGCCGCCGGCGAACAACAGCGAGGCGTTGTTTTCGACGGCGACCCAGAGATAC
This sequence comes from Halorubrum sp. BV1, assembly GCF_000746205.1. Taxonomy (NCBI): domain Archaea; kingdom Methanobacteriati; phylum Methanobacteriota; class Halobacteria; order Halobacteriales; family Haloferacaceae; genus Halorubrum; species Halorubrum sp. BV1. The sequence goes on from NZ_JQKV01000002.1 coordinate 588,056, forward strand.
GCCATCTGTTCGAGTGAGAACGTCCCCCAGTTGATGAGGTCGATGGGCGTGAACGGCACCTCCGCGAACTTCCGCACCGTGAAATTCGACCCCCTCGTCGTGACTTCGCCGCCGAGCGTTAACTGTACCCGGGAGCCGTCCGGGAGCGACGCGTCGGCAAGCGGGTCGGCGACAGAGAGGTGCTTGCCGGCGCGCTGAGCCAGTCGGACGACGTACGCGCTCAGGCGCTCCTCGCCGAAGGAGAGATTCGTCCGCAGGTCGCGGTAGCCGTGATGGTAGACGAACACTGGCATCCCCGCGCCGTCACAGGAGATGTCCTCGATGTGGCGATCGCGCATGATCGGGTCGATCTTGCCGTAGTTCACGAAGTCGCGTCGCAGATAGTAGAGCAATTGTTGGAGGGAGCCGTCCGCGATGGTCGCGGCGTGGTCCTCCATCACGCGGGGCACTTCCGCGTCGAAGACGGCCGCACGATCGCTTGTGTCCTCGAACTCTTTGTACATGAGGTCGCTCCGGAGCGCTCGGATGAGGTCCTCCCGGACGTACTCCTCGAACTCGTCGAGGTCGGGTTCGACCACATGGTAGCGGTTCGTATTGGTATCCTCGTCGTAAAGAATCGTTACGTACGCAAACGGTCGGTTCACCCAGTACCGCTCGATCTCCTCGTACTCGTCAAGATACCTGAAATCAAAAAACTCCTCCTCGATAAACTCCTCAGACGGGCGCCCCGGATAGGCGTCTTCGGCAAGCTGCGCGAACGAGGTTTTGACCGCCGCTAGAATCTCAGTACTAATCTCTGCCTTCGAGTCGGGATCGGTCGGGGCGATTGCCGACGACTGTTCGGTCGCGTCGTCTGTCTCGACTGGTTCGACACTACCGTCTTGAGCAGCCGCCGCATTCGGCTCAGTCGAGAGCGCGGTGGTTTCGCCGTCGGCATCAGGGACGATGGAGTTCACCGTCTCGCCCTGGTGTTCCGGATCCTGACTGTCACGCATCGGATAGGTACCGGGTATACTGGGGCTGTCGGTAAAGTAGCTTGGTTCGACCCTCGTGGTGTTGAGAATGGTGGGATCGAGTCAGTCGTCCACGACTTCACCGTGGGCTCGTCAGTGGTTGCCCTTCTGGCGTCGAACTGATAGACGCGATGCGTTCGTCGTGCAGGTTCGGCATAACGGTAGCGCACACTGTCAGGGGAACCTCCGATCTCCATCCGAAGACATCAACTCCAGTGGAGACGTTTGAGACGGTTCCGAACGGTGTTCTCGTTTGTTGCTTGCTATTAACTCAGATGAGTGCGATCAAAAAAGTTTGAAATCTGAGTATTCTATTAATGTATAGTATATCATATGATTGTTTTGCATTCCCGGTTTGCACGGTGCCGTCGTTGGACCGGAAACGCGTTTGTGATAACACGTTCACTGACGCACCGTCGCTCCGTTGGCTAACCTGCGCATCAGCCACTCGCATTTATAAACAAATTCGAAAAACACCGATACTTTCGGCTTTTTGCTGGCGTACGTTGCCGGCAGATGCGTTGGGTGACGTCCTCCCCGCGCTGAACCGCGAGACGGTCGTCTCGAATCTGCCGCACCGCGGCTCGATCGTCGAATAGTATCCGGCTATAGACCGGAGCTGATCGGCACTATATAACAGAATTCAAAATTGTATGTGGAAACGATACGTATTCGACTGTTGGTTTCCAATCGAAACACCATCGTGGACTACGTTGACCACATCCCGACTTCGGGATCGATCGAGACGGTCTGGAAAGGGAGCGGAATTCGATTTCTGCGGGCGAATATATTGACTCCGTTGATTGGTGTCCCTCTCAGACAGGCGCGTTGCACGCTGGTTGTCGTGAGATACTGTCGGGCGGACTGACGGCGAACCGGACGGAGATGAGACACGTCGAGTTTCGGTCGACGGGGCGACCCCAGCGTGACAGATCAGTAGTTCATATACACCGTCTCACCGGTCGTGTTGAATCGCTGGAAGGCAAAGAGATCACTGTGTGACGAAACGCGTGATGTACAGACGACACACATCAGCGCGACTTCGCGAAACTCGCGGACCCACGCCTCGCTGCGGTAGTTCTCTGTCCGGTGAATCGAGTCCGGAACAGTACCGAACGGAAGACGATCACGACCGAGCGATGTTCGTGTTCCGCGGGGGTATAGATGGCTTGCAGACTCAAACAGCTCACGCCGACCGACCCAAAATACTCAATGTGTTTCGTGGGAACACTTCTGAGCGGGCGATTGAACTCTATGACGGAAGAGACGATCCACTCGACCTGGGAAGACTGGCTCGTGACTGAAATCGAGCGGACCGCCCCCGAGGGGGTCGCGGTCTGGTACCTCGGTTGCAACGGCTTCGTCGTTCGTTCAACGACGACGACACTGTACATCGATCCGTATTTCGCCGACGCGAACCCGCCGGGTCTCGTTCGGATGATCCCCGTCCCGATGAATCCCGACGATGCGACGGAATGTGACGGAGTCCTCATCACGCACGAACACATAGACCATATGCATCCGCCTTCGTTCGGCCCGCTGCTCGACGATGGCGGCACGCTCTATGCGCCGAGCGCGTCGTACGAGTCACCGGACTACGACGGCGATCTGCGGGTCGACAGCGACCGTCGGGAGGTCGTCGCCGCCGGAGACGAGTTCTCCGTCGGTGACTTCACGGTCCACGTCCGAAGCGCGAACGACGGCGACGCGATCGAGCCCGTGTCTTACGTTATCGAGCACGACTCGGGAGTATTCTTCCACGGCGGCGACAGCAAGCCGGCGACGGAATTCACCGCGATCGGCGAAGAATTCGACATCGACCTCGGCGTCCTCGCAGTCGGCACCACCGGGCGCGTCCACCACGCTGCTGAGGACGAAACCCGCCCTACAAAGTGGTATATGACGCCGGACGAGGCCGTCGAGGCGGCGAACGCACTCCAGCTCGATCGGTATCTCCCGTCACACTACGATATGTGGAAGGGCGTCCTGGCCGACCCGAAGTCGATCCACGAATCGGCCACATCTTACGAGCACCCGCACAGCCTCGAAGTCGTGCGCATCGGCGACCGGGTCGACGTGTCATCACCCGGCGTCGTGCCACCGTCGTCCCACCGGTGATCTGTCGTTTTTAAAACCGTTCATGATTTCGGTCGTCGGCACGGCACCCCATCCGAGCGGCCGCGTCCAACGATGACTTGGAGCCGGTCGCGTCGAGTGTATCTACGGGTATCGACGACCTCTGCTGCCTCGAAGGGGGTCGGACTGACGACGAACACCGCGTTGTCCGCGAGTCCGAGCGCTGCGTGCCTCGATGTCGCGTTCCCTGTCCTTATTCGCGATCCGACCGCGGTCCTCGCAGTCGACCCCGAGGGACCGCACAGTGTCACCAACGTCGTCCGCCCGGCGACCGGCGTGAGAGAACGCTTTCGGCGCACCCATAAGATATAATCTCTCACCAGAACGGAGAGAGTTCCCCTCAGACCGGCGGACTGCGACGTCTCTGGATACTGACCACAACACCGACGAACGAATATTATAATAAATGACCCCAAACGTTTTGTGAAGTGGTCAAAAAGCTGTGAGTGCCTATGGCACAAAATAGCGAAGGCGATGGTATCCGACACCGACGTCGGAGGTACCTGAAGGCCGTCGGAGGTGCTATCGGGACGACGACCGTTACGTCGCTCGCTGGTTGCTCCGGCACTTCCAATAACGGGTCCGGCGACGATGGAACGACAACCAGCAGTGGTGACGGCGGATATGAAGGATCAATCGACCAGGCGTTCATGTCCCCAGACAGCCTGAAAATTGACCTTTGGAAAGCCTTCCTCAACGGGATGGAGGAGGCAGCGCAGGACTTCGGGCTGACAGCGAACGCACAGGATCACGGGGGGCAACTGAGCAAACAGATCTCCCAGATCGAGGGTGCTATCACGAGCGGTGCAGATATGGTTGCGGCGACAGCACCGAGCGACTCCGGCGTCCAATCGCTCGCCGAAACGGCCGTGGAGAACGGCATCCCCTTCTTCGAGTATTGGTCGATGGGCAAGTGGCTAGTGCCCTCGTCCGTCGGTCCGGAGTTCGTCCAATACCAGATTCCGGAGACGTACCACGCGGGAGCGATCCCCGCTAAAATTCTCTTCGAGGAGATGGGCGGATCGGGGAACGTCGTGGTCATTCTCGGTCCGAAGGGCCACATCGGGTCGTACCGCTACGAAGGCTTCAAGCAAGCGGCCGCGGAGTACCCCGATATCAACGTCTTGGCTCGCCAGTACTCCGGCGGGTGGACGCGCAAGAAAGGGCGCGAAGTGATGTCGGCGTTCGTCTCGAACTACGGCGACGACATCGACGGCGTCTACTGCAACAACGGCACTCTGGGACTCGGTGCGGCGTCGATCCTTTCCGAGAACGATATGGCGATCCCGTTCACCGGGTTCGACGGGGCGCTCTCGAACATCGAGTACCTCCAGAACAACGGTCCGGACTCCGGAGAACCGTACCAGGTCCAAGAACAGGCCGCACCGCCCTTCTGGCAGGGCGGCTGGGCGGTCGCCAAGGGATGGGACTGGCTCCACGGGTGGCGGCCGAAGGTTCCGGAACGAATGATGTGGGTGCGGACGCTGACGGTCCTCAACCCCGAGTTGGATCAATCGAAGTTCTCCGACCTCGAAACCCGATTCTCCACGCCGGAAAAATACCTGTCCGTGGCGTATTCCGACGGGCACTCTCCGTACGACTGGAAGGCGATGTCAGTCCACGAGAGCGGCGACGACTGGGACCCCCAGCATCGACTCGTCCCCATTCGGAAGTCCGAGTGGGAGCAGCTCAAGTGGACCGAGTCCAACCGCCCGTCCAACCTCGAGATCCCGGACGCCTACGACAATCAAGAACTCTTCGACCAGGTCGACCAGAACTACCGTCAGCGGAACCAGAACGGTAAGAATCCGTACCTATAAGCGCCGCCGTTGCGGCATTTTCTTGAACACAGTATGATAACAACACACACAACATCGGACGTCATCTCGCTCCGACTCAGATTATGAGTGCGAACGTCGATACGGCCGAACAGGACGCCATAACGGATTCGGACTCTCCGGTGCGATTCCGGGTCGAAAACATCAGGAAGGAATTCACGAACGTGGTCGCGCTTGACGATGTCGAGTTCGAATTGCGGACCGGCGAGGTCGTCGGCCTCGTGGGCGAGAACGGCGCTGGCAAGAGCACCCTGTTGAACATCCTCAGCGGCATCTACCAGCAGGACCGCGGTCATATCTACGTCGACGGCGACGAGGTGTCTATAACGAGCCCTCGTGAGGCGTCCCAACACGGGATTGCCATCGTTCATCAGGAACACAACGTCATTCCGAACCTCTCGGGCTACGAGAACCTCTTCTTGGAGCAGTTCCCCGACTACGCGACCGCGGGCATCCTTGACTCCGGGACGCTCAAACGCGACGGCGCAGAAATTCTGGACACGCTCGGGATCGATCTGGATCTGGAAAAGCGCGTCGCGAATTACTCGTTCAGCGACAGACAGATGCTGAGTATCGCGAAGGCGTTCACGGAGACGGTCCACACCGACCACCCGATAATCCTCCTTGACGAACCGACCGCGGGACTCGAAGAGGATGGTCGCGACCTCCTTTTCGACCGCATCGAAGACCTCCGTGATCAGGCCTCGTTTGTGTTCGTCTCTCACGAACTTGACGAGGTACTCGAGGTCAGCGACCGAATCTACGTCCTCCGGGACGGCGAAGTCGTCAATCACCTCCAGCGGGAAGCCGCCACCGAGGACAAACTCCAACAGAGTATGGTCGGCCGTGAGGTCTCCGAGGAGTACTATCAAGTCTCTGACCAGCACAGCGTCAAGAACAACGAATCCGTCTTCTCGGTGTCGAACCTCGGCAGCGAGGGCCACTTCGAGGACATCTCGTTCGAGCTGCGCGAGGGCGAGATATTCGGCATCTGTGGCGTGATGGGGAGCGGGAAGAGTGCTCTCGGTCGCGTCCTGAGCGGTGTCAAAGGGGCCGAAACGGGAACGATCGCCGTCAACGGATCCGCCGTCGAGACGGGATCTGTCCACCGGATGGTCGATCACGGGATCGGCTACGTACCGAAAGAGCGCCAGTCTGAGGGAACGCTCCTCTACCAGCCGTTGCGTGTCAACGTATCACTACCGAGCATCGGTACGGAACTCGTCGCCGACAAAGTGCCGGGGGTGGGGACGGTCCCGTGGCTCATCGACTTCGAAAAGGAAGACGAGATGGCAACCGACGTCATTGAGCAGCTTAACGTCAAAACACCCAGCATCGAGACGCCGCTCATCCAACTCAGCGGCGGCAACCAACAGAAAGTTGTCCTCGGAAAGAACCTCCAGCGCGAGGTGTCCGTCCTTGTGATGGACAACGTGACCCGCGGCATTGACGTGGGGGCCAAAGAGGAGGTGTATCGTATCCTCCGCCAACTGGCCGAGGATGGCGTCTCGATGGTGTTCATCGCGGACGAACTTCCCGAACTCATCGGCTTGAGTAACCGCATCGGCGTGATGCAAGAAGGTGAGATGGTCGATATCGTTGACGCACCCCCTGAGGACAAGCCGACGGAATCGGAACTAATCAAAAAGATGATTTAACATGTCAGGGAAAACTACAGACAACCCAGTCGTCGATCGGATCAGACAGTATCGAGAGAACCGTTCAGTCGCAGACATTCTCATAGACCTCGGCCCGTTCCTGATGTTGTTCATTCTGATGGGCGTGTTCACTGCTACCTCGGACGTGTTTCTAACCTACGACAACCTAGTCGGGAACGTGATGATGAATAGTATGATCCTGCTGTTCGTCGCTCTCGCCGGCACCTTTCCCATCCTTCAGCAGAGCATCGACCTGTCGGTCGCCTCGATCGTCTCGCTGTCTGGCGTCGTCACGGCGTTGCTCATCAACAATTACCAGTTCGGATTGCTCGCGCTCCCGGTGGGCGTCCTCGCGGGGACGGGTGTAGGCGTCCTGAACGGCGTGGTGTTCGCGAAGGGGAAGATTCCCTCCTTCTTGGTCACGCTCGGTTCGCTGTCCGTCTTCAGCGGATCTGCCTTGCTGATGACCGGCGGCTACTCCGTGCCGTTCAACGCGCAGGGAATCCGGCAGATCGCCATTGGCCGCACCATTCCCCAAGTGCCGAACCTCGTCGTTTGGGGGCTTGTCGTGTACGTGTTGGTGTCCCTGTTGGCGTGGAAAACGACGTTCGGTCGCTACACTTACGCCCTCGGGGAAAACGAGCGGGTCGCGGACTTCTCCGGAGTGAAAGTCGACCGCTACAAGATCGGTGCGTTCGTGGTCTCCGGGACGCTCTGTGGTCTCGCCGGTGTCCTGCTGGCCGCACGCATCTCCTCGGCGACGCCGGGGATGGGCAGCGGGCTGCTCCTCCAGTCCATCGCGGCCATCGTGATGGGTGGCACCGCACTGACCGGCGGTGTCGGCGGTCCACACCGAACAATTCTCGGCGTCCTCGTCATCGGCGTCCTGACGAACGGGATGAATCTTTTGAGCGTCCAGTCGTTCGTGCAGGAAATCATCCTAGGATTCGTCGTCATCTTTGCCGTCGCAATGTCGATGGACCGTGACAAGATTGACATCGTGAAATGATGGATCGATCCTCCGAACCACCCGTTTGCTTGCAAGTGCGTCCGTCCGTGGGCCAACGGTCCATGGGGGAGACTGCAAGCGGAGGCGACGACTCACAACGACTTCCAATGGAGACGAGACAAACACCCATGTCGGAACACAGCAACCAAGTGACAGAACCGAACGCGGAGCCGAGTGCGATCCCGTGGGATGGTCGTCGATGAGCGACGACACGGGGATCTCGGAGGCGGTTGGCGCGCTCGTCGACGGGGAGGTCGTCGATCTCTCCCAGACGCTCGAAGAGGGTATCCCCGCCGTTCCAACACACGCCCGGTACGGCCACACGCTGTATGAGTCCTACGAGCGGGGCGACGTCGCCTGCCACTACCGGCTGACGCTCGGCGAGCATACCGGGACCCATATCGACGCCCCTCTCCACTTCATCCCCGAGGGTGATGCACACTACGATATCGCGTCCGTCCCGCTTGAGCGCCTTATCGGTCGGGCGGCCACCATCGACGTCACCGACATCGAGGAGAATTCGACAGTCTCGGCCGAACGCATCGCGGAGTGGGAAGAAAACCACGGGGAACTCGAAGAGGGCGACCGCGTCCTCTTTCAGTTCGGGTGGGACCAGCGCTGGGATACAGGCCCCGACGGTGACCAGTATCTAGCCGACTGGCCGGGGCTCTCGGAAGAGGCGGCAACGTATCTCACCGATGCGGGAGTCGCCCTCGTCGGGTGTGACACCGCCGCCATCGACGTGGCACACGACGAGTCGTTTCCCGCCCACTACGAATTATTGGGGAACGAGACGTACATCGTCGAGAATCTCACGAACCTAGCAGATCTGCCGCCGTTCTCCCTGCTCGTGACTCTGCCCCTCAAAATCGAGGACGGTTCCGGCTCTCCCATCCGAGCTGTCGCCGTCGTCGACTGATACTGATTGTGCTTCACCGTTTTCGGCTCGAAGGCATCCACAGCTACCGTGAAATGCCGAATCGAATGACGTACCTAGCTCAAGTTCGTGACACTCGCGACTGAAATCGAGACGACATCTCCGATCACACCACGCTCTACAAGTCGTTTGATTGGCTGGATACGTGATACGGGGGCGCTACTGTGTGTTTCTACACAGCAGCACTCGAAGTCTGTCACACTGCTCTCGACAGCTCGTTCTTCGAGCGCTGACGTGCGTCATCGTACTTATGCCAGCGGGCTGGTCGAACGATAGAGACCCCAGCGTGACAGATCAGTAGTTCATGTACACCGTCTTCGAGATGGTGTAGAAGTCGAGCCCGGCGTCACCCTGTTCGCGGTAGGTCTCGCTAGAGGAGTCTTTCACGCCGCCGAACGGGACGTGTAGCTCCAGTCCGGTGGTCTTCTCGTTGACTTTCACCACGCCGGAGTCGACGTCCTCGACGAACCGATTTGCCTCGGAGAGGTCCTGTGTGACGATGCTGGCCGAGAGACCGTAGCGAACGCCGTTTGCGACATCGACTGCCTCCTCGTAGCTTCCGACCGGAATGACGGCTAGCACCGGGCCGAAGACCTCCTCCTGTGCGATCCGCATATCGGGCTCGACGTCGGAGAACACCGCGGGTTCGACGAAGAATCCGTCGCCGGCGTCGACCTCGTCGCCACCGGTTTCGAGCGTCGCTCCCTCGTCGACGCCGATGTCGACGTACTCGAGGGTACTGTCGAGTTCGCTTTCACTGACCTGTGGCCCCATCTCGGCTCCGTCTAGGCCCGGACCGACCTCGATGGCCTCGGCCGCCGCGACGGCACCCTCGACGAACTCCTCGTAGACGTCCTCGTGGACGATGGCCCGTGAGGTGGCCGTACAGGCCTGTCCGGTGACGCCGAAGGCACCGCTGACGGCGATGTCGACGGCCTCGTCGACGTCGGCGCTTGGCATCACGACCGCGGGGTTCTTGCCGCCCATCTCAAGTTGGACCCGCTTGCCGGTCTCGTTTGCCTGCTCGCCGACAGTGTCACCGACCGCCGAACTGCCCGTGAACGAAACGGCGTCGACCGCCTCGTGTGTCGAGAAGGTCTTGCCGACCTTGCTCCCGGGACCGGTGACGTAGTTGAGGACGCCGTCGGGCAGTCCGGCTTCGTCGAGACACTCGACGAGCTTCCGCGAGACGCCGGGGGCTTGCGAGGCCGGCTTGAAGACGATCGTATTACCGGTCGCCAGCGCCGGCGCGATCTTCCACGCCGGGATAGCGATCGGATAGTTCCACGGAGTGATGAGCCCTGCAACACCGACCGGTTCGTTCACCGTATACAGGCGCGTGTCCTCGCTGCTTGAGGACTTAACCGTGCCTCCGATGTCGCTCGCCTTCGCGGCGTAGTACGCGAAGATGTCGATGGCACGCTGGACCTCGCCGGCGGCCTCGGGCCGGGCTTTTCCTTCCTCGCGGACGAGCGTCTCGGTGAGTTCGTCCTTGCGGTCCGCGAGGTTTTGTCCGGCGGCCCGCAGTACACGGCCCCGTTCGGGCCCGGGCGTGCCGGCCCACGCCTCACTGGCCTCGGCAGCGGCTTCGACGGCCGCCTCGGCGTCTGCGGTCCCCGACTCTTGGAACTCGCCGGCGACGTCCGAGCGGTCGGCGGGATTGTGTACTGCAAAGGTCTCTCCGGTGTCGGCGGCGATCCATTCGCCATCGACGTAGTTGTAGTGGGTTTCCGTCATCATCCGTATCGATGGGGTCGACGTACGAGAAGCTTTGGGACGACCGCCGGAATCGACAACTCGCAGCCCGCCGAAGCAGATGAAGTGAACCACCCTCCGCCCGAATGCGGAAGCATCCCGAGCGGCGGGTGTTTCGGTTGTTTTTGCCAGCAGGGAGTCGCTACCCCTCGTCGGCGACGACGAACCGGTGGAGATGACGACGGCGTGCGTCGACACCCGCGAAACAAACGGCACGGGCGCGGGAACCGCTACCGCGTGGATATTGGTGTGACCGGTCGGCCCGAGTTCCGCTCCGCAATCGACCGCTGACCGGTGTTGTGCGCGTTGTCGTAGACATCCAGCTACCGCCGTGGACCGAGTCCGATCTCAGACGAAGCTCGGGCCGGCGACGGACTCGTCTTCGGCCTCGTGCCAGGAGTGTTCGGGCTCCCAGTCGAGGACCTCGCGAGCGTTCTTGTAATCGATCGCCGACTGGTCACCCTCGATGTCGACCTCGGGCGGGAGGGTACCGTACGTGGCTTCGACGGCGTCGACGGTATCCACGCCGAGCAGATTCTCCGCTGCGACGGCCATGAACGGCTCGTGTCCGTCGAAATCAACCTCCATCGCGCGCTCGGTCAGAGAGACCACGTCGCGGATGTCGACGTAGGAGAAGAAGTTCCCGGCCGCGTTGTGGAAGGTGACACCGAAGTCGTCGTCGAGGCTCGCGGTCTCCATATCGAAGTTCTCCCGGATCGTCGCCGCGTCGTAGCTTCCGGGATAGTTGATCCACGACGGGCGGATCGAGGCGACGGACACATCGTGACGCCGAGTCACCATCTTTGCGATCTCCTCGCCGGTGACCTTGGAGGTCCCGTACGGGTCCTCGGGCCGCATCGGATGGTCAGTGTCGATCGGGAAGTAGTCCGGGAGGAAGGACGGGTCCGCGAAAACGGTTCCGTACACCGTCTCGCTGGAGGCCCAGACGATGTCCGCACCGGCGTTTCCCGCGCCTGTGAGGACGTTGTACGTGCTGATCGTGTTGTTCTCGTAGACGTGTGCGCCCCCGTGCCCAAGTGGGTTCGGATACGCCGCGAAATGGATGACGTAGTCGGGATCAAACTCCGAGATCAGTTCCCAGGTCTGTCCCTGTTCCGTCAAGTCCGCCGCGCGGAAGTCGACGTTTGCGGGCCCTGCGCCCGGATCGCTCGGGCGTCGAAAGTCGATGCTCCGCACGTCCCAGCCCCGGTCTGCGAGCGAAGAGACGACCCAACTCGCCGCGCCACCGAGACCGCCAGTAACGACTGCTCGTGACATTCGTCCGGACGGACGGAAGCATCCAGTATATATGTTCTGTTGTGAGGAAACGAACAGAAATCCGCTCTCAAAGAACCGCTTCGACACCGGTGTGTTTGCCCGCCGATCGTCGCTCGGATGCTGCTGAATATCGTCGCGCCGATCCTCTCGGAAACGGTACCCATGCGAACAGTCTCCGGCGACCAGGGGAAACACATACCATTGCGTGGTCCGCAGAGCTAGGTATGACGGAACGACCGAGTCAACAGACGGACCCATTGGACGGACAGGCGGCAGTCGTGACCGGCGCGAGTTCCGGTATCGGCGCCGAGATTGCGCGCG